>NZ_DAMCJP010000001.1:0-940430 GCF_032097965.1 Moraxella sp. CTOTU49803 | reverse complement strand
TACTAGGCATTGATATTGGTACCAGCATCCCGTCACTACGAGTGATTCGCTATTTGGATCAGTTAGCCGAGTGCCATGGCTATCCTAACAAGATTCGGGTTGATAATGGCAGTGAGTTTACCTCAAATGTCTTCACGGATTGGGCGGCGGCTAACAACATCTTGATTGACTATATCAAGCCTGGCTGTCCGTACCAAAATGCGTATATTGAACGATTCAATCGTAGCTATCGAAATGAGGTGTTAGATTGTTATTTGTTCAATAATTTAAATGAGGTTAGACAATTAACGGATAAATGGATCGAGGTTTATAACCACGAACGACCGCATGATTCATTGAATGATATGACGCCTGCTGAGTTTAAACAGGTGGCTTAATGTTTCTACTTTGATGTTGTTTTAAGTTTGGGGTATTTACAGGAATTCAGACATAATTTACTCCAATTGATTTAATAGACTGCAAAGTAACTATTTATCTGCAGTCTATTAAATTTATATAAATTTAGCAACTCGCTAAAAAATCCTTGGCAAATTTCTGCAACACGCCGCCAGCATTGTAAGTATCCACTTCTGCTTGGGTATCAAGACGACAGGTCACAGGTACTTCAAGCGGCTGAGAGCCTTCTTTATTAATCACTAGCGTCAAATCACAACGTGGCGAGATATCACCAATCACATCATACGTCTCAGTACCATCTAGCCCTAGCGTGATACGTGTCGTCCCAGCTTTAAATTCAAGCGGCAGCACGCCCATACCGATAAGGTTGGTACGGTGAATCCGCTCAAAACCTTCCGCCACAATCGCTTCCACCCCTGCCAGACGCACACCTTTGGCAGCCCAGTCACGGCTAGAGCCTTGACCATAGTCCGCCCCGGCGATGATAATCAGCGGTTGCTTACGGTTCATGTAGGTCTCAATCGCTTCCCACATCCGCATCACTTGACCTTCAGGCTCAACGCGAGCCAGTGAGCCTTGCTTGGTACTGCCATCGTCATTTTTCACCATTTCATTAAACAGTTTTGGATTGGCAAAGGTCGCACGTTGCGCGGTTAAGTGGTCGCCGCGGTGGGTGGCATAGCTGTTAAAGTCTTCTTCGGGCAAGCCCATTTTTGCCAAGTATTCGCCTGCCGCCGAGCTTGCCAAAATCGCATTGGACGGTGACAAGTGGTCGGTGGTGATATTGTCAGGTAAAATCGCCAATGGACGCATACCTTTGAGGGTGCGTTCACCCGCTAGCGCGCCTTCCCAGTAGGGTGGACGGCGGATATAGGTCGACATTGGGCGCCAGTTATACAGTGGGCTGTCGGCTTTTTCGCTGCGGTCAAGGTTAAACATAGGGATATAGATTTGACGGAATTGCTCAGGTTTGACGTGTTTTGCCACAATCGCGTCAATCTCTTCATCCGATGGCCAAATGTCGATAAGGCGAATCTCTTTACCATTGACCACGCCAAGCACGTCTTTTTCGATGTCAAAACGAATCGTCCCTGCAATCGCATACGCGACGACTAATGGCGGGCTTGCTAAGAAGGCTTGTTTGGCATACGGGTGGATACGTCCATCAAAGTTGCGGTTGCCTGATAGCACCGCCGTGGCATACAGGTCGCGGTCGATGATTTCTTGCTGAATCGCAGGATCTAACGCACCCGACATACCGTTACAAGTGGTACAGGCAAATGCCACGATACCAAAGCCGAGTTTTTCCAGTTCTGGCAATAGGTTAGCGTCTTGCAAGTACAGTTCAGCCACTTTTGAGCCAGGGGCGAAGGATGATTTCACCCAAGGTTTACGGGTTAAGCCAAGTTCGTTGGCTTTTTTGGCAAGTAATGCCGCTGCCACCACGTTACGAGGGTTTGAGGTATTGGTACACGAGGTGATAGCGGCGATAATCACCGCCCCATCAGGCATTAAACCATTCTCTGACTCAGGCACGGCTTCACCTTCGGCATGGGCAATGCCTTTGGCAGAAAGCTCAGAAGTCGATACGCGCGCATGGGGATTTGAAGGACCTGCCATGTTACGGGTGACGAGTGACAAATCAAACTCAAGTACACGCTCATACTCAGCAGTGGCTAGGTCAGATGACCAAAGCCCTGCGGTTTTGGCATAGTTTTCTACCAGTTCGACTTGTTTGTCTTCACGCCCTGTGAGGCGTAAATAGTCGATGGTTTGCCCATCAATATAAAATAACCCTGCAGTTGCGCCATATTCTGGCGTCATGTTGGCGATGGTGGCACGGTCACCAATCGATAGGCTGTCTGCGCCTTCACCGAAGAATTCCACATAGGCACCGACCACGCGCTCTTTACGCAAAAACTCAGTCAACGCCAACACAATATCGGTGGCGGTGATGCCTGCTTGGCGTTTGCCTTTGAGGTGTACGCCTACGATATCAGGCAGACGCATCATTGATGGATGACCGAGCATCACGGTTTCTGCTTCCAGTCCACCGACACCCACCGAAATCACGCCCAGCGCATCCACGTGTGGGGTGTGGCTGTCTGTGCCCACGCAAGTATCTGGGTAGGCGACGCCATTTTGTACTTGGATAACAGGTGACATTTTCTCCAGGTTGATTTGGTGCATGATGCCGTTGCCTGCGGGAATCACATCGACGTTTTCAAAGGCAGTCTTTGTCCAGTTGATAAAGTGAAAACGGTCTTCGTTGCGGCGGTCTTCGATGGCGCGGTTTTTTTCAAACGCATCTGGGTCATAACCACCACATTCCACAGCAAGCGAGTGGTCAACAATCAGCTGAGTTTGCACCACAGGGTTGACCTTGCTTGGGTCGCCACCTTGCTCAGCGATAGCATCACGCAAGCCTGCCAAGTCCACAAGGGCAGTTTGACCTAAGATGTCGTGACACACCACACGCGCAGGGTACCAAGGAAAGTCTAACGTACGCTCGCGGTTGATGAGCTGTTTAAGCGCAGCGGTCAATTCATTTGAATCAGTGACTTTACGCACCAATTGCTCAGCTAAAATACGCGAGGTGTAGGGAAGTTTATCATACGCGTCTGGGGTGATGTCGTTCACCGCTTGGCGGGTATCGAAGTATTCCAAATCAGAATTGGGTAAGGGCTTGCGGTATTGGCTTGTCATTTGGCTTAACCTTAAAATTAATAATCCAGTAGAAAAAAAGCCCTTCAAATCAATAGGTAGGCTGACCTGAAAGGCTTTTTATACGATTAAAATGCTAATTATTGACGCTCATCCAGCGGTACAAATTTTTGGTCATCAGGGCCTGTGTAGTTGGCAGAAGGACGGATGATTTTGCCATCAGCACGTTGCTCAAGTACGTGCGCTGACCAGCCAGCAGTACGCGCAATCACAAATAATGGGGTAAACATGGCAGTGGGCACGCCCATTTTGTGGTAGCTGACCGCTGAGAACCAGTCGAGATTTGGGAACATTTTTTTGTTGTCCCACATCACGGTTTCTAGGCGTTCTGCCACATCAAATAGGGTCATGTCGCCCGTTTCTTTGGATAAGTTGCGAGCCACTTCTTTGATGACCACGTTGCGTGGGTCGCTCACGGTGTAGACAGGGTGACCAAAGCCAATGATAACCTCTTTTTTCTCAAGACGTTCAAGGATGTCTTTTTCTGCATCGTCGGCATTGCGGTAGCGTTTTTGGATGTCATACGCCACTTCATTGGCGCCGCCATGTTTTGGACCTTTTAACGCACCGATTGCGCCTGAGATGGCGGAGTACATATCCGAGCCAGTCCCTGTGATCACGCGGCTGGTAAAGGTTGATGCATTGAACTCATGCTCAGCGTATAAGATGAGTGAGATGTGCATGGCTTTGATATGCGATTCACTGGGGGCTTCGCCTTGTAGCAGCTCAAGGAAGTGACCGCCAATGCTGTCTTGGTCGCTCTCAAGGCTGATCACTTTGCCATTGTGGCTATAGTGATACCAGTACAGTAGCATTGAGCCTAATGAGGCGATAAGCTTGTCGGCGATATCACGGGCTTCTGAGGTAGGCTGGCTTTCACGCTCAGGCAAGGTGCAGCCCAGTGCCGATACGCCAGTACGCATCACATCCATCGGGTGGGCGTGGGCAGGCAAGGCTTCAAGCACTGCCAGTACATTGACCGGCAAGTTACGCAGGGTTTTGAGTTTTTTCTTATACACCGCTAGCTCATGACGGTTTGGCAAATGACCATGAATCAGTAAGTGCGCCACTTCTTCAAATTCGCTGTCTTTTGCCAAATCCAAAATATCATAGCCACGATAGCTTAAGTCATTGCCTGTACGACCTACGGTACATAGGGCGGTGTTACCGGCGGGTACCCCTGATAGGGCAACGCTTTTTTTAGGTTTTGGCTTATTGTCGGTCGCATCTGTTACCGGGGTGTCTTTTGACATGGTAAAACTCCTTTTTAGCTTTATTAAGTGTTTGGCATTCAGTGTTTAGCCTTAAGTATTTGGCATTAAGTGTTGAGCATGGTTCGCCAATTATTTTTTTGATTTAAATAATGCGTCAAGTTTTTGTTCGTATGAGTGGTAATTTAAGAAATCATACAATTCCATGCGGGTTTGCATGGTGTCGACCACGGATGTTTGTACGCCTTCATCTTTTAAGGCTTGGTAGACATTGAGGGCGGCTTTGTTCATCGCACGAAACGCAGATAATGGATAAAGTACCATGTCAACGCCCACGTCAAACAGCTCTTTGGTGCTGTAAAGGTCGGTTTGCCCAAACTCAGTCATATTGGCAAGCACGGGAATGTCTAACACGTCGGTAAATTTGCGGTACATGGCGATATCGGTCAATGCTTCAGCAAAAATCATGTCCGCGCCTGCTTCTCGAAACGCCACCGCACGTTCAACCGCAGCATCCAAACCTTCCACTGACAGCGCATCGGTTCGTGCCATCACCACAAAATCTGGGTCAACTTTGGCATCCAGCGCAGCTTTTAGGCGGTCAACCATCTCGCTGGTTGAGACGATTTCTTTGTTGGGGCGATGACCACAGCGTTTTTGCGCTACTTGGTCTTCGATATGAACCGCGGCAACGCCTGCTTTTTCCATTTGTTTGATGGTTTGGGCGATATTAAATGCGCCGCCCCAACCCGTATCGATGTCAACCAGTAATGGTGTGTCAACCGCATTGGTAATACGGGTGGCATCGGTCAATACATCGTTAAGGCTCGTCATACCAAGGTCAGGCAAACCGAATGAGGCATTGGCAACACCGCCACCTGAGAGATAAATCGCTTTATGACCGACCTGACTTGCCATCATGGCAGTGTAGGCATTGATAGTGCCAACGATTTGAAGGGGACGACCTTCGGCTTTTTCAGACTCAATGGCGTCACGGAATTTGCGACCTGCAGAGATAGGTGCCATGTTGCTTCCTTTTTACATGATTGAAGGGGAAAATAGCAAAGTTAGGGTTAATCAGCCCTGCTTTAGGTTTTGGGCAGGTTATTTGCTGCTTTGCCTTATTATAACCACCAGTATACGCACAAAAAAACTAACTGTCAGTACGCGATTTTTAAAAATTAAGTTAAGTAAAAATAAAAGTATGCTAAAAATGAATAGTAAACTTCTATTTTTACATAATTAGTCGCGCTAACTTTTAAAAGGTGAATATTTTGCGCAAAGTGTGAAGTGTTTATTTACATTTATTTACAATAAATAGGCGTTCGTTGCTACATTCTTCTAAAATAAGTTTAACAAACTAGGCATGATATACAGGTTGAAATTTGAGGAATTACTTATGGCACAATCAACGTTACCGAGTCATATCAAACAACTGGTCGATAAAAAAAACTACGTCATCGCCATCAAAACCCACGCACAAGAGCAGGGGATTAGCTTAGACGAAGCAAAACAACAAATTGATGCGTATGAAAATCAAGCGTTAGCGGCAAACAGTCAAACGCCGTCTACAGCCCATCCTGCGCCATCAGCAGCGACTAAAGAACAAGGCTTTAGCACATTGACACAAGGGCTTGATAATCATCTCAAACAAGAAAATATCACCCTACTGTTATTGCCAAGATGGGTGAAACGGGTGAGTGTGATTATCTTGGTCATCTTGATAATAGGTTGGTTGTTTTATCGATGGTTTAAATAATTAATTGTTCAAATAATTGCGGGTTTAGATGATAAGCACTGCAATAAAAAAAGCGTATGACGATTCAATACGCTTTTTTAATGAAATGCTCGTGTTGTTGGACTGCAATTAATTGCCAATTTGCATGTATTTTTGGAAGTTTTCGGCATAGTCGTCAATATTGTCAGACAACATTCGCTCAAAATTCTTGGTGAAATGTTCGATAATATCTTGCTTTTCTTTGGCATAATCAGCGCCTTTGACAAAGCCCGTTGCCGCTGTCCATGCGCTAAAACGTGCGACCGCATACAACATGGAGGCATTGATTTTACCTGCGTGTATATCATCGGTGCGAAGGGTATTGGCAAGCTGGATAAACTCATCAGCACGCTCATAAAACGCGTTCATTTCTTCGGTGATTTGGTTGGTGTTTTCGCTCATAACTTTTCTCTAATTCTCTACCATCAATTAAACGTTAAAAAGGTGCGTAAAACGCACCCTACAAATCTTGTACTTGGTCAATAAAATTATAAACCCGCGTCTGCTTTGAGTAGTGCCGCGCGGTCAGTACGCTCCCAAGTAAAAGCGGTTTCAGTGCCTTGGCGACCAAAGTGACCATAGCTCGCTGTTTGCTCATACATGGGCTGGAGTAGGTTAAGCATACGCGTGATGCCATACGGACGTAAATCAAAATGCTGGCGAATAAAGTCGACAATCTTGTCATCGCTGATCTTGCCCGTGCCAAAAGTGTTGACAGAGATAGAGGTAGGCTCTGCCACCCCAATGGCATAACTTACTTGAATTTCACAACGCTCCGCCAGTCCTGCCGCTACGATATTTTTGGCAACATAACGCCCTGCATAGGCTGCACTGCGGTCAACTTTTGATGGATCTTTACCTGAGAACGCACCGCCGCCGTGACGCGCCATACCGCCATACGTGTCTACGATGATTTTACGACCCGTCAAACCCGCATCCCCCACAGGACCACCAATCACAAATAACCCGGTTGGGTTGATATGATACTTCGTGTCCTTGTGCAGCATCGCGGCTGGGATGACAGGCTTGATGATTTCTTCCATCACCGCTTCATGCAAGTCTTTTTGCGAGATACTGGGATCGTGTTGGGTTGATAGTACCAACGCATCAATAAACGCAGGTTTATCGCCATCATAGCGTACCGTGACTTGCGCTTTGGCATCGGGACGCAGCCACGCTAATGTGCCGTCTTTACGCAATTGCGCTTGCTTTTCCATCAAACGATGGGAAAACTGAATGGGGGCAGGCATCAACACATCCGTCTCATGGGTGGCATAACCAAACATCAAACCTTGGTCACCGGCACCTTGCTCTTCAGGGCGCGAGCGGTCAACGCCTTGGGCGATTTCGGGAGATTGTTTGCCAAGCATATTGATAACCGCGCAGGTGGCGCCATCAAAGCCCAACTCTGAGCTATTGTAGCCAACGCGCAAAACGGTATCACGCACGATTTTTTCAAAATCAACATTGGCGGTGGTAGAAATTTCACCCGCCAGCACCACGCCACCTGTTTTGGTCAAGGTTTCGCACGCAACACGCGCATGGATGTCTTGCTCAAGAATGGCGTCAAGGATAGCATCAGAGATTTGGTCAGCGAGTTTGTCTGGGTGACCTTCACTGACGGATTCAGAGGTAAATAGTTGATATTCACGCATTTAATTTTCTCATTACATCAAGGGTGATAGAAAATTAATCGCTTTGCAAACCTATCTCTATTTTACATTTTAAAACGAGAACAAAGCAAAAATAGAAAGTCACGGACTGCAATACAGCACGAGCAAGTTTGCAAAATGATTAACGAAAAAATGATTAATATGACTAATAGGAAAATGACTCATACAAGTCACTGCCGCTACAGTGGAAAAGTCAGGGGATATTATAAGGGATTTTGCCAAATTAACCTAATGCTTTTAAATGCCTAACTGGAATAGGCTAATGGGGTAATTTTAACAAGTTTGATGATGGCTGGTTTGTGAATGGGTGGTCTTTTTTGATATAACCAGTCATTGATACAATATTTCGCGTTATTCTGCTTTAACTTCTCACCCATCAACCCCATTATTTACCCATCTTTGACTACTATAAAGACAATAAAATGCGACCACCTCAATCTTCCCGCTCCGAACGTGAACTTAGCCAACTTGCCCGCCAAATCCAAGATGATGCCCAAATCACAGGTGTCAATGCCAGTGGCACCCAAATCTCAAGTAAACCTTTTGAGATGGTGACCGAATTTGAACCCTCAGGCGACCAACCGCAAGCGATTGCCAAATTGGTTGACGGTGTCGACAAAGGCATGGACGGTCAGCTGCTCTTAGGGGTGACAGGCTCAGGTAAAACCTACACCATGGCAAAAGTGATTGCCCAATGCCAGCGTCCCACCATTATCATGGCACACAACAAAACCCTTGCTGCCCAGCTATATGGTGAGTTTAAGGCATTCTTTCCCCACAATGCTGTGGAGTATTTTGTCAGTTATTACGACTATTATCAGCCTGAAGCGTATGTGCCTGCCAGCGATACTTTTATCGAAAAAGACAGCGCCATTAACGACCATATCGACCAAATGCGACTGTCCGCCACGCGTGCGCTACTCGAACGTCGTGACGCCATTATCATTGCATCGGTATCTTGTATCTATGGTTTGGGTGACCCAGAAAGCTACCTAAAAATGCTCCTTCACATCGTAGTGGGCGACAAAATCGACCGCACTGCCATGCTCAAACGCTTGGTGGAGCTGCAATATACGCGTAACGAGCTTGACTTTGGGCGAGGTACTTACCGCTTGCGTGGCGAAGTGCTTGATATATACCCGGCTGAGTCTGAACAGCTTGCAGTGCGTATCAGTATGTTCGATGATGAAGTGGAAAAAATCACTTGGTTTGACCCGTTGACAGGTAAGAACGTGCGCAGTGTGCCACGCATTACCATCTATCCAAAATCACACTACGTCACCCCACGAGACAAGCTAGAGAAAGCCAGTGGCACTATCAAAGCCGAGCTTGAACAACGCCTTGAGTATTTTCGAGCGCATGACAAACTGATTGAAGCACAGCGTATCAAAGAACGTACCACTTATGATTTGGAAATGATTCAACAGCTTGGCTACTGTAACGGCATTGAGAACTATTCGCGCCATTTATCGGGACGTCCTGCAGGTGAAGCACCGCCGACGTTGTTTGACTACATTCCGCCCGATGCTTTGCTATTTATTGATGAAAGCCATGTAACCGTGCCACAAGTCGGCGCGATGTACAAAGGCGATAGAAGTCGTAAAGAAACCTTGGTCAATTACGGCTTTCGCCTGCCATCTGCGATGGATAACCGCCCGCTGATGTTTGAAGAATGGGAGCGTATTACCCCTGCGACCATTTTTGTGTCGGCGACCCCTGCCCAATTCGAGCTTGAGCATAGCGAGCAGGTCGTAGAGCAAGTGGTACGTCCGACCGGTCTAGTGGATCCACAGCTTGAGATTCGTCCTGTCTTGACCCAAGTTGATGATGTGCTGTCGGAAATCAACATTCGTAAAGCCAAAGATGAGCGAGTGCTGATTACCACGCTCACCAAACGCATGGCAGAAGATTTAACCAGTTATCTAAAAGAGTACAACATCAAAGTTGCTTATTTGCACTCGGATATCGACACGGTGGAGCGGATGAAAATCATCCATGAACTGCGCACAGGCGTGCATGATGTGCTGGTCGGTATCAACCTGTTGCGTGAAGGTTTGGATATGCCTGAGGTGAGTCTGGTGGCGATTTTTGATGCGGATAAAGAAGGCTTTTTACGCTCGGAGCGTTCGCTCATTCAGACCATCGGTCGTGCCGCGCGTCATGTCAATGGTAAGGCGATTTTGTACGCTGACAGTATTACCCCAAGTATGCAAAAGGCGATTGAAGAAACTGAGCGTCGCCGTGCCAAACAGATGGCATATAATGAAGAACATGGCATCACGCCGACATCCGCTCGCCGTCAGATTACCGATAAAATCGACACAGGCGAAGCAGAAGCCCCGAACGATAATCAAGCGATTGCGGTCACCCATGCGTTCCCCGATGTGGATATTTCGATTTTGCGTTCGCCTGATTTGCTTGCCAAAGAGATTGCACGGTTAGAAAAAGAGATGAAAGCCTTGTCGCGTGATTTGAAGTTTGAGGAAGCGGCAAAAGTGCGCGATAAAGTGGTAAGCCTAAGAGAGTTTGTGTTGCAATGATAGTGGACGATGGGTGTTAAATGTGCGGTTTTACCCCAAGAAGAGTAACAGCTTTTCTTGGGGTAAGTTTAAGCTGTCATCCAACTTTTTACATTAAACATCATCGTTATCCTTGCTAAGTTTTTGTTTTAACGGACTAACAAAATAAAAAATCCCTACCATAAACACACTAATCAATACCGCAATCTCTAGCCGTCCCATCGCCACTGCCACGCCCACACAGCCCGCCGACCAAATCGCCGCCGCTGTCGACGTTCCTTCAATCATGCCATCTTTTTTGAGAATTGCCCCACCGCCGATAAAGCCAATCCCTGTTACCACGCCGCTTACGATGCGCCCCATTGCACTGGGGTCATCGTTTTGCACTTCAAACGCAAGCAGCGCAAAACTACAGCTTGCTAGACTTACAAGCGGAAAAGTGCGCAGCCCAATGTTTTGTCGACTATTCTCACGATTGTAGCCTACAGGTAATACCAACACAAACGCTATCACCATTTGAAACATGTGAACTACCCTCAATTTCCAATCTAAATCAAATAAATTACCTACAAAATTATCCATCATGTCACCCACAAACGAGTCAAAAGGGTTGAAATTTTATCCGATAAAAATAAAAAAAATAGCATGAAAATGTAATAACAAAGTCATTATGGTTTGTGACCAAAAAACGTCATTAATTATGGCATAATAGCCACATTGAATGAGAATAATTTTTAACAACACATTGAGAGCTAAAGAAATATATGACCAACGTCACCGAAACCAACCAAACCGAAAATCCCCAGCTATTAAACACCGAAATGCCCGATGTACCCGCTAATATACCCACACCAGACCCCAGTTTAAATAGTCACCAATTAAATACTAACCAGCCGCAAAAAATCTATCTAAAAGACTACACGCCGCCGGTCTTTAGTGTCAATCACATTGACTTAAAAATTGAGTTGTTTGACGGCGCCGATAAAAAGCAGGCAACCGTCACCGCCAATCTTGACATGGCAAGAAACACGGCAGGCGATTTGGTACTCTTTGGGCGAGAATTACAGCTTGAATCAATTACCTTAAACGGCAAAATTTTAAGCGAAAGCGACTACCAACTAGACCAAGAAAGCCTAACGATTGTTAACGCGCCAGACACTTGTCAGATTACCACCGTCGTCACCATCGTGCCGCAAACCAATACCAGTCTTGAAGGCTTATACCAAGCAGGGGAAGGGGCGGACAAAATGTTCTGTACCCAGTGTGAGCCAGAAGGGTTTCGTAAAATCACCTTTTATCCGGACCGTCCCGATGTGCTTGCCACCTTCACCACACGCATTGAAGCGGATAAAACTTACCCAACGCTGCTTGCCAATGGTAACTTAATCGACCAAGGCGAGCTTGCGGGCGACCGTCATTTTGCGGTGTGGCAAGACCCCACCAAAAAACCAAGTTATCTATTCGCTTGCGTCATGGCAGATTTGGACGTATTGACCGATCAGTATGTCACCAGTGAAGGGCGTGAAGTGCTGCTTGAATTATACGCCAAGCATGAGAACATCGAGCAGTGCCATGTCGGCATGCAAGCGTTAAAAGACTCCATGAAATGGGACGAAGACAACTACGGACGGGCGTATGACCTTGACCGCTATATGATTGTGGCGGTTAGCCAGTTTAATATGGGCGCGATGGAAAACAAGGGATTAAATATCTTTAACACCGCTTGCGTACTATCTAGCCCAGAGACCACCACCGACCGCCGTAACTTTAATGTCAAAGCAGTGATTGCCCATGAGTACTTCCATAACTGGACGGGCAACCGTATCACCTGCCGTGACTGGTTTCAACTGTGCCTAAAAGAAGGCTTTACCGTATTTCGTGACCAGTCTTTTTCCGAAAGTCTGCATTCCCCAGCGGTTCAGCGGATTGATGATGTGGCAACATTGCGAGCGGCGCAGTTTCCTGAAGACGCTAGCCCATTGGCGCACCCGCCACGCCCTGATCATTTTGTCGAGATTAATAATTTCTACACCGCCACAGTGTACGAGAAAGGCGCAGAAATCGTTCGCATGATTGCCAATACGCTTGGCAAAGAAAAATTCCGCCAAGGCACGGACGAATATTTTCGCCGTTATGACGGGCAAGCGGTCACGGTTGAAGACTTGTTGTCAGCGTTAAGCGTCGCCGATAGCAGTATCAACCAATTTATCGATTGGTACACCCAGCCAGGCACGCCTGTGTTGTCGGGGCATTTTGAGAAAACAGCTGACAAGCTTATCTTGACGCTAAGCCAACACACGCGCCCAGTGGCAGGCTATCCTGCACCAAAAGCCTTGCCGATTCCTGTTAAGATGGCGATTTTTAACCGTGCCACTGGACAACTAGTACACGAAGATTTGGTGTTACTGCGCGAAGACAGTCAAACGTTTAACTTTGACGGTTTGTTTACCACAGCAGATTTTGACCCTGTGGTGTCATTGCTTCGTGATTTTTCCGCGCCTGTTCAGCTCAATTTTGAGTATAGTAATGATGATTTGGCATTTTTGATGCAGTATGAGACCAATGGCTTTAACCGTTGGCAAGCGGCACAGTTGTTGGTCAATCGTATTTTATTGCAAAATGCCGACACCGATGCCTATATCACGGCATTAAAAGCCAGTCTGCCAGCGCTATCAGAAACCGATCCCATGCTAGCGGCGCGGTTACTAGATATGCCAAGCGAGCGAGAGCTGGGCAGTGCGATTCAGACCGACTATGACCCTAGCCAAGTTCGTGCCCGTCATCAAGCGGTCAAAAAAGCCGTAGCGGTAGAGCTTAAAGACATTTGCCAGAGTGCGTATGCCAAACTGCCGATTACCGCATATGAAGATACAGCCGAAGCCATGGGCGTGCGGGCGTGGCGAAATGTGGTGCTAGATATGGCGTTATTGGCAGGCGTGAGTGATGCCAAACACTGGGCGATTACCCAATACCAACAAGCGTCTTGTATGACTGAGCGTTTAGGCGCGTTAAATGCGGCGGTGGAGTATGGTCTGCCCCAAAAAGCCGAATGGCTTGCCGATTTTTATCAACGCTTTCATCATGATGCATTGGTGATGGATTTATGGTTTGGTGTCCAAGCCAATGACAGTCAGGCGAGCGTTGCCGATATTTTTGCGTTAACCTTACACCAAGACTTTGATATCAATACCCCAAACCGTGTGCGTGCGGTGCTCGGCGGATTGCTCGCGCAGCCTACCAAAATTTGGACACAGCAGGGCGTTGAGCAGTATTTGAGCATGATGCAAGATTTGGATAAACGCAACCCACTGTTGGCGTCACGTTTGATTCAAGGTTTATCAAATTGGAATGCCTTGGTAGCAGACAAAAAGTCAATGGTTAACGATGCTTTGATATTAAGCCAAGCTAATATGTCGTCCAAAAATGTGAAGGAAACCTTGCAAAGTATGCTCAATAATCTTTAAAATGCAAGCTTAAACGCTGACAAGCCGTGTCAATAAAATCAAGGGGTAATGCAAAATGTCACAATCTGAACGACAACAGATTATATTTTGCTTTATCCTAGCGACTACCGCGCTTGCGGTGGCAATGGGAATCGGGCGATTTGCCTTTACACCGATTTTGCCTTTGATGATACAAGAAGGCACAGTCCATCTTGCGCAAACGGCGTGGTTATCAAGTAGCAACTATATTGGCTATTTGGTCGGGGCGCTGTCACTGCTTAAAAGTAACCGGCACCCGCTGTTTGTCGTCTTAGGTCTCACCTTAGTCACGCTTACCACTTGGCTGGCTTCGCTAAGCAGCTTTGGCTGGTTACTGGTGTTACGCTTTTTGGCGGGTGTGGCAAGCGCTTGGGTGCTGGTATCTATCAGTGCGTTTGCAATCAATTGGTTGAAATCAAGACAAGTAGCCAGCAGCGGCTTGATTTATACGGGTGTCGGTATCGGTATCACCCTTACAGGATTGATTTGTAGCTATTTTATTTTTCAACCGGTGACAGTAAATGTTGCTGCTCAGTCATCATTGAGTGCATTATCGAGTCGATTATGGCAGTATCTAGGCGTGATTGCGCTGCTCGCCACCCTGCTTGTCACCTTTTTGCTGGCGAAAATCAACTCGCAGTTTGCCTCAACAGCTGCTGCCAAAGCCAATCCTACCAATCCTACCTCTTCTAGCATACTCCCACCTGCCAAGCTAAAATTAGCGAATGTATTAACTGCCTACGGTTTGTTTGGGTTTGGCTATATTTTACCTGCGACTTTTTTGCCACAAATCGCCAAGCAATGGTTATCGGGGCAAAGTTATTTGCTGATTTGGCCATTTTTTGGGTTGGCGGCGGCTTTGTCGGTGGTGTTGTCGCAGGGGTTACAACGCCGTTATAACAACTTTTCTTTGCTCGGCGTTTGGCGAGTGTCACAAATTATCATGGCGGTTGGTACATTATTGCCTGCGCTTTGGCAATCGTTGACAGGTTTGATGTTGTCAGCGCTGATGGTGGGCGGCACCTTTATGGTGGTGACGATGGCAGGGCTGCAAGTGGCGGCAAGCCAAGTCACGCACTACCCTAAATACAACTTAAGTGCGCTGATGACCGCAAGTTTTGCATTTGGGCAGCTTATCGGACCGCTAACTGCGCTAGTTGCAACAGGCAAAAATATTTGGCTTGCGTTGTTACCCGTCTCTGCCATCGTTTTGCTTATTGGGGTGGCGCTACTTTGGCGACCGTATCAACAATCATTAAATCATGTTTAAATCACTTTTAACGGGGCAATCATGAATAATCAAACTGTGAGTAATCAAACCATTGAACTTTTACAAAATCATCGGGTGTATCGAGAATTTGATAGTAGCGCCACTGTGCCAGATTCGCAATTAAACGACATCATCAAATGTGCCCAGCAAGCGCCCAGTTGGCAAAACGGACAGCACTACAGCATTATCAATATTAGCGATAAGGCGTTACGTCAAAAAATTGTCGATTTGCAACCGCGCAACCCACAGATTGCCCAATGTAGTGTATTTTTGGTATTTGTGATGGATGGCTATCGCTCGTATTTGAGCAGTCAAGCGTATGATGGCAGCTTTGAGGGTTTTAAGGATAGTGATACATTGATTACGCTGGCTACCGATACGGCATTGGCGGCACAAAATGCCACGGTGGCGGCAGAGAGTTTGGGTTATGCCACTTGTCCGATTGGCGGTTTGCGTATGATTGCCAATGACTTAATCGAACTGCTTCAGCTACCAAAATATACCTATCCAATTTTTGGCTTATGTATCGGTAAACCTAGCGTGGAAATGCGCCTAAAACCGCGTTTACCAAAATCTGCGGTGTACTTTGACAATCAGTATCAAGTTGACGCGTTACCACAAATGCTCGCCGATTATGAGCAAACCATTTTGGCGTTTAATGAAGCGCGTGAGCGTAAGCCATACCGTCAAAAATTTGCCGATTACTACAGTCAACCGTATGTCGCTGCTGCAGAAGATTGGCTCAAAGCGCAGGGTTTTTTGACAAAACAAAAATAACGTGTAAAATTCGCGCAGTTGACAGATGAGAGCAAAGTTATGGCAAATTCGCAAAGACGACCAACCCATCAAAATACCGGTAATGATAGCGGCTGGTTCCCAAAATGGCAGCCTTACGATGGGCATTTAGATCATCATCCTGTGCGTATCCACGAGTATTTACCTGCTGATAAAAGTCTGCTACTTGGGCTGCAACATGCGTTTGCGATGTTCGGGGCAACGGTGCTTGCGCCGTTATTGATGGGCTTTGATGCCAACCTTGCGATTTTGATGGCGGGGCTCAGTACGGTGCTGTTTTTCTTTTTAACGGGTGGGCGAGTACCCAGTTATTTAGGGTCAAGTTTTGCGTTTATCGCGCCCGTGATTACCGCGACGGCTTATACAGGCTCAGGCTTTAATGGTAATTTATCCGTGGCGCTCGGTGGTATTTTTGTCTGTGGTATTTTTTATGCCATGGTGGGTTTGCTGGTGATGAAAACAGGGGTTGGCTGGATTGAGAAACTCATGCCGCCTGTGGTAACCGGTGCGATTGTGATGATTATCGGGCTAAATTTGGCGCCAGTGACTATCAAAGGCGTGTCGGGCAACCAGTTTGATAGTTGGGTTGCGTTGATGACGGTGCTTTGTATTAGTGCGGTCGCTGTGTTTAGCCGCGGTATGCTCCGTCGTTTGTTGCTACTGATTGGTTTGGTATTGGCGTATATAGCATATTTTGTGCTCACCAATGTGCTTGGGTATGGCAAGCCGATTGATTTTACCCCAGTTGCCCAAGCAGCTTGGGTCGGATTACCCAATTTTTATCATCCGACATTTGATATCAACGCAATTATTTTGATTGCCCCGGTTGCCTTTATTTTAATCGCCGAAAATTTAGGACATATCAAAGCGGTAGAAGCCATGACAGGACAAGCGGTGTCGCCTTATATGGGACGCGCTTTTTTCGCCGATGGTCTATGTACGGCGATGTCATCGAGCATGGGCGGTACGGGCGTGACAACCTATGCAGAAAATATCGGCGTGATGGCAGTGACCAAAGTATATTCGACCACAGTTTTTGTGGTGGCAGGCTTGATTGCTGTGCTACTGGGGCTGTCACCAAAATTTGGCGCGATTATCCATACCATCCCAGCGCCGTTACTTGGCGGTGCCTCTATCGTGGTGTTTGGGCTTATCACGGTAGCAGGGGTCAAAATTTGGCTGGATAATCACATTGATTTTAGTAAAAATGCTAATTTAATCATTGCTGCGGTGACCGTTATTATGGGGGCTGGGGATTTTAGCTTACATATTGGACAATTTAATTTGGGCGGTATCGGTACTGCGACAGTGGTCGCCATCGTGTTAAATTTACTGTTTAGCCGCAGTGAAAAAGCCAAATTGACGGTTTTAAAATAAACTAAAAAACGCCTTACTTTGGGTAGGGCGGCGTTTTTTGATAAACTGTTTGATAAGTTGTTTGCCAAAAAGAATATGTCACCAAAAATGGACGAAAAAGGATGTCGCATGAGCGAAAACAATGTAGCAAAACCCAAGGGATTGAGCGCAACCAGTTATTTGTTTGTACCCGCCGTCAATATTGAGCGGGTGGAAAAAGCCTTTGCCCGTGGCGCAGATACGGTGATAATTGACTTAGAAGATGCGGTCAGTGATAGTGTCAAAATGCAGTCGCGTGACAATGTGGTCAATTATCTAAGCGGCGCTGATGCCCAGCCTGTTTGGGTGCGTATCAATGCCGCAAGTAGCAACCACCAAGCGGGCGATATTGATTTGCTCAAATCTTTACCAGCGTCCGCAATCAACAACATGATTGGGGTGGTGCTACCCAAAGTAGAGCACGCCATAGAGATTGACCGCGTCCGTCATGCCCTCGCCAAACCCATGATTGCGTTAATTGAGACGCCCAAAGGCATGGCAAATATACCTGACATCGCCGCTGCAGCAGGATTGACTGCGCTCAGTTTTGGCTTTTTGGATATCTGTGAAAAATTGGGCGTGCGCGCAGACAGCGAGGCAGGTCAGATGGTTGCCAACCAAATCCGTTATCAGCTAAGCTTGCATAGTGCTATCAATGCGCTCACCCCACCGATTGAATGCGTATACCCGCCTTTCAATGATGATGACGGTTTGACCCAGCGTGTCAATGGGTGGCGCGATTTGGGTTTTTCAGGGATGCTATGTATTCATCCAAACCAAGTCGCTATTGTCAATGCACTGGCTAGACCCAGCCAAGCACAGCTTGCCTTTGCCAAAAAAGTGGCTGACCATTATGCACAGACAGGGCTTGCCGCATTTGCCATGGATGGACAGATGGTCGATACTCCGGTGATTGTGCAAGCGCAAAAGCTGATTCAAAAATACCAACCCTAAGGCTAATCAAACCCTAACCCAACTTATAACAACACAAACCATAACAAGGAAAATCATGACAACACATAGTGAGCATAATGACAGTAAACCCACCCTAGAGACGATACTCAATCATCGCTCGATTCGCAAATTCACCAATCAGCCAATAGATGAAGCGACGTTTGAGCAGCTTATCGAAGCGGGGATGGCAGGCTCATCATCGGGATTTCTGCAGTCGGCGAGCATCATTCGGGTGACAGATCCAAAGCAGCGCTATGACATCCGCCGTATTTGCGCCGATGCCCAGCAAGCCAAAGACGGGGAAAAATACGGTCATCCCTATGTGGAGCACTGTGCCGAGCTACTAATTTTTTGTATGGACAACCACCGCCACCAAACCCTTGTACCCAATGCGCAAATTGATTGGACTGAAGTCACCATTGTTGGGGCGGTTGATGCAGCCATTATGGCGCAAAATCTGCTGCTAGCGGCTGAGAGCATTGGATTGGGTGGTGTGTATTTGGGCAGCGTCCGCAATGACATCAGACGGATGGGCGACATACTCAAACTGCCACAAGGCGTGGTGCCGCTATTTGGCATGGCATTGGGTTATCCTGACCAAAACCCTGCCATGCGTCCACGTTTGCCAAAGGCCTTGGTAGTTTCCACCAACCAATATGAACCCGCTGACAAATCCGCATTAGACCAGTATAACCAAACCGTTGCAGATTATTATGCGGCGCGTGGTCAAGCAGGGTCGGATTGGGTGCAAACCATTGAAAGTTATTTGGATAAACCCGTACGTCCCGAGGTGCTGCCTTATCTTAACCAACAAGGCTATGCCAAAAAATAACCCAAAGTTTAATCAACAAACTCACCTAAAAAAAATTCTGTAAAAAACTCGATTTAAAAAAAAGTCACGTAAAAAAAGGACGCTTAGGCGTCCTTTTTTATCAGTGAGAAGCTCTTATTTTAATAAATTTTTCAAGTTTTTGGCTTGCTGCGCTGCATTACCGGTATAAGTGGCAGGGGTCAAATCAGCCAAACGTTGACGCTCATCTTCTGGCACTGCTGCCAGCTCATCGCCATTGACAAAGTTGACCATCATCTCACGAGTCATGGCTTGACCGCGGGTCAAGGCTTTTAGTTTCTCATAAGGTTTTTCAACATTGTAGCGACGCATCACGGTTTGGATCGGCTCTGCCAATACTTCTTGTGCAAGTTCTAGGTCTTCATTGAGACGACTAGCGTTAAGCTCTAATTTGCCAATACCTTTTAAGCAGGCGTCAAAGGCAATCAAACTTTGAGCAAAACCTACCCCCATATTGCGAAGGACCGTTGAGTCGGTCAAGTCGCGCTGCATACGAGAAATCGGCAGTTTTTCACCCAAATGTGCCAACACGGCATTGGCAATACCTAGATTACCTTCTGAGTTTTCAAAGTCAATTGGGTTGACTTTGTGTGGCATGGTGGATGAGCCCACTTCGCCATCTTTGAGTTTTTGTTTGAAATAACCCAAGGAGATATAGGTCCATACATCGCGGTTAAAATCAATCAAAATGGTATTGTAACGGCGCAGCGCGTCAAACAATTCGGCGATATAGTCGTGTGGCTCAATTTGGGTGGTATACGGATTAAAGGTCAACCCAAGGCTAGTGACAAAGTGCTCGGCATTTTTTGCCCAGTCAATCTGTGGATAGGCTGACAGGTGGGCGTTGTAGTTACCCACTGCACCATTGATTTTACCTAGCAATTCTACGTTATTAAATTGCTTGAGTTGGCGATGCAGGCGGTACGCCACGTTTGCCATTTCTTTACCCAAAGTCGTTGGGCTCGCGGTTTGCCCATGCGTGCGTGACAGCATGGGTTGGTCGGCATGGGTTTCGGCGAGGGCTGCAATCTCATCAATGATTTTTTGCATCGATTGCGCCAGTACGTCGCGACCGGATTTTAGCATCAACGCGTGTGATAAGTTATTGATGTCTTCAGAGGTACAGGCAAAATGGATAAATTCACCCGCGTCTTTTAGCGCATCGATATCGGCAATTTTTTCTTTTAAAAAGTATTCAACGGCTTTGACATCATGGTTGGTAGTGCGTTCGATGTCTTTGATACGCATCGCGTCTGCTTCGCTAAAATTGGCTACAATCGCGTCTAGGCGCTCATTGGTCGCTGCCGAAAAAGGCTGAATTTCATGAATATCTGCATGATTGGCAAGGGTCTGCAACCAGCGTACTTCCACCGTCACACGGGCATGAATCAAGCCAAATTCTGACAGGTAAGGACGTAAACTATCCACTTTACTGGCATAGCGACCATCAATAGGTGAAAGAGCGGTCAAAGTATTCATCAAATAATCCTAATCGGTTAAATAAAGGGTTAAAATAAAAGTGCCTGCATTATAGCAAACTATCACAACCTGGACTACCGCTAGCGTTGCTTGGCAAACAGCCCAAGCCCAATAATTACCAATGCAATCCCCACAAAACTTAAGCCTGATGGCATGGGCGTGTGCAGCAGCAACATACCGCCTAACAACGCAAAAATAATTTCACTGCCTTGTGTGGCATCGACGGCGGCCAGTTGTTGAGGCTGTTTGGCAAGACTACGGGCATGTAAAAAAGTGGTCGTACCTAGCACACCTGCCATCAAGGCAACCAAAAAACTAATGGTCATTTGTGAGACACTGGGCGCGGGCGGTTGTACCAGAAAGCCTAATACCAACCACATCGGCAATGACCCTAGCGACATCAGCCAGACTTTATGCAAGGGATTTGATAGCAGTGGGGAAGTTACTTGCGGCACTTTTTGTAGCAATTTGCGCGTTGCCAATTTGCTCATTTCATTAGTAGTAGGATGGGTGGAGTCCCCTTTGGGTTGTCCTGCTTGCCAAATCAATTGATTACCTAAGGGAAAACAAAAACTGGCGATAAAGGCAGGCAGCGCACCAAATAGCAACAAAGCATGCCAATCAGTGCCTTGGCTCGTGCTATGCCTTAATCCTTCACCCACATTGGCAAGTACCACACCGATAAATACAATCACCGAATAGACAATAACTTTTTTTTGAAATGATTGCCCAAAAAAACTCAGTACCACCAAGCTTGCCACCACAGTGAATAAATAGGTCGCGGCAAGCACCCACCCTTGCGCATAATCCGCCGCAAACGCCAGCAGTCCATATGTGCCAAGCCCAATACCGCCCGTCACACACCAAAACTGCCAATGACTGGCAAATAGTTTACATAGCGCTATCAGCTTGGACGGATTCAATTTGTTTTGCAGCAAAATAAAAACCGATAACAACAGCCACATAAAAAAACAGCGAAAACTTGCTGACCAAAACCAATGTCCGCCTTGTACACTCATCAATTGATACAGTACAAACGACGTGCTAAAAAAAGCCGACGCAATCAGCCCCCAAACAATCATTTTTCCCATTGGCTTGATATTTCCCTAAGTTGTATTCTAACGATTTGGCAGTGGCTATTTGGCAGTGGCTATTTGGCAGCGGCTATTTGCCTTTGGCATCTGCCCAAATGATTTTATGCAGTTGCAGTTGAAAACGCACTGGCAGCGCATCGGCAAGTATCCATTCTGCCAAGTCAGTGGCAAGGGTAGGTATATTGGTTTGACGTTCTTCCACATTAAACATCGGAGAAAACCATACCGTCGCGACTTTTTTATCCAGTTGGTAGTCTGCTAGGATTTGTTTTGACCAGTCATAGTCGTCGCGATTCATAATGACAAATTTGATTTGGTCATGGGCAGTTAAGTAGGGGATGTTTTGCCACAGATTTTTATCAGCTTCTTGAGAGCTTGGGGTTTTGATATCCATGACCTTAGAGACTGCCGTTGGCACCTCTGCCACGGACAGCGCGCCCGAAGTTTCAAGCGAAATCTCGTAGCCATGCGCCAGTAGCAAGTTCATCAAAGCGATTGCATTGGGCTGGGCTAAAGGTTCGCCACCTGTCAAACAAATACGCTGGCACGGAAAACTCTGACACACTGCCAAAATCCCTGCCAAACTCATGCGCTCGCCGCCGACAAAGGCATATTCGGTATCACAATACACGCAGCGCAGCGGGCAGCCCGTCAAGCGAATAAAAATCGTCGGTAATCCTGCAGTCAAGGCTTCACCTTGCAGCGAGTAAAAAATCTCAGTGATTTTAAGACCTGCTTCGGGATCGGTGGTAGGGATATGGATGTTGCGTAATGATTTGGTTTGGTTTGGCATAGAGTTGATTTAGCTAATGACAATGAGTGGCTATTTTATCAAATTTATGCCAATAAATCTTTTGGATTAACCGGTTAAAGCAGTTTCATATCGCCCAAAACTTCAACGGCTGCCCGAAACGCTTCTTGTGCCGCTGGTGCACCGCAGTAAGGTAAACTATGCAGTAGCACTTCTTGAATTTCTGCTACACTTGCGCCGTTATTAATCGCCCCGCGAATATGCCCTTTTAGTTCTGTTGGGGATTTTTGCGCGATTAAAAATGCCATGGTGACTAGCGAGCGGGTTTTGCGGTCTATTCCTTTTCCATCAGTGTCGTCGCGTTGCCATGTTGAGCCCCACGCGTGTTCATTAATCCAGTCTTGTAGTGGGGCAGTAAATTCGGTGACTTGTGACAAGGCACGCTCTACATGTGCTTCACCCATGACTTGTTTGCGGACGTTAATACCGTTTTCATAATTTTCATTTTTTTGTGATGACATAACTTTTCCTGTTATCAAACCGATAAAAAAAGCAAACCATGGTTGATTTGCTTTTGTTTTATTGACGTTTATTTTAGTCCATTCTTAACAAGTCATTGATCGAGGTTTTTGAGCGGGTTTGCGCATCGACTTTTTTCACAATTACTGCGCAGTAAAGCGAGTGTGAGCCATCTTTGCTTGGCAAACTACCCGACACAACCACTGACCCTGCAGGAATACGGCCGTAACTGATTTCGCTTGTTTCGCGGTCTAGGATTTTGGTTGATTGACCGATATATACGCCCATCGAAATCACCGAGCCTTCCTCAACAATTACACCTTCAACGATTTCTGAGCGCGCACCGATAAAGCAGTTGTCTTCAATAATAGTTGGATTGGCTTGTAGCGGCTCAAGGACACCGCCAATACCGACACCGCCTGATAGATGCACGTTTTTACCGATTTGGGCGCATGACCCCACCGTCGCCCACGTATCGACCATGGTGCCTTCATCGACATAGGCGCCGATATTGACGTAAGATGGCATCAAGATAGCGCCTTTGGCAATGTATGAGCCTTTACGCGCGACGGCAGGTGGTACCACGCGCACGCCCGCTTTGGCAAATTGTTCATCGCCCCAGTCTGAAAATTTGGTTTCGACTTTATCAAAGAACTGCAGGTCACGACCGCCATTCATGATGCGGTTGTCGTTCAGTCGAAAGGATAATAATACCGCTTTTTTGACCCATTGGTTGACGATCCATTCACCGTCTTTTTTTTCTGCCACGCGCAAGGTACCCGCATCGAGCTGGGCGAGCACATCATTGACGGCGGCACGCACATCGTCGGTGGCATCATTGGGGTTGAGGTTGGCACGGTTTTCAAACGCATCTTCAATAATCTGTTGTAATGACATAATTTTTTCCTACAATCCAAAAAAAGGTAGGTCATTGTCGCTAATTTTATTTTGTTTGGCAAATATTAATACGTCATTTTGGCAAGTTTTCATGAGTAGATAGCTTTGATGGGTTGTAAAATCACAGCAGGTATTAAAAAGCATGGGTTAAATAGCCGTCATTAAATGAATCAGCGCAGGGCCAAAAAACACCATAAACAACCCTGCCAATACCATCGTCAAACTGGCAATCACGCCTTCGCTTTCATGGCGCTGACTGGCTCTTGCAGTACCAAAACCATGTGACGCATTACCAAATGCCACGCCGTGGGCAAGATGAAAACGGATTTTTGACCAGGCCAGTACCATATCGCCAATCACCATGCCGACCACCCCAGTAATTAAAGTAAATAGCGATACCAGCGCCGCTGAACCATGAATCTGCTGCGCCAAATCAATCGCAAATGGGGTGGAAATTGACCGTGCCATCAAGCTGTAGGTGAGGGTGGCATCAAATTTAAACACGCTAGCAAACACCATAATGCTAGCAATACCCACCAACATGCCCACCACAATCGACACCGCAAGCACAGCAGCATAGCGATAAATCAATTGACGATACTGATAAATCGGTATGGCAAATGCCACGGTTGCAGGGCCCAACAGCTCAACAATCCAAGCGGTATCGGCAAAATAGGTTTGGTAAGAAATCCCAAGCACAATCATCAATACAATCGTTACCGTCGCCACCGTGATGGCAGGATTGAGCCAAAATTTTGGGAAACGGGCATAGACCCGCTTTGCTAAAACATACGCCAAGATAGTCCAGATTAAACAGCCGATAGAGATAATATTCATAGTAAATTACGATTGGTATGATTAATGATTAATGGTATTTGATTCATGATTTTTGATTAGTGATGTGCATGGTGTGTGCGTCGATACAACACGCGTTTGACACGATTGCCTAGCATAAAAGTGAGGGCAGAGCTCAGCATCACCAATGCCGTACTCACGACAATGGTAATCATCAACTGCCAACCTTTAGCAAAAAATAACTGCTGATATTGGGTAATCGACATCATCAGCGGAATAAATAACAGCACCAACTCGCCCAAGATAAACTTCGCGCCGACATTGACCCAGTTGAGTTTAATGACCCCAGTCAATAGCAATCCCAGCATCAAAAACAGCCCTACGATGCCAGATGACATAGGTAGGTTAAATAATTTTTTTAGGATGTCAGCTGAGCCCCATACCAAACCAATGAGGGTGATTTGCAGTAAAATTTTGACCAGTGGCTGTTGTAACATAGGGTCTATTTTTTGGGGTAACACTGTATGGCGTAGCAGTTTATTGGGCACCAGTTTATGGGGCAAAATATGCTGAAAAGTCGGAAGATTCATAGCGCGTTTCATGGTAAACAAGTTATCAACAATGAAGATATCTAGTATAAAAAACCCATTAACAAAAAATATGAATAATATTTTTAAAATTATGCGTAAAATCTATAAAGCTACAAAACTATAAAATTATAAAGCTACAAAACAAAGCTATAACGCTATTTTGGGCAGTGCAAAAACATGATGACCTTAAAACAACTTCAATGCTTTATCACTGTGGTGAAAACTGGCGGCTTTTCTCATGCTGCCGATACATTGAATTTGACGCAGCCAACCGTCACCAAAGCCATTTCCAATCTGGAAGATACGTTGGGGGTAGCGCTGTTTGATAAGCAACTGATGAGCCGCAAGCGGGATATTGCGCTGACCGAAATTGGCGCATTGGTATATGAGCAGGCGCAGACGGTGCTGCAACATGTCGGCCACCTTGAGCAGACGGTGACACAATATCAGCACATGGATCGCGGGCAGCTGCGGCTAGGGTTGTCACCGCTTGGGGGTGAGTTGTTGAGCGATGCGATTTTTGAGTTTTATCAAACCCATCGCCATATTGAGCTGTCGTTGCTAGAAGATGGCGCAGAGTCGTTAAAACAAGCCTTGCTCGATGATACGCTTGATGTGTGTACCTTGATGCAACCGATTGAAGCGGACTTTGATTGTATCCCAGTATGCGATTATCCCATTATGATGGTGGCACACCGGCAGCATATGGGCAATACCATCAAACAAGTGACTTTAAAATCTTTAAAAAATGCGTCGTTAATGTTGTTTGCGTCCCATTCGTCATTTACCTCAATGATTGTCGAAGAGTGCCAAAAACTTGGCTTTGAACCCAATATCGTTTGCCACACCAACCAATGGCAGCTACTGACAACCTTGTTGAAAAAAAACATGGGGGTGACGCTACTACCCAAATATTATACCGATAAACTCGATGACAAACAGCTGGTTTGCCTGCCGCTTGTCCAGCCCAATTTGACTTGGCAAATGGTGATGGCATGGCGAAAACACCGACCGCTGACCCCAGCGATGCAAGCTTGGTTAAACATAGTACAGCGCCAAGCTAATAATAAAGTTTAATAGGAAAGTTTAATCGACGGGCTATAAATATTTGATAAACCTTTTTAAGCACCATATTACGGCTTCGTGTTACAGCCTTGTATTATAGACCCGTGTGTTAATGCTTTTTGATATATGGAATTTACCAAATGGCGTTAGACACCGCAAAATCACTGCCGTAAAATCATTCAACAATACCTCAAAAAAAAGGGAATACTTATGCTACAACAACCTGATGATCACTACACCGCACCTGCCAACCTTGGCACAGCGGTATATGCCAACAATGCCGATGCTATTGGTAACACGCCGCTGGTGCGTCTTAATCATATCATGCCACAGGGGGTGACCGTGCTTGCCAAAATCGAAAGCCGTAACCCGGCGTTTTCGGTCAAATGCCGAATCGGTGCGGGCATGGTGCAAGCCGCCGAGCAAGCAGGGTTATTAAAGCCAGGTATGCAAATCATCGAGCCCACCAGCGGTAACACGGGGATTGCGCTGGCGTTTGTGGCAGCAGCCAAAGGGTATAAAATCACGCTGACCATGCCAGCCTCGATGAGTATGGAGCGCCGTAAAGTGCTGGCCGCCTTGGGCGCACACTTGGTGCTAACTGAGCCTTCGCTAGGTATGAAAGGCGCGGTGGAAGCTGCGCAAGAAATCCATGACAACCATCCTGGCGAATACTTTTTGCCGCAACAATTTGATAACCCTGCCAACCCAGACACCCATGTCAAAACCACCGCACCTGAGATTTTTAATGCCACCGCGGGTAAGGTCGATGCGCTAGTGGCAGGCGTGGGTACAGGCGGGACGATTTCGGGTATCGCCCGTTATTTTAAACAAGTCAAACATCAGCCGCTTTATACTGTCGCGGTTGAGCCTGCAGAATCACCGATTATTACCCAGACGCGTGAAGGCAAGCCCATCACTCCCGGTCCGCATAAAATCCAAGGGATTGGCGCCAACTTTATCCCAAAAAATCTTGCACTTGATTTGCTCGATGAAGTCATCACGGTAACTGGCGATGATGCGATTGCATGGGCAAGACGGGCGATGACCCAAGAAGGTATTTTATGTGGTATCTCTTGCGGTGCAGCGCTGCAGGCGACGTATCAACTAGCAAGCCGCCCTGAGATGCAAGGCAAAACCATTGTGGTTATTTTGCCAGATAGTGGTGAGCGTTATTTAACCAGTGTGCTATTTGATGGTATCTTCACTGGCGAAAACTTTAATTAATAAATTTTCATGAAAGATAAAAAAGGGTGTTATTTCGCCCTTTTTTACTTTATTTTTAATTTAAAATCGCTATAAAAATCATCGGTTTAATACCTTACACATAGTCATCAACCCGTGACCGATAACGAATAACCCACAATAAATAGCCTAAGCGAATTTGCTAATCATTGCCACTCATTTTTTTCAAGTCGTTTTTATTGCCAAGCCATTTTTAAGCGTTTTTGCTGACGTAATAAACGCGTCCCTAACAGCAGTGACGCCAATCCCAGCGCTGCAACCAGCGCGATCCAAAATCCTTTAGCCCCCATATCGGTATGGCGCACCAAATAGGTACCCAGCGGAATCGCCACCACCCAATAGCAAAACAAGGTGATAAACATCGGCACTGTGGTATCTTGCATACCGCGCAAAATTCCCGCAAAATTGACCTGCCAGGCATCAAACAGCTGATACACGGTGGCAAACCATAACAACAGCGCAGCTTGCTGAATCACTTGGGGATTTTCACTAAAGAAAGTTGGCAGGGTTTGCCGAAAAATGGCAGTTGACAGCATGCTAATCACCGCAAATGACGTGGCTACGGCAATGCCAATGAGCTTGATGCGTTTAAGCGCTCGGTAATCTTTGGCGCCATAGCGATTTGATACCATGATGGTGAGCGCCATCGCCACTGAAAACGGGAACATAAATAACTGCGATGAAATCGTCAACGCTACCTGATGGCTTGCCACCGCGATTTCACCCAGTGGACTGATGATAATGGAGGCTAGACTAAACGCGCTCACTTCAAAAAAAATCGACATACCAATGGGAATACCAATCGATAATTGCTGACGCAACTGAGCAAAATCCATGCCGGCAAAATTGGCAAAAAAGCGCTGGTTGGCAAAATCTGGCTGGGGGCTTAAAGTCAAATAGCTTACCAACATCAGTAGATTTATCCATAACGCAATCCCAGAGGCAAAACCACAGCCCGCACCGCCCATAGCAGGAATTAGCACAGTTTCACCGAGGGTGACGCCATGAATAAACGCATAGCTAAGCGGCACATTTAAAATCAAACCAATCAGGCTAATCACCATGACCACGGTGGGATGTTTTAAGCTTTCGGTGTAGCAGCGCAGCGAAGTGTATAGACAGACCGCAGGAAACCCAAAAGAGATACCAAACAAGAATTTTTGCGCGATATGCTGAATATCCTTCGGTACCTTCATCCAATCAAACAAATAATGCAGCTGATTGACCAGCACAAACCCTATCATACCGATGATAAGCGCCAGCCACAGCGATTGTTGGGTAATAAACGGCACTTTTTGTAGTTGCTGCTGACCAATCGCTTCTCCAATCAATGGTGTGGTGGCAAGCAAAATACCAACCGCCAGCAAAAAGGTGGGCATCCAAATACCCGCGCCGATTGCCACGCCTGATAAATCTAGCGCAGAGACTTGTCCAGCGAGTAAAGTATCAACCAAAGCAAGCCCTGATTGGCAAATCTGGGTGATTAAAATAGGTAAGGTCAAGACAAATAATTGTTTTAAGTCTTGACGAGCAATAGCTGACAGCATGTAATGACCAAATATGCGTAGAAAATTCAATAAAGGCGGCAGTTTAACAGATTTTGCGGCATGATTTTTTATTGTTTAATTTGTTGTTTAACAGGTCAGCAAATTAACAGGTCAAAAAAGTTAGCGTTTGAGTGTGATAGCATCAACATAAAAAAGCCTTTATCAAATGTCGCTACAATTTGATAAAGGCTTTTTTCAACAATAGCTTTTAAAGCGCTTTAATCATGGCTTGATAGCCTGTCAGTTTAGCATGCCTATTTTATAAGAGGCTTTTTTATCAGGCGCTTGGGTGTATGACATGATGACAATCCTCGAGAATAAATAAAATAGCAATAACAAATAGCGATAAATTATTAAATAAAATCAAAATAAAAGTTTGGGGCTATGCTACCATTGTTATTTTTTAAAGTATAGCCAAATAGTAACGATTATCATCAAAAAATTGCTGGCTATAGTGTGTCAAATTATCAATCAAATGAATTAGTTACTGATTAATGCCAAATCCAACCCTTATCCCTTTGTCGCTTTATATCCATATTCCTTGGTGTGTTAAAAAATGCCCGTATTGTGATTTTAATTCACATGAAAGCCGTACACCGATTGATTTTGTAGGCTATGTCGATGCCTTATTAGACGATTTAAAAACCCAGCTAAGCTTTGTACAAGGGCGCAAGATTTCCACCATTTTTATTGGGGGCGGCACGCCATCGCTACTGCCGATTGCGCAATATCAGCAGCTTTTTGCGGGTATCAATGCCCAGTTAACACTGACTGACGACTGTGAAATCACCATGGAAGCCAATCCTGCCACCGTGGAGCATGCGCCATTTCATGAGTATCTAGCGGTCGGTATCAATCGGTTGTCGCTCGGTGTGCAAAGTTTTCAAACCCAAAAACTTGCTGCCTTGGGGCGGATTCATAACCCGCAGCAAGCGCTTTTAGCTATTGCCAATGCCCAGCAAGCAGGGTTTAAAAAGTTAAATGTCGACTTAATGCATGGCTTGCCCAACCAAACACTGACAGACGCCCTGAGCGATTTGCAGCAAGCGATTGATTTGGGCGTTTCGCATATTTCGTGGTATCAGCTCACCATTGAGCCCAATACCGTGTTTTATCGCAATACGCCGATTTTGCCCGATGACGAGATATTAGTGGATATTTTTGAGCAAGGCGCTCAGCTTTTGAAAGCCAATGGGTTTGTGCAATACGAAGTGTCCGCATGGTCAAGGCAGGCAGATTTTCAGCCCAGTCAGCATAATCTCAACTATTGGCAGTTTGGCGATTATCTGGCAATTGGGGCAGGCGCGCATGGTAAAGTCACGCGGCCTGACGGCATTTACCGGTTTAGCAAATCTCGCTTACCAAAAGATTATAGGGTTAATCAGTCGGCGATAGGTTGGCAAGCCATCAAGCCTGCTGATTTACCGTTTGAATTTATGATGAATGGGCTGAGGCTAAAAAATGGCGTGCCCAAACAGTTTTGGACACAGAGAACAGGCTTGGCATGGTCAGTTATTGAACCGCAATTGATAAAACTACACAATCGGGGTTTGGTTGAGTTAAGCGGTGACCATATCCACTGCACAGCGCAAGGATTTTTATTTTTAAACCAAGTGCTGCAAGAATTTTTACCCAATGACTAACGCTTTGACGGCGCATTTGATTGAATTTATGCGCCGCAGCCTTATTTAAGCGTCAATCAATTAAAAAAAGAGAGTGATATGTTTACCGATACCCATGCGCATTTAAACCGTTTGGATTTAGAAAAATATCAAGGTGATATCCGTCAAGCCTTACAAGCCGCCAAGGATGCCAATGTGCAGCGGATTATGGCGATTATGTGTGAGCTGGATGAATACGATGCTATTTATGAGATTATCAATACAAAAATTGACGGGCTAATGTTGGGTATGAGTGTGGGCGTACATCCGTGCGAAGACCTTGCCATGCTAAAAAGTGCCACGGTTGAGACACTCGTTGAAATGGCAAATCAGCCGCATGTTTGGGCGATTGGCGAGACTGGGCTTGATTATTATTGGTCAACAGAAAACAGCATAGAACAAAAAGCCAGCTTTGCCCGCCATATTCATGCCAGTCAGCACTTAAAAAAACCTATTATCGTCCATACCCGTGAGGCGAAACACGATACATTGGATTTATTAAAAGCAGAAAAAGCCGAGCATGGCATTATTCATTGCTTTACAGAAGATTATGACACCGCCAAAAGAGCCTTGGACTTGGGTTTTTATATTTCTTTATCAGGGATTGTGACTTTTAAAAACGCCACTGAATTACAAGCAGTGGCGAAAAAACTGCCTAAAGATCGCATTTTGATTGAAACCGACAGCCCATATCTGGCGCCAGTGCCCAAACGTGGTAAATCTAACGAGCCTGCTTTTGTGCCCTATGTGGCGGATTTTCTCGCCAAGCATTATGATATGCCAGTGGATGAATTCGCGCACTTAACTCATCAAAATTTTGACGCATTATTACATCAGTATGCTTAAAAATAGTTAACGAAATCTTTATACTTTATTAAGTAGGTAATAAAATTTATGTGATAAAACATTTGGCAATGACTCATCAGTCATGTATCATACGTAGCAACCTTGCTCCAATGTTACTAAGCGAGGTTGCTAAGCTAGGTACTATGCGAGGTTAGTAAGCTAGATTACTATGCAAGCATTTTTTATCATTTAATTTAACAGTTGTGCGTAGATGGGTTGATGTAACGGGTCTCGTCAACAATAGGGGCTACTAGAACAGACTGATGGAGTAATCAATGAGTCGTCAACAACAATTCAAAAATCGTGAAGAAGTTATATTGGCAGTTGCCGAGCAGTTGCTATTAGAGTCTGGGGAAGGCGATATCACCCTAGATAGTTTAGCCGAGCAGCTAGACTTAGCCAAAGGTACGCTATACAAGCACTTTACCAGCAAAGATGAATTGTTTTTACGCATCATTATCCGTCATGAGCAACAACTACTTGCGCTAAGCGAAGTCGGCGATTGTCCTGCCGCAGGTGTTGCGCGTCTTACCCTGTTTCAACTGATCAATCCGCAAAAAGCCATATTACTCAACCAAATTGAAGAACGCTTAGCCAATTCTGCCGTAGGGCTTAATAAGCTTTTTTCACAGTTGTATGAAATTCGCCGTGAACGCATGAAGCGATTGATCAATACCACGGCTGAATACCTGCAATCACTACACAGTACCATGAGTACCCGAGACTATCTGTCAACCATTTGGGCGATGGGTCAAGGGGGTGCAGGACTGCTAAATTCTAGTTTTTACCAACGCTATCTCGGTCGCCGCGATACCTTACGCTTTGCCTTGGTTCAGCATATTTTAGACATTCCCAAGCAATACCCTGCTGCGGTACAATCAGTCGATGCGCCTACTGGGGCGAGTCAATCAAACGCTGCTACTGATACGGCAAATTCACAGACTGAATCAAACCTGACGCCGCGCAATGTCAAATAATAAGTGTCAAATAGTAGATGTCAAAGAATACTAGTTAACTATCATCACCCCCGGTTAAGCTTTATAAACTATCCCTGTTTTGTCTGAGTGCATGACGATGCGATTGCTGGTTGGTCGGTCTTGTAAAACTTTCACTCCCGCACCCAGTGCGATGGGTGGGCAACAAGGTTTTACTTTAATCGAAATCATGGTAGTCATCGTCATTTTATCTATTTTTGCTGGGATGATGAGTTTATCGGTGGGCGGTAGTGAAAATCGTAGAAACACGGCGTTTTATGAGCGTCTGAGCAGTAATCTTGATTATGTACGCTTGTTATCAACGGAACGCATGCAGCCCTATGGGTTGGCAATCAAACTGCCGCAAAATGACGCGCCCAATCAGCTGGTGGTGGTTAAATTAGAAAACGCCTTTTCCTATTCTCAAAGTGCTGTTCGCAATGCCAATGCCGCAACAACCTCGCAACCTGCGCCCCCACAATGGGTGATAGAAAAACAAATCGCACCGCTAGATGTGCCAGACAACCTTGACGTCAAAATCCGCCCACTGGATAATCCATTTAATACTAACGCTGCCCAAAGTACCCAACCTGCCGCCAGCTGGTTGAGCGGCAGCGAAGCACCGCCTGTGGTGTGGTTTGGGACAGGTGAGGCGACACCGGTGCAAATCAGCATCCAAAAAACCAATGCCGACAAACAAACTTTTGTGGTTGGCAATCCCATCATCGTCAACCAAGCTGGGGCAATCGAGGTGGCAAAATGACTGTGGCTACCTCAAATAGACTGGCTATCAGGCAGCATCAGCAAGGATTTACGTTACTTGAAGTCATGGTGGCATTAGCGATTTTGGCGGTGGTTGCGATATCAGCCAGCCAAGCCAGTCGCAGTTATGTGCAGTCCGTGGATAACATGAAAATACGAACCTTTGGCTATTATGTGGCACAAAACACGCTGGCAGAATTACGAGTACAAAAAACTTGGCTCACCGCATCCGATACTCGGCAAATCACCTCGCAAGGCCGTCAGTGGCAAGTGGTTATCTCACCGCAAACCATACAAACCAGTCAAGGCTTTGTCCAACCCATTCATATTCGCGTCGCGCCTATTGTTGATGGCAGCGCAAAAAAAGACGTGGTGGATATTGATGCGGTGCTAGTAAAGGATATGGGGACAACGCCGTGAGCCCTTTTTATATTTCTTCCTCTCCTGCAATAGCACCGCCTAAAACATCCCAGCAAGGCTTTACCTTAATCGAACTGATGATTGCGTTGGTGATTTTTGCGATGCTGGCATTGGCGGGATGGCAGATTATGGATAGTCTGACCAAAAGTCGCGAGCGTGGCTACCAACATCAAAAATCATTATCACAGCTTGATTATGCTTATTTACAGCTGTCGCAAGATTTGGCGCAAACCAGTAACTATGTGGCAGTGCCAATCCTATCCGCGACTGCCAATGATACGACATCGGCGAATACCGCCGCTATGACACCCACCTTTGTATTAAATGCGTCACAAATGAGTTTTATCCGTTTTGCTGCCCCCGATCCGCGTTATCAGCCGTCACCTATGCTAGCAAAAATACAGTATTCGGTGGCGGGGGAAACACTGACAAAACGGCGTTTTTACCAGTTAGACGACAACAACGAAACCCCTGCAACCAGTGTATTATTGACAGGTATCAAGGATGCCAGTTGGCGAGCATTGACGCCTGATGCGGTGAGTGTGTTTCCAGATGAAGCCACGCTGCAAAAAGTTCAGCAAATACAAGCGCAAAAAAACACCAATCAAACGGCCAATGCTTCAACCAACCCGATTCCTAACACGCCTGATAACACAACAGATCAAAATGGCAATTTGCAAAACAGTATAGACTTGACGCCTTATCAGCAGTTACCACGCGGCATCGAGCTTAATTTTAGTTACCAAGGCGAGCCGATTACTTGGCGATTTGCATTACCCAGTACTCCGCCAAACGCGCCCAACCCATAATTCAATCAAATTTTAGCAAATACACCATGCCAACAAACCGCTCTCCGTCTAAAATTTTTGCAAATGTTGCCATAGCAAACCCGCCATATCGGCATGGGCAACAAGGAATGGCGCTACTGACTATTTTGTTGTTGGTGGTGGCGATTACCATCGTGGCAGGCAGTATGCTTGCCAATCAAAAAGTGATGATTCGAGAATTTGAGCTGACCAAAGGTCAAGGGCAGCTTAAAGAATATGCTTTGGCAGGGGAAGCTATGGCGACCAATTTGATCGCGCAAGACAGCCAAGTCAACCAAGTCGATAGTTTAGCAGACGCTTGGGCAAAACCGCTGGCAGAGCAAACCATGAATCAAGTCAAAGTCAACATTAAAATCGACGATGATGCCAGCCGTTTTAATATTAACAACCTGTATCACGATGGCAAAGTGGATGATACCGCACTGGCATTTTTTCAAGCGCTGTTACAAGCCAATGGCTTATCGCCCAATATTGCGATGGCGGTGCTCGATTGGCAAGACCCAGACAGTGACACCCGTGCCGATGGTGGCGCAGAAGCAGCCTACTACCAAAGTACGGGCAAAAAAATGGCGATGGGTATTGCCAACCAGCCGTTTATCTCAGTCAATGAATTGCAACATGTGCGCGGTATGGATAGCGAAGCATTGCAAAAATTAGCGCCTTACTTGACCGCAGTGCCATACTATCTGCCCATGAATATCAACACAGTGAAGCCCGAACTATTAAGCATACTGGTGAATTCACCTACCGAAGCCAATGGCAACCATCCGCAAGGCTCAAACCGTTCGGACAGTGATGGCAACTCACAATCTGGGCAAGACACTAGCGCAGCTTCGAATGTGGCAGCTACCCACCAAATCGACGATACGGCAATCACCAATTGGGCGAATGCCCGAGGAAACAACCTACCGGTGCAAAACTTGACTCAACTGTGGGCAGTGCCAAGTTTTGCCCAGATTGACGAGCGTAACAAATCACGCATCGCCAAGCTGTTATCCAACCAAAGTCAAAGTTTTCACGTCGTTGTCAGTGTCAAAAGTGACGATAAGCAGCTTTTTTTGCAGAGCCAAATTGCTAAGATTTTACCCAAAGCTGACAATGACCCAGCAGCTGCTTCTGGTGTGCCAGCGACACCCATGCCAGCACCAGTCAATATGCAAAATGGCAAGCAAAATAATACGCCGCCGCAACTTATCACTTACAACCGCCAATTTTTACCCTTTGCCCAATAACGCAGCAGCGCAATAAATTGGCTTCAAAATTCCCAGTTATTTTGTATTTATTTTAATCAGTTATTTGTTGCTGGCATATTCTAGGGTAAAATAAGGGGTTTTTCTTGGACGTTGTTGAATGACGATGGGGCAGAAAACGGGCACAAAAGCGTTGTCTACACAACGGATACAGATGCAACCTAGATGTAACCTAGACGCATAAATTGGATGAATAAATTGGGTGAATACAGATGAATGTAATCGAGCGCTATTTTGGCATAGATGGCCGCAATACAACGATAAAAACTGAAATTCTGGCAGGTCTGACAACCTTTTTGACCATGGCTTATATTATCTTTGTCAATCCCGACATGCTGGCAAAAGCCGGGATGGATAAAGGGGCAGTATTTGTGGCGACGTGTCTAGCCTCAGCGCTGGGCTGTTTTTTGATGGGATTGATTGCGCGTTTGCCCGTGGCATTGGCACCTGGCATGGGTTTGAATGCGTTTTTTACCTTTACCGTCGTCTTGGGGATGGGTAAAAGCTGGCAAGTGGCGTTGGGGGCGGTATTTATTTCAGGCTTGCTCTTTGTGCTGATTAGTGCCTTTAAACTGCGTGAATGGATTATCAACGCCATTCCTTATACCCTTAAACAAGGTATCGTGGCAGGGATTGGGGCGTTTTTAGCGTTTATCGCGCTTAAAAGCTCGGGCATCATCGTGGCGAGTCCCGCCACATTTGTGACCATGGGCAAACTCACCGATTTTGGTCCTGCGATGGCGATTTTAAGTTTTTTTCTGATTGTCGTATTTGTGCAGCGTAAAGTCCCTGCGGCAGTGATGTTGTCAATTTTAATTGTGACGGTGATTAGCTTGTTGGCAGGGGAAACCCATTACTCAGGGATTGTGTCAATGCCGCCATCGATTGCACCGACGTTTATGCAGTTAGATATTGCAGGCGCACTTGATGTGAGTATGGTTAGCGTGATTTTTGCCTTTTTATTTGTGGTGTTATTTGATACATCAGGCACATTAATTGGCGTGACCAAAAAAGCCGGGTTAATGTCTACCGACGGTCAAATCCCGAATCTAGGTAAAGCCTTGTTTGCTGATTCAACGGCGGCTGTAGCAGGGTCATTGCTAGGGACTTCATCGGTAACGAGTTATGTAGAGAGCACAGCAGGGGTGGCAGCAGGTGGACGCACCGGTTTGACCGCAATTGTGGTGGGTGTGTTATTTTTATTGGCGTTATTTTTTGCGCCATTGGCTGGGATGATTCCTGCGTATGCGACAGCAGGGGCGATTTTTTATGTCGCGGTATTGATGTTATTTACGCTGCGTGAGATTGATTGGGATGACTTGACCGAAGCGTCACCTGTCGCGGTAGTGCTGCTGTTGACGCCGCTTACCTTCTCAATCGCGGATGGGATTGCGTTAGGTTTTATCACCTATACCATTGCCAAATTGGTGAGTGGACGTTATAAAGAAGTTAGCCCTGCGGTTTGGGTGTTAACGGTGATTTTATTGGCAAAATTGATTTTTTTAAGTTAATCAATGGCTGAGCAAAAAAAACCATCTAGCCGAATTGGGTTAGATGGTTTTTTTTATTAAATTTTGGTCCAGAGTACCGCTGTCTATGTGAACCCATGAACTGTAACGTTCAGGGTGGGTATGGCAACCACTCTTAAGGCTTCCTGAATCATCGCAGCGTAGCTGGATGCAGGCTTGCACAACAAGTGAAAAGAACGCATACCCTTATATAAATTATCAGCTCAGGTAAAACCATAAACTGGCGAATACCCCAGATGCACTTATTGTAGCAGATTACCTAAGATGATGCAAAAGCTCGCTCGTTAATTCAATGATTGATTAAATTAATCACACTTGACGGTCAAAATACCATTCAAATCGTCAAAACACATCACAAGGTTTTTTGTTGTCATCATATTGCTTAGCAGTTAACAGTTAACAGGCTTAGCAGTTAACAGGCTTTGCAGTTAACAGAATGACGCAAAATCAGGGTTAAAGAGATGGAGCGAGCTATGCTATAATTTTCAAAATTTTTTTAATACTAGTTTCGTATTTTCCTTATTTTAGCTTTTCTAGAGGCAACAATGAATCAAGCATCTAACTCGGTTACCCATCAATCGACGGTTAAAAAAATCCCCCATGTGTTGATGATTTTAGATGGTTTTGGATATCGCGAAGATCAGCGTGATAATGCGATTGCCGCGGCGCACACCCCAAACCTTGATTATTTGTATCAGCATTATCCCCATGGCTTGATTTCAGGATCAGGTGAAGACGTGGGTTTACCCGCAGGGCAATTTGGTAACTCTGAAGTCGGGCATATGAATTTGGGTGCAGGTCGTATTTTGTATCAAGACTCTACCCGTATTCACAAAGAAATCCGCGAACAGCAATTTTTTAGCAACCCTGCATTAACCGAAGCGGTGCAGCTTGCCAATCACCGACACGCCAATGTGCATATCATGGGATTGTTATCCGATGGGGGTGTTCATTCGCATCAAGATCATATTGTCGCGATGGTGGAGCTGGCATTGCAGCAGGGTGCAAAGCTGGTCTTTATCCATACATTTTTGGACGGGCGTGATACGCCGCCTAAAAGTGCGGACAATTATGTCGCACAATTAGAACAAGCGCTTGCCACGCTTAATCAGCGATATGAGGGCACGGCTTATTTGGTGAGTCTTATTGGTCGCTACTTTGCGATGGATCGGGATAAACGTTGGGATCGGGTACAGCAAGCGTATGATTTGCTGACCCAAGCCAAAGCTGAACGGGTGGTGCAATCAGGTGCTGAAGCGATTAGCGCAGCGTATGGCGCAGGTGAAAGTGACGAGTTCGTCAAACCGACTTGGGTGCGTTATGTTAACCAAAACGCTGACTTTGGTACTATCCAAAACAATGACAGTGTGATTTTTATGAATTTTCGTGCCGACCGCGCTCGTGAAATCAGCCAAGCACTGGTGTCCGCTGATTTTGATGGCTTTACGCGTGAAAAATTGCCAACGCTGTCAAAATTTGTGATGCTGACCAAATACTCCGATGAATTACAAAACAATGGCGTGACCAGTATCGCTTTTGAACCGACATCGCTGACCAACACCTTAGGTGAATATTTGCAGTCGCAAGGCAAAACCCAACTGCGCATTGCTGAAACCGAAAAATACGCCCACGTGACTTTCTTCTTTAGTGGTGGGCGTGAAGCAGAGTTTGAGGGAGAGCAGCGTATTTTGGTCAACTCGCCTTCGGTTGCTACTTATGATTTACAACCCGAAATGAGTGCGCCAGAAGTCACTGAAAAATTAACCCATGCCATTAATTCAGGTGCGTATGATGTACTGATTGTGAATTATGCCAATGGCGATATGGTAGGGCACACAGGTGTGTTCGATGCCGCTGTCAAAGCCGTCGAAACGTTGGATAACTGTGTAAAAACCATCGCCGATTGTGTGATTGCCAATCATGGGCATTTACTGATTACCGCTGACCATGGCAACGTGGAGCAAATGCAGGATTATGATAGCGGACAGGTGCACACCCAGCACACCACAGAGCTAGTACCATTTATTTATGTCAATGAGCAAGCGCCTAATACCGTGCACATTCGCACGGGTGGTAAGCTATCGGATGTCGCGCCAACATTATTGGACTTAATGCACCTTGCTAAACCTGCCGAAATGACAGGTGAAAGCTTAATCGTAGCAAACTAACAGTTAATGGGTGCAACTATCCTATGGTAATGCAGCGTCTCAAACCACTATCTAACCCTACTTTCAATAGACATATTGTAGCGCTGGCATTATGGGGGATAGGTTCATTGGGTTATGCTGCTAACCGACCGACTGTCAGTGCGCCTGTCAAACCACCTGTTAATTCTGCTGCCTCAGTTGCGGCAAAAACCAATAAAACGGCATTAACACCTGCAATCACTCAGGCGATTGCGGGTGCCAGTTCTAACACTGCCGTGCCCATCAGTGAAGTGAATGCACCTAATGGTGTACCAGATGCCGCTGATGACGACAATTTGACGGATGACGGCGCTGACGATGGCGGGGAAGTGGATATTACGTCAACCACGCCTATGGTGACTAATCCCGCCACTCAGCCCATCGCGCCAGCTTCTGAGCAAATCCAGCAAGTGGCGTTGGGGGCAGTATCACCCGTCACAGTCGAAAAATTTGTCAAAATGATTGATATCATCCGTCAAAACTATGTGACAAATGTCGATGATGAATCCCTGTTTGCCAATGCAATGGCAGGCACTTTAGCGGCGCTCGATCCTTATTCTGAATATCTGGATGCGAACGCGTTTGAAAACTTAAGGTTATTTACCGAAGGCGATATTGGTAGTATTGGTGTGAGTGTGAGTTTTCATGCCGATGTAGATAGCTGGGTGTTTGATGATGTGCTGCCCAACTCGCCTGCCGCAAAAGCCGGTATTCAGCGCGGCAATTATTTGCATCAAATCAATGATAATAAGCTAGACAACACACGAACCTCGCAAGATGTCGATCAGCTACTGACAGGTATCGCAGGGACAACGGCTCGCTTGTTAGTATCGGATAAAGGTCGTCGTAAACATCTGGTGGTGGTGCAAAGAACCTTGGTACAACAACAAGCCATGAGTGCCAACATCATTAATGGTGTTGCGGTGGTGCAAATCCCTGTATTTCAAAACAATACCCAGCAGCAATTTTTAATGGCGCTCACCAAATTAAATCAGCCCTTTAGCGTGCTGGTACTCGATTTGCGCAATAACCCAGGTGGCGTGTTGTCAGCTGCCAATGATATCGCAAGCTTATTTATGAACGATAAAGTGGTGGTGCAGATTAAAAATCGCCAAGGCATACAAGAGGTGATGCGCACACATGGCAAAGCCCAATTTGCCGATTTGCCGCTGGTCGTGTTGCAAAATCGTTATTCCGCTTCGGCGGCTGAAGTATTAGCCAGTGCGCTACAAAACAACCAACGTGCCAAGGTATATGGCGAAACCAGCTATGGTAAAGGCTCTATCCAAAGCATTGTACCCATCAATGACAACGAAGCGGTAAAACTAACGGTCGCTCATTATTACTCAAGTAAAGGCGAGAAAATTGATGGCGTAGGCGTCAAACCCGATGTGACTTTGACGGGTGCAGAAACGAGTTGGCAAGATAAGGTATTAGCGGATTTGCAAACTACCAAACGAAGCAACCAATTTTTACTTAAACCCACACCAACGCCTCAGTCTTTTTAAGCTAATCCCCTAAGCCGCCACCCAATATATCTCATATTTATCATCGGGTGGAATTTATTTTACAATTCATCTTCCATAAAAAATTGCGGATCGACGGCATCCAAATCACGCACATCAAGTTTGGTATATTGTTTTTTGCAGAAATTTGGATCCAATTTGCACATCGCACTTTGCAATTCATCAAGGCGTGCTTCAGACTGGCGAATGTGCTCAAGCATTTTGATAAAAGTCATTGCCACAGGGTCTTGGGTGTTGGGGTCAATCCCATATTGATGAAAAACGCCCGCTTGCTCTAGCTTAATTTTATTGCAATCATCCTCATTGCTAGCAGAGGTATTGATAGAGGTTTGTTCAACCGCTTTCATCCGCTCAGCATCGGTTGTTTTTTCGATGACGGTTTTTTCGATATAATCGTCAGCTGGGGTTACCCCATTATTTGCCAAGCTATCAAGCCCCATTTGCTCCGCTTTGGCTTTATCATGAATCAAACGCGCGGCACCGCCTACCATGGTCGCACCGGCAGGCACTTCTTTGACCACCACAGCATTGGAGCCGATTTTGGCATATTTACCCACGGTAAAGCCGCCTAATACTTTGGCACCTGCACCGACAACCACGCCATCTTCCAGGGTGGGATGGCGTTTGCCTTCATTTAATGATACCCCACCGAGCGTGACGCCGTGATACAAGGTGACGTCATCACCGATTTCAGCAGTTTCACCAATGACCACACCCATGCCATGGTCAATAAAGAATCGACGCCCAATTTTTGCTGCAGGGTGAATCTCAATCCCGGTCAAAAATCGATTGCCAAAGGATACAAACCGTGCCAAGCCTTTGTTATTGTGTTGCCACATACTGTGAGCGACGCGGTGAATCAACAGCGCATGCACGCCAGGATAAGTCAACAGCACTTCAAGCGTGTTACGTGCCGCAGGGTCACGGTCAAACACCGCTTGGATGTCCTCTTGTAATTCTGCTTTGATGGTCTGGGTTTTTTTGGATAAATTTTGGATGACGGACAACATACTGACTACCGATTTTAAAAATTTTAAGTGATTATGATATCACGAACTCATTAAGCTACGCTATGATTGGCTATGATTGCAATACTGTTGTCGCATCACGGCGATAGTTAGGTCGATGCATCAAAGGTTTTTCAATATAGTTGTAGCCTATAACAGCAAACATAACAACGAATACCAACACCAGCGGGTACGTCCACACATACGCGGTCATCGATTGGCTAAAGTCATGCAAGTGTAATAAGTTAAACCAAACATACATGACCAAACCATGGGTCAGATACAAGCTATAACTTAATTCACCCAGAACCTTTAGACCTTGTTGGTATAACACCCCAAAATACGTAAAACCGTTGGCGATAAAACAAAAAAGTAGACTACAAAGTAGCATTTGCCCATAAGAATACGCTGATGTTGCAAATAAAATAAACAGGGTGAGTAGGCATAAAGCGATGGAAATAAGCGTAGGAAATTTTGCCAATACATCTTTAAAAAAATCTTGCAACCAAACCGCAAAAAAAGCCAACAAAAATAACCCATACAGCTTGATAATAGTATGTGTGAAAACGTAATACAACACAGGCAAACTTATCATCAGCATCGCGATGTTTTGCCAATGGCTTAGTTGTTTGGGATGCACCAATAAAAACAGTAACGGTAAGCTAAAATAAAAACCCCACTCATAAAGTAGCGTCCAAGCCGCGCCTGCGACCAGCGGCCAAGCGTAAAAATCTTTAAGCGACTGATTGTTAAAGCTTAACCAGCGTAGCGTCCATTGTTGCCACTCAGACCGGGCTAACGGCGGGTGTTGCTGGGTGAAATAGATAGTGACGATACAAATGCCCAAAAACAAATACAGCGGCACAATGCGCTGCAGCCGAGAGCGATAAAGGTATTGCCAATCCATCCGCGGCTGTCTGAGCTTACCAAAAAATAAATATCCGGTGATTAAAAAAAACAGCGATACCGGCACACTGCCCAAGTTGGTAAAAAAATCAATATTGGGTGACTGCCAGCGCCCCGTCGTTTGAAAGAAATAATTTTTAAAAAAGTGATGAGTAAACACCGATAACGCTAAAATGCCACGGATACCATCTAATGGGGAATGGCGATGGCTGGCATCAAACCCCACAATCATCCGTTGGGGCAGTTGATTGAGTAGCCAAGTAACAAGCGTTAAGCTCAGCACAAATATAACAGCAAGCAAAACAGTGGCAGACATAAACTTTGAGCGCTTAACAGGTTTATAATTTATCGTTTGAGTAATGCTTTATCGTTTCAGTAATTTTGCGATGGTGGCTTGCAGTAACTGATATTCTTTGATATCAAGCTGTAATCTACTAAGGAGTCGATTAATACGCTGAGGCATCACTTTAGATTGGGCTGGGTTGTAGATATCTAAATTCTCTAGCAATGCCAACAGCCTATTTTCTAGCTGTAAACGCTGCTCATTTGAGATAGGCGGCTCATCCCACTGCTGGCGAAAAGTCAAATCAATCGATTTTTCAGCCGCTGTTTTTGCTGTCAATGCCAATTCGGCAGTTTCGTAAAAAATGCTGGCAATCACTTGAACCGCAGCCGCCACATTTAACACCCCATACTGCGGATTGGCAGGAATTTGAATATGGTAGTCAGCCAATTGCAGTTCTTCATTTGTTAAACCCCGATCTTCACGACCAAACACAATGGCAAGTTGCCAATTGCGATGCGCAGCATCTGTCATTAAATCGCCAAGGTTTTGAAAATTAGTGACCATCAATTCAGCCGCTTGTCGGGGCGATAGCACGGGTCTTGGAATATGGCGTTGGCGACTACTGGTAGCTATTACCCAGTGGCAATCTTGCAAGGCTTCCTCAAGGGTGTCACAAATGGTCACAGCATCTAAAATTGCTTTGGCACCTGCCGCATGGGCATAGGCATCTTCGTCAATCGGTAGTTTGGGCGCCACCACCGTGAGCTGCGTTAGTCCCATGGTGTGCATGGCGCGGGCGGCAGAGCCAATATTGGCAGGCAAGGTGGTATTCACCATCACAATGCGAATACCGGCTAAAAATGCCGCAAGGGTTGAGAAGGGTTGCTGGAAAGCGTTAGTGTCAGTCGTTACCATGGGTTGTCAAATCTTAGCCAGTCGTTACGCAATAAGCGATTGTATTTGGTCATTCACTGCTTGGCATTCCGCTTTGATTTCTTCAATCAATTGTTCATGTTGGTGGATATGACCTGTGCGGCAGATTTCTTGCAGTTTATAACAAAGTTCGGTCAACTCGGTAGCGCCAAGATTAGAGCTAGCGCCTTTTAAGCCGTGCGCTGCATTATACCCCAAACGGTTGTCTAAGGTGGCATAAGCTGTCTCCATTTCCGATAAACGTTGTAAACTATCTTCCATATAAGTATGAATCAAATCGACAAAATCTTCGTCAAGTAACGCTCTTAATTCTTCGAACTGGGGTAGGCTGATATGGGATGGCTGAGTCATATGAGTTTCCTGTTGATGGGACATTGAATAAAACATCATTGATTAAATTTGATTGGCTTATTTTAGCCCATATCTCATTGAATTTTATCAAAACTTTGATGAAAGTCAGTTTAAAGGATACAAACGTTTATCACATGATGGATTTATCGGCTAAATTCACCAAAATCAGACGCTAACTAAAATGTAAATGCAAATCTTCTTCATTGACCAAGCTTTTGAGTTTGCCAAAATTCTCTTCTGTCGGCACAATTTGCCAATGCGTTGGCATATTAAGATGGGCAATCGCATAGTCGTTATACACACATAGGTTAATCGGTACCCCTAATTGACCCGATGCATTGGCGGTCTGACTGTCCGCAAATTGGGCATTATCGGCAGGGTGATTAAATTGATGCGATAAATAGTGAATCGTTGAGTTATTGGCGGTCGCTAACAATTGCTGTATCTGTTCAAACAAAGCCATATCATGACCTGCAATTTTGATGCTGATTTTTTTGAGCCAGCGTTTGCGCGCATCGGTTAAGGTCATTACCTCTTGTAGGCTGGCATAAAACGTGCCATCGCGTTCACGAATAGAGCCGTCGATAATTACCACGGTTTCCACCTTAAGCTTATCTTTGACGCGGGCAAAGCGCTCGGCATAACAACTCACTTCGATACGACCTGTGCCGTCATCCAGCGTAATCACTGAGCGATTACCAAAGTTTGCAACATCGAGTATCAAGCCTGCAAAAAATACGGTTTCGCCATAGCTGGTTTCGCTCAAATCACCCAATGTCTTTGGCGTATAGCGTTTTAACTCATCGCGATAACTATCAATCGGGTGGCCGGTGAGATAAAGTCCTAGCGTGTCTTTTTCGCCTTTTAAGCGTTCAGCATCTGTCCAGACTGGCTCACGGGGCAATGGGGGCGGCGCAGTGACTTCTTGTATATCGCTAAATAAATCAATCATCCCTAGGCTGTCATTGCTACGCTGTTGCTCGGCTGCTTGTACCGCTTTTGGCAATTCGGCAAGTAACGCGCCACGAATGTGATAAGCTTCATCCGCAGGCAAATCAGGTCGTAATTTTGGCGCAAAACTATCAAAACAGCCTGCTTTAACCAATGCTTCAAGGGTGCGTTTATTGACTTTTCGTGTGTCAACACGGCGGCAAAAATCATACAAATCGGTAAACTCACCGCCCGCGTTTCGCGCTTCCACGATAGACTCTACGGCACCTTCACCGACACCTTTGATACCGCCTAACCCATACACAATGGTCGTCGGGTTAATCGGCACAAACGCCCAATTGGAGTGGTTAACACTGGGATTTTCTACTTTTAAACCAAAATTTTCGCGGCAATCATTGATAAAAAACACCACGCCATCGGTATTATTCATATCCGAGGTGATGACTGCCGCCATAAATTCGGCAGGGTAGTAGTGTTTTAAATAGGCAGTTTGATAGGCTAACACGCCGTATGCCGCTGAGTGTGATTTGTTAAACCCGTAGCCGGCAAATTTTTCCATCAAATCAAACACGCCGCCTGCAAGTTTATCATCGATGCCCTGACCAATAGCCCCTTCAACAAAAATACTGCGCTGTTTTGCCATTTCTTCGGGTTTTTTCTTACCCATCGCACGGCGTAGCATATCGGCACCGCCTAGACTATAGCCTGCCATCGCTTGCGAGATTTGCATTACCTGTTCTTGATAGACAATCACCCCATACGTATTTTCCAGTATCGGCTCAAGTCGGTCATGGTCATAGATGACCTCTTCGCGGCCGTGTTTACGGTCAATGTACATATCGACCATTCCGGCATCTAGTGGACCCGGGCGGTACAGCGCGCACATGGCGATGACATCTTCAATATTGGTCGGTCTAAGCTTGGCCAAATATTTTTTCATGCCGGTACTTTCAAGCTGAAATACAGCGGTGGTATGGGCATCTTGTAGCAGGGAGTAGGTGGGCTTATCGTCTAAGGGTAACGTCTCAAGATCAAGCGGTGGCTGTTGCTCTTTAGCGCGGCGTGCGTTGATGTTTTTGACTGCCGCATTAATTACCGTTAAATTGCGCAGACCCAAAAAGTCAAATTTGACCAAGCCCACTGCTTCCACATCGTCTTTATCAAACTGACTGACGGGATGACCCTCTTCATCACAATAGATGGCGCTATAATCGGTGATTTTGGTCGGCGCGATAAGTACGCCCCCTGCATGTTTACCAACGCCCCGGGTAATCCCTTCGAGCCGTACCGCCATTTCCCAAATCTCATTGGCATCTTCATAATCCATGTTGTCAGGATTGTTAAGCAAATCTTTAAGTTGCGGTTCGGCTTCAACCGCTTCAGCCAGCGAAATACCGGGGGTTTTAGGGATGAGTTTGGAGATTTTATCAGCAAGCCCGTACGATTTACCTTGAACGCGCGCGACATCACGCACCACCGCTTTTGCCGCCATCGTACCAAAAGTGATGATTTGGGATACCGCTTCTCGTCCGTATTTTTGCGCCACATAATCAATGACGCGGTCGCGCCCTTCGATACAAAAATCGACGTCAAAGTCTGGCATGGATACCCGCTCAGGGTTTAAAAACCGTTCAAACAGTAGGTCGTATTCTAGCGGGTCTAAGTCGGTGATATTGAGCGAATACGCCACTAATGATCCCGCGCCTGAGCCACGACCAGGACCTACAGGCACATCATTGGCTTTTGACCAGCGGATAAAATCCATCACGATTAAGAAATAACCGGGGAAACCCATATTCAAAATCGTCGTGAGTTCAAACTCCAAACGCGCGTCATACGGCTTGCGTTTTTCTGCCCAGCTGTCGTCGCGTTTTTCGATGGGGTAGAGTTTTTCAAGGCGTTTTTCTAGACCTTCTTGAGCAGTGCGCCGGAAAAAGGTTTCAATGGTATCGCCTTCGGGAATGGGGAATTCAGGTAAATCGTGATGACCCATAGGAATAATGACATTACAGCGTTTTGCCAAATCCAAGGTGTTATCAATCACCGCTGGCATGTCACTAAACAGGGCAGTCATCTCATCTTGGGTTTTTAAATATTGCTCAGAGGAATAATCACGTGGGCGATTGGGGTCGGCAAGCACTTGCGAATTGGCGATACACACCCGTGCTTCGTGCGCTTCAAAATCATCTTCTGTCAAAAAACGCACGTCATTATGGGCAATGATAGGCACATCAAAGGCATTGGACATGCGAATGGCTTGCTCGATAAAACGGTCTTCGTTGGCGCGTTGGGTGCGTTTAATGGCAAAATAGACACGATCGGCAAATGTAGTTTGCCATTGTAGTAGTAGGCTATCGGCTTTTTCTGGGTGACCTGATAACATGGCTTGACCGACGTCTGATTTTTCGGTGAACAGCACAATCACGCCTTCACTGCGCTCAAAAATCCAGTCACGCTGAATAATCGGTTTGCCCATTACTTGACCATCGACAAAGCCTTTTGACACGATATTGGTCAAATTCTTGTAGCCGACTTGGTTGCTGGCAAGTAGCGTTACTGTCGTACTATCATTTTCAAGCCAGACTTCAGAACCAATAATCGGCTTGATACCGGCATCCAAGCAAGCTTTATAAAATTTGACCGTGGCATACAGGTTGGACAAATCACTAATGGCAAGCGCCAGTTGGTTGTCGGCTTTGGCAGCTTTGACCAACGCTTTGATGCGTACAATCGAGTCAGTGATAGAAAATTCGGTGTGAATACCAAAGTGTACAAATGCCATGGATTGCCTTTATTGCGGTTTATCTTTAGCCCACTATTATACTATGAATTGCCAAACTGCGAACCTACAAAATCAGCAACAAAATGCCTAAAAATATCAGCGGATGCTAAGCATTTACGATTTAATATGATAAAATAGTAGCCCTTTACGCCTATAGCTTAACTGGATAGAGCAGTTGCCTCCTAAGCGACCGACGTGGGTTCGAGTCCCGCTGGGCGTACCAGTTTTTTTGACATCAAAAGCCCTAAAAATAAAAAACCCAATAAAAAATTATTGGGTGTGGCTTAAAAAAGTAACAATTAGCTTAAACGTTTGGCATTAGCGGCCACGCGGCTATAGATAGGGTGCATCCCTTTTTCCAATACATGCAGCGCTTCTTGGTTGACAGCATAAAAGAAATTTTCCAAGGAAATCGGTTGACCCAAGCTTAATTTCATACAGTTTGAAAACATTAATTGCCCAATATTTTGCTGGGCAACCAGCGCTTGCCAAGCCATTTGCGTCCAAGATTCAAAAAATGCGATGGGTTTTTCAGTCACCATACGTTCCATTTCTTTCATTTCTTTGGCATTGTTGAGGGGGTTTTGTCTTGCCATCATATAGATGCGGCGCTGCATGACTTGTGGTACGCGAACTGAAAAATCTTCAGATTGCTGACACATTTTTTCAACTTTTTGGTTAATATGTTCGTAGGTAGCCATAAGGACTCCATTGATAACAACAGTAAAATACAGGATTGACAGTAAAGTGTAGTACTATTATACACTGATTTAAATTAAGTTAATAATAGCAAACTCATTGGGTATACAATACTTACTTAACATTACGCAAATAATCAGATTTCATTTAATCAAACCATTGGTAATCGCTAAAAATCATCCGTGTAATCAGGGTTTTAGTTGACCTCATGAACATGAAACTATTTTATCAAGTTAACTATAAGCCGCATCATTGGTAATAAATTCATAAAATATTAACTGATAGCTTTATCAGTGTTTATCAAAAGGTATAAAAATGACCATTCAAAGTCTTCCCTTAGTGATTACTTCGGGCGAACCTGCGGGTATTGGCATGGATATCATATTGATGCTTGCCGATAGACAGCAATTAAACCTGCCCAATCGCGCTGTCATTGTGTTGGCAGATATCAAAGCGCTGCAACAAAGGTATAGTGAGCTCAAACAAAAAGGCGCGGTAAAAGACGGGTTGGTGATTCAACAGTTAGCGACGCAAGAGTTACATGAGTTAAAAGATTTACCGCAAATTGCGCAACCATCAGCGCATGACACTATTTTGGTAGTGGATGTGCCGACAGCAGAACCTGTGGTAGCAGGGCAGCTAAATTCCGATAATGCGCCGATGGTCATCGCACAGCTGCAACTGGCGCATAAGCTCGCCATCAGCAAACAAGTCGCTGCAATTGTCACCGCGCCACTGCAAAAATCGGTGATTATGACTGCGTTACCAGATTTTATGGGGCATACCGAATTTTTCATGCAGCAGTCGGGGATGGATAAAGTGGTGATGATGCTCGCCAATAACCTGATGAAAGTGGCGTTAGTCACCACCCATTTGCCCCTGCGAGCGGTCGCCGATGCGATTTCCCACGAAGAAGTGGCAAAAACCGTTGATATTGTCATTCAAGATTGTCAGCAAAAATTTGGTCTCACTCACCCAAAAATATTGGTCTGTGGACTCAACCCTCATGCCGGGGAGAGTGGCTATCTCGGCAGAGAGGAAATTGACATCATCAATCCTGTGTTACAGCACTATCGCGATCAAGGTGTCGATATTAGTTTGGCGATGCCAGCTGATACCTTGTTTACCCAAAAACATATCGCCACTGCCGATGCTATCATCGCCATGTATCACGATCAGGGACTGGCGCCGCTCAAATCACATGGGTTTGGCGAAACCGTGAATATCACTTTAGGGTTGCCTTATATTCGCACCTCAGTCGATCATGGCACGGCACTGGATTTGGCAGGGACAGGCAAAGCGAGTGCCGATAGTCTGTATCATGCGATTGGCTATGCCAATAACATGGCGACTGCGATTGTTCTCTAGTCATCCTTAACGATAATTACGCTCACAAAAAAGGCCAATCGTCATAGATTGGCTTTTTTATTGCGATGATTTTAAATAGCTGCTTGATTATTTTAAATAACTGGCAGGGTTCACTGGCGTACCACGATAACGGATTTGGAACTCTACAGCAGGTTGATTCAAATTATTGTCCGTTCCAACGGTACCGATGGTTTGACCTGCTTGCACCGTTTGGCGCTCTTGTACAGCAAAATTTCCCAAATGCGCATAGGCACTAATGTAGTCGCTATTGTGCTGAATCAGTATCAATTTGCCATATTCTGGCAAATCACTACCGACATACAACACTGTACCTGGCTGACTGGCGACAACATTTGCGCCCGCTTGTCCGCCAAACCACATACCCAGCGTACCTGTTTGTTGGTTAAACGGTCGCAATAAATTGCCAGTGGTAGGACGTAACCAACCTTGTGATAAGCTGCTTGTTGGCACGATGACTTGGTTTGGCATCGGTAACGGAGTTGATGAATTATTGGCTTGTCCAGGTGGGTAATAAGTCGGGTTAGACGGGCGAGATGATTGGTTGACCGTCACAGGGCGAATGGTTGTTGGGCGATAAGAAGTAGGATTGCTTGCTGAGGTTAAAATCAAGCGTTGCCCTGGATAAATGGTATAGTTGCTATCGAGCCCGTTGAGCGCGCCAACACGACGATAATCCAGTCCATAAATAGAGGTGATTTTGCTTAAAGTATCGCCGCTTTTGACAATATAATAGTTGGGCACACCCCGTACATACACAGGGCGTTTGTCTACGGTGGTGATCTTCTGTGAAGCACAAGCGGTCATCAACACCGCCGTACAGGCTATCGCACTGAGTTTTACCAGTTTGGGCGGGCAAATTGTTTTATAAGTGGCAAACATAACAGTCATTCCTAGCAAGTGATACAAAAAAAATTACAACAAGTCAGGGTATAGTAACTAACTTTTAACCGGTTACAAAGTAACTGAAGTTAACAACAACGTTTCTTTGCCAAACGATAACAAATAGCAACATTTTGGACTCAAATGAAAAAATGGCGCAAAACCCCTTATTTATCCATTACTTGTCATCCATCGGTTGCCTAGCATTCCTAACTATTTGTACTCACTATTTAACGGGGCGATTAAATAGGGCGATAGAGTGTTATTCATGAATCATAATGGGCTTGGCAGGGCTATATTTTTTTAGTTTTAAAAATAGCCATATGCCCATGACCAAATTTATCACCCCGACAATCGCAAATAGCATCGGCAGGCTCACGTTAACTAGCGTCAAACAAACAATCGAAAAAATCGCCGAACCCACCATAAATACGGCATTTAAAATATTGTTGGCACCGATAATGCGAGCACGGCTTGTTTCAGGTGAATAAGCTTGCATATAGGCGTATAAAGGTACAATATAAATACCGCCTGAGAAACCCAATAAAAACAAATCGACAAACACACGAATAGCACCTTGCGTGGCAAAAATCATACCGATACTATAGTGCGCGTTGTTGGCGAGTGGCGGCAAATGCATCGCTGAAAGCGTCAAATACAAGTCAATAGCAAAAATCGTCAATCCTGCAATCCCAAAGGGCAACAGCTTTAAACTCACTTGGTTTTTGGTCAACGTTTTACATAACAGTGAGCCAAGCGCCGTACCGACAGAAAACAGTGTTAATAAAAATATCACGACGCTTTCATCGCCTAGCAAAATAGACTTGCTAAATTCAGGTACTTGGGTCAAAAACGTGGCACCATAAAACCAAAACCAACTATTACCCAAAATGGTAAACCACATAATCGGTAAGCGATATAGATTGGCAATGGTTTGCCAGCTAGTACGAAAGATATTCCAGTCGATGGTCAAATCAGGCTGCGGCGCAGTCATAACGGGAATAAACCGAGAAGCCAAGTAGCCAATAATCGCCACAAAAACCGTCACCCCAGATATCCAAAACAGCGGACTGTCTAACTTCATCAATACGCCAGCCAGCATCATCCCTGTCAAAATAGCCAGTGACGTACCCATTTGAAACAGCCCATTGGCTCCTACCAGCTCATCGGTAGTCATGGCTTGGGGTAGATAGGCGTATTTGATAGGACCAAAAAACGTCGAATGGGTACCCATCAAAAATAACGCAACAAATAAGAGCGGATAAATCTCAAACACAAACCCAAATGCAGCAACGACCATGATGACGATTTCAAGGATTTTAATCAGCCTTGTCAGCCAAGATTTTTCATATTTATCAGCGATTTGACCCGCCAAGGCGGAAAACAAAAAAAACGGCAACACAAACAGCATCGCCGCCAGATTGTTGAGCAAACTGACACGCATTCCCAATTTTGCCGCTGCCATAAAGGTCAGTACTAAAATCAAACCTTGCTTAAATACATTGTCATTAAATGCCCCTAAAAACTGGGTGGCAAACATGGCACTAAACCGTTTGTATTTAAAAAGCGCAAATTGGGTACTCATGAGCAATCCTAGAAATGTCTGATGATGACTATCTTAACAAATATTTTACAAAGGGTTGCGAAAATGTTTGGTTAGTAAAATGTTTATGCTAAAATCGCCTAGTGCTCGCTCAAGGATTTGATTTTTATCATGAAACCAATAAATTTGCTACCCTATCGTCAGTCAACCGCATTGACCGATAACCCGTTTAGTTTTTTTTATGCCAGCTCTCCACTATCGTCAAATCCTTGTCCGTCAAATCCTCGTCAAAGCCCCGTCCAGTCTAGCGTATCAAACCATTCGCTGTTTCGCTTGACCCCCATACGTTTGGCAATTACCTTGGTTGGTGTGGGTGTGGTGCCTGCTTGGGGGGCACAAACGCCAATAATGTCAGCTACTGTTAATAGTTTAGCTAATACTTCAGCTCACAGCACAGTTAATACTTTAGCTAATAGCTCAGCGACGAATAGCACGCTAACCACTAGCAGCGCAGCGCAGACCACCGCCAATGATAGCAAGAGCACAACGGCAACGCAAAATGCCATCCCTGCGGCAACTGCGCAAGATAGCATCACAACCGATGCCAACACCGCCCAGCCTTATCTGTATCAACTCAATCAGCAGCGCGTTGAAGATAAAATTGGTCAACAGCTCGATAATCAGACCTTGGCAGACTTTAATAATTTTAACCAACCTGTGGCGACGTTGAAACAAAATCAACCTAGTGTCGGCTACAGTAAAGCATTAGACCAAGCAACACCGCAGTCGGTTGCCAATCAAATCAACAATAGCAAGCCTGCACCCATGGCAACCATGAACACTCAGGCGCAAGCACAAATCACTGAGCAGCTAACAAGCGAAAAGCAGAATTTCGACGCGATTAATCAAAAGGTGAGCGAGCAAACCAATTTATCTAATCAAAATATCGCTAACCAAAATATTGCTAATCAGAATCTGACTAGTCAAGGCGTCGCCAATGATGTCAGCAATATCAAATCCACCGACACCATCAATCCCAATGATTACTTGCCCGCCTATCAACAGCAAACAACGGCATTGACCACCCCACAAGCCAACTCAACCGTGACCGCAGAGCCGCAAGGCATCATGGCGCGTTTGAAGAACAAAATCATTGGTCGCGGCGAAGGGCTAAACTATATTGATATCAGCTTTGCCAATGCAGATGCCAAACTCGAGCCTGCGCGTAATATCAAAGCGGCGTTGGAAAAAGTGACCGTCGAATCGGTGTCGGATTTTAATGCCAGTGTAAACAAATTACGCCAAATTGCCAAAGATGCGGCAGAGGCGGTGGGTTTTTATGACACTAAAATCGCCTTTAAGCATTTAGGCAAAGACAATATTCAAGTCAGCTTAGAGGTCGGCAAACCCGTCATCGTGCAAAATCGCATCATTGATATCCGTGGTGAAGGCGGGGAAGGCGATAACGCGCTGCCGGTGTATCCTGTGATTGAAAAAGAAATCCCGCCCAAAGAAGGGGATGTGTTCAGTCATGGTATCTATAAAGCCGCAAAGGCCACGATTGAAGGCGTCGCGCAGACCAATGGTTACTTTGATGCCAAATGGCTCAATAGTTCGGTGGATATTATTTTGCCGGACAATACCGCCGATGTTGACCTAATTTATGACACAAAGACTCGCTATCACTTTGATGATGTGAAGATATATAGCATTGATAAGCAAGGCAATTTCACCGATGACCCAAATAAACTGCCTTTAAAGCCAAAGCTGATCAAAGCCTTAATGACGTACCAAAAAGGCGATGCCTACTATCAACCCTTTGTTACCGAATTTACCAACAATTTGACTGCCACCCGTTATTTTAATGGGGTGGATGTGGATGTCGTCATGCCATCGGACGAAGCGGCAAGCGATATCGCATTTGAACAATCGGGCTCGGCGACGCTCAGCAATGCCAACAGCAGCAATACCACAGCCGACAATACCGCGGACACTTCTGATACATCCGCCGGTATTTCACCCGAAAATTCAACCGATCAAAGTCTCGCATCTCAAAGTAAATCAGCTCAAAGCAACTCATCTGAACTTCAATCCGCAGGTACTGTCGATAGCACGACGCAAAAAACCGTCAATCAGGTGCAAGACCCCAATGATATCGCGCCGATTCAATTTGAAGTCGATGATTCGACCGAACAACGTCTCAATGCCATCAGCCGAAAAGCCAAAAATTTATTGGCCGCACCCGAAGATATGGAGTTATCACCCGAGGCTGAAAATAAAAGTAAAAATCCGCTGGTGGTCATTGCCAATGCGGTCAGTAAAACGGCAAAAAAATTGGATAAAGACAAAGACTTACCCATTAAACCACGAGAAGGCCAAGTCATACCAAAGCTCACGCCACAACAAGTGTATGAAAGAAAGCAAATCCCAACCTATGTGGTACTCAATGCCACCAAACCCCATGAGGCACAAGTGGGTTTGGGTTATGAAACGGATGTGGGCGTGCGCTTGACCGGTAAATACCAAAACAACTTGGTTAACCGAAGTGGCTTGCAGACTGGGGCATCAGTGGCGTTATCCAAAGTCGATCAAGCGGTGGAATTTACTGCCAGTTTACCCTATAAGCATCCCCTTAACGATAAGCTGACAGGCACAGTCGGCTATCAGCACAAAGAAGTTGATGACCTAGTCAACACCTTTGAAGCGGACACGGTCTATGCCAGTATCGCCCGCAATATTTATCATGATAGTGGTTGGAATCGCACCTATTCACTGCGCTACCGCGGCGATAAATTGACCGTCGACCCTGAAAAATATAGCACCGATAGCTTGCCTTATCCTTTTAACAACTACGCATCGGACTATACCCAACAAGCTTTGTTGGCAGGTTATGCAATCAATAAAACAGTAGCAGACAATATGCTGACGCCAACGTGGGGTTATAGCCAACGTTATTCGCTTGAAGTCGGTGCTAAAGGGGCGCTGAGTGACACCAATATGGCCATTCTACGTGCGGGTGGTACGGGGATGTATACTTTTGGCAAAGATAACAAACAACAAGTGATCGGGCGACTGGATTTGGGCTATCTATATAGCGGTGATTTTTATGATGTGCCTTACCGTTCACGCTTTTTTGCCGGCGGTGATTCTAGTATCCGCGGCTACAACACCGATAGTTTAGGACCGACCTATGGTGGCGAAAATTTCTTAGTCGGCGGTGATGCGTTAGCAGTAGGGTCGGCAGAGTATAACTATGAGTTTAGACCGAGTTTTCGGGGCGCTGTGTTTACCGACTTTGGTAATGCGTATGATACGACTGGCGAATATGATAACGCAACGGCGGTCAGTATTGGTACAGGAATCCGCTGGCAATCACCGATAGGCTTGGTACGGCTCGATGTGGCAAAAGGTCTGACCGGGGATAACAACGATGTCCGTTTACATTTCTTTATCGGTTCACCGCTATAATAATTTGGCTAAAAATTATTGCATTATTTTGTGCAAGGTTTTTAGTTAAGATTTTTGGATAAAAGTTTGCTAGTATGTGAGGTTTATCCAATATACTGCCCATATACAGCGCATACAACCTGTGTTTTTGTAGTTAGCCAACGATTAATTTGCGATATTAATGAAAGACGACAACAACAACGAACCGTTACCCGAAGATGGCACAGATACAGATGTCACTAAGCCTGACGATAAATCGTTGGTAGATAATGACCTAGACGCTAACATAGACACTGAAAATCTAGACACTAAAAGTCCAGACGGTGAAGATTTAGACCCTGCAAAAAAAGAGGTGGGTTGGCTTCGGCACTGGTATCGGCAGGGTCTTGTCAGCAAAATTGTTATTGTGTTAGCCGTTATTTTGATTGCAATTTTGTTAGGGGCTTATTATGCCGTCGGCACCCCGTGGGGTACACGGTTACTTATCAATGCCATCGTTCAAGAAACAGGTATCAGCCTAACATACGGCAAAGGCAATCTTCGTGATGGTATCTGGGTTTACGATCTTAAAATCCCTAACAATCCCCCCAAAAATTATGTCGAAGTCACCGTCGATAAAGCCTATGTCAAAATTGGCTGGCGCGCGCTCATCCATAAACAAGTGCATTTGCGTGAAGCCAACATCAATCGCATGGTTATCACCTACAAAAAACCACCAACCAACAAGCCCTTTGATTACCCACGCATTGCACTGCCTGTAAACTTAACCTTAGATGACGTAAAAGCGAATTTAGTGCGCTATCAGCAAGTGACCCGCGACCCCATCGATTTTAAACAAGCGCATATCCAAGATTTTACTTGGTATGATACTAAAATCACGGTTGGCGAAGGCAAATTGGCGTATAACAATTTATTAAGCGTCGATAAAGTCAAAGGCAAAATTGATTTGCAGCATGATTATCCGCTGGATGTGACAGGACTGGTTATTGTCAATTCATTGTCAAAAGTGTATGTCGATGCGCTTGATACCCATGTTACAGGCAGTTTGAAATTTTTGACCGCGGATATAAAGAGTAAATACAATAAATCGGATGTTACCGGGCACGTAACAGCGCAGCCGATGGATAAAAACGCGCCATTTAATGCCAAACTTGAATGGAAAGATGTGTTATTGCCCTATGCCACCAGTCAAAACATCCATCTAAAAAATGGCTTAGCGACCGCAACAGGCGTGACCAATAATATACAGCTGCGTATCAATGCTGATTTGACTGCCAAAGATATCCCCGATGGGCATTATCAAGGTCGCGGCGTGATTGCCAATCAAAAACTCAGTATCGAATACCTCACGGCTAAGGTCGCGCAAGGCACATTGACGAGTCAAGGCACGATTGATTGGCATGACCGCACCCGTATTGCCCTAATGAATACGGGTAATGACTTTAAGATTCGTCAGTTGTTGCCAAAAGACATCGCACCGTATGCACCAGAGACTTTAACAGGCAAATTAGGCATCGTCTATGATGTGGCAACCGATAAATTGCCGATGCAAGTACGCGCAAATCTGCGCCAAGATGATGGTGAAATTATCAATGCCGATATCCGACAAGCCAAAGGCAACCATAAACCTTATACTATCGATGCCAATTGGCAAAAGCTGATACGTCACAATCTACCGAATATTGGCGAGCTTAACAGTCCCAATGGCAAAGCGCAGGTGATTTTTCAGCCGGCAGACGGCAAGCGACCCAGCAGTGTACAAGCGCAAGTCAATGCCAATATACTAAAGCTCAATCAAGCCCCAAGCGGTAATTATCAAGTCAATGTCAATAAAACAGGTCAGATAGTTGACATCACTCAATTGCTGTATCAAGGTGTGGCAGGTAATTTGGCAGGCAATGGTAAAATCAAACTTGCCAGCGGCAATCAGCCGTTAGCTTGGCAAATCAATGCCAAAACCAATCATTTAAATGCCCACAGCATTTTAAATAGCATCCCGCTGCAAGACTTGTCGGGCAATGTGGTTGCCAGCGGCACCCTGCAACGTATTCGCCAAGCCAATCGAGCGGTGTTGAACCGTCATGATGTCACCATTAACCAAATTGACATGACAGGGGATTTATTGGGCGCCAACAATAGTAAAAAACACTTAGCGTTAAAAGGCACAGGCAAAGTACGTGCCGATCTACTCGGCAATAAGTTATCCTATATCGCCGCCAAATTTGATGGTAGCCTCAATGCGCCAAACGTACCCGCAGGCTCGTTTAAATTTGATATTGCAGGCACGCCACAACAGCTCAAAATTAATCAATTTAGTCATCAAGGTAAAGAAGGCTATATCAACGCCAACGGTAGCATTGATATGAGTAATGGTGCCGGCTGGCATATCAATGCTGATATGAAAAATTTTGATGCCAGCTATTTTGTGCCAAGTCTGCCAAGCCAAATCACCGGTACCATCAATACCGATGGCTATTGGCGGGCAGGCGCTCAGTACATTCATATCGCCAATATGAACCTCAAAGGCAGACTAAAAAACCAGCCGTTATTGGCGACGGGTCAATTGACAGCAAAACTGAATTTGCCAAAAGACCTAAGTAGTCTGCGCCAAGTCATTGAAAATAGCGCCAATAGTCAAAAATACGGACAAATCCGCCGTCTTATTGAAAGTCTGCAAGCCAATAATCTGCTGGTACAATGGGGTAGCAATCGCATCACCGCCAATGGCAACCAAAATCAACTGGTGACCAGTATCGATATCAGCACACTCAATCAGCTAATGCCGCAGCTAAAAGGTATTGTCAAAGGCGGCATTATCTTAACCCAAGATAACAACCAAGCACTGCCAAATATCTATGTGGATTTAGTCGGGCGTAACATTTCACTGCCAAACTTTGTGGTACTCGATGCTAAAGTCACCGGCAAATTGGTCAATCTCGCCAAATCACCCAGTCAGTTACAATTGACTGCAACGGGTATTAACATCGCCAATCAACCGCTGCGCTCTGTGCAACTGTATTTTAACGGTACCCAAGACAATCACACCTTGGATGTCAAAGCAGATAGTACTAAAGGACAAGTACAAGCGACGCTCAAAGGTCGTATCGATCTTGCCAAAAAACAGTGGTCGGGTATGCTCGGTAATGGACAAATTGGTACCAAATATGCCAAGTTGCAACAGCTACAACCCGCCCAAATGCTATTTGGCTGGCAAAACCTGAATGTACAAATGGCGGCACACTGCTGGAAAATGGTGGGTCAGAACGGCAGTCTGTGTCTAAAAAACAACCTTGTGGTTAGTAATGGGCAAGGCAATGTCGATGTCAGCGTGCAACAAATTGATAGCCAAATTTTCTCTGTGGTGATGCCGCGTGATATCGCTTGGTCAGGAAAACTCAACGGCACCGCACTCGTTCATTGGCAGAAGAACCAACGACCCAGTATCAATGCCAGCTTCTTCACCGATAACGGCGTATTTGGCACTGCCGCACAAACCCCTGAAGAAAATCCAACGACCATTGCCTATGAGCGTATCAGTGTCATCGCCCGTTCAACCGCAGAAGGGCTAAAACTTCGTGCAGATATCAAAACCGCCAATGGCGCAGGCAATGGTTATTTGGACGCCACCGTCAATCCCTACATACAGTCAAAACCGATTTCAGGCACTGTTGTTTTTCAAGATATTGACTTGGCAGTATTTAAACCTTTCTTCCCATCCTTTGAACGCTTGACAGGTAACGGTCTAGTGGCAGGTAAAATCAGTGGCTCATTAATGCAGCCCAAATTTGTCGGCGATATTGAGCTACAAGATGCCGGTCTTAGCATCACAGGTGTGCCGATGCGCTTTGATAAGATTAATGTGTTATCGCACGTGGCAGGCAATCAAGCCTCTATTGATGGGTCGTTTGCCAGTGCAGGCGATGGTCAAGGTACCATTACCGGTACAGTTGACTGGACACGTGAGCTGCAAGCCAAGCTGAAGCTGCAAGGTAAAGACTTACAAGTGAGCCAGCCGCCTGCAATTACTGCCATTATTAATCCAATTTTTGATGTGATTGTCAAACCTAGCCAGCGCTACGTGAATATCGTCGGCGTGATTGATGTGCCTCGTGCTACCATTCGTCCACCAGAGGCCACAGGCAATGTGGTGAGCAAATCCCCAGATGTTAACGTGATTGATAGACGCTTGATGGGTCAGATTGATGACGTACTAAAAGTCACTCAACCTTGGAATATCAACGCGGATGTGGGTGTAGATCTCGGCGATCGCATCAGCTTCCAAGGTTTTGGGGCACGGCTACCATTGGCGGGTGCGCTGCATATCACCCAGCGCGGTCAAGGCACCATGAAAGCAGAAGGCGTGGTGCAAGTATCACGCCGCTCAAAAGTCGAAGTGTTTGGTCAAAGCTTGACTCTAAACTTTGCGCAAGTTCGGTTCAATGGTGAAGTGATGAAACCACTGCTAAACGTAGAAGCAGTAAAAGACGTGCAAGGCGTACAAGTGGGTGTCAAAGTCAAAGGCAGTGCCAGTGCACCAAGTATCACCGTATTCAATAATGGCGGACTCAGTGAACAGCAGGCGATGAATGCGTTGGTGACGGGTAGCCTAAATAACAATTCAGGTGAAAATACCAACGAACAAGACTTTAGAAACCGTGTCAACAATACCATTGCCGCAGCAGGGTTAAGTTATGGCTTAAGCGGGACGCGTAAATTTACCAACCAAATTGGTCGGGCATTTGGGTTGCAGCGTTTGACGTTAGATGCCAATGGCTCGGGCAATGACACTTTGGTCAGTCTAACGGGGTATATCACCCCAGACTTGTTTATACGGTATGGGGTAGGCGTGTTCACCTCGCAGCCTGAGCTCAGTATGCGTTATCAATTAACAAGACGCTTGTATATTGAGGCTAAATCCGCCATCAATAATTCTGTCGATTTGATTTATAACTGGCGTTATTAACGGGTCAATAAATAGTAATAAAAAAGGCTGAGTTAATGCTCAGCCTTTTTTGGTTTCACTGTTTGTTGGTTTCACTGTTTTTTAGCTTAAGTTTTGGTTAAGGGCACCAATTACGGACGCCATAAAACAGCACTTGCGCCTGTTTGATACAGCGATTGAGATACTCTTGTTTACCTTGTATCTCTGTGGGATCAAATTTGAGCCATTTATACACCCAGGAAAAATACATATTCACGCCCATATCCGCAATCAACAGGCGCACTTCTTGATTTAAATGTCCAAAGGCAGGCTGCATGGCCAAATCATCGGTCATGATTTGCGCAAACAAGCTGATTTGTTCATCGAGTGCATGTTGCACAGCTTGGTTACCACCATAGCGCTCAGAGACAATGAAGTGCCAGTGCAATGACGCGTGCTCCACACTTTCCAAAAAGAAACGCACGCTTGAGGCAATTTGACCTTCATGCGTTCGGGTGCGACCCAGCTGCAAATGATCGCGCAGACTTTGCAGCGTGTGACCGAGTTCTTCATTGACTAAGCAGGTGCCAAGCTCATCGATATCCTGAAAGTGTCGGTAAAAAGCCGTCGGCACCACGCCCACTTCGCGGCTAATCTGGCGAAGTGAAATCGACGAAAACGCATGCCCTGACCTCGATAACTGAAGCACCGATTGAAAAAAGGCTTGACGGGTTTGGCGTTTTTGCAAGTCACGGCTAGTCATTAGGTATCCAATCAGCGGGTTAAATAAGGAAAAATATTCTAAGCCGAAAACGCCAAATATACAATCGTTGACGATTGATGCTCAGCGATGAGGTTTAAATATTCACCGACCAATTGCCCTTTAACGCTTGCGCGAGCCGATAGGCTTCATGATCATTCATGCCAGTCAGCATGTCTAAAATACACAACATATTTTGATAAACATCATCCCCTAATTGCCGACTGACATTGCTTAAATGGGCATTTAATAGATTAAGCAGGCGTAATTGCTCAAACTGAGAAATACTGTCTGTGGAATCACCCGTCAACGCCAGCGGCATAAACGCATCAAGTAGCGTATGTAAACAGCGGTTTGACATGATTTCAACGCGTACCTTGCTCGGATGTTGAAAAATACGGGTATTGGCTAGGCTTTTGGCTTCACTGATACTACTGCGTACATTATTGGGGCAGTAGTCAAATAAGCTGCCTGTCAGCTCACCTGCCAATAAGGCGGCTTGATTGGCAACAAAGGCATCAGTGACCTTGTCCACCAATCGCCGCATTGCTCGACCCCGTAGCGCGGCTAATTTTTGGGTGATAGGGGCATTGGTTGTGACTTCAGGCGGTACCCCAAGCCGTTTACCGACGAGTTTGAGCAGTAGTGGCTCAACTTCATGATACGCTAACATACCCAGTAAAATCCCATCTTCCAAATCAATTAGCGCATAACAAATGTCATCGGCGGCTTCTAGCAAATAAGCCAATGGATGACGCGCGTAACCTCTTGGGGTCTTGGCTAATTGCAGCTGCTCCGCCAAATCATGCAAAAACGGCGCTTCACTTTCAAAACAGCCAAATTTCTTGAGCGTTAAGGGCGAGGGCAGTGAGTCACTGTCACTGACTGGGTTGATAGGGGTGGAAAGATAAGGGTATTTCATAAAAGCGCCCAGTGTCGCCGCTGTCAGGCGCATGCCACCTTCATCGGGATGATGCTCGTTACGAGTCAGCAGTCGAAAGCCTTGCGCATTGCCTTCATACGCTAATAAATCTATTTGCTGGCGTGGGGTAAGCCGCCTTAGATACTGGCGCTGGGCAGGCTGAAAAAACCAATCTCGAATCGCCTGTTCACCCGTATGCCCAAACGGGGGATTACCGATGTCATGTGCCAAACAAGCTGCCTGCACAATGACTCCCATGTCCGAAATCGTAAAGCCGCTTGGCAAGTCATTACCGAGTTTCTCCGCGCTCATCATCCCTAGCGAGCGACCAATACAAGATACTTCAAGCGAATGGGTTAAGCGGGTATGAATACCCATCTCATGGGTTAACGGATGCACTTGGGTTTTTTGATTCAATTGGCGAAAAGATTGCGAAAAAACCAGCCTGTCATAGTCCTTATGAAATGCTGTCCTTGAGCTCTTGGATTGGGTGAACTGATTGCCATGATAGATAGGTTTGGCAGATAACAGCGCTTGCCATTGCTTGTGTGTATTTTTTTTCATTATTATTTTCAGTCTTACAGAAAAATGGGGTGGATAGGATTAACTAACTAGCTAATTGATTCTAGCTAGATAATTGATTATTAACCAGTTTGGATGAATATTTTTTCAAAAGTTTGATGACACTATACCATTTATCGCAAAAAAATGACCAAATAGGAATTTTTCTGATAAAACAATTGTGTAATTTTTTATTATTGTTATAATTTAGTAACAAATACATTGTAGAATGTAATCAATATAAGATAAATGTAATGTTTGATTACCTTTGTACATATGTACATAGCTTTTGTGGCAATACAACCTATAGCTTTAGCCCATGGTTGTTTGCTAAAAAAAGTAACACAATGAAATTTAATCGGTTAAATTTCAAATTTTTTAGGACACAATTTATGATCCATCAAGCTAACAATACGAACGATAAAGATGCCGATGATAGTGTAGAAGTGACGCGCCATCAATCCAAAATCAACATTCATAGTGTTGTGCTGGTGATTATGTTAGCGCTCGTGGTGACATTTTTGATGGTGGTTGGGGTCAGTTATCTGTATGAAGCCAACAACTTAAAAGGACAGTCATCAAAATATTTATGTCCGTCAGCTTCTGCCGTACAAGTGGGTATATGCATTAAAAGCTAATAGTGGGTTTGCTATTAGGCGTGAATGGTTATTATATCTGCCGACTGGGTTAATCCAGTCGGTTTTTTAATGGCTAAGTTCAAGGGCTTTGAATTGAAATGCTTTAAATTAAAGCGCTTTTAGCTGATAAATGCCGGCAAAAATTTGCCCCATTTTTTTATATTTAAGTGGCTCAAGTGACGCGGTAAAAGATTCTAACAGGTGGCTATGATCTTGATCGCTTTCGATATACAGTAATGTCTGCGGATGGATTAACTGATGGTCTATTAACCCATGCAAAATTGTATCCCATAACGCTAGTTGATAAGGCGGGTCGATAAACACCACATCAAACGGCTCAGTGTTTGCCAATTGTGTTAAGGCATGTTGTATCGTAGCTTCCATTGTCACAATTTTTGTATCAGCAATACCTAACAGGGATTGGGTGGCTTTAATGTGCCTACATTGCTCATGGTTAGGCTCGATAGAAGTTAACTGCTTGGCACCCCGCGACAAGGCTTCAAAACCGAGCACCCCACTACCAGCACAGCAATCTAGTACCTTGGCATTGACTAAATCATCGGCAAGCCAGTTAAATATTGTCTCTCGGACACGGTCGGGTGTCGGTCGTAACCCATCGGCATCGATAAACGCTACCAAACGCCGCCGATACTCGCCGCCGATGATACGGACGTGAGAAATAGGGGGGGATTTGGTGGCTTTATTGGCTCGTTTGCTAATTTTGGACATCATGGTTTAGAAATCATAGTTTGGACATCTACATTACGTTAGTCAGCGCCACCCACCGCAGGGAGTTTGGCGGTATTGGGTTTTGAGATAATAGGTTTACCCGACAAAACTAACGCTGCCCGTTGCAATTTGGCGGCTTGTTTTTCGGCGTTGATTTTGGCAAGTTCTTCAGGCGATGGGGGCACAATCGGTTTTTTGATTTTATCAATGAGCCAGTAATCCATCATTTTACGCACAATCGGTGCTACCCAGCCACCATGGCGCCCATTTTCTACGATGACGGCAATGGCAATTTGCGGGTTTTCGACCGGGGCAAAACCAACAAACCAGCCATGATCCCAGTGGCGCGAGTCAAGCGCGGCTTCGTTATAGCGTTTACCTTGTGCGATAGATTTGACCTGCGCTGTGCCTGTTTTGCCAGCGATGCGATAAGTTGGCGTATAGATATTATGCGCTGTGCCTTTTTTGACCACATCTTCCATGGCTAGGTGCATACGCTGCCAATCATTGGGGTTACCGTTGTATTGAATTTTCCCATCGGGCTTTTCAATAGGGATGACATGTTCGGCACCGGTGGATTTTTTGAGCAGATGGGGGGTTAAATGTTGTCCATCACCGGCTAGCATGGCGATACCATTGGCAATCTGTAAGGGTGTCGCCAAAAAATACCCTTGCCCGATACTCACAGAAATGGTTTCCCCAGGCAACCAGGCTTTTTTGTAGGTTTTCATTTTCCACTCAGTAGAAGGGTAGACGCCGGTTTTTTCTCCCGGCAAATCAATCCCTGTTTTACTGCCAAAATTAAAACGCGTCATCCAATCATGAAGCCGGTCAATACCGAGTTGATAAGACAGCTTGTAGTAGTAGGTATCGACAGATTCGACCACGGATTTATGCAAATTGACGTTACCATGACCCGATTTTTTCCAGTCACGAAATTTATGGCTATCGCCAGGCAGACTAAAATAACCCGGATCATAAATACTACTGTCCCATCCCATTATGCCGTAATGAATCCCTGCCAACCCCTCAATCGGTTTGATAGAAGAACCCGGGGGGTATTGCCCTTGTAGCGCACGGTTGTACAGTGGCATGTCGGGGTCTTGTTGCAGCGCCTTGTACTCTCTGCTACTAATTCCAGTGATAAAGGGGTTGGGGTCAAAACTTGGGTTGCTGACAAAGGCTAAAATCTCGCCAGTGCTTGGGTCAATTGCCACCGCCGCGCCGCGTTTACCATTTAATAAATCGCTGGTCAATTTTTGTAACCCATAATCAAGGCTTAGATAAATATCATTGCCGGGAATGGGCGGTTTGGTATCGAGTTTTTTGATGATATCGCCATAAGCATTGGTTTCAATTGACTGATAACCGGGTTTGCCCAGTAGCAGCGACTCGTAATATTTTTCAATCCCTGTTTTACCAATCAAATCGGTGCCTGCATACAGCTTTTTATCCAGCTTTTTACTGTCGTTGTCGCTGATACGCCCAACATAGCCAATCACATGGGCAAATAAGTCACTGTAGGGATAGGTGCGCGTGAGTTTACTTTGAATCGTCACGCCTTTAAAAAACGGTTTACGTTCACTAAACTGGGCAACTTGCTGTTCGGTAAGTCCAATTTTAATGGTGACAGGTTCGTTTTTACTTTTTTTAAGGGCTTTTGAAGCTTCACTGATTTCTTCAGGTGTCAACTGAAAAATCGGGGTGAGTAGTGCCAAGGTATTGTCAGGATTGTCAATTTCATCAGGACTGATGACAGCGGTAAAAACAGGCTGGTTATCTGCCAAAATCACGCCGTTCCGGTCATAAATGTAGCCGCGACTGGGCGGTGCAGAAACCAGCTTGATACGATTATTGTCAGACTGGGTGACGTACTGGTCATGGGTATAAATTTGTAGATAAGCATAGCGTACAATCAAGCCAACCAAGCCCAAAAACACAAACACCGATGCCAAAATTACCCGGCGGCGAAAGATGAGATTTTCACGTTGCATATCTGAAGAATGGGGTGGTTTCATAAGCGGGTAACAGCAATTAGAACGGTTTTAAAAAGGGTCGCGGTGTGATGAACGTTTAGCTTAATGCAAATATAGGGATATCACCCAGTTACTAAGCTCCTAGATGGGTGGCTTAAGTATGGGTGGCTTAAATCTGATGGCTTAAGTCAAAATTTAAGAGCGATATACTAGCATAAAATGTGGTAAATAAGCATGCCCAAATCCTGTCAAAATCGCAAATAACTAACGGCTGCTGTCAAAACAAGTGTATCAAATTATGATAGCAGCATTGACGGCAATATGGATAATAACATAGGGACGCAAAACCGCTAAAAATACAACTTCTTCAGGCAAAATATATCTTTCTGTGCTAAAATCTAGCAGTTTGAACGCACCCCTATTAACCCACTTATATTATAGACGTTTTCAAGCAAACCTTATAATGTCATCTCGGTTTTATTGTCCTTTGATTTTAGCTTTTTCACCATGTGAGCTTTTTTGATATGTTTGCAGAAATTTGGCACAAGCTTGCAACCCATCCGCAATTTTTCGCCATGCTGACCATTCCCTTTGTGACAGCAGTCGTGACTTGGGCGCATGTATGGATGGCGCTCAAGATGCTATTTTATCCCATTCATTTTTGGGGCATTAAGATTCAAGGATTTCCAGGCGGCGGTATCGGCTGGCAGGGCATTGTGCCACGCAAAGCGGGTAAAATATCGGGGATTATTGTTGACCAAACTTTATCCAAGCTTGGCTCGCTCGATGAGTTTTTCCAAGCCATGCACCCTGAAGAAGTGGCAGATTTTATCAGCCAAACCATGAACCAAAACTTGGATTTGCTGATTGATGAAATCATGAATGAGCGCTCGGCAACGCTATGGGCGAATCTGCCTTTTGCTGTCAAACGCCGTATCTATGCCTATGGACACGAGCAATTGCCAGCTATCATGAAAAATCTGGTGCTCGACTTGACCTACAATGTCGAAAACTTGGTTGATATGCGCGAGATGATTGTCAACAAGATGGAAAGCGACCGTGCGCTGATGGTGCGCATGTTTTTGAAAGTAGGTCAAAAAGAGATTAATTTTATTTGGCATATTAGTGCGCTGATTGGGTTTGTATTTGGTATTTTGCAGATGGCGATTTTTTGGTTTGTGCCGCAGCATTGGACGGTGCCGTTTTTTGCCGCGATTTGGGGGCTGTTGACCAACTGGATTGCCATCTGGATGGTATTTAATCCAATTGAGCCGCATTATTATCGCTATCCCAAATTTTTTAGTTTTAGCAAATCATTGCCATTTATTCGCTTTGAAAAACCGCATATGGGACAATTTAACTGGCAAGGTGGTTTTATGAAACGCCAGCCTGAGGTCTCTGAGGTGTTTGCTGAGATTGTGGTCAAAGATTTGGTCACGCTCAAAAACATCATGTATGAAATGATGTATGGCAGCCGTGCGATGCAAACGCGTGAGCTGATTAAAAAACACCTAAACCCAATGTTGGAATCACAGGTGATTCAAACCAGCTTGAAATTTGGTTTGGGTCGTAAAGAGTTTGGTCAGCTCAGACACGTGATTATTGATAAATCTATTGCAGCGACCATGGTGCCGATGAGTAATCCTGAGCTTAACCTTAGCCGCGCAGAAAAGATCTTTGGGCTGTTTCGAGACCGTATTCGCGCATTGACGCCCAATGAATTTCAAAATCTGTTGCGTCCTGCCTTTCGTGAAGATGAATTAACACTGATTATTTTGGGCGGTGTGACAGGGTTTTTGGCGGGCTGGATACATTTGATATTGGTGTTTTATTAATTTGACCCATTTTTTTTGGTGAAAATTCTACAATGTGATAACCACTACAGCGATAATAGGAGCAGTGGGTATGTTAATTACTGAATTGGGCTATTTTGCGCTTATTTCAGCCTTGGTGATTGCCATTTTACAGGTTATTTTGCCAGCAGTGGGGGTGTTCAAACACCAACCTGCTTGGCAACGATTGGCGGGAAGTTTTGCCATTGCGCAGTTTTTGGCAACCGGCACGTCATTTTTGTGCTTGATGTATGGGTTTTATGCCAATGATTTTACGTTGATTTATGTCGCTAATCAGTCAAATTCTTTGCTGCCTTGGTACTATCGCCTATCCGCCACGTGGGGTGGGCATGAAGGTTCACTGTTATTGTGGGTCACCATTTTGGCCACTTGGGGCGCGGCGGTAGCCGTTTTTAGTCGAAGCCTGCCGCTTGCCATGCGCGCACGCGTGTTGGTGATTATAGCCTTTGTGCAAATGATGATGCTAAGCATGGTGATTTTTGTGTCGTCACCTTTTAATCGCAGTCTACCTGGCATCCCAGTGGATGGCAAAGATTTGAATCCACTACTGCAAGACCCCGGATTGATTTTTCACCCGCCGATGCTGTATATGGGCTATGTGGGCGCGGTGGTACCGTTTGCCTTTGCCATGGCAGCATTGTGGGCAGGTCGGTTAGATGCGGTGTGGACGCGTTGGTCGCGTCCTTGGACACTAGCGGCTTGGTGCTGTTTGACACTGGGCATCGTGTTTGGCTCCATGTGGGCATACAACGAGCTTGGCTGGGGCGGCTGGTGGTTTTGGGACCCTGTGGAAAACGCGTCGTTTATGCCTTGGCTCGGTGGGGTGGCATTATTACACTCATTGGCAGTTACCGAAAAGCGCGGCGTGTTCAAAGCTTGGACAATTATGTTGGCGATTTTCACCTTTGCCTTGAGTTTATTGGGTACGTTTTTGGTACGTTCGGGGGTCATTACGTCGGTTCACTCATTTGCCGCAGATCCCACCCGTGGTCTGTTTATCCTAGTGATTTTGGGCGTGGTAATCGGTGGCGGTCTGGCGATGTTTGCGTGGCGCGGTTGGCGTTTGACCCAAGAAAGCCATTATCAGCTCAAATCTCGTGAGACGTTATTGGTCATCAATAACATTATTATATTAGTCGCAACCATCGTGGTGGTCATTGGCACACTTTATCCAATGCTGGCCGATGCGTTAAAACTGGGTCAAGTATCGGTCGGTGCGCCTTACTTTAATGCGTTATTTGTGCCATTAACTTGGTTGTTGTTGTTATTTTTAGCCATTGGACCTGTCAGCCGTTGGAAAAAAGACACCCGTCCATTGTTAGGTACAGGTCTAGCGATTTTAGCCAGCTGTTTTGTGTTAGCCGGGGTTTTAAGCTATTTCTTGGCCAGTAACATTAACATCAACATATTTATGTCAGCGGCATTGTGTTTATGGGTGTTGGTATGGATGGTGATTGATATCAAAGACAAAACCCGTAACGCGCGCTCGCTGGGCGCTGGGCTGAAACGTCTGCACATGGGCTATTGGGGAATGCAGTTGGCGCATTTGGGTATTTTGCTATCCGTCATGGGCATTGCCATTACCACAAGCTTAAGTATCGAAAAAGACATTGCCATGCAAAAAAACCAATCGGTTGAAGTGCAGGGCTACCAGTTCACGATGGATGAGCTAAAAAAAATTCGCGGCGCCAACTTTGATGCCACCCAAGCGGTGGTCAGTGTTCGTAAAAATAACCAAGTGGTTGCGACCCTTTATCCAGAAAAACGCCATTATGTGGTCAGTCAAATGCCCATGACTGAAGCTTCTATCCAGTACAACCCATTTAGAGATATCTATATGGCAATGGGTGAGCCGATTTTAGGGGTTAATCAAAGCGAAGCCGATGCCACTAAATGGGCGGTGCGTATCTATATCAAACCTGGCGTACGCTGGGTGTGGTGGGGTGGTTTTGTCATTGCGCTCGGTGCGATTTTAAGTATGTTTGATAAACGTTATCGTAAACTGCCGAGACTCGCTGATATGGGTGATGACAAATTGGGAAATTTGGCAGCGATTAACACCCCAGCGGCAATCGCTCCCGTATTAGTAAAAAATGACAGTGAGTTAGGTCAGGAGAGTGCTCATGGCAATGCGTAAAAGACAACTTTGGTTTTTGATTCCTTTGGTGCTTTTTTTGATTATCATTGCACTGTTTTATACGCGGTTGGGCAAAGATACCACGGTAGTCACCAACACCTCGCTCAATCGCGCTTTGCCAAGTTTTAGTTTACCGTCTTTGGGTAACCCATCACAAATGATTACCCAAGCGCAGTTACCCAAACAGCCATTTTTACTCAATGTATGGGCATCTTGGTGTGTGACTTGTAAAGTTGAACACCCATTTTTATTGCAAATGTCAAAAGCAGGCGTACCGATTGTTGGGGTCAATTATAAAGATGAAACCAAAGACGCGCTCGATTATCTCAACACCCATGAAGACCCATTTACCCTCAATGTGCAAGATAAAGAAGGGAATTTTGGCATTGATTTGGGTCTGACAGGTGTACCAGAGTCGTTTGTGGTTGATGGCAAAGGTAATGTGCGCCAGCATATCTTGGGTGAAATCAACGAAGAGCGCTACAACAAACAAGTATTGCCTTGTATGACTGCGCTACGTGAACAAGCCGCTGATGCTAAAATTCTTGAGGTGTGTCAATGAGTATCACATTTGCAAAAATTCTTCATTTGATAGTCAGGGCGATGGCTATGGTGTTGCTAGTCGCAGGGTTATCCATGTCGGCTTGGGCAAATATTGATACCTACCAATTTGACAACCCGCGCCAAGAAGCCCAGTATCGTGCGCTCATTGAAGAATTCCGTTGTCCAAAATGTCAAAACCAAAACTTGGCAGGTTCCGATGCGCCCATTGCACAAGATTTGAAACAAAAGACTTATGATATGGTCAAAGACGGTCGTTCCGACGCCGAAATTCGCCAGTATATGAATGAGCGCTACGGTGACTTTATTAGCTACAAACCACCTGTGCGCCCATCCACCTGGATTTTATGGTTTTTTCCGCCGGTGTTGTTGGTATTTGTGATGCTGGCTTGGTTTATTCGTAACCGTAATTCGTCAAAACGTGCCGCTGTCATCGCTAATCCCATAGAAGACGGCTATGCGCCACTCTCAGCCGCCGAACAACAGCGATTACAAGATTTGTTAAACGCCAATGATAACGCTGCCAATGCTAAAACTAGTGAAATCAATCAAGCAGCGGCTAAGGAAAATTAATGTCAACGCTAATTATTTTTATCATTGTCGCGCTTTTGTTTGCTATCACGCTTGCGGTATTTATCTTGTTACCTTGGTTGCAAACCCAAGACCATCACGCCATCGCCAATCGCGCTGATAATCAGTTACTAACGCTCAATATTGAAGTATTTAAACAACGGTTGGTAGAACTTGATGCCGATTTTGGCGAGGGTCAAATCGATGAGGCGACTTATCAAACCCAAAAACTGGCGTTAGAGCGTCAATTACTAGACATCAGTGACAATCAAGATACCAGCCATTTTACCCCCAATTGGAAAAGCCGTCTGATATTTATCATCTGGATTCCGCTGTTATCTGCGATGGCTTATGTGATGATTGCCGACCGCACGCCCGTCTATCAGTTATGGGATGCACAAAATCGCTTGGGACAAGTCGCAGATGATTTGCTGACCGCAAAAATCGATACGCCACCCGAATGGGCGACCAAAGACAGTGTGGGACTCATTAGTGCCATGCAAACCAATGTGCATCATCATGCCACCGATCCGCTACGTTGGTTCCGTCTGTCTGAAGTGTTTGTAGCTTTGCAAGCACCCGAGCAAGCAATTGAAGCCTTGGCAAGGGCGTATCGTCTCAATCCTGATGATGAAAAAGTTGCCATCACCTACGCCCAAACTAGCTTTTTTACCCAAGGCGGGGTAATGGATGACAAAACCCGTCAAGTGGTTGAGCATATTCTAGCCAAAAGTCCCAAACACCAAGGCGCACAAATGCTGATGGCAATGGGCGAAATGCGGGCGGGCAACTACGCGCAGTCTCGAAAATGGGTAGAACTGCTACGCACTGAAATCCAAGCGCGTCCTGGCGATCATACCCAAGCCCTAAGCAGCTTATCTGAACTTGAGCAGACTATCAACCAGCGTGAAGCCCAAGGCGAACAGGCGATTATAGTCAATGTCAAAGTCACCCCTGAGATATTGGGACGGGTGAAAAAAGGGGAAAGCTTATTTGTTAATGTGCGTAAGATGGCAGGTGGTCCCCCTGTTGCTGCCAAAAAACTGTCAGCAGATAGCTTAACCATCAATGGTATGGCAATTAACATCAGCGATAACGATAGCATCATGCCGACCATGACCTTAAGTTCGGCAATTAGCACGAATGAGCCATTGGTGATTACTGCCCGTGTTAGTGCCTCAGGTGATGCCATGCCGCAAAGCGGTGACTTGACGAGTAACCCCGTACCGCTAGAGAAAACGGCTGACTCGACAACGGTATTGATTGATAAAATCGTGCCTTAAATCGTTATAAAAAATCTCTTAATTAAATAGGTGGTGAGTTAAATCTTGCCACATTTTTATTTTTAATACCCCTATCAATTTAAATTATTTTGCAAAAATTGCTTGAGATTTTAGCGGTTAACGAGTATTGTTAACCCAGTATTTCAAAACTGTTAGTTATTCGAACACACCATTTGTGGGTCTTTTTTGCTATTGCAGTAATGAGATAGGGCGATTTTAATAATTTCGACTTAAGGAATAGGTTTATGAAGCGTATTATTCTTTTAGGGCCACCTGGCGCTGGTAAGGGTACCCAAGCACAAATCATCACCAAGGAATTTAATATTCCACAAATTTCAACAGGTGATATGCTACGTGCCGCTATCAAAGAAGGTACTGAGCTTGGCAAACAAGCCAAAAGTATCATGGATGCCGGTGGACTTGTCTCAGATGATTTAATTATCAACCTAGTTAAAGCCCGTATTGCGCAGCCAGATTGCGCCAACGGCTGCATTTTTGATGGCTTTCCCCGTACCATTCCACAAGCACAAGCGTTAGCCGATGCAGGCGTACACATCGATAACGTGGTAGAAATTGCCGTACCTGATGAAGACATCGTGTCTCGTTTGTCAGGTCGTCGCTCTCATCCTGCTTCAGGTCGCGTGTACCATGTGATCTATAATCCACCCAAAGTGGAAGGTAAAGATGACGAAACCGGTGAAGATTTGGTTCAGCGTGAGGATGATAAAGAAGATACCATCCGTGATCGTTTAGCGACTTATCATAACCAAACAGAAGCTTTGGTTGGTTTTTATCAAGACTTGGCAAAATCGGGTCAAAACGCGCCACGCTATGCCAAATTTGATGGTACACAAGCGATTGATAAAGTCAGTGAACAAGTCCTTGCTGAGTTAAAAGCATAATTAAAACCATGATGAAACGCATCAATGGGCTTTAGGTAAGCTAAATAAAAAAAGCTGAAATTTCGATTTCAGCTTTTTTTATAATTAAATCAATTTTATAGCTAAATCAGTCTCAATAAAAAAGCCAATTCAATATGAATTGGCTTTTTTAATGAAACAAACAATTAAGCAGTTTTAAGGGCTTTAATTGCTTTGTTTAAGCGGCTTTTATGACGTGCTGCTTTGTTTTTGTGAATCACGCCTTTATCAGCAATACGGTCAATCACTGGAACTGCTTTTTTGTAAGCTTCAGTCGCTGCTTCGTAGTTTTTATCTTCAACGGCTTTTACCACATGTTTGATGAAAGTACGAACCATAGAACGTTGTGATGCTTTTAATTGACGACGTTTAACGTTTTGACGAGCGCGTTTGCGAGCTTGTGCAGAATTTGCCACGTAAATCTCCTTGGATTTGCAATATAAATCGATCTGTTAGTAAGTGAGCAGCCATTCGCTTATTACAGACACGGGTAGTTAGGGTTGCTTGAATCCTTGAATCACTAGACACGGAAACACAATTAACGATATCAAGCGGATTTAAAGCCCGCTATTTTAGCAAACTCACGCTACAATAACAACTTATTCGGCAGATTATTCAGCGTATTTCGTCTATTGGCTAAAAAACCATCGCGCAATGCTCATCAACGCTGAAAAAAACGTATTTGTAGGTGAAAGTTTTGATTATCTGTGATTAAATAAAATGACATTACAAACTCATAAAATATTCATACTGAGGTCATTGTTTTATGCAGCGCACAGCATTAATCATCGGTGCAACCGGCTTGGTAGGCAATTCATTACTCACTCAACTTGGCAGTTTGTATCAAAAAGTCATTATCATTGCGCGCTCTCAGCCAAAAGGGTTGAGTGACTCGATGCATTTCTACCAGCTCAAAGATTTTAATCAAATGCATGAATTTGTGTCTGCGCTGTCGATTGGTAAAGACACCGATGCTTTTAGCTGTCTGGGTACCACCATTAAGGAAGCAGGTAGTGAAGCCGCCTTTCGACAAATCGACTTTACCTATAATGTGGCCTTTGCAAAAGCTTGCAAACAAAAAGGCGTAGAGCGGTTTTTTTTGTTATCGGCGATGGGCGCCAATGCTGACAGTCGCTTTTTTTATAACCGTGTCAAAGGTGAGCTTGAGACTGCGATTGACAATTTAGGGTTTCAAGAATTAGCAATTTTTCGTCCCTCTTTGCTGCTTGGCAAACACGATGATCGTAAACTTGAAACCATCGCGCAGACGGCGTACAAACTCATCAAACCTATCGTACCCAAAAAACTGCCTGTCCGTCCCATAGAAGCCGATAGGGTAGCGATGGCAATGGCGCTGGTGAGCAACAATTGGCACATCAAACATACTTATGAAAAATGCGCCAATCGCGTCGATACCGTCAAGAAAACCCAAGTTATCAGTAACGGTGAAATGCTAGCGATGACGCGGTTTAGAAACTAACTTTCCCAAAAAAACCATTGACTTAAGGAACGATGATGAGCGACATGACGTTACAAAATTTTATTACCTGTGATTTATTAGATGATAATCCAGAATGTCAGGTTTGTGCACCCAATATGGAAGGCAAACGCTTTTTTAGTTATGGCGGTAACACAAAATTTGGCGGTGAAGTGGTAACCGTCAAATGCTTTGAAGACAATAGCCGGGTTAAAGAGCTGTTAGCCACGCATGGCAAAGATGAGAAAGGCAATGGCAAGGTTTTGGTGGTAGACGGTGGTGCATCAATGCGCTGTGCCTTGCTGGGTGATATGATTGCACAAAGCGGCGTTGATAATGGCTGGGCTGGCGTGATTGTGTATGGCTGTGTGCGAGATGTGGATGATATGAGCAAAATGCCAATCGGCGTACAAGCGCTCGGCGCCATTCCCCGCAAATCCAATCGCAAAGGGGTGGGCGATGTGGGCGTGACGCTCAATTTTGGCGGAATCACGATAAATAATGGCGACTTTGTGTATGCTGATAACAATGGCATGATTGTGAGTACGACATCATTGCTTTAATGAGCTAACTTAAGCTACTAAACTTAAAAGTAATCTATGTTGGTTAAAAAACTGCATCAATTGTTAATATATTAACTGGTTATATGGCTTGACTGCGTTAACATCAGCGCATGAAAGCGCGTGCTTTTTCTGATTTTTTTATTGTCATATCATTTTGGGAATTATTATGAAACTACATCAAACTCTGCTATCGCTTGCCATCGCCACCGTCATGTATCACGCTGCGCCCGCGCAAGCCGCGCCCGCGCTAACGTATGCTGGCGATAATCCTCATATCGTTAATCTTGCCAATACCAACGCTTGGCTTGAAATAGATACTAAGGCGTACGGGCATAATATTGAAGCGATGCGCGCGCATTTAGGCGGTAAATCCCAAATCTGTGCAATTTTAAAAGCCGATGCTTATGGCTTTGGCATTGATAATTTGATGCCTACCGTGATTGCACATCAAGTGCCTTGTATTGGTATTGCCAGTAACGAAGAAGCCCGTATCGCCCGCAAGCACGGCTATAAAGGACGAGTGATGCGGGTGCGTACGGCGACCAACCAAGAAATTGAAGACGGCTTAAAATACAATGTCGAAGAGTTATTTGGTACCCTTAAACAAGCCCAAACTGCCAGTGATATCGCACGAGCAGCGGGCGTGGTCATTAATTTTCATATGGCACTCAACGACGGTGGCATGGACCGTAACGGCTTAGATTTGAGCGTTGAGAAATCTAAACAAGACGCTTTGGCAATTACTAAGCTTAAAAATCTCCACATCGTCGGTATCATGACCCATTTTCCTGTTGAAGATAAAGCCGATGTACAAAAAGGGTTGGCTAGTTTTAAACAAAACACCGATTGGCTGATTAAAACCGCCAAACTCGACCGTAAAAAACTCACCATCCATGCGGCGAATTCGTTTGTTTCGCTGAACGTGCCAGAAGGTTGGTTTGATATGGTGCGTCCTGGGGCGATTTTGTTTGGCGAGCCTTACTATGAACGTCCAGATTTTAACTATATCATGTCGTTCAAAAGCCGTGTGGCTAGCGTCAATTTCTATCCTAAAGGCTCAACTGTTGGCTATGACCGTACTTATACCTTGACACGAGATAGCTATTTGGCAAATTTACCATTTGGTTATTCAGACGGCTACCGTCGCGCCTTTACCAACAAAGGTCATGTCTTAATTAATGGTCATAAAGTCCCTGCATTGGGCAAAATCTCGATGAATACCACTATGGTCGATGTCACCGATTACCCCGATGTCAAAGCAGGCGATGAGGTGGTTATCTTTGGTAAACAAGGTAGTGCCGAAATCACCCAGTCGGAAATCGAAGATATTACAGGTACACTCTTTACCGAAATCTACGCCAACTGGGGTAACTCAAATCCTAAATTTGTCAAAGCCCAAATCACTAAATCGCTCAAAAAATAACGTCAGCTTGACAAAAAAGCACCGTCAAATTGGCGGTGTTTTTTTGCATATCACTTTGGTAAAAACGCTAGATTGCTGCATCGCAAGGATAAAGTGTTATTGCCAAAAAGTCTGCTAAAACACTGCTATTTCAGCTTTAATTTTTCAGCAAAAACCCCCACAATAACGTCATTATTTTTCGCCTTTCTTAATCAAAAGACTTATAACCAAAAGACCGATAACAATGACGAATGTTACACACCCCCTGTCCCATCTTTCCTTTCGCCTTAACCAATCGTTGTTTGACAATGCTAAACATGATAAAAAATGGCTAGGCAATTTACAAGGCATGGCCCAAGCGCTATGGCTTGCCAGTCTGACTAGCATTGATAGCGGTCAGCAAAACCGCCTAAAAGTGGTCGTGACCCGTGACCAAAATCAGCTCAATCAGCTTGAAACAGAGTTGGCATTTAGTGGAGTCGATGCCCATGTGTTTCCTGATTGGGAAACGCTTACCTATGATGAACTGTCACCGCACCATGATATTGTCTCTGAGCGGATTCATTTGCTTACCCATATGCCAACGGATGGTATTTTACTGATTTCAGTGCAGACCTTAATGCACCGTGTCGCCCCTGCATCATGGCTATTGGGGCAACACTTTGATTTGTCAGTGGGTGACACCTTTGATGTGGCAACCGAACGTCGAAAACTGGCAACCGCGGGCTATCATGCGGTAGATAATGTTTTTGAGCCTGGAGAATTTGCTGTGCGTGGTAGCGTGATTGATTTGTTTGCCATTGGTCAGCCATTCCCAGTGCGCATTGATTTGTTTGATGATGAGATTGAGAGTATCCGTTTTTTTAACCCACAGACCCAGCGTAGCTTGACCCAAGCGGATTTGGACGAATTAAAAGACAGTGACCCCCATCAATATGTCAAGTTTATGAATAGTCAAAAAAAATCGGGTGGAACCATCGGTAAAATCACCAGTTTTCAGATTTTACCGGCGCGAGAATTTCCCCTAGATGAAGGTAAAGAAACGTTTCGCGCCAATTTTGCCAGCACCTTTGCTAACACATCTGCCCGCCGTTTTGAGCTGTTTAACGATGTGATGAACGGCATTGCACCAGCGGGAGTGGAGTATTATCAGCCATTATTTTTTGACACGGATACTTGGCAAAATGGCTCGGATTTTTTTAGTTATTTGCCCAAAGATAGCTTGTTTATCGTCGATAATCAACTAGAGACGGCTTACCAAAATTTTTGGCAACAAATCCAAACTCGCTACAATGACCGCAGGCACGATATCGAAAAACCGATTGTGGCACCGCAAGATTTGTATCTGGCAGAACATATCTTTAACGAAAAAATTGCCCAATATCCTCGCATTATCACCAGCGAACAACCAATCGATGAGACCAGAGCAGGGGTGATCAATGCATTGGTTGACACACCACCTGATTTAACCGTTGACCATAAACTTGCTGAGCCACTGCAAAGACTGATGGCATTTCGCGAGCAGTTTGCTAAACCGATATTATTGGTTGCCGAAACTGCGGGTCGCCGCGAGATTTTATCGGAGCTGTTGCAAAAACGTTTTAATTTACAAAGTGTTTCAGGATTGACCGATTTTCTTGCAAACATGGATGAGGCACATAGCACTGCGATTGCCTTGACCATTGCACCGATTGAACGAGGTGCGTTACTCCCCGATAAGTTTGCGATTGTCTCAGAAACCCAGTTGTTTGGACGGCAGGTATTACAGACTCGCCGCCGTCGCCAAAGCGATGTGTCTGATGAGTTTTTGGTTAAATCGGTTAGTGAGCTCAATATCGGCGACCCTGTGGTGCATATTGATTTTGGCATTGGGCGTTATCAAGGCTTGATTACCCTTGAGATTGATAGACAACTGCAAGAGTTCATCCATCTTACCTATGCAGATGATGCCAGTGTGTATGTGCCTGTCGCAAATCTGCAGCTTATCAGCCGTTATGCGGGTGGCGACTCGGCAACCGCACCGCTTCATACCATAGGTAGCGGTAAATGGGATAAAGCCAAAGCCAAGGCACTCAGCCAAATTCATGATGTGGCGGCGGAACTGCTCAACGTGCAAGCCCGCCGTGATGCCAAAGTAGGCATTAACTTCCCAATTGACCAAATCCAGTATGACCTATTTGCCAGTCAATTTGCGTTTGAAGAAACGCCCGACCAAGCCAATGCCATTGAAGCGGTTAAGTTTGATATGAAGCAAAATAAACCCATGGACAGGCTGGTGTGCGGTGATGTCGGTTTTGGTAAAACCGAAGTGGCAATGCGTGCCGCTTTTATTGCAGTGCAAGCAGGGTATCAAGTGGCAGTGCTAGTACCGACGACGCTGCTTGCTGGGCAACACGAAGACAACTTTTTGGATCGATTTGCTGATTGGCCCATTCGTATTGAAAGCCTGTCTCGCTTTGGCACCAAAAAACAACACGACAAAATTTTAGCAGATTTGGCAAATGGGCAAGTGGATATCGTCATCGGTACCCACCGTATTTTGCAAGAAGATGTCAAGTTTGCCAACTTAGGTCTGATGATTGTCGATGAAGAGCACCGTTTTGGCGTCCGAGATAAAGAGCGTATCAAAGCCATGCAATCGGATGTTGACGTACTATCGATGACCGCAACACCCATTCCGCGCACGCTGAACATGGCGTTATCGGGTATGCGAAACATGTCGATTATTGCCACGCCCCCGGCAAGACGGTTGGCAATTAAAACCTTTGTCATGCAAAAGTCTGATAACTTACTCAAAGAAGCGATTTTGCGTGAATTATTGCGTGGCGGACAGGTGTTTTTACTGCATAACGATGTGGCAAGCATTGAGCGCATGGCAGAAACCGTGCGAGAGCTTGTGCCCGAATCTCGGGTGGCAGTGGCTCACGGTCAAATGAAAGAACGAGAGCTTGAGCAAATCATGCAATCGTTTTATCACAAAAGACACAATGTGTTGGTGTGTACCACCATTATCGAAACAGGCATTGATATCCCCAATGCCAACACCATTATCATCAACCGTGCCGATAAATTTGGGCTAGCCCAGCTTCATCAACTGCGGGGTCGAGTCGGGCGTAGTCACCACCAAGCTTATTGTTATCTGCTTGTGCCGTCTATTAAAGGCTTGACCAGCGACGCCCAAAAGCGCCTAGATGCCATTAGCCGTGCCAATACCTTGGGGGCAGGCTTTATGCTTGCCAGTGAAGACCTTGAGATTCGTGGGGCGGGCGAGCTGCTGGGCAAAAACCAAAGCGGCAATATGCAAGCGGTTGGTTTTAACCTGTATATGGATATGCTAAACCGTGCCACCAAAGCCATCAAAGCAGGCAAACAACCTGATTTGAACACCCCATTATCGCTAACCAGTGACATTAATCTGCATTTATCGGCACTTATTCCCGAAGATTATCTGGGTGATGTGCATCAGCGGCTATTGTTTTATAAAAAAATCGCCAATGCTGAAGACTATGACAGCCTAATTAGCATTCGCAGCGAAATGCTAGACCGTTTTGGCAGTTTGCCGGAGCCGACCAAAAATTTATTTGCTATTCACCAAATCCGCTTAATGGCTGAAGCGCTGGAGATAAGCAAGATTGATGGCAATGAGCGGCAAGTCACCTTTGAGTTTTCACCCAGCACCCCTGTGGAAGCCATTACCATTATTGGGCTTATTCAGTCGAATCCGAAAAAATTCAAAATGAATGGCGCGACAGGGCTAAAAATGATGGATGACAAAGCCCTTGCTACAGCAGAAGGACGGATTGACGCGGTGAAAAATCTCATAGAGAAATTATCTTTAAAAGCGTGATGATGACCTGATAATAAATAATTATTGACTCATCATAAGCGTGTTATAGCGAAAAAGAAGATTTATAAAATGATGGAAAATCAATTACCTAATGGCGAGCGCCTGATTGAAGAACCTACTTATCCTGAAGATTGGGAATGTTGCAACAATGGCTGCGAAGAACTGTGCGTGTATGAAATTTACCGCGTTCAAAAACAAGCCTATGAAGAACAGCAACAGCGACTCAAAAGCGTGCCTAAAACTACTTAGCGACACTGACAAACCTTCACAGTAGATGGATTATTCTTCAATAAAAGTAATTTTTTGTAAATTCATATTCCTGTCACATGAATTTCATGCTAATGTCATCAAACTCACGTTAAATATCATAACGTTATGAAGTTGCATTGATAACGTAAAATAGTAAATAGTAAGTAAACAACTAAAAAATGGCAGAAGCCTTAAAATTAATAAAAAATCCACCACTATGGGATATTGGATAAAGAAGGATAGGAGTAAACAATGTTAGATATGTTAAATGAAGCGTTTGAATATGAAACCGATATCATCTACCTTGACGAAGGCGATGATGCGGTAGAAATGTAAACTAAACTGCAAGTTAAGCGTAAAACGTAAAAATTCGCAACCGATAACCTCTTAATATACTGATTAAGAGGTTTGTTTTTTTGGGCAATATAAATGAATGATTACTGACTAGTGATTATGACTGGTACTGGCAGGCATCGCCACCTCATGGTGCTTATCGTTCATATCCTGCATATTGTGCATGTCGTGATTCATGTTATGGCTCATATTATGGTTCATATCATCATTCATATTATTATGGTTCATAGGCATACTAGTCGAAGCTGTCACAGAAGCAGGATGAGACGCAGAATGATTCATTGTCGACATATCGTGGTTCATACTCGTCTCATTCATGGCATGACTGTGTGAACTTTGATTATGTGAACCATGGTTATGGTTATGGTGCATCATCATCGGAATAAAAATCACCGCAAGCCCAGACAACATCATAATCACCCCATTAATTTGGCGAAGGCGAAAATTTTTAATACTTGACTGTAGCATCCCCACAGTTTTTTGCGTGGCAATCAACATCGGCATCGTACCCAGCCCAAATACAAACATCAGAGCCGCCCCTGTAGCGATGTTGTTGCCAGCAATCGCCATCATGAGCGCACCATACACCAATCCACACGGCAAAAATCCCCAAAGCAAGCCAGCAAACAAGGCTTTACCAAAGCTATCAATCGGAAACACTTTTTTGCGTATCGGGGCAAGCGATTGCCAAAAGCGCATCCCGAACTTTTCTAACTGATTAAACAGCGGTAACCCAAGCATCGCAAGCCCAATCAACACCAATACCGCACCCAGTACAATTCTTGGCGCACTATTACTCATAATGGACTGAAAGATTGCCACCCCAACAACGCTGGCAATCAATCCAAGCAAGGCATAACTGATGAGGCGTCCCAAATGATAAGTCAAAATCAAGCCATTTTTTTTGCTATCAGATACATGCTGCATAGACAGCCCAAACGCCGTCACAATGCCACCGCACATACCCAGACAGTGCGGTGAGCCAAACAGCCCCATGCTAAAGGCTGCCAAAAATAATGCCCATGTCATAAAATGCTCCAAAAAAGTCTAAAAATTTTTGAAAAACGTAAATTAATCAATAGAAAGAAATCAGCAGGAAGAAAGATAACACCCACGCGTTATTTTTGCTCGTCAGTAGGGTCTTGTATTTTTGGGGGATGAGAAGATGAAGGCTTGGCGGGATTTTGCCCCAATTGTTCGCGGCGAAATTGTCTGTCATCCAAAATGACCCGCTGAGATTCATTGTCCAAATCGTCAAATTGGCGTGATTTGATGGCGTAATAAATCGCAAAAATACCCAATACAAATAGCACTAGACTAATAGGAATCAAAAAATACATGCTTTGCATCGGGCATCCCCATTACTTGGCGTAACAAACGAATTAAGTTAAAAAAACCATTATACGCTTATTTTGGCATAAATAAATGCGGCAAAATGTCGCAGCGTTGCCTGAGTAATTCATGAGTAATCAAAGAGTCATCCAGTAGCCGAATGTATGCTTACAAAACAAACACATGGGTTGCAAATCAAAGCAACTCAGTGATTTGAGTGCGAATAATGGATGCTATAATGATAACAGGTTAAACATTGAGGTTTAACTTGGTTTTAAAACTCAAAATTCTACAAGGAAATTATGATGTTGATGCCTAAAATCTTTAAGCTTTCAAAGAAACAGTTGCTTGCCTTAGGCGCGGCTGTCATGGTTGGCGCATTATTGATGCCAACAGCAAACGCGGCGACAGTAGTTATTGATGTGCGTACCCCAGAGGAGTATTCTGTAAATCATCCCGCAGGTGCCATTAATATTCCACACAGTGAATTACTTGCCAAAATAACGGCGCAAGGCATTGCCAAATCAGATACCATTAAAGTGTATAGCCGTGGTGGCGGTCGTGCCCAACAAGCCAAATCTGCTTTGCAATCAGCTGGCTACACCAATGTCGAGATTCAAAAATAAGTTATTTATTTATGTATTGGTCGGTTGGCAGTCGTATTGGGGTTTGACAAGATCGCGAGCGAATGCCAACAATTCATACAAGGCGCGTCTTGAGTGCTGCAAATTCTGATCAAAATGCTGCCAATCATTTGCCTTTGGTAATGGGGCGATACTTGGGACAGTAGCCATACCATTAATGGCAAACTGCCGTCTTGAGCGGTTCATGTGATACGCATCGGTCACCAAAATTACCTGTTTGACATTGACCATTTCTGCGGTGTATTTTGCATTTTGACAGGTGTTAAAGCTGTTTTTTTCTGCCACGACCCACATAATGCCTTTTTTTTGTAGCCATTTTGCCATCCATGGCGCCTCCTTACCACTGACGATGGTGGGTAAGCCAGTCTGCTGATATACTTGGCTGGCTTTAATCAATCGACTTTCGGTAAATTGATTAATCACAATCTCATTTTGCTGGTTATTGGTTAATCCGCCACCTAACACCACAATCGCCGTTGCAGGATTGACGCTCACCGCCGATTCTGGCAGGCGATAGCAATCTAAGATAAACAATACGATGCTAGAAAACAGGGGTGTGAAAAAACTGAGTGTGATTAAACACCCCACCAATACAACAACGGTCAAAATTCGTTTAATGGTTGAAAAAAATCGCTCAAGGTAATTAATGAGCTTGGCGAATGCTACCATCAGATTCAATCCAAACCGGTTCAGCTTCCAATTTTATCCCAAATTTATCCAATACAGTCTGCTGTATAAATTGCATACTTTTGGCAACATCACGCTGCGTCGCAACTTTTGGCGCATGATTAGTCAATACTAGGGCTTGTTTTACATGAGTTAAAATCGGTGCAATGCCTTTACCCTTAAGCCCTGATTGGTCAATAAGCCAGCCCGCTGCAACTTTACAGTAATCGGTCAAATTGCCTTGGGCATCTTTGATAGGATAATGCACCAGATTGGGATAGCTCTGAAGTAACTGGTCAACTTGAGATTTGGCGACAATGGGGTTTTTAAAAAAGCTACCACAGTTGGGCAAGTCATTGGTATCGGGCAGTTTACTTTGACGAATGTCGATGATGGCGTTCATGGTATCCACGGGTGTGACTTCATCGCGACCTGCTAGGCTTGCATAATGCTGTGCAACTTTTGCCACATCCCCATACTGGGTATTGGGTTTAGCAGTTTTACTGAGGGTAAAAATGACGCTGGTAATAAGCCACTGTCCTGCTTGCTGTTTAAACAGGCTGTCACGGTAGCTAAATTGGCAATCAGCGTTGCTTAGATGATGCCACGTTAAACTCGGTATATGAAACGCTTTTACACTGTGTATCATATCTTCAGCTTGTACCCCGTACGCACCGATGTTTTGTACGGGACTACCACCGACCCAGCTTGGGATTAACGCCAAATTTTCTAGTCCATACCAACCTTGATGGACCGTGTCTACCACGAGTTTATGCCAATCCTCGCCAGCCATCACCTCAAGGGTTATTGTTTGGCTATCTTCAGACAGGATAGTCTTACCTTTAAGACTGGGTGACACGACAACCGCGTCCAACACTTCGGGCAAAATGATATTACTGCCATTAGATAGCACAACAAATGCTTGTTGATGGGCTACCAGTTGTTTAAAAGTCGGCTCAATATCAGACAGATGAGTTAAACGAATAAATTGTTTGGCTTGACAGGCTAATGCCATGGTATTGTATGCGCTAATATCCACATAGCTAGCATTAGCCTGCACAGGGTTAGGTTCAAAAAAATTGGTCATAAAATATCGTTAATAATCGGCAGAGTTGCTCATCGCCAGTGCAATGACTAGTGCAATGATAAAGTGCTTATTATAACGAAATCTCAAAGGGAAAATCGGGATTTTTATGACCCCATGACAGCCAATTAAAAACCTTCTTCATCACTGCCAAAATGGTTAATATCCCTAAAACGGCTTAGCTGACGACGCTGTTTTTTATTTGGGCGATGATCGGGGCGGGCAAGATTGGCAAGTTTTTTTTGTTCGGTGAAAAATTCTCGTTGACTGATACTGGCATCGGTCTCTTGATAAAGCACACTGGCGGCAGTGGCATTGCCACGCACTTCAGACAGCGCCAGCACATTAACCGTCTTTTGGGTGTAATGATTGGCTGACCCTTGGCGAATGGTCAATTCATCGCCCACCGCTATTTCTTTACTAACCTTGACGCGATTGCCAAAATGGTGTACCCGTCCCGATTCAATCGCTTCCTTGGCTAGGGTGCGGGTTTTATAAAACCTTGCTGCCCATAGCCATTTATCTAAACGCACTTTAATTTTATCAGTTGTACTCAATGACATTTCCTATAGCTTAACTCCATGAATAACTTTAGATTAAATGGTTGTTTTTTCAAATCTTTCAATATGTCACATCGATATTTCTAACAAGCAACTGGCGTGTCAAAACGAGGCTAATAGTCTATTCGTCATGACAGTTATAAAACGCTGCTTAAACACTGAAAAGTCAGACTCATTAGTAAGGCTCAGGGATTTTAAGCTAATTGATATGGTGAGTGAGCCAAGTCAAAATATCGTCATACACTTGTTGGTGATTAGGCTCTAGCAAGATTTCGTGGCGCATCGTTGCATATTGCTGCATGCTAACCGAGGGAAAGTTATTTTTTTGCAAACGTTTGACAATACGCGGAATGCCTTTTCCCATCTGCCCAACAGGGTCATCTTTTCCGCTGACAAATAGCAGCGGTAACTGCCGGGGTACTTGTTGATACCAATGCTTATTGGTGCCTGCTTGCATCAACGACATGAGGGCAAAATAGCCATTGTTGGTAAACTGAAAGCCGCAAAGCTTGTCATCAAGGTAGGCTTTTACTTGCTTAGGATCTGAATTGAGCCAATTAAACCCTTGTAAATCGGGTTCTTTTCTAAAGGGTAGATTATTAAATTGGTTTAAAATCTTATCCAGTACCGGATTGGTGCGGCGCGTGGTAAAGTGATTAAGGTTTTTGGTTACAGGGACAAACAAGTTTGCCAATGGATTAAAATCTGAGGTACCCATAATTATTGCGCCCGCAAATCGCTCACCATAGCGCTGCAGAATACAGCGAACGATAAATGACCCCATACTGTGACCCAAGATAAAATGGGGGAGGTCGGGGTATTTTCCAGCGATTAACTCTGCATGCGCCATTACATTGTCAATCATCAACTCTGCAGGATTGGGGTTGCCCATATAGCCTAAGCAACCATTGTCATAGGCTTGCTGTCCATGACCTAAATGGTCAAACGTTAACACCGCAATATCATGATTTGCTAAGAATTGCGCAAAGGGTTGGTAGCGCCCTTGGTGTTCTGCCATGCCATGCACGATTAGTAAAGTGGCAACGGGCGTCACCTTAGGCAGATAGAATGTGTAGTTGTTATTCATCGCAAATTTCCTGTGAGTTATTTTATGATTAGAGTAGCATAAAAAAGCCGTCATCAGACGGCTTTAAATCAACGCACAAATTCACAAATCAATGTACATATCAACGCACAAATCAACAGCCTGATTTTTTCATATCCGCTTCTGATAACGGATTGGCACCACGGGTAGGGCGCGGGCAAGGCTCACCATAGTATTGACGATCGGCAAAATAGCTTGAGCGCACCATCGGGCCTGCCCAAATATTTGCAAAGCCCAATTTTTTACCGTGTGCAGTATAACGGTCGAATTCATCAGGATGCACAAATCTATCAACTGGGGCGTGCGATTTGCTTGGCTGCAAATATTGACCGATGGTAATTAAATCGACATCATGCGCCTTTAAATCATCGAGTAAGGCATAAACTTCTTCTTCGGTCTCGCCAAGACCCACCATAAAACCACATTTGGTGACGATATCAGGGCGACGCGCTTTGTAATCTTTTAACAGCTGTAATGAGTGCTGATAATCCGACCCTGGGCGAAACGCTTTATACAAACGTGGCACGGTTTCGATATTATGGTTAAATACGTCAGGCGCTGTGTCACTCAAGATATCAAGTGCCACTTGCTCACGACCGCGAAAATCAGGGACTAAAATCTCAATCAAACAATTAGGGCTTAACTGACGAGATTCTTTAATGACATTGGCAAAATGTTCCGCGCCGCCGTCACGCAAATCATCTCGGTCAACCGAGGTAATCACCGCATATTTTAACCCTAAACCGGCAATGGTCTCAGCCGTGTGAATCGGCTCAAGCTCATCGAGCGCATTGGGGCGACCATGCGCCACATCGCAAAATGGGCAGCGACGGGTACAAATATCTCCCATAATCATAAAGGTCGCGGTGCCATCACCAAAACATTGGGGAAGGTTAGGGCAAGCCGCTTCTTCACACACCGTATACAGCTTTTGTTCACGCAAGGTTGATTTAATGCGCGCCACTTCACTCGGCGAGGACAGCTTGACGCGAATCCAGTCAGGTTTTTTTGGGGTTTCTACCGTTGGGATGATTTTAATCGGAATACGGGCAACTTTATCATGGCCACGTAGTTTTTCACCCACTTCAGGACGTTTTGGCTTTTCACGAGCGATGGGTCTATCGGTGCGCGGCGTTGAAGGGGCAAAAGTTTGTACAGTGTCGGTCATTGCTATGATTAATCCTTGAATTCATTTAGCAGATTTTAGGGGGTTATTATAACAGAAATCTAGGCTGACGAATTTAAACTATTTTGGGATAAGCTTTGTTGTTTAAAGTACAGAGCCAAAGTTATTTTTCATCCTAGTAAAAAAAGCGATAATCGGCTAAAACGCATTTATTAAAAATTATTGGGCTATTTTTTTAAAAAATAATGGCTATGTTAACAAAAACGTATTTTCTCATTAACATTTCATCACATTTCAAGTATATTAGAAGGGTTAAATTTTTTAGCCAAAGCCATGCTGGCTAGTAGCCATTTCAAAATTCAACTGTGTTGTGAAGAGGGCTTGCAGACGCATGGTTAACACAATAATCTTACATGACTATGAGGACGATTCATGCTAGAGAACTATCGTAAACACGTCGAAAATCGTGCGGCACAGGGTATTGTGCCACAGCCACTTAACGAACAGCAAACGGCTGATTTGGTCGAATTATTAAAAAATCCACCAGCGGGTGAAGAAGCGACACTTATAGACTTATTAGAAAACCGTATTCCACCTGGGGTTGACCAAGCAGCGTATGTTAAAGCGGCATTTCTAGCAGCCATCGTTAAAGGCGAAACCACTTCTCCCCTGATTTCAAAACTAAAAGCGATTGAATTATTGGGTCATATGCAAGGTGGCTACAACGTTGAACCATTAATCCAAGCATTAGACGACAAAGAATTGGCGAAAGCTGCGGGCGACGCGCTGAAAAAAACCTTACTGGTATTTGATGCCTTTAATGATGTCACTGAAAAAGCGGAAGCGGGCAATGAAGTGGCCAAAGAAGTGTTACAATCTTGGGCAAACGCCGAATGGTTCACCAGCCGTCCAGAAGTGCCAAAAAAAGCCACTTACAAAACCTTCAAAGTCACCGGTGAAACCAATACCGATGATTTGTCACCTGCCCAAGATGCATGGTCACGTCCAGACATCCCACTGCACGCATTAGCCATGCTAAAAAATGCGCGTGAAGGTATTGTGCCAGACCAAGACGGCGTGATTGGCCCGATGAAACAAATCGAAGAGATGAAAAAAGACGGTATTCCATTGGCATATGTGGGTGATGTGGTCGGTACCGGTTCAAGCCGTAAATCAGCGACTAACTCGGTATTGTGGTTAATGGGTGATGATATCCAAGGCGTGCCAAACAAACGTGCCGGCGGCCTGGTATTGGGTGGTAAAATCGCACCGATTTTCTTCAACACCATGGAAGATGCGGGCTCATTACCTATCGAAGTGGATGTTAGCAAACTTAACATGGGTGATGTATTTGATATCTACCCACATGACGGCAAAATTACCAAACATGATTCTGACGAAGTGCTCGCAACTTTTGAATTAAAATCACCAACGCTCCTCGATGAAGTGCGTGCCGGTGGTCGTATTCCATTGATTGTAGGTCGTGGCTTGACCAACAAAGCCCGTGAATATTTAGGTTTGGGCGCGTCTGACATTTTTGCAAAACCAGAACAACCTGCAGACACCGGTAAAGGCTATACTTTAGCGCAAAAAATGGTCGGTAAAGCCTGTGGCGTAGAAGGTATTCGTCCTGGTGCCTACTGTGAACCAAAAATGACCACCGTGGGTTCGCAAGATACCACAGGTCCTATGACCCGTGACGAATTAAAAGACTTGGCTTGTTTAGGCTTCTCTGCAGATTTGGTCATGCAATCATTCTGTCATACGGCAGCCTATCCAAAACCAATCGATGTAGAAACTCAGCACACACTCCCTGACTTCATCATGAATCGTGGCGGTGTATCATTACGTCCAGGTGATGGTATTATTCACTCATGGCTCAACCGTATGCTATTGCCTGATACCGTTGGTACGGGTGGTGACTCACATACTCGCTTCCCAATGGGTATTTCATTCCCAGCAGGTTCAGGTCTAGTGGCGTTTGCTGCAGCAACCGGTGTGATGCCATTAGATATGCCAGAATCAGTTCGTGTACGTTTTGTCGGTGAAATGCAGCCTGGTATCACCTTGCGTGACTTGGTACATGCGATTCCTTACCAAGCTATCAAAGAAGGGTTATTGACCGTTGAGAAAGCCGGTAAGAAAAACGTATTTAATGGCCGTATCCTAGAAATCGAAGGTTTAGAAGACTTAACCGTTGAACAAGCATTCGAATTATCAGATGCCTCTGCCGAACGTTCAGCCGCAGGTTGTACTATTACCTTGTCTGAAGAGTCAGTAAAAGAATACCTAACGTCAAACATCACCCTACTCAAATGGATGATTTCTGAAGGTTATGGCGATGCGCGTACGATTGCACGCCGTATCAAAGGTATGGAAAGCTGGCTTGCCAACCCAACATTATTACGTGCTGATGCAGATGCAGAATATGCTGCTGACATCACTATCGATATGAGCGCCATCAAAGAACCAATTCTTTGCTGTCCAAACGACCCAGATGACGCCAAAACTTTGGCTGACGTTGCCGGCGACATGATTGATGAAGTATTCATCGGTTCATGTATGACCAACATCGGTCACTTCCGTGCAGCGGGCGCGTTGCTCAAAGAAGTACCTGCGGGTAGCTTAAGCACACGTCTATGGATTGCACCACCCACTAAAATGGATGCACGCCAATTGATGGATGAAGGTCTATACAATGTCTATGCACAAGCGGGCGCACGTACTGAAATGCCAGGTTGTTCACTGTGTATGGGTAACCAAGCGCGTATCGCACCAAAATCAACGGCTGTATCAACTTCGACCCGTAACTTCCCGAACCGTTTAGGTCAAGGTGCCAACGTGTACTTGGCTTCTGCCGAGTTGGCGTCGGTGGCTGCGGTACTTGGTAAGCTACCTACCAACGAAGAATATCAACAATATGCTGGTAAGCTCAACAGCATGTCAGCCGATATCTACAAATACTTAAACTTCGACCGTATGAGCGAGTATACTGAAGAAGCAAATAAAATTAACGTAGCACAGCTTACCTAACCATCGTTAGATTAAAGTTAGACTCATCTAATTTTAATTAAGTAGGATAACAATAAAGTAAGACCCTGCAATATAGCAGGGTTTTGCTGTTGTTAGGTTTTATATAAAAATTATTTAAACGGTCACATACAAAAATATCTTGGCAAAATTTGGTTTATAGTGGCTTACAATAATGGCATCTGTGTTGGGGCTTCAGCTTGCAGCAAATTTGAATAAGTTACCCCAACCAAACGCACGGGTAAAAGTTTTGGGGTATGGTCGTATAGCCATTGAATCCAATAATGGGCATCAGATTCCTGCTCAAAGTGGGAGGAAATACTATGAGAGCGGGTAGTCACACTAAAATCGCTGTATTTGATTTTAATGGTGATGGTGCGGGCTTTACGCTGCTTTTTTTGTAAATCTTTAAACGCTTGGCTATTTTCGCGATATAGGGCAGCCACAATGACTTTATCATCCATGGTATTGTGGACAAACGTTGTCTCAGAACCGACAGATTTATGGTTGCGCTCAGCTTTAACCTCTCGATTATCAATACCGTGGGCAATCTGGTGAAAGAAATCACCCCGTTTGCCAAAGCGTTGTTTTAATACGTCCGCTGGGGTATTGCGTAAATCCAATCCTGTAAATATACCCATGTCATGCAACATTTTGACGGTGGCTTTGCCAATCCCGTGAAATTTTTTTACCGGTAAATTGGCGATAAAGTCCAATCCTTGCTCGGGTGTAATCACCGCGATACCGTTGGGTTTATTTAAATCTGACGCGATTTTGGCAAGCATTTTGTTATAAGACACGCCTGCTGAAGCGGTCAATTGCGTTTGTCGCAAAATCTGTTGGCGAATGCGATTGGCGATTAGCGTCGCAGAATTTTTTTCATACGGGCTATCGGTCACATCCAGATACGCCTCATCGAGTGATAAAGGTTCGACCAGTAGCGTATATTGGTGCATGATGGCACGAATTTGCTCACTAACTTCACGATACACCTCAAAGCGTGGTTTGACAAAAATTGCTTGGGGGCACAGTTGGCGGGCTCGATAGCATGACATGGCAGAATGCACACCAAACTTGCGTATCTCATAACTTGCTGCTGCGACGACACCGCGCCCATTGGGATCACCGCCAACCACCAATGGTTTACCTTGTAACTCAGGATTATCCCGTTGCTCAACACTGGCAAAGAACGCATCCATATCGATATGAATAATTTTACGCATGGTTGTTAGTTTACCATCCTAACTGTATGGGGGAAGTATTTAATTAACTGTCTAAACGCTTAATACGCTAGCTAATTTAAACAATAAATTCAAAACGTACTGATTGATAAATTCAATTGATAAGTCGTCGTTAATCTGCTACATTATCGCTATCAAGGGGAGTAACTTCTCACTTCACCAGTTTGTGATTTATCGTCATTACGTAAGTAGCCGCTTACCGGTAAATCAGCTATTTTTTAGCCATATATTGAGCTAATTATCAAATAGTAAGCCAGACCTTGACTTAACACAACCACATATTTGGTCGGTGTGAGTCAAGGTTTTTTTGTGCTTAGCGTTTTTCCAAAATCCTTTGACTTATTGCCAACCATAGTTTGTAAATACACACTAAGGAGCGATAATGTTACTTGCAGCAGTGAATCAAATGACAGAACCCGTGAGCATTGGCAGTCCCATGCTATATGCTGTGTTCTTTGCTATCGTAGCGATACTGTTATTGGTTGATTTTTTTACCTTTAAAACCCCAAAAAATGGCGAAGCGGTTTCGATGAAACAAGCGGGTATTTGGAGTGCCATTTGGGTGGGCGTGTCTGTGCTGTTTGCAGGCGCTCTATGGTGGTATCTATCACAAAATTTTGGCGGTGCTATCGCCACTCAAAAAGTGGGCGAGTTTTTTACAGGATATCTACTGGAAAAATCGCTCGCCATTGATAACGTCTTTGTATGGTTGATGATTTTTGCGGCGTTTGCGGTGTCGCCTGCGATGCAACGGAAGATTTTACTGTACGGGGTGATTGGTGCGATTGTCATGCGGACGGTGATGATTTTTGCAGGGGCTTGGCTTGTCACGGAGTTTAGCTGGATTTTATATATTTTCGGTGCGTTTTTGCTGTACACGGGTGTAAAAATGTGGCAAAACCACGATGAGCAAGAAGACCCGAAGCAATCAGGCTTATATAAGTTTTTACAAAAACATCTGAAAATCAGCGATGACAGTCATGATGCGTCAGGTCAAGAGCGGTTTGTGTTGGTGAAAAATGGCGTTAAATATTTTACCCCGTTAGCGGTGGTGCTGATTTTGGTTGAATTGTCCGATGTGATTTTTGCGGTGGATTCGATTCCTGCAATTTTTGCGGTCACTACCGACCCGTTTATTGTTTTGACGGCAAACTTGCTGGCTATTTTGGGTCTACGGGCGATGTTCTTCTTGTTATCGGGTTTGGCGGATAAATTCCATTTATTGCCTTATGCGCTTAGTGTCATCTTGGTGTTTATTGGCGCAAAAATGCTACTGCTTGATGTGTTCCATGTGCCGATGGCTATCTCGTTAGGCTTTATTGCCGCTGTGCTAACAGTGACAGCGATTTTATCGGTAAAATTTCCGAATTTAGGTAAAGCATAATCTGGGTAAAAGATAGCCCCTGTGGCAATTACAAAATCCCCATACTAAAATTTGAGTGTGATAAAATAAGCCTTTTTGATAAAGGCTTATTTTTTATGATTGAAAAACTGTTTAAAAATAGCCGTTATTTGGTGTTTCTAACCATTATGGTCAGTTTAGTATCTTCGGTCACGCTTTATATGGCGTCCTTAAATATTATCTTTCATATACTCTCTGACTTTTTTACCAATCCCACCGTCAAACCATTAGATGGGCAAATTTTGGCGGTCAATCTATTAAAAACATTGGATATTTTACTCATTGCATTGAGTTTTCAAATGATTGCCATCGCCAATTATCGTTTATTTATTTCCAATAAACCTGCCCAAGAATCGCGTTTTCTCACCGTGTTAGGCATCAAAGATTTTCATGACTTAAAGATTAACTTGATGCAAGTATCGATGATTATTTTAGTGATTTTGTTTTTGGAGCAAGCGGTTGAAGGTGGCGCAAATATCAATACCTTTTTATATGGTGCATCCATTGCGATGGTTGTCATTGCGATGGTATGGGCGATTAAAAGCTTGCGACATTAATCGGCAAATCTATGATTGGTTGCCAACTTCTTTGCCAATAGTGGGCTTGCCAATTAAGATGCCATCAAACGGTCTTTGGCGGTGCAAGCTTATTTTTCTAAAATCAAAAGACTCACTGATGGGTGAGTCTAATACAGGGCTGATTGGATAAGGTGAATGAGGCGCTCGCCGATTTGGGCGGTTTCATCGGCACTCATGTTGAGCGGTGGCAATAAACGAATGGCATTACCGCCTGCCACATTGATGATTAGATGATGATTGTCACGCGCTTTATCGACCAAGGTATCAAATGCAATGCCGCGATCCTGTGGCATCACCACCCCTAGCATCATGCCTGTTCCGCGTACAGTAACCCCTTGGCTGCCCAGCTCACTGGTGATTTGCTCAATCAACGCTGCGCTATTGCTAAGAGTAGTTGCCATCACATTTTCATCATCAATGACATCAATCACTTCACTAACCACACGGCAAGCAAGCGGCGTACCACCATACGTTGAGCCGTGCGAGCCATAACTAAAAATATCATTGGCTTTTGCGCTGGTCATGCAAGCACCCACAGGAAAACCATTCCCCAACCCTTTTGCTGTGGTTAAAATATCAGGTTTGATGGATGAATATTGATAAGCAAAGTATCGCCCCGTACGACCATTGCCTGTTTGCACCTCATCTAAAATCATTAATAAGTCATGGTCATCGCAAACTTTGCGAACTTGGGTTAAAAAATCAAAGCCATTGGCAGCGGTATTGACGCCACTTTCACCTTGGATAGGCTCAAGCATCACAGCGCAAACATTGTCGTTATCGGCAATCGCTTGGCTAATCGCTTCAATATCCCCAAAAGGCACACGAATAAAATCATCATCTAAGGTAAAAAATCCAGCTCTAGCCATTGGATTTGCGGTGGCGGATACCGTCAGTAGGGTACGTCCATGAAAGGATTTTTCCATCACAATCACTTTGGCTTGGGTTTGCCCACGATTTGATGCAAACAGTCGCGCCATTTTTAATGCTGCTTCATTGGCCTCAGCACCGCTATTGGCAAAAAACACTTTATCCATGCCTGCGACTTGGCATAACTTTTCACCCGCGCGCTCTTGCCAATCAATACCAAAAAGATTGCTAGTATGCACAAGCGTTGCGGCTTGATCGGCAATCGCAGCAGTGATACGCGGATGACAATGCCCCAGGCCACAGACAGCAATCCCTGTTAACGCATCCAAATACGGCGTTCCGTCAGCGGTATAAAGGTAACTACCTTGACCTTTGACAAAGCTAATGGGCTGGCGTTTATAGGTGGGGAGTAAATAAGAGCTCATGGGGATTCCTTTAATCATAGTTAGCGAATCATAGTTAGCAAATCATAGCTAGCGCAAAAATCACTAACCAATCAAATCTACGTTATTTAAAAGCGTCTAATTCGTCACTAAACGGGGTGTCTTCTCCACCGACTTTATAGTCCTCATTCGCCCAAGCGCCTAAGTCAATGAGCTTACAGCGTGCACTGCAAAATGGCTTGGTAGGATTATCTGCCCAAACGGTGGGTTTGCCGCAGCGCGGACAGGGGTAAGTTTTGACAGGTGCATTTGATGGGGTGTGCTCGGTTTTAGACATAAACAAAAGGTATTCTTAAAAATAGTGTATCGGATTATTTGCCATAGTATACTATAAATCCTTTTTTTTGGGCGAATCAAGCAACTGTTCATGCTAAGTCATCAATTTACCAGACCGTTTCAACCCGATCGTATCCGTCATCCTAGAGATTTTCAGCCACTTGCCGCAACATTTTGGCAGCAACCCGCCATTTTTCTTGAAATCGGTGCAGGGAAAGGCAAGCATGCCTTGAGTTTTGCCAGTGATAATGCCAATGCCCATCTCATCGCGATTGAACGTACGGCAGAAAAATATCAAGCCATGCAAAAAATGGCGAATCAAGCAAAGTTGTCTAATTTAACCACTATTCATGCCGATGCCATTGCTTGGGTCACCCATGCTGTACCCGCGCAAAGCTTGTCAGGGGTGTTTATTCTTTATCCCAATCCAGAACCGCATAATCCCAACCAACGCTGGCTCAACATGCCGTTTTTTGAGTGGTTGCTGTCTCGGTTAAAACCAGGTGGCGAGCTTATACTTGCCAGTAATATTGAAAGCTATATTGATGAAGCCGAGCATAAAGCACAGACGGTTTGGCAAGTACCGGTGGAGAAAACCCAAGTACCCAATGATAGTGAACGCACCCATTTTGAGGTGAAATACCTAGCGCGTGGCGAGGCGTGTTGGCAACTGACCCTAAAAAAACCGCATGGTTATACCACACGGTTTGATGATTTTAATTCACTTTAGTCAGGTTTTAACGCAAGGGGCGTGGTTTGGGTGTCATCGGCACGTACCACATAAGTTTTGGCGATTTTATCATGTAAGCTTAATCGCTCTTTGCTGGTGAGCATCATGACCAAATCAACGACTAACACAACCAAACCAAAGATGGATAAAGAGTAAGCCAATGTGGTAAATAACCCACGCATAATGATTAAGTTAAAAAATCCAGGAATGGCATTGGATTGGCGATCCAAAATACGTATGCCCATTATCATCTTACCGATAGTCTGACCACGGCGCATCAATAATAGGACTTGCGCAATCATTAAGCCCCATACCAAAATATTGGTCAACAACAATATGTGCTCAGGTAATGCTGACATGAGTTCCATCTGCTGGGCAGATGTCAATCGGGTTTGTCCTGCTTCTGCCCATTTGAGTAACTTATCAAAATTTGGGCTGTTATACAGGGAGATGAACAGGGGCGACGACGCCAATACCATAAGCAGGGTATCTACCAATTTTGCTGCGATACGACTACCGATGCTGGCAAGGTCTAATTGTTTTTTGGCATGAGCAATGTCTTGGTTTGAGCTAAGTTTTTTGGTCAATGTGACCTTGGTAGGGTTAGGAGATTTGTGCGGGTTATTCGCTGAATACCGATCCCAAACATTCTCAGCGTCTTCTGAAGGCGATATAGGATTAGGCGTGTTGTTAATAATATAATCTGCTTCATCAGAGGCGGGCTGCTCGCGTTGGTGGGTATCGACTGGCAAGCTTTCATCCATCGTTGGACGGTAAAAAAATTGCCCATCCGTCATCGCATTGACTGTGTTCCAGTTATCCATCCCTTGATGCCACATCAAATCAGTGAGTAACACTTGCCCTGTCGCAAGCATTTGATTGAGTTGTTCAAGGGTATAAGGGCCGGCTTGCACATTATTGCGAGCTAGAAAAATATGCATGTAATAACTCTACTTCTACTGGGTGGTAAAATTTGAATGACTGTATCTTATTATATGATGTTTTGCAACATCGTGCTAAAAATCGCTTATTATGCAAAACAGGTTATACAAGGCATGCTATTCAAAAAATTGCGATATCCTTATGGATTGAGGTCAACAGTATCTAAACCATTAGCTATGATTGGGTGGTAATGATTGGTAGGTGGTAATTATCTATTATAGGGTTAACCAAAAGTGTGCTAATATTTTTGGTTTAGCCTACGCTTATTTTTCTTATTCTTATATTGTCAGATTGTATTTATGTCAGCAACTCATCCCACCAACGCCAGCATTGATTTTGATAAACCTTGGTATCACTATTTGACTTATTTTCCGAATTTTCCCAAGCTTGACGCAAAACATACTCATGCCCCTGCTATCAATATTGTTGAAAAATTGAATGCTGGTTTGGATAGATATGAGCATGTAAACGACAGCCGTATAGGCAATTTTGAAAAATTACCCATTCGCTTTGTTGAGCAAGCGTGTCTGCCTGAGGGTGAGGCTTATGAGAGTTTTATTGCCAACACAGGTAAAATTCCAACCCGTGACAATCACCATGATTTGCTGAACGGTTTAATTTGGCTAAACTTTCCGCAGTCCAAAGCGGTATTTAACGAACGCCATGCCAAAGATATTTTGCGACATGGTATTCATAACGCCAGAACAGCGCTGCGTAATGCGTTAACGGTATTTGATGAAAATGGCGGCATTGTGGTGAGTTCAGATAGACTATTGCTTGAACAGTTACAAGCATTTAAATGGAAAACGGCTTTGGTCACGCATAGAACAAATTGGTTGGGTCAACATCGTACCATTGCCTTTTTTCCATTTGGTCATGCCCTGCTTGAAAAATTGGTTAACCCAAGAAAAAATATCACCAGTCATACCTTGCTGATTTTAGTAGATGAGGGTTGGTTTGAGCAATCTATAGACAGTCAGAGAAACCAGCTTGATACGGCAATCGCTAAGCTATTCCACCAAATGGCAATGCCAAATTTGGCGGATAATGCAGTTAAGCTATCATCCAAAAGCTTTCAGCCGTTACCTGTGATGGGTATCCCTGGCTATAGTGATGACAATGTGATACCAGCATTTTATCAAGATGAGGCTGTTTTTAGGGGTCCAAGAGCGTTTAGCGCGCCTATTTTTTCATTAAATGACTGGTTACACTAGTGAACAGACAATTTATAGCATTAGCTATAGAGGCGCATGGCAAGTTCATTTAATCGACATTTAAATAGGGGTGTTGGTGATTACCCAGTCTATGAATCTTGCTTGATAAAAGCCGGTTAATCCGTTAGCATTAAAGCAATCTCTAGTTCATCCAGTCGCATTTATTGATGAAACTCATAATTACTAATAAAAATATTGGAGCATCGGCATGACCACCAAAGTTGTCAAAATCGACAGTAAAGTTCGTATGATTACAGGTAAATTAGCCCCTCATCTTGAAATTCAGTGGGAACATTATACCTTAGCAGAATTACAAGCATTGCTTGAAACGGTGGTTCGTTTTGAAATTGAGCACAACTTTCGTCGTCATAAAGATTATAAAGATAGCAAAGGCGCTAATATCCAAGTGTTTAATGATGCCAACGAACTCAAAGTCGCGAGTTTAAAAGACGAATTACTAATCATCCGCGATAGCCAAATCGATTCACAATAACGATTCACAATGACTATGCATCCGCGAATCAATCAAAATCCAAGCCGAATGACTTGGATTTTTTTATGAGTTAGATTTTTTCGTCATGTGGTTAGTGATTGTTGAAGCAAACTTATCGCCTTAAACGCTCAATGATTGGCATTGATAAAAAAATAATCGATAGCCGTCTAAGCATGGTATAATTGTCAGTTTTTATTGACAAGCGAATGATGGGTGACACGATGAAATACCCTAAAATCTACGACGTAATTGTGATTGGTGGCGGTCATGCTGGCACAGAAGCGGCGCTAGCTGCTGCACGCATGGGTCAACAGACGCTGTTATTGACGCATAATATTGAAACCTTGGGACAGATGAGCTGTAATCCTGCGATTGGCGGGATTGGCAAGTCACATTTGGTGCGTGAAGTCGATGCGTTGGGCGGCGCTATGGCGCTTGCCACCGACAAAGCAGGGATTCAGTTTCGTGTGTTAAATAGCCGTAAAGGTGCCGCTGTCCGTGCTACACGTGCGCAAGCAGACCGTATTTTATATAAAGCGGCGATTCGCCATACCTTAGAGAATCAGCCAAACTTGGATATTTTCCAACAAGCGGCGGATGATATTTTGGTTGAAACTGGCAAAGCGGTAGCTGTTGTTACCCAATCAGGGATTGAATTTGCTTGCGGGGCAGTGGTGTTGACCTCTGGCACTTTTTTAGGTGGTACTATTCATATTGGACTAGAAAACCACAAAGGGGGACGTGCAGGCGATCCGCCTTCTATCCGTTTGGCAGATAGATTGCGTGAACTCAAGCTGCCGGTTGGACGTTTAAAAACAGGCACGCCACCACGCATTGATGCGCGCACGGTAGATTTTAGTGTCATGACCGTGCAGCCAGGGGATACACCACTGCCCGTCATGTCGTATTTGGGTGATGTGTCCATGCATCCGCGCCAAATCAACTGCTACATCACCCATACCAATGAACGCACCCATGACATTATCCGCAGTGGGCTGGACCGCTCACCCATGTATTCAGGCGTGATTGAAGGCATTGGTCCCCGTTATTGCCCATCGATTGAAGATAAAATTCATCGATTTGCTGATAAAGACAGCCATCAGATTTTTATTGAGCCTGAAGGGTTGACCACCCATGAGCTTTATCCCAATGGGATTTCAACGAGTTTACCATTTGATATTCAGTTGGCTTTAGTCCGCTCGATGAAAGGACTGGAAAACGCGCACATCTTGCGTCCTGGCTACGCGATTGAATACGATTATTTTGACCCACAAAATCTTAAACCAAGCCTTGAGACCAAATCGATTGATAACCTATTTTTTGCCGGTCAAATCAATGGAACGACAGGGTATGAAGAAGCCGCTGCGCAAGGTATCTTAGCTGGCTTAAATGCCGCACGTCGCACCCAAGGACTGGATGCTTGGACACCGCGCCGCGACCAAGCCTATATCGGTGTGTTGGTAGATGATCTCATCACCAATGGCACCAAAGAGCCGTATCGTATGTTTACCAGTCGTGCCGAATACCGTCTGCTACTGCGTGAAGACAATGCCGATCAACGCTTGACAGAAATTGGTCGTGATTTAGGACTGGTGGACGATGCGCGCTGGCAAGTGTATAGCGATAAAATGACAGCGATTGAGCAAGAAACTGCACGTTTACGCTCGCTTTGGGCAACGCCCACTAATACACTGGGTCAATCATTTATCGATAAAACCGGCGAAGTACTGACCAAAGAGAATAACGCGCTTGATTTGTTAAAACGCCCGAACGTGTCATTTGATGATATTAGCGAATTGACCCAATCGCCCGTGTCTGCCGAAGTGGGTGAGCAAATAGAAATTGGTGTCAAATACGCCGGTTATATCGATCGTCAGCAAGTTGAAATCGGTCAGATGAAAAAACTTGAACACACGCTGATTCCAGACGATTTTACTTATCATGATATCTCTGGGCTTTCCAATGAAATCGTGCAAAAACTTGAAAAAGTGCGCCCAACCACGCTTGCCCAAGCCAGTCGCATTAGCGGCGTCACGCCAGCTGCGGTACAGCTTTTGGCAATGATGATTAAAAAAAGCAAAAAAGCGCGTGAAGTGCTAAGCTCTTAACTTTAGACCATGCTACATAAGTCCCATGGTATTGGTATGTGCCAAACTTGGGACTTTTTTATTTTCTACTCAAAAAAATTATTATGCTAACTGCCTTCCTCTTTGCGCTAAAAATTACCTTGCCCAACATCTTGCTGATGTTATTGGGGGTGATGATGCAAAAAAAACAAACCATCAACCAGTCGTTTGTTGAAATCGCCTCTGATATGGTTTTTAACTATTGCCTGCCATGTTTACTGTTTTTTAGTATTCTAAAAAGTGACATTCATTTTGCGGAGCAGGTCGATTTGATTAAATCGGGATTGATGGTCACTTTTGGACTGTTTTTTCTCGGTGAGCTATTCGCCTATTTTTTTGTCAAAGATAGCCGCGATAAAGGTGTGTTTGTGCAAGGTGTCTTTCGCAGTAACATGGCGATTATGGGGCTGGCGACTGTGACCAACGCCTATGGTAGTCAAGGCGTGAGTATCGGTGCGGTTTATATGGGTCTGTTAACCATTGTGTATAATGTGTTGTCTGTGATTAGCCTAAGCAGAAATGACAACAGCAGCCAAGGCGTGGTTAAAAAGGCCATCACCATGACCAAAAAAATCGGGCAAAATCCGTTAATTATCGCATTGGTATCAGCGTTTGCTTATAAGTTATTGCAGCTGCCGATGCCGCCTGAATTTATCATCAAAACAGGCGAGTTATTGGCGGCGGTAGCGTTACCGTTGGCTTTGATTTGTGCAGGCGCGACACTCGATATCAAGTCGATGCTCAATATGACAGGTGTGTCTATGCAGGCAAGCATCGGTCGAATTATCGTGGCGCCTATCACCGCGGTCGTGGTAGGTAGCTTAATGCAGTTATCACCGATACAAATGGGCGTGATGTTTATTATGGTGACATCGCCTGTTGCTGCTGCCAGTTATGTGATGGCTCGCAGCATGGGCGGCAATGAAATATTAGCGGCCAATATTTTAGGATTTACCACCGTGTTTTCCATGTTTAGTCTAGCCATCGGCATGGCATTGTTACGCCATTTTGGCTTGGCTTAGCACAAAATTGGCTAGGCGTAGATTATTCGAAGTAGATTATTCAAAATAGTGTAGCCATTTTAGCGCAACTTCATCAACGTTATCGATAATGTCGGACTTCGGCAGCCATTCACGGCTAGCGGTGACCCGAATCGCATTGGTTTGATTGATATCATATTGACTACCAATACTGATTTTAGGCTGCCAATAGCTTTCATTATCACTATCGCCACTTATCCAAAATGGCAGTGTTAATTCCGATATCGCGCGCCAATTTGGACGCAATTCTGCATTGCACCCAATATTGACGCCAAGCCCAGCACGATAACCATGATATAAGCCCTTACCAAACTGGGCTGCAATAGTACCCAAGCCATAGCAAATATTGGCGGGCATATCGCCTGTGTTTGGGGCAGCGCTACCTAGTGCCACGCTTTTACCAAATTCACCGCTGATATTTGCGACCAAATGATTGTCTGTAGTGCTGTGGTCATCTTTGTTGCTACTGCTAGTACCCTTGATACCGTCAAAGACTCGCTGCAAACCAATATTGCCACCCCATGAAATACCTTTTTTTGCGCTATTAATCGGATGCAATGAACGCACATCAAATAATCCTAGCTGCTCAAGTTGCACGGTATCTTGGTGGTCGGCGTTGTCATTGATGCTAAGACCCATACTCAATGCCGTCAGTTGTGAGCCTAAGGGATAGCCATCAATTTTATCCAATGCATCACGATACACCATGCGGTAATTTAAAGTGATAGCCTGGTTGCTGTCTAACTTAGGTCGTCCACTGACCCTATCAAACGACTGCTGACTGACCCCAATATCAAATCGACTTAAAGGATTAGCCAGTTCAGGATTGTCGCGGCTAGGCAATATCTGAGAACTTAACGCTATATCTTGATGGGGATTGTTAAAAGCCTTGGGATGATTTGCCGCGTTGGGGGCGTTTAATTGCGCTTGCACAACAGTCGGTGTTGAAGGACTAAAATTGGTAGAGCGAATCAAATTTTCATGGTTTAACATCCGTACCACTTGGGCAGGGGAAACCATCGGGGAGTCAGTGACTAAAAAATTTTTATCAGGAAAAATAGAATTTAGTAACACCAAAATTTCAGAGGCGCAGTTATCGGATAACAGGTAATAGGGCAAATTTTGGTCTTTGATTTCCCAAGTTCGATAGGCAAGTTGTTTAACCTGTTTATCAGTAAGATTGAGCTGATATTGCCATACATTGCGCCCATCATCTTGCAAATATTCTTTGATACCTTGCTGATAATTGGTCATGGTAAATTCGCCCGCATTGCCACCGATAGTAGATTTGTAAGCAAATTTTAAAAAATGCTCACCGTCGGTGACTTTTGGGGTGAAGTTTAAATAGTATTGATTGCTAAGGTCGGCATTATCAAATCGCAAAAAACTATGGGCAAACGCAGACGGTGGACTATCTAAATACTCACTGGCAAAAATTAATGAGACGGATTGGGGATTGATTTTTTGTAGCCATGAATCGAGCGCATCACAATGTTGATGGGGTAGGCTTGAGGTATCGATGGCTAAGTTTTCAATGAGCCACTGTGTACGAGCGGGAAAGCGACATTGGACAGAGGCATTATTTTTTTTGGTAGGGTGAAATAACTGTGTGAGGATTTCATCAAGTTCTGCTTGGGGATTTTTGGCGCCTTGCGCGCTGGCAAAAAATTGTCGTTGGCTCGCTTGTGAGTTAAAACGATTGTTGACCCGACTTTCAAAGGGCTGTTTTGTGGTGACTGTTTCAGGATAATACAATAATCGCAGCCACGCTTTTTGCGCAGCTAAGTTTTGCTTATGGGCTGATGCTAATGCCGTTTGCAGCGTTTGGGTAGTGGCAATAGGCGTCGGCGTAGATAGGGCTGTATGTGACAAAAATTGCTGAGCTGGCGCAGGTGATACATGTGACACAGGCGCTGCTAAAGCATAATGTTGAGCAGATATTAGGCTTAATACAAAGACTGCTTGAGCCAACTGCTTTTGAGTAAAAGCTGTTTTCTTTTGATTAAAAACACGGGTTACAGCGTGTTGATGATAGCTGTATTTGAGAGAGTTCATATCATTGCTCTATTTTATAAGGTAAATTTTTATAAGGTAAGTTTTCACAACTTTTGATAAGCAAAGCATATAATATCTGTGTGAAAATTAACATTGCCCAATTTGTAATCACATCATTGTAGGCAGCTAGCCGACTGTAAGACAACTTGCCAAATAGATTTTATCCGCTTAATTTGCTATAATTTTTTAATTATTTAGCAAAATTTTTTTAAACTATTCTGATTTATTGAAGGGTATAAGGACAATTCAGTCATGGATAAACAAGCGATTTTATCAGCGTTAACGCCTGAAATTGTTGAAAAATTTCGTCAAGCGATTTCGCTTGGCAAATGGGAAGATGGTCGAAAGTTGACGGAAGAACAGCGTCAAACTTGTATGCAAGCGGTGATGGTGTGGGAGCATGAATTTTTGGGCGTCGAAGAGCGCACTGGCTATATTCATCGCCCAAAAAAAGCGGCAGAAGACTGTGATATCGGTCATGATCATCACTACCCAAATAAACCGCAGGACGAGGACGGTGAAAAACCGATTAAATTTAGTTAGGCGATAAAAAAGGCGAGTTCATTATCTCGCCTTTTTTACACTATTTTTTTAAGTACTTATTTATCAGTTACTTGAATACTAAGTACTTAAGTATAAGTACTTAAGTATAAGTACTTAAGTATAAGTACTTGGTATTAGCTACTTGATTATTTTTCTAAAATAGCGACTACACCTTGTCCGCCTGCAGCACAGATAGAAATCAGCGCACGACCCGATCCTTTTTGATCCAATAGTTTAGCGGTGCTGGCAAGAATGCGACCACCGGTTGCGGCAAACGGATGCCCTGCAGCAAGTGATGAGCCATTTACGTTAAGTTTACTGCGGTCAATTGCGCCTAGTGGTTTATCAAGACCTAAGCGCTCTTTGCAAAAACTTTCGTCTTCCCACGCAGCAAGCGTAGATAATACCTGTGAGGCAAATGCTTCATGAATTTCATAATAATCAAAGTCTTGCAGCGTTAATCCTGCACGTTCCAACATACGTGGGACAGCATACGCAGGTGCCATCAAGAGGCCTTCTTTAACACCTTTTTTACCTGTAAAATCAACCGCAGCGGTTTCTTGGTAAGTGAGATAAGCAAGCGGTTTTAATCCATTCGCTGCAGCCCACTCATCTGTGCCTAATAACACACAAGATGCGCCATCGGTCAACGGTGTTGAGTTACCTGCCGTCATAGTCGGGTTGGCATTTTTCTTACCAAATACAGGTTTTAATGACGCCAATTTTTCTAAGGAAATATCAGGACGTAGATTATTGTCGCGTGTCAAACCCTTAAATGGGGTGATTAAATCATCAAAAAATCCCTCATCATACGCACGCGCCAAGTTTTTATGGCTATTAAAGGTAAACTCATCTTGTGCTTCACGGGTGATCGCCCATTCAAGTGCGGTGATGGCTTGGTGCTCACCCATCGATAATTTGGTACGAGGTTCACCATTTTGCGGTGCATCAATCAAGTCTTTTGGATTAATGCTTAATAACGCTTGCAAGCGATCTTTATTGGTTTTGGCATTATTAAGTTTTAACAGCGCTTTACGCAGCCCATCACCAATGCCTAAAGGGGCATCAGAAGTGGTGTCGACACCGCCTGCAATCCCCGAATCAATGAGTCCCAAGGCGATTTTATTGCTTACCGCGAAAGCGGCTTGTAGTCCCGTACCACATGCCTGTGACACATCATAAGCAGGCGTTTGCGGACTTAACGCCGTACTTAACACACATTCACGGGTGAGATTGATATCACGGCTTAATTTAATGACCGCGCCCGCCACAACTTCACCCAAGCGTTTATCTTGTAAGTTATAGCGTTCCACCAAGCCGTTAAGCGCAGCTGTCAACATTTCAGAGTTGCTGACATTGGCGTATTGGCCATTTGAGCGGGCGAACGGAATACGGTTGCCACCTAAAATAGCGACCTTTTTGCCAGCAGGCTGATGAGTGGGGTGTTGAAAATTGTCCATAGAAAAGTCCTTTTGAGCAATCAATTAAAAAAATTGGATAAGCCTAAACCAAATAACTTTTTAAAAATAACTAAATTTTTTAAAAATAACTAAACTTTTTAAGTTGCAGTGATGTTACCATAAAACGCAGACAAAAATATCCATTAAAGGTATATATATAACAATAATTTATATAAATTAATAAAACCAATAAAATTTTATTTGATATGACTGTTCAAGGTTGTTTGATTGGTATAAAATTTACACAGTATCTATGTACAGTATCTATGTTTAGCAGCTGTGTTTAATTGAGTGTTTAACTTACTTTTTAATTGAGCCTTATCTAATAGCCTAAGCAAAACTAACTATTCAAAGGAGTCCTTATGTCAGACCATTATTCCCAATTCGTTCAAAATCCATTGGGACGTAAGATTGCCCAAAATTTGGGTTTACCGATACCAATCAACCTTGAGCGTTATAAAGAAGGTCAAGCACCTATTACCGGCAGTGTCATTTTTGGGGTCAGTGAAAACGCTGTCCTGGCAAATGACATTGCCAAAGTATTAGCCAATGTGCAAGCGGATGTCTATCTAGACGCCAATGAGTCAGCGCGTGATGCTTTACAGAATGCGCAGATTGAAGCCGAGCAGTTTGGCGCGAATCAGTATTTTAAAGTGGCTGTTTTTGATGCTTCAGGTATCAACACAACCCATGAGCTTAAACAAGTTTACAACTTCTTTCATCCGATTGCGCGTTCGATTGACCGCTCAGGTCGCGTTATCGTCATTGGCTTGCCACCTGAAAAATGCACCAGTATTGCACAGGCAGCAGCCCAGCGTGCTTTAGAAGGATTTGTTAAATCCGTCGGTAAAGAATTTAAGCGCGGTATCACAAGCCAACTTATCTATGTAGACCCAAATGCGGCGCAAAACCTTGAATCTACTTTACGTTTTTTTGCCTCACCACGTTCTGCTTATGTGTCAGGTCAAGTAGTGAGAGTTGGCGAAGGCAACCCAGTCATGGTTGATTGGCAAAAACCTTTAAAAGATAAAACACTGGTAGTGACTGGCGCGAGCCGAGGTATTGGCGAAGCCATCGCAAAGGTATTATCGCGTGATGGCGCACATGTCATTTGTGTTGATGTGGCTGCCCAGCAATCGGACTTGCAAAAAGTGGCAGGTGAGATAGGCGGCTCTACCTTAACATTAGATATCACAGCCGACGATGCCGGTGAAAAAATAGCCGCAGCGGCAGCCAAACGTGGCGGCTTAGATGGTATTGTGCACAATGCAGGCATAACGCGTGATAAGACATTGGCAAAAATGGATGATAGCATGTGGGATGCCGTCATGAACGTCAATCTCAATGCAGAAGAAAAAATCGATGATTATTTACTCAGTCATGGTAGTTTCAATGAAAACGCCAGAATCGTCTGTGTATCATCCATTAGCGGTATTGCGGGCAATTTGGGACAGACCAATTATGCCATGAGCAAAGCTGGCGTGATTGGTGCGGTACAAGCGACTGCGCCTACATTAAAGAACGGTATTACCATCAACGCGGTAGCGCCAGGGTTTATCGAAACCCAAATGACCGCTGCCATACCTTTTGCGATTCGAGAAGCCGGTCGCAGGATGAACTCAATGAGCCAGGGCGGTTTGCCGATTGATGTGGCTGAGACCATTGCTTGGCTGGCTTGCCCCGCATCGGGCGGCGTCAATGGCAACATTGTCCGCGTCTGTGGTCAAAGTGTGTTGGGTGCGTAATTATTGACGGGCTGAAAAAAATCAGTATCGAGAATATCGCTACTGATTTTTTTTAATCATTTTTTCTAAGTCAAACTTAAACTAAGCTTTATGCAAAAAATCAACAATTAGATTGTGACATTCGATTATAATAAACTAAGTTCTCAGATTTTGAGATCTGACGGTAATGAAAAGTAATGGAATATACCCCGAATACTATCTAATCAAATAGCCATTTGTTGGCTCAAGCTTAAAAAGTAAAAAAGTAAGGACAGTCTGTATGTCAGACCAAAATTTTAGTCGTTTGCCAAAACCGCACACCACCTATGCCAATATTATCAAAAGTTTTTTACCCATTGGCGACCAAGACAAATCGACCGAGGCCGTGCTGCCTAGCGCTACTTATAGCGTCAATACGCTTGAAATCGACCATGATAACTTAGCCGATTACCGCAGGATTTGTGGTTTTGAAAATAATAGCTACGTGCCGCCGACGTATTTTGCGGTGCTATCACAGTCGTTACAGATGAACATGATGGTCAAAGAGCCATTTCCCTTTGCCATGCTAGGCTTGATTCATGTGCAAAATACTGTTACCCAATATCGGCGCATTAAAGATAGCGCAATTTTTAAAATGGCAGTAAGCTTTGCTAACCTGCGCGACCACGATCGTGGTAAGCAATTTGATTTTGTGACTAAAGTTTTTGAAAAAGACGAGCTGGTGTGGGAAGGGACTTCGACGTATTTATCACGCCAAAAAAGCAAAAAAACGACTCACAAAGCATCGACGACGCAAGTAGAACCCAAGCCCACAATTGATAGTAATGATATGCATGAATTTTGGGAAATTCCCGAAGATATTGGGCGTCGCTATGCGTTTATCTCTGGGGATTTTAATCTGATTCATTTGCATCCTTTATCCGCCAAAGCATTTGGTTTTCCAAAAGCCATTGCCCATGGTATGTGGACAAAAGCCAAATGCTTGGGTGCATTAGGTGATTTGCCAGAGAGCTTTACCTGTGATGTGACGTTTAAATTGCCGATTTTTTTGCCCTCTGAAGTGGAGTTTATCGCAAAATTTGATAATCGTGACGAGCAGGTGGATTTTGGTGTGTATGATGCCACTACACCAAAAGCCAATTTGATAGGGAAAATCACCCAAGCGCAGGCTAAATAATAGCGATAAAAAGAAGGTCAATAAGGGTTCAATGTTAAGCGGCTATTTTTTTAGCAAGGTGTTTTTTAGCACAATGGTTTTTAGGAAATGGTTTTTTAGGATGCTATTGAAGCAATGAAGGATTTAATGGATTATCAAGCGCTCAATCAACACCTAGCACAACTGTTATCACAATTTGATCTTAATCAAAAGGTAGGTGGCTGCAGTCTGGTTATTTTTCATGAAGGTAAAGCGGTTACTCAACTGGCTCACGGTATCGCAAATATTGATAAAACTAACCAGCGAATTACCCCTTGGCAGCCATCCACATTGTCGCTGAATTTTTCGACAGGTAAGGGGATACTGGTTACGTTGATTCATATTTTGGTGAGTCAAAACCTTTTAGCCTATGACAAAACTCTGGCTAGTTATTGGCCAGCATTTGCCCAAAATGGCAAAGATAGCGTCACTTTGCGTGATATGCTAACGCACGAGTCAGGATTATTTAATATTGTCAGTATTACCGAACACGCCAAAGACATGCTAAATTGGCAACTGATGCTCAGTAATGTTGAGCAAATGGCATTAAATAGTCCAACTAATACGCATAGTTCAGGTAGTGGTTCAGTTAATAAAGATTCTGTTAATCAGTCGACTCAATCCAGTGCGGATTCTAGCGCCGCTTATAGTGCCTTGGTATCAGGCTGGGTATTGGGTGGGCTGATTGAAAAAGTAACCCAATTGCCCCTGCAGCAAGCCCTAGAATATTATTTATTGGAACCGCTCGATTTGATCGGTCAAGCTTACTTTGGGGTACCCAAAGACAAAGTTGAACAGGTGGCAGGTCAAATACGTGCCAAAGAGACTCAAGCTAAACCTTTACTCACTCAAGATGCTGACTCAACGCTACAATTTTATCAATCCTTGCCTTTTTACCCCGAGTGGTTAACATTGTCTCAATCGGGCTCTCCTTTGACAACGCAGGCCATTAACGCGCTGTATTTTCAACCTGCTAATATCAATATCGAAGACTATAAATCTGCGCTGGTACCCATCGGTAGCAGACAATTTAATTACTATCACCCTGTCACACTGCAGGCGAAAATTCCTGCCGCAAATGGAGTAGCCAGTGCGATAGCACTGGCAACAGTCTATGCTATGCTTGCAAATCGCGGTATTTGGCAAGGTAAAACGCTAATCAATTCTGCTGTTTTTAAGGCGCTTTCAACCATTCACAATGAGCAATTTGACAAAATCATGCCAGCGGTAATGGCGTGGCGACTCGGTTATCATCGTGTGTTTAGTCTGTTCCATGATGTGTCTGATGCATTTGGACATATGGGGTATAATGGGTCTATGGCCTGGTGTGATCCCAGTCGCGCATTAGCAGTGAGCTTTGTACATAATTATGATGTCACTATGCTGGGTGATGATCGCCAATTTATCTTGAATGAAACCATATTAGATTTTTTTGCTTAGCCTAATTGCTAAGGCTTTTTTCTTAGTCTTGTTTCTTAGCCCCATTTAAACAGTAAAAGGAATGTAATCAATGCCGTATGACACTCAAAATATTTTTGCCAAAATTCTTCGTGGTGAGATTCCTAGCCATAAAGTTTATGAAGATGACAAAACGCTTGCCTTCATGGATATCATGCCGATGGCAGAAGGGCATGTTTTAGTGATTCCAAAATGTGAGGCCGTTGAATTGTCGGATATGCCAACCGATTATATAGCGGCAGTTTTCAGCACCGCGCAAAAAGTCATGGCAGCGCAGCGCAAGGTATTTAATCGCCAAGGTATTGTGCAGATGCAGTTAAATAATGCTGAGGCAGGACAATCGGTATTTCATTACCACGTTCATTTGATTCCAAGCAGTATTTATCATCTTGGATTGCATGAAAATCGTCAAGGCGATCATGAGCGTCTAGCAGCGCTGGCTAATCAATTAAAATCAGCGATTGCAAATTAATTCGCGACTTGCAAGTAGCGGATAATTAACACCCAACCCCCTATTTGCAAGCAGGTAAGATAGTGGTGGAGGTACAAATCGGCAAAAACCCCGCATCGGTTAAAACATCTTGTGCTTTTACCGACTTTAGATAATCCACAAAAATTTGACTGGTGTCAGGTTGATTCAAAATAATGCCATCTTGCAGAATTGGCGGATAACTATTTTTAGGCAGTATCAAGTAGTTATTGCTTAGCGTATTCACATTTTGCAGAGCAATGTTATTGGGTTTATTCAATACTTGCGAGAGGCTTACAAATCCAAAATCTGCTTTCCCACTATCCGTTAACGCAAAAGTTTCATCTAGGGTATTGGTATAAATAATCTTGGGCTTGATATTATTATAAAGGTTTTGATTGACCAACCAGGCTTCTGCTGCCACCCCATAAGCTAAATTCTCTGGATTAGCTATCGCTAAACTAAAGGGTTTATTGTCGAGCATCAACTGATCGAGCGTGGTAGTAGGGCTAATGTCCATAGGGTATTTATGACTATAAAGCACTAACTGACCACGGGTATAAGTAAAAGGCGAAGATTTAACGCCCTTAACATTGGCAAGCATTCGCTTTGGGTAAGTCTGGTTACCCGATAAATAAATATCAAAGTTTTGTGGATTGGCATTTACCGTATTATAAAGCGCAGTATTAGGCGCAAAAGTAATTTGAATCTTTATATTCGGGTAATTATGGTTAAAATCTGATACCAAGATAGGCAATACCATGCGAAGATTGGAAAAAGCGGCAATACGTAGAGTTTCAGTCGCTTTGGGTGAAGAGGCAACAGGCGCATTGGTTGAAATAGCTTTGGCAGGTTCTTTGCGAGATTGGTTATTGGCCGCCGTTGAATTTTGATTGTTATTTGAAGAATTACAACCCGCCATTAATGCTGTGACAATAAATAGCATCCTATTGAAAAAGTTCGAGGCAGGTTGATTAAAAGTCATAAATTAACAAATTTTACCCTAGTTTTAGCGATATTATGATTAAGTGGCGGGCAAGAATACTATACAAAGTAGTAAGTGAGTGTGTAAAAAACGTATCGATTTTATTGAAAAATTATTTTTTACGTATTTTTTGTTTTGAGGGAGAAATAATTGAAAAAGTTGTTGCAAAAAAAAATAAAGTTGCTAAAATACCACCCCACATAGCCGATTAGAGATAAGCTAAAAAGCTATAGCCATCCATGCCAGTGTGGTGAAATTGGTAGACACGACGGATTCAAAATCCGTTGCCTTTAAAAGCGTGTCGGTTCGAGTCCGACCACTGGTACCAAATTAAAGCTCCTGATAACAGGGGCTTTTTTTTTGAACTAAAATTGCTTCATAAAAGAATGATTAAGGTATTATTTTTAATTGTTTATCAAGCAAATCTATAATGCTATAATGGATTAAATATTATTGAAAATAAGAGTTAACGCTTTTCTCAATAGTTAACATGATAAAGTGATAGGTCATGATGGCTATATCACTTACTTAAATTTACAAAATTTACAAGCTTGTAGCATTCAACTTTTATTACAATTACGCACCATATCTATTAGAACTGTTAGATTTTGCTTTTTATTTTACGAGATTGTCACATGTTAGCAAAGCTTATAAAATTATCTCCTATCATCTTTGCACTTTCACTTGCTGGATGCAGCTCTAAGACAGCGATTACTAGCGGTATGAATGTTGGTAAATTGCCTGAATCGACAATACCCGACCAACCCGTGTCATTTGTAGCAGATAATGGCATTCGTTTTAATGTAACCGAATTAACCGCAAATAACATTCCAGCACCTAATCTATTAGGGCAGAGAACAATCTCATTTCCGCCTGTCTCAAAATCCGCTGCAACCTATAGTACAATTGCAAAAGGCGATGTGGTTGCAATATCCTTACCAGCATATCCTGAAATCACACCTGTCGTGCAATCCACAGGGAATAATATTTATGCCAACGGCTACCTGGTCGACCAGAGTGGTTTTTTGCAGTTTCCAATGATAGGGCGAGTGAAAGCTGAAGGGTTAACAGTGTCACAACTTACCAACCAAATAGCAAGCCGTTTATCTCGCTATCTTAAACACCCAGACCCGCAAGTACGGGTTATTTCCTATCGTGGGCATAAGTTCTATGTTGATGGGCAGGTAAAATCGCCTGGACAATATGATATCGCGGATCAGCCAGTCAATCTCTATACCGCAATCAGTATGGCAGGCGGCACCATTAATACCTCAGATACCAATAACATTCAGCTGATACGCGACGGTAGAAGATATAACTTTGGTTTTAAATCACTACAAAACGCTGGGTATTCCCCAAATTCGCTATATTTGAGAAATGGTGATACCATCAAAGTCGGTGATATTACCAATCATAAAGTCACGGTAATGGGTGAGTTTACTAAACCCAGTACCATCCAAATTCCTGATAATGGGTTGAGTTTGATTAGCGCGATTGGGGAAGCCAACGGTATGGTGCCTACCTCTGCAAATGCCAAAAAGGTATACGTACTAAGAGAAAATAGCTACCAAAACGAGTCAAATATCTATCATATTGATTTAACTTCCATTACAAATTTTTCGGTTGCAAATCGATTCAAAATGCAGCCGGGTGATGTCGTGTATGTCGACCCAACTGGTCTGACACGTTGGAATCGTGTAATTAGTCAAATATTGCCAACCTCTTCAATTGCAAATATTGCTAGAACCTTTTAAACGAATGGAAATTAACGATGTCATTTAAAAAAATTTTAGTGGTATGCGTCGGTAATATATGCCGCAGCCCTATCGGTGAAGCGCTATTACAGAAACAACATCCTAGTCTAGTCGTTAAATCAGCAGGCTTAAGTGCACTAGTGGGCGAAGGGGCAGATGACAAAGCCATTCAAGTGATGGATGAATGGCATGTTGACATTCGTAATCATCGCGCCCAGCAGCTTACCCAAGAATTGATGCAAACCTTTGATTTAGTACTGTGTATGTCCAAAGATCAAGAGAATTGGATGAAACAAAATTACTCAAGCCAACGTGGAAAAGTATATCGGATTGGTCATTGGATAAATGAAAATGTAGCCGATCCTTATAAGCTACCTATTGAGAAATTTTATGAAAGCCGCGAATTGCTCAATAAAGCCGTAGAAAGTTGGAAGGATAAATTAGCGTAAATTTTGACGCTAGCGAGTTTTTCGAAATTATAAGAAAGATTTATTTATTCTGTAACAATTAAAATGTATTTTATCGTAGTTTAGAATCAAGTGAGTGAGCATGGATCAGAAAGTAAATGATGATGAAATTGATTTAAGAGCGTTAATCGCGGTCTTATTAAATCATTGGAAATTAATTTTATCAATGCTGTTACTTGGTTTATTAGGCGGTCTCTATTATGCTCAATCGGCAACGCCTATCTATAAAACAAACTCATTGATCCAAGTTGACAAAAAATCTTCAGGCGTATCTGCTTTAGGGGAGGACGTTGTAGGTCTTCTAAACGCTCAAGATGGCTCTGCGCAAACAGAAGTAGAAATCATCAATTCTCGCATGATTCTGTGGCCTGTCATTAACCAATTGCATTTGGATTTAAATGTCAATCAAGTAAAAGACAGTTTTTTAGACAAATTACTTACCAAGAAAAGTGTTCTAGTTAGTCATACAGACAATGGGGTGGGTAATTTAAAGGTTGGATTGTGGATAGCTGAATTTAATGTACCATTAGCTTATCAAAACAAGAGTTTCGTGTTGACAGCAATTGACAGCCAAAATTTTAAACTGATCTCTCCTGATGGCGCAGAGTTTACCGGTAAAGTTGCAACGGCATCACGTTTTAAAACGAGTGCGGGTAACATTGATATTCAAGTCACCTCATTAGCCCCCGGTTATTCTTATAACTTGAGTAAACTTACACCGGCTAAGGCGATAGAAAACCTTAGAGCAAATCTTGCGGTGGCTGAAAAAGGTAAACAAACAGGCATTTTAGACGCTTCTCTTACAGGCGCTAATCAAGATGAAATCACCCATACTTTAACGCGCATCGTTAAAATGTATGAAACGCAAAATCTTGATAAAAGTAGCGCGGAAACGACTAAAACTCTCGCGTTTATGCAAGAGCAACTGCCTAAACTCAAATCAAAACTTGCCGAAGCTGAAGCAAAATTTAATAATTTCCGCGAACAAAATGCGACAGTTGATATTGATAAAGAAGCTGAACTAGCTATCAAAGTAAGATCTGAGATTGAAACCAATCTTCGTGAACTTGAGCTAAAACGAGCAGAATTATCCGAGCGCTATACGGATGAATATCCGGTATTAAAGCAATTAAATATGCAGATTCAGGAATTAAAAGATAAGGGAAATTCACTTCAGCAAAATATTACGCGTATTCCAGAGGTTCAACGTCAGTTTTTAGAATTATCGAGTGACGTTAAGATTAGCAATGAGATTTATTTAAATATGCTCAAAAATTACGAGCAATTACAAATTGTCAAATCTGGACAATTGGGTAATGTACGCATCATAGATTTACCTATTAACACCTATGAACCTATTGCACCAAAAAAAGCGCAAATTGTTCTAATCGCGACCCTTTTAGGGTTAATGCTAGGCATCGGACTAGCATTCTTAAAATCATTGCTATTTGCGGGCGTGAAAAATTTAGAAGAACTAGAGAACAATACGGATATTCCGGTTATTGGTGTCATTCCTCATTCATCGCGTTTAACACGACAATTAAAGAACAAGGCTAGAAAGTTTCCATTAGTTGAGCAAATTGAACCTGAGGGAGTTGTCAGTGAAGGTTTTAAATCACTCAGAACTCATCTGATATTCAATGCTAAAAAAACTGATTGTGATATTCTATTAATTACGGGTGCGGGACCTGATATTGGTAAATCATTTATTTCTGCCAATCTTGCGGTCGCTATGGCTATGGCAAATAAGAAAGTCTTGTTGATAGACGCAGATGCAAGGTTAGGTCATCTACAAGATAGATTTAATTTGCCAAATATTAATGGATTGGTCGATTATTTGGTTGATGATACGATTGATGCGGCTAATAGCAGTTATATGATTCAAACCACGCTATATGAAAATCTGCATTTTATACCTAGAGGCAAAGGGCATAGCCACGCTTCAGAATTGTTCTTAAATGGAAAAATGGAAGCATTACTCAATTTTTATCGACAGTTCTATGATTATATTATTATTGATACCTCTCCAGTATTGGGCACTTCAGATACGTTATCCATAGGACAGTTAGTTGATTCAGTCTTATTCGTCACTCGTTATGAGGTTTCCACTGTTAGACAGGTTAATTATGCGATTGAAAGATTGAACAAGTCCAACGTGAATGTTGAAGGTATTATCTTTAATGATGCCAAGCAGTCTTTAATTGGTGCCTATAATTATCACTATGGTTATGAATACAAATCAAAGAACTAATGATATAACAATCAAGCATAACCATATCATCTACTAGGTTTTATATGAGTAATACAACTAACGCTACTAAAACGCCTTTAGCTTTTACCGTATTATCTAATGCGATTGAGCAGCCTCGCTGGCTAAAAGTAGTAAGTCTGTTTGTGATAGATTATATTGCATCTATTATTACGTTGGTTTTAGCGATTGCCCTACGCTATGCAAAATTTGATTTTCATACCAATATCTTGTCAATTATGCTACTTGGTGCTTTACCTGTTATCTTTTTAGCGGTTACCAAGTTTTACTCGCATGTTATCCGAGTTTTTCAAGATGAGCGTATGCGCTGGGCGCTGCTAGTTTTGCTAGGTTATCTATTAATTAGTCAAATACTGATTTTTTTAGGAGTAACCCCTGAGATTCCGAGAGCGGCGACCGCTATTCATGTTTTTTTGTTTTATTTATGGATATGGAATAGCCGAATTGTTTTGCAATTTATTATTTCAAGAACATTGCATCCTGAATTTTATACACAAAAAAAAGAAAATGTATTGATTTACGGTGTGGGTCATATCACCAAAGATTTGATGCATGTGCTGCATCAAACGCACCAATTTAAAATAGTTGGGATTATCGATGTCAATGATAATTTTATTGGGGCTAGGGTATTAGGGGTTAAGGTGTATCCAAAAGATGACCTTGAGTCTTTAATTACAGACTTAGAGGTTAATCATGTGTTCTTTGTATTACCCAGCCATCAGCGTCATATCCAAGAGCGTATTGTCAAGCAACTAGAAAACGTGCCAGTTAAAATTAGTGAAATTCCAAGTTTGGAAGAAATCACCAGTGGTCGAATTAAATTATCAGATATTAAACCGGTTGATGTGCTAGATGTGCTACAACGAAATACGGTTAAACCGGACACATCGCTGCTTGCCAAGAACATCAAAGATAAAGTTGTGATGGTGACAGGAGCGGGCGGTTCAATCGGCAGTGAATTATGTCGCCAAATTTTAAAGCAGCAACCCAAAGCACTGGTATTGTTTGAGTTATCTGAATATGCGCTTTATGCCATACATAGTGAATTGCAAAAACTTGCCAAAAATATGCAGCAGGAAAGACAACTACCAACTGTGACGCCACTTCATGTTCATCTAGGCAGTGTTACCAATCAAAAACTTATTGAACTGCTATGCAACCAGTACCACGTTCAAACCATCTACCATGCAGCCGCTTATAAACATGTCCCTATCGTCGAAAGTAACGAATACGAGGGTGTAATCAATAATTTTGTTGGTACGTTTAATACGCTACAAGGCGCAGTCAGCGCGGGTGTCGAAACCTTTGTTGCAATTTCAACGGATAAAGCCGTCCGACCAACCAATGTCATGGGCGCGACCAAACGCATGGCAGAGTTGGCGTGTCAAGCGATGGCTGCAGACCAATCAACAACCACTATCAGTATGGTAAGATTTGGTAACGTGTTAGGTTCATCAGGTTCTGTCGTACCGCTGTTTAATAAGCAAATTGCCGCAGGCGGGCCTATCACCCTGACGCATCCAGACGTGACAAGGTATTTTATGACGATTCCTGAGGCTGCCCAGCTGGTTATCCAAGCAGGGGCGATGGCGCATGGTGGCGAGGTGTTTGTGCTGGATATGGGTGAGCCAGTCAAGATTATGGACTTGGCCAAGCGTATGATTACGTTGAGTGGACTTAAAGTTAAAGACCAACATAACCCCAATGGTGATATTGAAATAGTCATTGCAGGCCTGAGACCGGGTGAAAAACTGTATGAAGAGCTTATTATTGATGGTGATAATATCGAATCCACCCAGCATCCATTAATCATGCGAGCTCGAGAACGTAGTTTTGCTAAGATTGAACTTGATAATTTCATAGACCATATTATCGAACAATATAATAATGAAAAAGATTTATATTGGCTAAGGCAAGAATTTGAATATTTTGTTGAGGGATATAGGAATAGAAGTAATCCTTAGCTAATAAGCATCTATAATATAGAAAATTAGTAATAATTTTAGCTTATTTAATTTAATAAAATCTATATTCAAATCTAAAATTTTATATATTTAATATGGTTTAACTGCAATGAATAAGGCTCAACTGTTAAAAAAATTAGGTCTTTATGAATACGTAATCTTTTTAAAAGAAAAGATAACATTTAACTTTAAGGATTTTTCTCATCTAGCTTATCAAGAACAATTAGAAAAAGATATTGTTATCAAAAATCATAATAAAAAAAATCCTGATATACCAAAAATAATCTGGATGTTTTGGGATAGTGAAAATATTCCTGCAGAGGTTAATCTATTTAAAGAACGTATAGAAATTGATAATCCTGAATATCAATTAAATTTAGTAACTTTTAAGAATTTAAATTTATATTTAGATGAGTTGGTATTTGATGAAAATATTGAAATCCCTATTGCCAATAAAAGTGATTTAATTAGATTGGCGCTGCTTTATAAGTATGGGGGTATTTGGCTAGATATTACTACGATATTATTAAAACCGCTTTCCTGGTTTTTACAAATTGATAATATTAATAATTTTGATTTGATTGCTTTTTATCGTGAAAAATCAACGACTGATTTTTCTCGACCGATTATAGAAAATTGGTTTTTGGCTGCCCCGCCAAATAGTGAATTTATAAAAAAATGGTATGAGGCATTAGCGCCTTTATTGACTATGGGCGCAAAAAAATATTTTTTTAAATTAAAGGAAAATTCAAATTATACTCAGATTTCACAATCTATAGATAGACCTGATTATCTCTTGGCTTATTTAGCTGCCCAATTAGTGTTATTAAACCATCCCACTCAATACAATTTTTATCTTCGAAAGTGCGAAAATAATGCTTTTTTGATTCATGAAAATGTGAAATGGAAGGCTATCAAGATTAATAGTTATTTAGCTTTTAAAGATAAAGAGAAGACCAATGGATTACCAATTGTCAAGATTACGTCCATTGAACGTACGTTCTTAAAGTATTTACTACAAAGTAAATTAATTAATGCAAATAGTATTTACGGCTCGTTATATAAAGATAAGAAACGCTAATGAAAAATAGTCTAAAGAAGATATTAAATGGACGATTAAAAAATTCTTTATGGATGGTAAGTGAAAAAGGTATAAGTTTTTTTGGCTTAATATTTGTCACTTCCTTAGTGGCAAAATATATAGGGCCTTCGGTATATGGAGAGCTAGCACTTGCAGGTACTATTTTTGCTATTGTAAGAGCGGTAGCAATATTAGGCATCGATCAAATTTATTTTAAGCAGGCAAGCAAGAAATCTTATCAAAATGATCAATTGATTATAAATGCAATCTATATTATAAGCAGTATTTATATCCCTCTCTCAATTTTAACGCTAAGCTGGTTTTATTTGTTTGGTAGTGGTCAACATACAGTGTTTTTTGTTGCCACGTGTTTAGCGGTTTATATTGGCGTAATCGATATTAGGGCTATTCATTTAGATGCGATTTTGCTTTCTAAGTATAATGTGATCGCAAACTTAGTTGGTATCTTAATTAGTTTGATTCTAAGATACCTATTAGTGTATTTTGACTTACCTATTGAATTATTATCAATTCCAATAATTCTTTCTGCTTTTATTCCTTTTTTATTAAGACAGGCAATTTTTAATTCTAAAATTAAACTGCAAAGTAGCAACTTTAAGCGTATCCATTTCGTGAGTTATTATAAATATTTTTTAAAGGTTGGTGCACCTTTAGTGTTATCAAGCTTATCAGTTACAATTTATACGCAATGCTCCAATTTAATTTTAGCTACATTTGAAAGTACCAAAGAAGTCGGGTATTATGCAGTTGCCTCAACTTTAGCAGGTTGTTGGTATTTTGTGCCTGTTACACTAATGATGTCCTATCTATCAGGCATCTATAATGAAAGGGATGAGGAAAAATCAATACAAAAATCAGTAAAATTATTTAGAAGTATTAGTATTTTTTGTATTTTTATTATTATAATATTGAGCTTTTTTGGCAAATTCATTATTACTAAATTATATGGTGATCCGTTTATACCTTCAATTAAAATATTTTATTATCTACTGTTAGCAAACTATTTTTCGGTGATGGGTTTTTTCTTCTTTAGATTGACATTAAAATATGGGGGTTATAAATTCTTAGCTAATAAGATGGTATTTTCCTGTGTAATTAATGTACCACTTACATATATTTTCGTAAGACTTTATGGCGTTATTGGCGGCGCTTACGCAATTATTATCACTGAGTTTATTTCAAGCTTTATAATTAATCTATTTTATAAACCTTTGAGGGCAAAAGAAATACTATTGCAAACAATTGGATTTAGGAGCGCTAAATAACTTAATGATTAAAATTTTACTGCGTACGATAACGTACTTATTCAAAAAACTTTAAAAATTTTTAAATTAATTATAGAGAATGAGTATGAATTCTACTTAAGAAAAATGATTACACTTTTATATCATGTATATTTGGTCTAAATAAGAAATATAAAACATTTTTAATTAATAGTGTTAAAAAGGGTTTTAGAAATCTAGTAAAATATAATGACAGATAAGGTAGGAAGATGTCACGGATTAAATTAAGTTTAGTAATACCAATGTACAATGTTGAAAATTATATTGTAGAGTGTATTAATAGTATAAAAAGTCAGATTACTGAGGAAGTTGAGGTAATTATTGTTGATGATGGGTCAACGGATAATTCAAAAAAAGTACTTGATGATATTATTTTAAACTTGCCAAAAATTAAATCTAATCAATTTAAAGTTCTTAGTCAAAAAAATCAAGGGCAGAGTGTCGCCAGAAATACCGCCTTAGATATTGCTATCGGTAGTTACGTGGCTTTCGTAGATTCTGATGATATTTTACCTGAAAATTATTTTAAACAGGTCGTAGAAATAATTGATACTTATCAACCTGATGTAATATGCTGTGAAGCAGAGCGTTTTCTAAGGAAACCTAACGATACTAATTTTAGAATTTATTTATCTGATCAAGAGGGTTATGTTGAAAATACTCAAGAAGTAAAACAAAGAATTTTTAATCAGCATAATTGGTACCCATGGTTATATATTTTCAAAAGAGAAGTATTTGCAGATAAAAGATTTATCCCAGGTATTTATTTTGAAGATATTATATTTATGACGGATGTAATTATTAGAGCTCGTAACTTATATTTTTCTAAAATGGTAAGTTATTATTATCGAAGTAATGCTGAAAGTAGTCTCAGAGCTGTAAATCTAAGTAATATAAAGAAACAGAAATTAAGTTATGAATTTGTGATTAACTACTCCTATGAAAAAATACTGAGTAATAAGCTGTATGCAATAACTTATATATATTGTTTAGCTGATTATATTACTGACAGTGTTAACAAATTCAACATGAAACCTTTACAAGTAATGAAAAATTATTTTCCATTAAGAGATTTGGAAAATAGGGTTGATCTAAATTTGATACAACGTCAAGGCTATCATAACTTTTATCAACATGGTTTCATATTTATAGGGTGGATTTGGCTACATCATAAACTAAAGAAGCAAAAAATGGCTAGTTAAAGTACTAAGTAATCTAAATTGTATAATAAAGTATTATTTAATGAATTTTTATTTAAAAATTAATTTACCTTCATTGAAAAATATTATTATTGATAGATAGAAGTTAGTGAGAACAATCATGCATTTACAGCAGAAAGTTTCAATTGTAATGCCAGTGTATAATGTAGAAAATTATATAGTATCCTCTATTAAGTCTGTACTTAATCAGACCTATAAAAACTTTGAGTTAATCATTGTGATTGATGGCTCAAAAGATAATAGCGAAGCTATTGCAAGAGAATTCGAAAAAGCAGATAGTAGAGTAAAGGTTTATACCAAGCCAAATGGGGGCATATCTGATGCTAGAAATTATGGACTTAATATAGCAACGGGTGATTTTATTTATTTTTTAGACTCAGATGATTGGATAGTACCATCATTATTAGAAGAAAACTTAAAAATTATTATTCAAGATAATTTGGATTTCGTGGTTTTTGGATTTTATCAAGATAATGTGGATGAAGAGGAAAAATTAATTAAACAAGTTAAACATTTACCTGAAGATAATATTTGGCTAAATGGTGAAGCTATTCATCTATCACCTTATATGTTAAATATTCTAGGTTATGCATGGAATAAAATTTATCGTAAGCAGTACTTAAACCAAAATAATATAAGCTTTATAAATGGAATATCATTATTTGAAGATATACTATTTAATGCCAAGGTGTACCAACATTCAGATAGAATTTTATTTAATCAAAAAGCTTATGTGCATTATGTTCAACGTCCAGTAATAACGCTTACTAAGCAATTTCATGAAAAAAGTTTTGATTGGATAAAATTAAGGCATTCGGCATTAATTAAATTTCTTCAGGCGTGGACTTTTGAAAATAAGGAAGGGATATTAGCAAATGACTTGGTAAGTGGCTTAAGATACTGTGTCTTGAACTTATTTAGGTTTAAAAACCAGTTTAATTTTATTCAAAAAATTGTATATATAGACAAAATGTTGAATGACAAAGACTTAAGGCAGTTTTACAAATTCTATAGTCCTCTTACTGTTCAAGATAAAATTTATTTTATTTTAATCAAGTTTAAAGCTAAATATTTAATCGCACTTTTAGCTCAATTAAGAAGTTAAATCGTATACTAAAATAATTTTGAATTAGTACTTATGTACCAATTTAGAAACCTTTATATCCACTAATTAAAATCTTTAGTACACAAGTTTGCTTAGATAAAAAAATTAATTATAGAGTCATAAAATGAAACGTATTCTTCATATCATGGGTAAAATGGACAGAGCAGGGGCTGAGACCATGCTCATGAATCTATACCGTCATATTGACCGTTCGAAAGTACAATTTGACTTTGTTACTTTTACTTATGACAAGGGTGATTATGATGATGAAATCATTGCAATGGGTGGCAAGATTATTCCAATCGTGGCTAAAGACTCTATAAGTCGCATGTTTAAATTACAGAAATTTTTAAAAACCCATCCCGAATATCAAATAATACATTCTCATGTCCTGCTAAATAATGCCTTTCACTTAATGGCTGCTAAAAGTGCAGGAATCAAGCATAGAATTTCCCATTCTCATAATACTAGTAATGGGAAAAATTCAAAAATAAAAGAGCTATATGAAAGATGGGCAAAGAAAACCATCCAACAATTAGCAACTTATCGAATAGCTTGTGGGGTTGAAGCTGCCCAATATCTGTATGGCACTGCAGATGACGTCTTGATATTAAAAAATGCGATAGATTTAAAAAAATATGCCGATGTTGCAACAACTCAAAAAAGTTACTGGGATAACGTATTGCCACATAAAGGGCTTAGACTTATCCAAGTTGGCAGATTAACTGAAGTAAAAAATCATGAATTTTCATTGAAAATTGCCAAAGCGTTGAGAGAACAAGGTTTTGAATTTACTTTTTTTATTGTTGGGCAAGGCGGTTTGGAAAGTAAAATTCGAGATTTAATAATAGAATATGAGTTATCAGAACAAGTACATTTACTAGGCGTTAGAGATGATGTGCCAGAGTTAATGGCAGGAGCGGAGTTAATGTTGATGCCGTCGCTCCATGAAGGTTTTCCTGTCGTATTGGTGGAAAGTCAAGCGATAGGATTACCGTCATTAATTTCAATCAATATATCAAGAGAAGTTGATTTGGGGATTGACTTAATTGAATACGAAAACTTAAATAAAATGCATAATTGGCTAAATAAGATAAAAGGTTTTAACCTTTCTTTAAAACCTCCAGTAGGCTATATAGATTTGTTAGCTAAACAAGGTTTTGATATAAAGAAAAATTCAGAAAAGTTATTAAATCTTTATATAAATATGGAATCCAAATAAGGTAATGTTACTAGAGAATGCTACATACCAATGGTGCTATAATGCCATCTACATTTTAACTGCCTATCTAGGTGTTTTAATGGCTCTGTCTTCTGAGATTAAGGAAGATATCTTAGTACAAAATAAGTTATCAAATTACTTAGTGTGGTTGCCTGTAATTGTATTAACTTTAATTACAGGTTTTAGAGCATATAATGTGGGAACCGATACAGGAAATTACCTTTTTTTGTTATGGATGCAGAAACCAGAATTGAATTTTAGTAGTGAATTTCTATTTCAGTTAATAGCGTTATTACTTCAGCATTTTGACTTAAATTTTACTTATTTTTTATCTTCAGTTTCTATAATATTTTTTTATTTTATTTATAAAGCTTTAAAAAATTATAGTTTATTATATCAAGCTAATCTTTTAATGGCCTTATTTGCTTTTATGTCTTTTTTCTTTTTTTCTAGTATGAGTATTAATGTAATAAGACAGGGAGTTTCATTAGCTATTTTACTTTATGCATTTACCTTGTTACTTAAGAAAGATAATAAAATTAAAATCATAATATATAGTTTAGTTGCGGTAGCTTTCCATTTAACTTCTATTATTCCTATACTACTAGTAGCTTTGTCATATTATCTATCTACCAAAAGTGGTAAATTGATTTACTTCCTTGTATTACTGTATTTTTCGGTAATTCTGCTAGCATTTCTTAATATTGGGTTTTTAAATATTGCACCATCTTTGAGCCAATTATTAGGAAGTGATGGACGTTCTAGTTATCTTAATGGTGAAACTTATGATTATGTCGTTGGATTTAAACCCCAGTTCGTTGTATTTAATACTTTTTTTCTACTAATAGCGCTATATATTAGAAAAAACCTTACAGAGATAGAGTTAAAAAAACAATATAATGTCATTTTAATATATTATATTATTGCCAGTTGGTTGCTATTTTTGGCTTTTCAATTGCCTTTCTCTGACCGATGGGGGTTATTCTCTTGGGTGATTATCCCTTTTTTACTCATACCTTTGTTTTATTCACCATATTTAAAAGCTAAAATTAGAATTCATTATATTTTAATGCTTATTTTAATTTACGTAGGGTTTAAATTTTATGCAAGCTGATAAAGATTTGATTAGTGTTGGCATTCCTTTTTTTAATGCTGAAAAGTTCTTATCTAAGGCTATTGAGTCTGTGATTAGTCAGTCTTATGACAAATGGGAATTACTACTGTTAGATGATGGTTCAAATGATGGATCGCTTAAAATAGCTAAAGGTTTTGAGCAACAGGATAATAGAATCAAAGTTTTTTCTGACGGTAAAAATAAAGGCTTGGGAGCAAGACTTAATGAGTTGGCAACGTTATCCAATGGCGAGTATATTGCCAGAATGGATGCGGATGACATCATGCATCCAAAAAGGTTAGAGACGCAATTACAGATACTTAAAGATAATCCTAATATTGATGTGTTAGGTACGAATGCCTATGTTATTGATGAAAATGACTCGGTCTTTGGAATGAGATATAGGGAAAATTCTGGGATGACTAAAGTTGAACATTTTATCCATCCAACAATTATGGCAAAAAAGCAATGGTTTCTAGATAATCCATATGATGAAAAAGCAATACGTATTGAAGATGCTGAGTTATGGTTTAGAACGAAATCAAAAAGCAATTTTAGGATGATAAGTGAACCCTTATTGTTTTATAGAGAATTTGGCTCTTGTTATTACCCAAAATATATTAAGGTAATACCCTCCCTAATTTATTTAAATAACAAATACCCATTAAATAAGTTTTGGATAAGGGTATTAGTTACTTCTTCGATTGCTGTACCCACTTATTGGTTTTTTGAAGTTATTTTAAAAAATGAGGCTTTAAAGGAAAGAAGGAACAAAATCTTATTCAAGCAAAAAAAACATTACAGGGAATATATTTAAATATGAAGATACTTCAAGTTATTGATAGCTTACCTGCAACGAGTGGAGGTGCAAGGTTTGTTGTCAACCTATGCAGAAAATTATCAGAAAAAGGTATTGAAGTCGAATTATTATTAATAGATGGCAAACCTAGCCATTTTTTGGATGAGCTATTGAACGAAAATATAAAAGTTCATAGCTTAGGTGTGGATATAAACCGTTACTATCCAAAATATATAAAACTTGTTTCAAATTATTTAGATAAATATGATTTAGTTCATGTGCATATTTTTCCTACTTCTTATATAGTTGCACTTGCTTCACTATTTAATAAAAGGGCTGCACCAATAGTATTTACGGAACATAGTGCATTTAATCGAAGAGCCGTTAACTTTTTCTTTAGATATGCAGAGAATTTTATATATTCAAGATTTACCAAAGCTTTTGCCATTACTCCCGAAGTAAAAGATTTTTTACTGAACAACTTAAATATAGATGAGAATAAAATCAAGATTATTATTAATGGCGTAGAATTGAATAAAATAACCTCAGCTACCCCATTGCCCAGATCTGAAATTGGGTTATCAGATACTAATATTATTATTCTAATGGCAGCAAGATTTTCACGACAAAAAGATTATCAAACGCTTATAAGAGCGTTAATTCATTTACCTACCCAATTTAAATTAATTATGTGTGGCGATGGGGTAGAAAAAAATAATTGCCAAGAATTAGTGAAATCATTAAAGCTTGATAATAGAGCATTTTTTCTTGGTAATAGGGCTGATATTTATAGTGTAATAAAGTGTTCAGACATTAATGTACTAAGCTCGCACTATGAGGGTTTTGGTTTATCGATTGTTGAAGCTATGGCAGCGAAAAAGCCTGTCGTGGCTACAGATGTTGAGGGTATGAATAAAGTTATAGAAGGTGCAGGTATATTATTTGAAGTTGGTGATGATAAAAAGTTAGCAGAATATATTCTGAAGCTTGGTTCAGATGAAAAATACTATGAAGAAATTAGTCAAAGATGCTATCAACGAGCACAAAACTATAGCTTAGATGTAATGGTTGATAATTATATTAGTGAATACAAAAAAGTATTAGAGAAGAAGAATGAAGCCTAAAAAATTTTTTTTAACGACAACTGTTCCGATGTCACTCAATTTTTTTAAGGGACAAATAAATGAGCTTTCAAAAGAATTTGACGTAACGCTAATCAGTTCTCCCGATAATGTTCTTAAAAAAATAGCTCAACGTGAAAACGTTAAGTATAAAACTATCGCTATGAAAAGAGATATCTCACTTAAAGATGATATTTCAGGTTTGTTAAAATTTTTATATCTATTTGTTAAGGAGAGACCGCAGATTATTCACTGTAATACACCAAAAGCTTCATTACTGGGTCTAACCAGTGGTTATCTAACTAGAGTACCAACCCGCATTTATTATATTCATGGCTTGCGCTATGAAGGAGCAGTAGGAAAAAAAAGGCAGTTATTAGTTAACTTTGAAAAACTTAATTGCTTTTGCGCAACTGATATTGTTGCGGTTAGTCATGGAATAAAACAGAAAGTTGAACAACAATTAACTAAAAAGCCAGTGAGAGTAATTCATAATGGTAGTGCTAATGGGCTAGATATCAATGAATTCTCTAACCATAATTATAATTCCAAAATTATTCGTGAAGAATATGGAATCAGTGAGAATGACTTTGTATTTGGTTTTGTTGGCAGATTAGTCAAAGACAAGGGGATAGAAGAATTAGTAGGAGCTTTTAATCAACTGGAGCAAAAGGATATAAAATTAATATTGGTTGGTAAATATGAGCCAGATTTAGACCCGCTTAGCCAAAAAACGCTTCAAATCATTAAAAGTAATCCAAATATCATTGAAGTGGGCTTTCAAAAAGATGTAAAGAAATTTCTAAGTATTATGGACTTATTTGTTTCGCCTTCTCATAGAGAAGGTTTTGGGGTTGCCGTACTAGAAGCTAACTTGATGAAAGTCCCTGTTCTAGTATCAAATATAACAGGTCATTCAGAGATAGTAACACAGGGTATAAATGGTTTTTTTGTTAACCCAAAGAATGTGCAGGATTTGCAAGAAAAAATGAATCATATGTTAGTTATCAAAGAGCAACTAATTGAAATGAAAAATGCTTGTCGTGAGGAAGTAATGAAGAAATATGACCACAATGACGTGCTAAAACAAGCTATATTATTTTATTCCCAATTTAATTAAATAGTTTGAATATTCATTTTAGGTTTAATTATGCTTAATACCGAGAAAATTATGCTAAAACGTGCCTTTGATATTGCTGCTTCTGCGTCTGCCCTTGTGGTGCTATCGCCTGTGCTTGCGATTACGGCGTATAAAGTCAAAAAAGAGATGGGCTCGCCTGTGCTATTTCGTCAGGTACGCCCAGGCCTGCATGGAAAGCCGTTTGAGATGGTTAAGTTTCGCACCATGAAAGATGCGACTGATAAAGAGGGTAACGCTCTGCCAAATAGCGAACGCTTGACTGAATTTGGTAAAAAACTGCGTGCCAGTAGCCTTGATGAGTTGCCTGAGCTTTGGAATGTCCTCAAAGGAGATATGAGTTTGGTTGGTCCTAGACCACTACTGATGGAATATTTACCTTTATATAACGCTGAACAAGCCAAGCGTCATAACGTGCGTCCAGGGGTAACAGGTTACGCCCAAGTCAATGGTCGCAATAGTTTAAGTTGGGAAGATAAGTTCAAGCTTGACACCTGGTATGTTGAGCATCAAACATTTTTGTTAGATATGAAAATATTGCTAAAAACCGTTATAAAAGTCATTATCAAAGACGGTATTAACCAGTCTGAAGAAGTTACCATGACTCGTTTTACTGGAAAAAAAAATGAGCAGTAATAAAATATTGTATGCTATTTATGGGGCAAGCGGCTTTGGCCGTGGTGTTATGCCCTTAGCTAGAAAACAATTAAGCTGTCTTGCTGCACCAGGTTATGAACTTGTATTCATTGATGATGGAGCAAGCAGTGCCTTAATTAATGGTCATAAAGTGTATAACTTTGAAGAATTTATAAATTTAGCAGCTCAAGATAAATATGTTGCTGTTGCAATAGCCAATAGTAGAATTCGAGAAAAACTTGTGTTGAAACTCGATTTACTAGGAATAAAACCTTGGTCTGTTTATGCAGACACAATGATTAAGATGGATGAGGTAAATATAGGTGAAGGCGCAGTTTTGTGCAACTACGTACACTTTACCTCAAATATTCAGATTGGTAATTATTTTCATGCTAATTATTTTAGTTATATCGCCCATGATTGTGTGATTGGTGATTTTGTCACTTTTGCGCCACGCGTTAGTTGCAATGGTAATGTGCATATCGAAGACCATGCTTATATTGGAACAGGCGCGGTGCTACGTCAAGGTACACCAGATAAGCCGTTAATAATTGGTAAAGGCGCTATCGTTGGCATGGGTGCCGTCGTCACTAAAGATGTACCTGCTGGCGTAACTGTCGTCGGCAACCCCGCAAGACCTTTGATTAAAAATTAAAAAAATCGTTAACTTCATTTTCAAAAATATGAGAATATAAAACATGTTAAACAACCAGTTTTCACCCTGGCCTAGCTTTACCCAAGAAGAAGCCGATGCCGTGTCACAGGTGCTATTGTCCAATAAAGTCAACTACTGGACGGGCAAAGAATGTCGAGAGTTTGAAAAAGAATTTGCCGCATGGGCAGGGACAGACTACGCAGTGGCGCTGGCAAATGGTACATTAGCACTCGATGTTGCGTTACAAGCCATGGGTATTGGCGAGGGTGACGAAGTGATTGTCACGCCCCGTAGTTTTATCGCCAGTGTTTCAACCGTCGTCAATGCTGGCGCGATGCCGGTGTTTGCAGATGTAGATAACAATACGGGTAATATTTCTGCCACGACAATTGCACCAAAAATCACGGATAAAACCAAAGCCATCATTTGCGTGCATCTAGCTGGCTGGCCTTGCGATATGGATGAGATTATGGCACTTGCCAAGCAGCATAACCTATGGGTCATCGAAGACTGTGCCCAAGCGCATGGCGCCAAGTACAAAGGTAAACCAGTGGGTAGTATTGGTCATATTGGTGCTTGGAGTTTTTGTCAAGATAAAATCATGACCACAGGTGGCGAAGGTGGCATGGTCACGACCAATGACAAAGCATTATGGCAAAAAATGTGGGAGTATAAAGACCACGGTAAAAACTACGATAGTATTTATCATGAACAACATCCACCGGGTTTTCGCTGGTTACATGACAGCTTTGGTACCAATTGGCGCATGATGGAAATGCAAGCGGTGATTGGTCGTATTCAGCTTAAAAAAATGGCTGAGTGGACCAATATTCGTACACAGAACGCCAAAATTTTGCGTGAAGCTCTAACACAGTTTGCAGATGAGCGACAATTTTTACGTATACCCGATATAGAATTTCACCAAGTCATGGGTGGCGATTCTGTCCATGCGTATTATAAATATTATGTATATGTCAGACCAGAAAACTTGCCAGAGAATATCAATCGAGATAGTATTTTAAATGCGCTTAATGAGAAAAAAATTCCTTGTTTCTCTGGCTCTTGTTCAGAAATTTATTTAGAAAAAGCATTTGACAATCATCCATCACGTCCTAACGCGCGATTGACAGTTGCTAAAGAATTAGGGGAAACAAGCTTGATGTTTTTAATACACCCGACATTGACAGTAACTGAAATGCAAACGATTGCAACTACCACTGTTGATGTACTAACCACTCTATTCAATGCCAATAAATAAACTGTGAGCCTCGTATGACAAATAAAACGGTTAAATATCTTTCATTGGGTGTACTACTTGGACTCTCACAATTTAGTCAGGCAGGTCAATTAGTTCAAATTGATAGTGATCTACGTCAAACACTTGAGATTTTAAAAATCAACGGCGTTGTAAATGTTGATATATCAACTTGGCCGATTAGTTCAGATGCTATAGAGACAGCTTTGAGTCAAGCGCAGCCCAAATCAGACAATGATAAACTGTTAATTAGTCAAGTTAAGCAAAAGCTTGAAGCCAACGATGTATCCAAGCTACAAATAGTGAGCAACGTGAATGGTGACGAGCGCGCGGTGTTTAGCGGATTTAATACAGAAGGCAATACGGTGACGCCTTTGGGTGTTAGTATTTCTCATAGTCATGCAGGTGAGAACATTGATTATAAAATTCAAGGCACCTTAAATGTCGAAGATGATGAGCCTAGCAAGTCATCGAATCTTGATGGCAGCTACATCGGTACCAAATTAGGCAATCATCGCATTGCCTTTGGGAGTATTCCTGTATGGTGGGGCAACGGGGTTGATGGCAGTTTAATTCGCAGTGATGCGGCTAAACCTGTCACAGGCTTTTTAATGCAGCGCGCCAATAATACCCCTATTAATTTTCCTGTATTATCAAAACTGGGTAATTTTAATTACCAGATTACTGCCGGTCAATTACAAGACTATAAGGCAGAGCCTCACACTAAATTGATTGGCATGCGAGCGAGTTTTCAGCCGCATGAAGCGTTTCAAATCGGCGCATCGCGTTCCTTGATGTGGGGTGGCGATAATAAGTCTGAAAGCCTAAAATCTTTAGGTAAGGCTTTAATCGGTAAATATGATAATGGCGGCGAAGATGAAGATCCTTCAAACCAAATCGCAGGAATTGATGCACAGCTAAATTTAAAACCGTTGGTGAATTTGCCGGTGAGTGTGTATGGTGAATTTATTGGGGAAGATGAAGCAGGTGGTTTGCCAAGTAAACACGCTTATTTGGGGGGGTTAAAAGGTACGATCCCGCTGTTTCAACAGCCTTGGCTCTGGCATGCAGAATGGGCGAATACTTACTATGACCTTGATAAAACCAATACTATTTACACCCATAGCATTTATAAAGATGGTTATTATCAAAAGGGCTTGCCGCTAGGTCATCCGATTGGTGGGGATGGTGAAATCATTAGTGTGGGGCTATCAGGTAATATTAACGCTAACAACCAGTTCGGGTTAAAATACGCCAACGCCAAAGTGAATCAGTCTAATCAAGTGATTAATTCAGCTTTTCCATCCAAGCAAGATTTGGATATTGTCGAAGCCGATTGGAAACATAGATACAATGACAAAACCTCGGTTAAACTGGGTGTTTGGGGTAAAAAAGACAGCATCAGCGATGATAAAGATGCGGGTGGTAATTTGGTGTTGGAATATAGCTACTAATTTTGAGTTATAAAAAAAGCCCAAGTAGGGCTTTTTTTATGATTTTACGGTTTAACTTTTACTGTTCAACTTTTATTGCTCGACAAAGGCACGTTCAACCACATAATCACCCGTACCACCCATACGAGGCGATGGTTTAAGACCAAATTCGTCGAGTAGGGCCGCTACGTCTTTATTCATAGATGGGCTACCACAAATCATCGCGCGGTCATCGCTTGGATTGATGGGTGGTAAGCCGATATCAGTAAACAGCTTGCCAGACTTCATCAAATCAGTCATACGCCCTTCATTGCGGAACGGCTCACGCGTGACCGTGGGGTAATAGATGAGTTTATCTTTAACGTATTCACCCAGTAGCTCATCTTCAAACAAGGCTTTTTCAAACATCTCACGGTAGCCCAGTTCACTCACATAGCGTACGCCATGCACCACGATAACTTTCTCAAAACGCTCATACACTTCTGGGTCACGGGCGAGTGACAAAAATGGTGCCAAGCCTGTACCGGTTGCTAGCATATACAAGTGCTTGCCAGGGTTTAGGTCATCAAGCACCAGGGTGCCAGTGGGTTTTTTGCTCACCAATAATTTATCACCCACTTTAATATGCTGTAAAATAGACGTCAAAGGACCATCTTGGACTTTGATAGAGTAAAATTCGAGCTCTTCATCATAGTTGGTGCTGGCAATTGAGTAGGCACGCATCAAAGGTTTTCCATTGACTTCCAGACCAATCATGGCAAATTCACCATTGCGAAAACGTAAACCTGCATTACGGGTGGTTTTTAGGGTAAATAATGTGTCATTCCAATGATGCACATAGGTAACGGTTTCTTCATAAAATTTTGACATAGCACCCAACCTTGTATTGGTCATAAATAAAAATAAAACTGGATAAAGGATAAAAAAAGCGGGTTAATATTGACATTCTGGGGCGATATGATAGCAAATTTTTGATGAATTAGTCGAATTTGGGCGTAAAAAAATGGCATAATCATAGTTTAAAATATCATATTTTAACGACCCATTATGTTACCACGACAAATTACCCTGCCGATTATCGGCATTGTGAACTCCCCACTTAAGCAAAAGTTTGGCACGCCTCGCCAACCCAATCTTGTGGATATCAACGCTACTATCAGCATGTTGCCGCCCTACAATATGCTCAGTGCTTTTGAAGGCATTGCGCAATTTAGTCATCTTTGGATTATATGGCAATTTCATCAAAATCGAATCAATGCAAATCAGTCAAATTTTCAACCAACGGTTCGTCCACCTAGACTGGGCGGCAACCAAAAGATAGGGGTTTTTGCCAGTCGAAGTATGTATCGACCGGCAAATATTGGATTATCAGTGGTCAAATTTTCGCATATTGAAAACAGTGAGGCGGGCTTGAGGCTGCATATCATCGGCGGTGATATGGTAGATGGCACGCCAGTTATCGATATCAAACCATATTTGCGTTATAGCGATAGTATCAATGATGCGATTGCTGGGTATGCCGCCCAAAAACCCGTCATCAAGTCTGTGCATTGGCATCCAGATTTATTGCACGATTTATCCAATATTGCAATAAAAAGTCAGCTAAATCAAACAGATTGGCAAACCATCGAGCAACTCATTGCCCAAGACCCTAGACCTGCATATCGACAACAGGAGCTTAATATCCCATTTGTCATGCGTTATCAAAATGTCGATGTTCATTTTAGCCAGACAGCAGAGAGTGTTTTGCAAATTCAAGCGATTGAGCTATTAAACTAGACCGTGTAAACTAAGCCGTAACATGGATAATGCCGAATTTTTTACCTAGTAGTATATTGCTACACTGTTTCAAAAAATTTTACTTGTTCACAAAATACTGACTATATAGCGTGATTATTCGCTATATTTTTTTTGATTATTTAGTATGATATGGGCTGTATTTTACTTAGATAACGTTAGGACACCGTATGATTAAACTGGGCAAAATCAGTCAAGCTATGATAGGCATGCTGTTAATGAGCGTCACCGTGAGTGGTATCGCTGAAGATAAAAGTAACGATACTATCGCAATCGATATGTCAGAATTATCGACCACCAAAGAAGAAGTGGCGGTATTACAAGTGTTATCAGAAATCTGCCCACCCATGCTTAATAAATCGCAACAGACAGGGTTTAACACCGCTTATAATGTCGAGCTAAAAAAATTAATGCCGACCATCAGCGATCCTCGTTTAGCGGTGCAGTACTTATCCTCTCAGCAAGATTACAAGCAAATTTTGAATGAAACCCGCCAATGGACACTCAGTTATCCAAAAGCGGAGAATCTTGAACTGTGCAAAGACCTTGCCAACAGTAAATAATAATTTAAGTCAATCTACGCTATCCACCCCCTAACTGATTTAGGGGGTTTTATGTATGATAAATCGTTGATTTTTAGACCGAATACAGTGTTGAATTACGATTTTTTTTGCTAATATAGGCAATTTGTTTTACCAAGCGTCCAAGCAAACAGATCGCATTTGATTTGAGCTAAGAGCAAATAACTAGTAATTGCAAACCCATCTAAAACCATTTAAAATAGATATTTTTTTGACCATCTACAAACCCAAAGAATTTGCCAAAAAAATCGGCGTATCAATATCTACCTTAAGGCGATGGGACAAATAAGGAAGACTTGTACCAACCAGAACCGCAACCAACCACCGTGTTTATACCGATGAAGACATTTTCAAAGTCTTAAACATTGAAAAACCGAACAATCAAGGTAAAATCGTTGTCTATTGCAGAGTATCAAGCTATGCCCAAAAAGACGACCTACACTCATAGATAGATGCCATGCAGACCTTTTGCCTGGCACAAGGCATAGCTGTTGATGAATGGCATAGTGAATTAGGCGGTGGCTTGAACTTTAAACGTAAAATTTTTCTATCACTCATGGGTAGAATAGAAATAGGGGAAATTAAAACCCTGTACGTTGCATACAAAGACCGTCTAACACGTTTTGGCTTTGACTACTCTGAACACATGGCAAATCGCCACAACTGCCAAATCATTGTAGCCAACCAAGAAAAGCTATCACCACAACAATAATTGGTTGAAGACATGCTAGCAATCATTTATAGCTTTAGCAGTCGGCTATACGGACTGAGAAAATATAAAAAACAAGTCAAACAAATGGTAAAAGAAACGCCATGATAAAAGGACACACGATAGAACTAACACCGAACAACAAACAAGCCACCTACTTTGCTAAGGCTTGTGGTGTAGCTCGTTTAGCTTATAACTGGGCGTTGGCAGAATGGCAAAACCAATATCAAGCTGATAAAGTATATCGTGATAACTGTCAAAAAAATGGCATAGCAATTGACAGAACCAAACTTAACAATCCAAGCCAATTTAAACTCCGAAAACAGCTAAATTTTATCAAAAAAACAAAATTTCCATTTATGTTTGACGTTACCAAATGCAGTCCACAAGAAGCCATTATTCAACTTGGCAAAGCATTTGACAACTTTTTTAAAGGACGTGCAAAGTACCCCCAATTTCGCAAGAAAGGTATAAATGACAAATTTAGCTTAACCAACGACCAGTTTAAAATAATTGGCAAAAATATAAAAATTCCCAATTTGGGCTGGGTCAAATTAACAGAAAACTTGCGTTTTAATGGCAAAATCATGAATGCCACTATTTTCAAAAAAGGCATGAAATGGTTTGTCTCTATTGGTGTAGAAATTAACGAAACACCAAAGCCCCTCCCTCGAACAGACAAAGCCATTGGCATAGACCTAGGCATAACCGATTTAGCTGTGTTATCAAACGGCACAAAAGTGCAAGCCCCTAAGCCATTGAAAAGCAAACTTAAACAGCTAAGACGACTAAGCAAACAACTTAGCCGGAAACAAAAAGGTAGTAAAAACCGTGAAAAAGCGAAAACCAAGCTATCACGATTGCATTACAAAATCAGTTGCATCAGAAAAGATTTTATTCATAAACTCACCACAAAGCTTGTCAAAATGTATGATGTGATTTGTATAGAAAACTTAAACGTTAAGGGCATGGTAAAAAATCGCAAATTAAGCCGTGCAATTAGTGATTTAAGCTTTTATGAGTTTAAACGCCAACTGATTTATAAGGCAAATCAATCTCGCAAGACAATCAAAGAAGTGGATAGATTTTATCCAAGCTCTAAAACTTGCTCGCATTGTGGCTTTGTGATGGCTAAAATAGATTTAACGTTAGCCATTCGTAACTGGCAATGTCCTAGCTGTGACACACAGCATGACCGTGATATTAACGCAAGTTTAAATATTTTAAATCAAGCAGATAGGGTTTTAACCTTGTCTTAATTTTAACCATTGGTGGGTAGGTTCTATCCCCAATTAAAAACGCCTATGGAGTTGATGTAAGTCCAAGTTCAAAAGAATAAGGCAAACAACGGTGAAGTAGGAATTAAACGCTAAATTTATCCTTTAGATAGGTTTAGATAGGTTTTAAGGAACAGTGAGTGAGATGAAAGCAATCGTAATACCGCAATACACCCAACGTCTGATGGTCGGCACCTTTGTCGCCGCCAGTTTTTTTGCCACAACTGTACAGGCAAATGCTGCCATACAACAGCCTGAACTAGACAATTCTGCTTTTATCCTAATTGACTATGATACGGGTACGGTATTGGCTCAAAAAAATGCCGCTCAGCCGTTCCCACCTGCGTCATTGACCAAAATGATGACCAGTTACATCATTGAGCAGCGGCTGCTATCAGGGGCATTAAAGGAAAACGAACCTATCCTCATGACCCCAGAAGCATGGTGTAAAGGCTCAAGTAAAGAGTCTTGTATGTATGTGCCTGTCAATACAACCGCCCCTGTGATTGATATGTTAAAAGGTATTATTATCCAATCGGGTAATGATGCATCAAAAGCGATGGCACAGCACATTGGCGGTAGCGAAACCACGTTTGCCGATTTGATGAATGAAGAAGCCAAAAAAATTGGCATGACCCATACGCATTTTATGAATGCGACCGGTATGCCACAAGAAGGCCATCAAGCGTCTGCCGAAGATTTGGCGAAACTTGCCCAAGCCATTATTAAGAACAGCAAAAAGTATTATCCCATCTATAGCCAGAAACAATTTACTTATAACGGCATCACCCAAGGTAACCGCAATGCGTTATTGTTCACCGATCCAACGGTAGACGGTCTAAAGACAGGGCATACCGACGAAGCAGGTTACTGTCTAGTAGCGTCGAGTAAACGCGGTGATATGCGCCTGATTTCAGTGATTATGGGTACTAAAAGCGTGCAAGAGCGCGCAGACCAATCGCGCAACTTACTCAACTGGGGATTTAGTAATTTTGCTACTAAAATTGCCGCCCCAGCACAAAAAAACTACGGCAGCGTGCCAGTCAACTTCGGTGCTGTCGATAAAGTCAACGTCGTCAGCAAAGGCAATTTACAAGTATTAGTGCCAAAGTTGGATCAAGAAAAAATCAGCACCGTGGTCAATTTGCCAGCCGATGTTAAAGCGCCGTTAGCGCAGGGGCAAGAAGTGGGTAAGCTGGTTGCTATGCTCAATGGTAAACCTGTGGCGTCTGTCCCACTGGTCGCTGAGACCCAAGTTCAAGAAGCAGGAATTTTTAAACGTATGTGGCAACATATCGTACTGTTCTTTAAAGGTTTATTCTAAATTACAAAGAAAAATCACAAAAAAAACCCTTCAAATGAAACGAAGGGTTTTTTTAACTCAAAATTTAACTCAATATATTGGACAACTCTTTGATATATTGATCGAGTCGCTCGTCTATGACTTCTTTTTTGACAAAATAATCCACCCCAGCTATTTTTAGTAATTCAATGGTATGCGGATTTAACGCTTTGGTGTCATAAACGCAGATAATGGTGACCCTGGCTTTATTTTCACGCTCACGAAATTTGCTGACGAAGTCTAACATCGCTTGATAATCAATATTTCGGGAGATAAATAGCGCATCCACCGTATGAAATAACAAATAATCTTCAAGAAGTTCGCTACTGGTAAACGTCTCAACTTTAGCACCCGCATTTTCCATGCGTTTGGCCGTTTCGAATAAATCCTCATAGTGATACCAAACGACAATATGTTTATTTAGCAATAAATTGCGTTCATAGTTGTGTTTCCAATCTTTTAGCAATAACGATACCTGAAAATTGCTACCCACATCAGGTTCGCTAGTAACTGTGATGCTGCCTTTCATCAGTGCTAAGAGTTTTTTCACCAAAAATAATCCTGCAGAATTAGTTGATGAGGAATGTTTTACTTCAGGATTAATTTGGAAAAAAGGTTCAAAAATTAGCTCTAAATATTCCTTTGCAATGCCTATGCCGGTGTCTTCAATCTGCAGCGTCCATCGTACTTGCGTTTGTAAATGTTGCAACTGCGAGGTGATTGTTATGCTGCCTTTATCGGTAAATTTAATCGCATTTTCTACCAATGAACTGATAATTAGGGTGATTTTTTGAACATCGCCTTCTAGGACATAGTCGGCATGATAGGGCTTTGCCTTTAACGTAATATTTTTCTCGGCAGCCACAGGCTGATAATCATTGACAATTTGGGTAATTAACCCCGTTGGACTAAATTGGTAGGCGCTGACCCCTGTTTGACCTTTATCGATACGGTTAATTTGGATGATTTGATCAAGCTTAGCATTTAAATCATCTTTGCCCAAACTAATAATTTCAACGGCATCCTTTTGCTCAGCGCTGATATATTGATTGTGTAACAGCTGTAGACCCGATTCGATACGACTTACAGAGGATTTGAACTCATGAATCAAAATATTTTCAAATTTTGAATTGTGCTCAAGCTGCTTAATTTGGGTTTCTTCAAGGTCATTGTTTTCTTGGCGCAGGGTGTTGATTTGGGCAATTTGCGCCTTGTGCTTGTTGAGAAAATACACCAAGGCTTTTTCAAATACCCAAGCCTCATTACTTTTTGGCAGCTTATACGCCTCTGCCGCTAAAAATTCATCTTGCAAAATGTGATGGCTTAAATTTTCAAGTTTTGGTAAGCGATGGGTTAAATTTTGCACCTTTTGCAACACAAACCACAAATTGAACAGCGCAATAAATGATAACACCAGTACTAACGGCAAATGTTGCCAAAACCATTGCTGACGAATGGTTTGTAGGTCAAGGGTGATATTGCTATAACCAATCAGCTGCTCTACTTTAGTGTTGTCTTGATGGGGCTTGAATGTCAATAAATTAATTTTAACAGGTTCACTCAATCCGTAATAGCGCTCAAAAAAAACCTCTGTGACTTTAATCGGATGGGTGGTCGGATGCTGCTGCTGGTCAAATGGAAAAAACACAATGCTTTCGTACTGCGGCATCTCGCTTAATAGTGTGTCAATGCTAGCGGTTGTCACACCGTTAGGATTACTTGCAGTAGACTGGGCAAGTAGATAATTAATCTTACTGGCCTGTTTGATTTCATATTGCACCGTTTGGGTCAAGTCAACTAAGGTATAAATCGCAAGGCAAATAAATAAAACCAATAAAAAGGGTATTGCAACGATACGCTTTACCCCAATTTGATAACCTAAAGTCTTCTGTACCATTCACTCATCCCTTAAAACGCCAATTAACATCACCTTAACGTTTTTTGCCGCGTTTTTTGAATTTTTGCACCTCTCGACGTTTACGTTCTTTTTGCGCATCCGTCATGGTATTGGTGCGACCTGCATAAGGATTGGCGTTTTGTTTAAACTCGACCCGAATCGGAGTGCCTTCAAGCTTAAATACCTTGCGAAATTCGTTTTCTAGGTAGCGACGATAACTGTTTGGCACTTGGCTGGTCTGATTGCCATGAATCACAATAATCGGTGGATTATGACCGCCCAAATGCGCAAATCGCAATTTAATGCGTCGCCCGCCTACCATAGGGGGCTGGTGGGCAGTAACCGCATCTTGCAAAATTTGGGTCAAGCGACTGGTGGAAATATCAAACATTGCCGCATCATAGGCACGGTGAATCGATGGGTAAAGATTGCCAACACCCGTTCCGTGAAGCGCCGAGATTAAATGGACTTTTACATAAGGGATAAAGTTAAAACGTCGATCCATTTCAATTTTGACAAAGTTCTTTTGGTCTTGGTCAAGCCCGTCCCATTTATTGATGGCAAGCACCATCGCGCGACCTGCTTCTAAGGCGTAGCCCAACAAGTTCAAATCCTGATCGGTAATGCCTTCTTGCGCATCAATGACCACGATGACCACGTGGGCATCTTTGATGGCTTGCAAGGTTTTTACCACAGAAAATTTTTCAACTTTTTCGTCAATACGTCCACGGCGACGCACACCCGCAGTATCAATCAACACATAATGTCTATTGTCACGCTCATAAGGTATATAGATACTATCGCGCGTGGTACCTGGCATATCAAAAACCACCACGCGTTCTTCACCGAGCAAGCGATTGACAAGCGTTGATTTGCCCACGTTGGGTCTGCCAATGATGGCGATGCGCAAGCCATCAGGTGCTTGTTCTTCTTGGTCATCGGTGGGCATATTGGCAGTGACGGCTTCTAATAAATTGCCGACCCCACGTCCGTGACTGGCTGCCATGGGAAATGGCTCGCCAAAACCTAACGCATAAAATTCATGAATCGCCGCTTCATGGACGCCATCCATTTTATTGGCGGCTAAAAACACCGGCTTGCCCAGGGTGTGAAGTTGTTTGGCAATGACTTCATCCGCGCCTGTGATACCTGCGCGGCTATCAACCACAAATACAATGATATCGGCTTCATGGATAGCGGTATGCGATTGGTGCGACATATAGTCATCAATGGTGCCGTCACCTTCATCCACTTCGCCAATACCACCGGTATCGATGACGATAAAGGATTTTTCTTCAAAGGTTGCATCGCCATATTGACGGTCGCGGGTAAGACCTGCCAAATCAGCAACCAAGGCTTGACGACTGCGGGTCAACTGATTAAATAGGGTGGACTTGCCAACGTTCGGACGGCCAATCAAGGCAACAACTGGTTTCATAAATTTAATTTCCAAAATTTTCAAAAAGCAAGATTTTAAACAAGCAAGATTTTCAACAAGCTTGAAAAATTCATTATTTCTATAACTTAACAAACCCAACATCGCGCTGCAATGCTGGGTTGTCATTTAAACTCACACTTTTATCAGTCTGGGCTGCTAACCCAATCACCAAAACTGCTAAATGCGTAAACAGTTTAACAATTAACGATTTACTTGCCAAACACTAAATGCGCCATTTGCGCTTTGGGCAATCAAACGGTTATTGATAAACTGTAATACCGCCACGTCGGATTTGGCTTGTTTTCTGTCAACCAGTGCCCCTGAAGCGCGGTCATATACATGCAAATAACCCATGGCATCACCAACCACCACATAGTTGCCGATACTCACCGCGTTACTCAAACCACGATAAGACAAGTTATCGGTTTGCCAATTAACTGTGCCTGTCATTTTATCCATCGCTACCAATTCGCCATCGAGCGAAGTGGCGTAAACTTGGCTAGCATCTGTGCCGACTGATTTTAGGCTTGCCAACTCTTTGACAAAACTTAACTGCTGGGAAGCCATATCGGCAGCGACTAACTGACCGCTATAAGACACAACGTACAGCATATTGCCATCTAGTACGGGGGTGGCATCTACATCAGAAATTTTTTCGATATCACTACTGCCTTTGCTAATACCAAAACGTTTTGACCAAATGGGTACGCCATTATCGATGTTTAAAGCATGGATACGACCATCGGCTGTCGAAACCAGCACCGTATTGCGATTGAACAAAATCGGCGTGGCACTACCGCGAACGCTTAAATTTGGATTTTGGGTGTTAAAAGTCCAAATAGGCGCGCCAGACTCTAGCGACAGCGCACTAATTTTACCATCATTGCCAAGGGTGATGACACGGTTTTGGCTGATTAGGGCAGGGGATAGGGTTGCGGTGTCCAACGGCGTTTTCCAAATAACTTTGCCAGTCATTCTGTCTAACGCAATGATGACCCCTTTGCTGTCACTGACCACGGCTACGCGAGATTGTTCATCTAGCGCCACCCCTGACATTAAGCCTTGCTTGAGCTTGGTACTCCAAAGCACTTTGCCTTGCCCATCAAACGCTTGCACGCTACCGTCTGCTAACGCATTCACATAGCCATTGTTGTCATACGCCACGCGAAAGGCGGTAGGTTGCTGGCTGATGGTGGTTTTGTTGCGCAAACTGCCAAAGCGTTTGCTAACTTTTGTATTACTGCCTTGACTAAACAGTGGGGAAATCACATTTTGACTGCTAGCGAGTTTCACAAGTGCGGCAGGTTTATGGACATTGTCAGATTTTTTAAACTTGTCACAACCTGTCATGGTCAACGCTACCACCAAAGCGGATGCAAATACGGCAGGTTTCATTAAGTTTGTCGATAAAGGCGTCGATTTTGTTGTTGTTATGGTAGTCATTGTTTATCTCGTAACGTATGGTGAAGTTTAAAATGTTGTCAGTTAAAAGTTTTGTCAGGTTAAGATTTTTTACCTAATTTGCACCTATTTTATGCTTGAGGCAACAGCAGGCGCAGATGCGGTTGCTGCAGCAGGGGCAGTATTTTCAGCTTGGGTAGGCTTAGCGAGTACGCCACCTGTTAAATCAGGTTGTTTGACGCTTAGGCCTAGGCTTTCCATTTTGATACGCAGCAATGCACGGTCTTGTGGGTTTGGGTTGTTTTGATTACGTTGTTCAATCAATTGCCAAGCCTTTTGGTAATGAGTAGCAGCCGCTTTTTTATCACCTTGTTGGTTGGCAATGTCCCCCAAAATCTCAAGTTTACTGGCTTCAAAGGCAGCGGGTAAGGGGCTTTGTAAGCGCTTTTGTGCCGCATCCGCTTGATTGTCTGACAATAGCACTTGTGCTTGGCGCAAAATGGCAATGGCTTTTAGCCCATCATCCTTCAGCGTTAACTGAGATGCTTTTTGTAGCGTTGCCGCCGCCGCTTTTAGATCATTTTTATCGGTTTGCTGTTTGGCTTGCAGCATCAAGGCTTGCCATGTATAAACCGAATTATCATGTTTAGCCACAAATTCGCTCAAATCTTTGTCCAAATTGGTTTGCGCCGTAGTCAGTTGCGCTTGTGCTTTGGTATCGGTGGCAGCTTGGGTGGTTAGGGTCTCAATGTTGTTTTGGTCGCTTTGAATTTTGGCAAAATCGTTCGCCGCTGCGGTATCTATATTGCCGCCATGCTTTTGCCAGTAACTCCAGCCAAAATAGCCCGCTAATACCAACATAATGGCGGACAAAATATAGCCACCATATTGTTTAAGCGCGCCTAAGGATTGCTGTTCATCATTCACTAGCTTAGGTTGTACGTCTTTAACCATTACATAAAGCCTTTCAAAAAATTACTGATATAAGTTAACCATCAAATTTGGCTCAATCAGATAGATTAGATAAAATCTGGATTTTCGCTAAAGAGTGTGTCACTCGCGACCGTAATTTGGTCACCGGTTGCCATTTTTTTGATGGTAATTTGCTGGTTAGCGACTTCATCTTGCGCGATAATCACTGACAAGTGCGCACCTGATTTGTCGGCTTTTTTCATTTGCGCTTTTAAACTCGTGGCACTTGCCATTTTCACGCGAAGATTCGAACGTCGTGTACGTAGCTCATGGGCAAATTTGATGGCATCGGTGTAAACATCAGGATGGGCGACCACAAATACATCACAGGCAGGTGTTGCCTCAAACGGATGCACCTTTTGCATGAGTAACAACAAACGCTCAAGCCCCATGGCAAAACCTACTGCCGGCTCGGAAGCGGCTGGTTTATCACTGCCAATGGCTTTGATTTGTCCAATAAGCCCATCATAACGCCCCCCAGCACATACCGTGGCTTGGCTACCTAGCTGGTCAGTCGTCCATTCAAATACGGTTTTATTGTAATAATCTAAACCGCGTACCAGTTTTGGATTAATCACAAAATTGATGCCGACTGCTTTAAGATAATGTTGCAAGGCTTCAAAATGCTGCTGGCTTGCTGCCCCCAAAAAGTCAGCAAGCTTTGGGGCGTTCTCTAAAATTTGTTGGGTGTTTTTATCTTTACTATCCAAAATACGTAGTGGGTTGGTGGTTAAGCGGCGCTGACTATCTTCATCCAATTGAGATTTTTTATCGGTTAAAAAATCCACCAAGGCTTGACGATATGCCAGTCGTTCGTCTATCTCACCCAAGCTATTAATCTCAAGTTGCACCACGTCTAAAATACCCAATTTTTGCCACATTTGGTAAGTCATGATAATGAGCTCAGCATCGGCATCCGCCAATTCACTGCCAAAACTCTCAACCCCTAATTGGTGAAACTGACGATAACGGCCTTTTTGCGGTTGTTCATAGCGAAACATAGGACCGATGTACCAAAGTTTTGGATTGTCACCCCGCAATAAGTTATGCTCCACTACGGCACGTACCGCGCCTGCCGTGCCTTCAGGGCGTAGCGTCAATGCCGTAGGTGGGTTGGATTTGTCATAAAAACTATACATTTCCTTTTCGACAATGTCAGTGGCATCGCCAATCGCACGGGCAAATAGCTGGGTTTCTTCAACGATTGGAATGCGAATTTGCTCAAAGCCAAATTGATTGAGCACATCGATAAGGCTGCTTTCAAGTCGGCGCCATTCGCTCGATGGGCGCGTAGATTCTGTCTCAATGTGTAAGATATCATTAAACCCTTTAATGGATTTTAACATGGTCAATTTCCCAAAAAATACAAACTAAAAAAATAAACGACACAAAAATTATTTAACCCGTAAAATTTCATTGGCGCGCTGCGCTTCACGCTCAGCCACTTTTTGGCGGACCATGGCTTCAATCTCGTCAGCAAGCTTGATGGTATCAATCAAATGTGATTTTTCCCCATTTTTATATACTAGGCTATTTGGACTAGCACCCACCACGCCGATATCTGATTCTTTGGCTTCCCCTGGACCATTGACTTTACAGCCAATCACCGATACATCCATTGGCTCACGGATATCTTCTAGGCGTTTTTCTAAGTCCATCATCACCCGAATCACATCAAACTCTTGGCGTGAGCAGCTAGGGCAGGCGATAAAATTCACCCCATTACTACGAATACCGAGTGATTTTAAAATATCAAAACCGATTTTAATTTCTTCTTCTGGCTCAGCGGCTAGCGAAATACGCATGGTATCACCAATACCTTCTAGTAATAGCCCGCCTAACGCAATCGCAGACTTAACGGTACCGGTGCGGTACACTCCCGCTTCTGTCACACCTAAATGCAAGGGATTGTCAACTTGTGCAGAAATCAACCGATACGCATCCATGGTCAAAAACACATTACTGGCTTTGACTGAGATTTTAAATTGATCAAAGTTATTACGATCTAAAATATCAATATGGCGCATCGCCGATTCAAGCATGGCTTCACCCGTGGGTTCACCATATTTTTTTTGGATATCTTTTTCTAGTGACCCCGCGTTTACGCCAATGCGCATACTGATGCCATGATGTTTGGCGGCGGCAATCACTTCACGCACTTTTTGTTCATTGCCGATATTACCTGGGTTGATACGTAAACAGTCTGCACCTGCATCAGCCACCGCCAGTGCAATTTTATAATCAAAATGAACGTCTGCCACTAGGGGCACAGAAACTTGTCTTTTGATTTCGGCAAAGGCTTTTACGCTTTCCATCGTTGGCGTTGAGACGCGCATTAGATCAGCACCGGCATCGACACAGCGCTGAATCTGTGCCACAGTGGCATCGACATCACAAGTATCTGTATTGGTCATACTTTGCACACTAATGGGGGCGTCACCGCCTACTGCGACATTACCGACGTAGATTTTTTTGGTGAGTTTACGTTTGATGGGGTTATGCGCTGACATAGGCGTTCCTATTATTATAACTGTTATAACGAATGGTTTAGCGTATTTTTAAAGTTATAAGCGGTTAAGGTTTTAACGTAAAATTGGCTTTATCGTTTTGGGCATAATTGCTTAATTTAATCGGTTGTTTGTTCAAATCCAAGCTCACATTGCTGGCTTTATCGATATTGACTTGAAACGGCGCTTGACCTGTCAATTGGTAACTACCGCGTGCTTGATCTCCATCTAAAATCGTATTGCCTGTCGCATCGACAATGGTGATTTTGGTGGTATCTTTCACAAAAATGTCAATCGAAGCTTTGGCGCCAGCTTGTCCTGTCGCTGCTGTACCACTGGCATTATCAGCACTCACCGCGACACCAGTAATGGCAGATCCGGTTGCGGGTAACCCACTGGCAGTCACCGTGTTTGTCACAATCGCTGAGCCTGCATTGTTAAGCGACGCACCGCTGACTTGGTCTTGGGTTGGCATACTGGCAACAGCACTAGCGGGCGCTTGTTCAACTGAGTCATTATGTGCTTTGCTAACTTTATTAAAAATAAAAATCGCAAGCCCCAATACCAATAAAATCCCACCAATGACAAAAGGGTTAATACGCACACTAGGACGCGCTTCACGATTAAGCGTGCCCATCGGCTGCATCGGGGCATTGATGACCGTGGCATATTTTTGTTTGAGGGTGGCGGGGTATTGGGCATCAAAACTTTGCGCAACCAGATTTTTATCCAAACCCAAAAAACGCCCATAGGTCGTGGCAAAACCGCGCGCAAAGGTAGGCTGTGGTAAGGCGTCAAAATCATTGGCTTCAAGCGCCCGAAGATGGCTTTTTAAAATGAAAGTTTTGGCAGCCACATCGTCAATCGATAAGCCTTTTTTCTCACGGGCTTGTTTAAAACGCTGACCCAAAAGCTGGGTTGTGTCATGAACAGGGGTAGAGTTTTGTTGATTGTCGGTGTTATTGCTGTTTTCCATCTTATTTCCAAGTTGACGTTGGGGTTAAAAGTCCAGAACGAATCTGCTTTGCTTCATCGCTAAGGGGATAGCGATCCAAAAGCTGCTGCGCTAATTTTTGCATTTCCATGGGATTGTTCGCAAGTTTGGCAAGCCTAATTCCTTGCGATAAAGTGCGCGGGTCAAGGTTGGCTTGACCAATAATTTTAACCAAATCATTATACAGTGCCTGCGCCTCCAAAAATTTGCCATCGGTCAATAAAATATCAATCAGCTCTGTACGGGCGACGATGCTTTGGCGATTGGCATCGAGTGCTTTGATAAATGACTGTATCGCCAGTGGTTTGTTTTTGACCTTTAATGCTGTACGCCCTAAATTCTCTAACGCACTGGCACGACCGTCATACCCTAAGGCAGAACCCGCAATTTGAAACTGGGCAATCGCTTCTTGGTTACGACTGAGTTGGGCGAGATAGACGCCATAATTGTTGTTTGCTTGACTAAAGTCAGGATTGAGGGCGATGGCGTTTTTAAAATAAGCTTCGGCTTTTTGCATATTGCGCGGGCTGCCTTCTTGCTGCAATAACACGCCCATCATATCATTGGCTTCTGCTGACTTTGGATAAGACTTTAATGCACTTTCTAACTGTCGTTTGGCATCGTCTAATTTACCACCACGAATATATTCAGCGGCAATCGCGGTGCGAATTCTGGCGATTTCTTCTGGATTTTTTTCCCAACGACTTGGGTCACTGGCGGTGACTGTTTGCGTGGTGACTTGTCGGGTGGTGGTACAACCTGTTAGACAAAGGGTGAGGCTTGAAAGGCCAATCATACCTGCGGCAAAAATCTTAGATAAAAAATTTGATTTGCCGGGCATTTTATCATTGTCTTCTATATCGTTGTCGTGTAATTGACACAAAATAGCAGGTTGACTGTGGTATAAATGAGTTTGACGTGAGTGACATGGTGGCATAACAAACTTACTCATAATCAAATGAACTAAATTGAATAATTAAAAATTTTGACAGTAGATAACCAATTTTAATCGTCGATAAAACCCAATAGCAAAACAAGCCTATCACTAAAAATGGCTATTACTATAGCAAAAAAACCTTGATAACACCAACCGATAAGGCTAACTTGCGCCTTTATCACGCCGAACTATTATAATGATAAAAGATTTAATGAGACGCTTTAGATTGTAACGTTTTCGACACTTTTTCTTGCCATTGTTTTGCTCGGCGGGTTTTATCAGTCACTTGTCCGACCAATTGACCACATGCCGCATCAATGTCATCGCCGCGGGTTTGGCGAATGGTACAGACAAACCCTGCTTGGTTCAAGATATTGCTAAACGCATGGATACGATTGTTACTAGAGCGTCCGTAAGGCGCATGCGGGAACGGATTAAACGGAATCAAATTAATTTTGCAGGGCAAATCTTTGAGCAGATTGACCAGCTGACGGGCGTGCTCATCCGTGTCATTGACGTCTTTTAACATGACATATTCGATGGTGACGTGTTTTTTATGACGGGGATTTTCGTCATATACATAAGATTTGGCGGCGGCTATCAGCTCTTTGAGTGGATATTTTTTATTAATGGGTACCAGTTCGTTACGCAGTTCATCATTGGGTGCATGTAGGCTGATAGCAAGTGCTACATCAATGTCTTTGGCGAGCTCATACATCTTTGGCACGATGCCCGATGTTGATAGGGTAACGCGGCGTTTGGACAATCCAAAACCAAAATCATCGAGCATCAATGACATACTGGCTACCACAGGCTCATAATTTAACAGGGGTTCACCCATGCCCATCATCACCACATTGGTAACCCGATTTTCGCGTTCAGTGACAGGCACGTTTTCCATATAAGACTGGTTGGCCACCCACAGCTGCCCGATAATTTCGCTAGGCGATAAGTCCCGCTCAAAGCCTTGTTTGCCGGTGCTACAAAACGAGCAGTCAAGCGCACAGCCGACTTGCGAGGAAATACACAAGGTCTTACGTCCAAACTGTTTGTTATCGTCAGCTGGGATGAGCACAGTTTCCACCAGCGAGCCACCTGCTACTTCAAACACCCATTTACGGGTGCCATCTTCGCTAAATTGTTTAAACTTGACCGTTGGGGGCGACACAGTTGCCACTTCATCCAATGTTTCTTGTAGTTTTTTGGACAAATTCGTCATTTGATAAAAATCGGTCACGCCAAACTGATAGATCCACTTCATCACTTGGGTGGCACGAAATGGTTTTTCGCCGAGCTTTACAAAAAATTGTCCAAGCTCAGCCTTACTCATGCCAAGTAAATTGGTTTTTGCGGTAAGGTCTTGGGGATTAACCATTTCTGGGTTTTGAATGACAGGAATTTGGGTCATAGCGGTCGTATAAGCGTGTCAAATAAACAAGATATTATACTAAAATCTCAACTATTTGTCATGGTAAAACATAGTGACTTGTTAGCTGTTTTATATACAATATCTTTACCTCTGATATGTTGCCCAAATTGGCATGGCTAAGGTTATAAAGTCTCTCTCCATCAAATGGAGATAACAACAATTGCAATAATTAGGCATAAAAATGCCAATAACCACTTCCATTCAAGCGAAACAAAATCAACCGTACGACGAGCCACCCTAGCAGACCAATGAGGTAGCTGATAAACCACTTCGCCATTGACATACCTGCCGCCTCGATACCAAAGCTTAAGCTGTTTTAACATATGTTTATGCCCATTTCTATGTCTAAATCTAGGTCTAACAAATTGATGAGTATGACACTATTAAACTTCTATTGGGTTAAGTCTATATGACAAACAGATAAAAAATCGTAAAAAATTGATATAAAAACTCACCCGATTGTTTAAAAGAGGGGGAAATGGGGAGTATGATAAATGCGTAATATTTTTAGCCAAAGCATGGACAATAAAAGTTATAATGTTCCCCCATTTTTGAGCTCGTCATTCTTTTGTATTTATGTCCAACCATCCATTACTTACCCCCCTCAGTATCGGTGACCAGACCATCGCCAACCGCATCATCGTTGCCCCGATGGCAGGGGTCACTGATAAGCCTTTTCGCATGCTGGCTAAGTCCTTTGGCGCAGGGCATGCCGTGTCGGAGATGATGACCTCTGATGCCACTTTGTTTGCCCATCACAAAACACTGTATCGTGCCAATTTTGATGGCGAAATCGCGCCTATTTCTGCGCAAATCGCTGGTTCAGACCCAGAAAAAATCGCCGAAGCCGCTCGCTATCAAGTTGCCAATGGGGCGCAAATTGTCGATATCAATATGGGTTGCCCGGCAAAAAAAGTATGCAAAAAGCTTGCTGGTTCAGCGCTACTCAAAGATGAAGATTTGGTCAAGCGACTATTAGATGCCACGGTCAATGCAGTGGATGTACCAGTCACGCTAAAAACCCGTCTAGGCTATGCCAATGGCGAAGAAAATATTTTACGTGTCGCAAAAATGGCAGAAGAGGCAGGTATCGCCATGATTGTAATTCATGGACGCACCCGAGAAGATAAATATCTGGGCAGCGCTCGCTATGAGTTAATTAAAGAGGTCAAAAATCTTCTCACCATTCCTGTTATCGTCAATGGGGATATCGACAGCCCGCAAAAAGCCAAACAAGTATATGAGCAAACAGGCGCTGATGGCATTATGATTGGGCGGGCAGGGCAAGGGCAGCCTTGGATTTTTCGCGACATTGCGCATTATCTAAAGACTGGTGAAATCCTGCCCAGTCCAACGATGGATGAGTTAAAAGAGATTGTATTGAGCCATTTGCAGGAGATTTATGCGTTTTATGGCGAATACTCGGGGTGTCGTATCGCTCGTAAACATATTGCTTGGTATACCTCAGGCATTGCCAATTCTAATGCGTTTCGCCAAGCCATGTATGAAGAAGATACCACCGCTGGGCAGTTTAACGTGGTCGCGCGGTTTTTAAAGACTGCGGAATTTGATTAAAATCTCCACTATAAAACAGTCAATCGTAGCGCGCTTATGACTTTTTAGAAACAAGGATTCGCAAAAAGTCATTATTGATGAATTTAAAATCTGTTAAAATTTTGCTGAGTCTGTGTAAAAGACCGATATCAAACAATAACCATATACGATTAATCAAATTATAAGGAGTCAGCGATGGCACAATTACGAATTGGCGACACGGCACCAAATTTTGACGCACAAACCACTGAAGGCAACATCAATTTTTACGATTGGCAAGGTGATAACTGGGTGGTGTTATTCTCACATCCGGCAGACTTTACCCCAGTCTGTACCACGGAGTTAGGACGCACGGCATCATTGGGTGATGAATTCAAAAAACGCCATGTCAAACCCATTGCTTTATCAGTCGATAGTGTCGAAGACCATAAAACTTGGGCAGGCGATATCTTAGAAACCCAAGGCTGCGAGGTGAATTTCCCCATCATTGCAGATGCTGACAAAAAAGTATCGGAAGCTTACGACATGATTCACCCAAATGCGTCAACCACGCACACGGTTCGTAGTGTATTCATTATCGATCCACAGCATAAACTGCGGTTAACTTTCACTTACCCAGCTGCCGTAGGTCGTAACTTCAATGAAATTTTACGGGTGATTGATGCCTTGCAATTGTCAGATAATTATGGCATTGCAACGCCAGTTGAGTGGCAAGATGGGGACGATGTGATTATCCCGCCAAGCGTCAAAAACGAAGAAATCGCCGCGAAATTCCCAAAAGGTCATAAAGAAATCAAGCCTTATCTACGCACCACGCCCCAGCCGAATAAATAATCGTTTATGTTAAGTTTGAAATCAAAAACCTAGTCGCTTGACTGGGTTTTTTTATGCCAACTCTTCCATTAAATATACTCAACTAAATTTACAGAACGGATGCTGAATAACCATAAATATTTGGCTAAACTTAAATTAATGGCGTAATAATGGATACAAACAATGATAAACAATCGAATAATTAAAGGTAGCTTTAAAACGAGCGCATTGCTCATGCTTGCCCTGACGGGTTGCCAAACGGTGAATACTAAAAACAGCGGTGGGTCAATGGCATCTTCTCGATGCGCCTATCATCAATTATCGTCATGATGAAACTGCACAGCGGGTTTTGCGCTTGACTCGCTATCGCACACCGCCCACCGATACCAAAGGCTATGGCAACCTTTATCAGCTTGAGAGTGTGATTGAAACCAAGACTCTGGTAAAATAACCAACTCATCAAAAAAAGCGATGGCTAACACGAGTCATCGCTTTTTTATTGGCAAATTATTTGTGGCGAATCGCCCACGACTGGTGAATAGGGCGTTTACTATCAAAATCAAAGCCGATGGTTTGGTTGGTCATTTCTTCAACGTGGTAACGGTTGCTGATTTCGTCGTCTAGCACAAATTTGGTAAAGTTATTGGAAAAATATAACACGCCATCAGAGGATAAGCGATTCATGGCACGGTTGATGAGTGGTACGTGGTCGCGCTGCACATCAAAAGTACCTTGGAATTTCTTGGAATTAGAAAAAGTCGGCGGATCGATAAAAATCACATCGTACTGCTCAGTATTGCTTTTAATCCATTCAAAAATATCTTGGGCAATAAACTGGTAGCTTGGCAAATCTGGCAAGCCGTTTAGGGCAAAATTTTTGCGTCCCCAATCCAGATAGTTTTGTGATAAATCGACCGATGTCACCGCTTTTGCACCGCCCAAAGCCGCATGCACACTGGCAGTACAAGTATAAGCAAACAGATTAAGCACCGTTTTACCGCGTGAGTTTTCTGCAATAATTTTTCGGATGCTGCGATGGTCAAGGAATAACCCTGTATCCAAATAATCGCTAAAGTTCACCAAAAAATACGCCCGTTGGTTGTTGGTGGTTGGCTCGCTGACCACATGGAATTTACCCGAATTGGCTTTCTTCTCATACTGCTCATTGCCTGATTGGCGGGCGCGGGTTTTGATAAACACTTGCTCACGGTTCACTTGCAAGGCTTCACGCACGCCATGCAGCGCTAGATTAAAGCGTTTTTTGGCGGTCTCTAACGGGATTGATTTGGGGGCGGCATATTCTTGCACATGCACAAATTCACCATACACATCCACCGCCACTTTAAAATCAGGTAAGTCGGCATCATACACCCGCAGATTGGTCACGGCTTGTTTGTGAGCAAGCTTGCGCAGATTGGCAAGATTTTTTTGTAGTCGATTGACAAAATCTTGACCTTCTTCTACAGCGATTTCACGCTTTTCAAAACGCGTAATCAACGGTGTGTCTTTACTCTTTAACAGCTCACCATAACGAAAATAAACGGTGATAGCGCCATTATGACAGCGTAGGGTTTTTGGCTCGGCAAGGGGTAGTACGTCAGCTTGTTCAATTTTGGCAGCGAGGACACCCAAAGTCACTTTGGCAGGGCTATTTGCAAACAGGGCTTGTAATTTTTTACCCAAGCCTTGATACAAGGGTTTAATCAATTCTTCTTCACCCAAGCGCTCACCATACGGTGGGTTAGTGATAAACAGGGGATTGACCCAGCCATTGACTTGTTTTTCTAGTGCCAAATTAAGGGTCGCTAGTGAGCGCTGCTGCAAGGTAATACGGTTGATGATAGGCGTCAAACCTGCGGCGATTAAATTTTTGTGCGTGGCTCGAACCGCGCCTGAGTCCATATCAAAAGCAAATACCGCGGGCATCTCGCCATTTGCCATGGCATTTAGGCGATGATGAAAACGGGTTTGCGCGTCTTGCACCATACGCTCCCAAAGGTCAGTATCATGATGTTGCCATGCGTAAAACCCAAATTGGCTATCGGCCTTATCGAGTCCTACGGCATAATCTGCGCTCATCAGCAAGGCTTCAATAATCAGCGTGCCTGAGCCGCACATTGGGTCGACGATACTGTCAAATTGGGTGGTGTGAAAATTCACGCTATAGAGCAGGGCAGCCGCCAAGTTTTCTTTGAGTGGCGCTTCAGTCATCGCAGCACGATAACCACGGCGGTGCAAACTGGTACCTGATAAGTCTAGATACAATTCAGCTTGTTTGTCACCCACAGTAGCGACAATGCCAAAATCGGGGTTTTTATCGACATTGGGGCGACGCCCGAACTGCTCGTTAAATTGGTCGGCAATCGCATCTTTGACACGCAGCATGGTGAATTGCTGGTTGGCTTGTACGCGCTTATCTAGGGTCAAACGAATCGCAAAGGTTTGTTCCAAATCAAATAACTGGGTCCATTTGACAGTTTTGGCAAAGGTATAGAGCTGATCTGCAATATCGTACTCGGGATTGATGTTCTTTTTGCCCAGTGGTAGCAATACCCGCGATGCCACACGAGACCATAGACAAACTTGATAAATCTGCGCCAACGTCAATGTCGCCATCAGCCGACCCGTGCGCTCAATTTGTGTACCTATACCAAAGCTTGCCAGCTCAGTTTGCAAGGGAATCTCTAGCCCATCCGCACAAGTGATTACAATGTGAAAAGTTTGCCCGACGGGCGTTGTATTGCTGTCTGTCATAAATACTGCCAAAAAAAGTCAAAGTTGATTAATGGCGTATTTTAGCATGATTAGCAAAGGACATATGACAGAATGTCTGAAATTATGGGCAAGTTTTTACCGATGGGCTACTTCGCTTGGCATTAAAAGCTGCATATGAGGGTAAGGTGTGGCAATGCCGGCATCATCGAGTGCTACTTTGATTTGTTCGCGTAGATTTTCTTTGATAAATGGCATTCGAGACACGTGTGGCGGATTGACCCAAAACCGCACGATAAAAAATACCCCAAAATCGCCAATTTTATCCACTGTCGCTGTGGGCGCAGGACGCTCTAATACCTCTTTGGTGTTGGCTAAAATATCAAGAATGATAGCGCGAGCGCTTTCAATATCCGCTTCCAACGCGATACGCACTTCAATATCAAAACGAATCAGATTTTTGGCAGTCAAATTAATGACTTCCGCTGAAGCAACGGTTGAATTGGGGAAAATCACGGTGATATTGTCACGGGTCAAAATTTGGGTAGTGCGCAAGGCGATTTGCACCACTTTACCTTCTTTTTCATTGATGCTGACCCAATCACCGACTTGAAATGACTGCTCAATCAAAATGGTGATACCGGCAATAAAATTGGCAAGTGTGGCTTGTGCCGCAAAACCCACTGCGATACCTGCAATTCCAAGACCTGCGACCACAGACACAATATCAAAACCAAACTGTGACATCACCGAGGCAATCCACAATACGATGATGAGCATGGACAACAAATTGTGCAGTAATTGTTCAATCGACGCATTTAGCCCATAATTTTTGAGCATTTTTTGCATCAAATAACCGAGGTTGTACCACGCCATATAAAAAATCACTGACCAAATACCGGCTTTGGCAGTGGCTTTGACTGTTTCAGGTTCAAAATTAAGCTGACTCATCACCGCAAGCAAACTTGAAAACAACCACATCAACCGTGCGATGAGCCTTAACGATTGGCTGTATTTACTGTCTTTGGCGATAAAACGGGCAGAATTGATGAGCAATAAACTTAACCGATAGACCACGCCCAAAATTGCCAAGAGCACCATAATTTTGATGCCTGTACTGGCAAGTTTGGAGAGATACAGCGGCCAATTAACCGCTTCATCTTCGAGCGAACCACCGACTGCTTTATAGACGTCATAATACAAGTCGTGATAGATATTTTTAAAAAATTGGTTCACGGACATACAATGAGTGATCTCGAGTCAAAAAATCAAAATAAAAATAATGTAAGGCGTTTGGGTTAATTTAGGTTGTTTTGGGTTAAAGGGTAGGCAATATCGCAAGTAATTTATCAATATGTCCCTTGGCGCGGACATTGCGCATCTCATGAACCAGCTTGCCTGCTTTATCGAAAATTAAGGTTGAACGTACCACGCCAAGGCTGACTTTGCCGTACAATTTTTTTTCGGCAATGATGCCAAAATATTGGCAAAGCTGTTCATCGGTATCACTCACCAACGCAAAATTAATCTGTTGGTTGGCGATAAATTTTTCATGGCTTTTGACACTATCTCTTGATACGCCAATGACTTGGTAGCCAAGCTGCTGCAGTTGGGTCAAATGCTGGCTAAAATCTTGCGCTTGCACACTACAGCCTGAGGTGTTGTCTTTTGGATAAAAATACAGAATCAAGCCTTTGTCTGCTTGCTTGGCATACGCTGGCAGGTGGATTTGACGCCGGATAAATTGCGGCTGATTTGTAGAATGACAGCTGGTATCCGCTTCCACAGTGGTGACCAAAAAATTGGGTAGTTGAGTCATGGGCATTTCCCAAGCAAAAATTGAACTAACAATATCAGAAAGCCAGATTGAGTACAAATTTCTTCATGCGACAAAACAAAAAAAGACCAGTAAACAACTGGTCTGGTGGTGCGGCGCTATCGATTATGGTATTGATTGTAACCGCTTAGGGGCGGGCTTTATTAAATTTAACGCCGTTACCACACGCTTTCATACGAGCACTGATGGTTTGAAAAGTTTTGTTTTGGCGAACATCTTTGCCACTTTTTACCCAAGTATCAAGCTCATTTTTTTGCGCTTGGGTGATTTTTGATTGTTCATCTACCACACAAGTACATACTTTTTTTGCAGAAGCGGCATCAGTGATGTGTTTTTCGGTCATTTGGGTGGCGCAAGCATTGACATATTGTGGATTGGCGGCATGTGCGGCAAACGGCAAAACCATGCTAGCAAATAGGGTCACGATGGCTGAATGTTTCATAGTTTATCCTCATAAGAGACAGCAGTATAGAACAGCAGGTGTTCAATCGTACAATGGCTAGCTTTACCGTTGACGCAATAAAGCTGGCAGGATTTGATGATGATAGATTACTGATAAATAGTCGGGTCATCTATTTCAGCTTGTAAAAAACCTTGCTGACGTAGATAACAGCTATCGCAGTGCCCGCAGGCGCGCCCTTCGCTATCTGCGCGGTAGCATGACACGGTTAATGCATAATCCACCCCCAGCGATACCCCAAGCTTAATGATTTCTGCTTTACTTAAATGCAACAATGGCGTTGCAATGTGGAGATGATTGCCCATCACACCGGCTTTGGTAGCGAGATTTGCCATGTTTTCAAAGGCTTCAATATATTCAGGACGGCAGTCAGGATAGCCTGAATAATCGACTGCATTGACGCCAATCACAATGGCATTGGACTGTGTCACCTCTGCCAATGCCAGCGCATACGACAAAAAGATGGTATTACGCGCAGGTACATAGGTGATTGGAATGCTGTCATTATGCTGATTATCGCTAAAATCTGTTTGTTTGGCATCGGGTACCACCAGCGAAGCATCGGTCAACGCTGAGCCACCTAACTGTGCCAAATCAATATCGATAATACGATGATTGACTTGGGCAGTCGCGGCAATTTTTTTGGCGGCATTAAGTTCGCTATTGTGGCGCTGACCGTAGTTAAAGCTTACCGCTGTGACGTTGGCATAATTGGCTTTTGCCCAGTAAAGGCAAGTCACGGAATCTAGCCCGCCCGAGAGTAAGACGACGGCATTTTGTGGTGTGGTTGATGTACTCATAAAAATTTACTAACGACAAAAGATGTATTTTATCAGAACTGAAGCAATTGTTGATGGGAAAATATGGGGATAAAAGTAGTCAACGCAATATTAGCCAAAAAACATTTCAAAAAACTGCTATCACTACCCGTAAATATTTGCGTATTCCACTAAAAAAACTTATAAAATAACCAAGAAGTTTTAAACTACGTTATCCAACACTTTAGCCCAAACCATACCATTGTCGTCATTGCACCATTTTTCATTTTTTCTTTTTTTTAAGGTCACTCATGATAGTTCATACCCATTTCGTTACTAACACTGCCATCTTATCAGCCGTGAGTGTTGGCTTGCTGTATTTGACAGGTTGTAGTGTTGCGCCTTCAGCCACCAAGCCCGATAGCAATACTGTTACTAACCCTACTACTATTCCTGCCACCCAAGCGAATACAGATACCCAAACACTCACCACGCGTCCGCTAGACAAGGCGCTACAAAAATGCGCCAGCGAGTTTTTGGAGAAAACCCAGCCGACAATGACCGCCAAGCTTTCGCAACAAACCTACCCACTGTGCTTTAATGGCTTTGCGGTGATGTATTCGGGGGTCACCAAAACCCCGATTTGGGTCGCTGAGCATTTGACGCGACAACGAATAACGGCTGCCAAAAGCTTGGTCAGAGAGGATAACTTTCATGAAGAAACTCGCCTGCCAACCGAGGTGCGTAGCTTATTGAACGATTATACCCGTACCGGATTTGACAGAGGGCATTTAGCGCCCAATGCGGATATGGCAAACCCGGACTCACAATTTGATAGTTTTAGTTTAGCCAATATTGCCCCACAAACGCCTGACAACAACCGTAAAACTTGGGTAAAGATTGAAACACAAACTCGCAACTTGACCAACCAATACGGCTCAGCTTATGTAGTGACAGGGGTGGCATTCTTAACACCGGAAGTCAAACGGCTAAAAAATCGCGTGTTGGTGCCATCGCATTTTTTTAAAGCGGTATATTTGGCATCACAACATCAAGCGATAGCATTTTTTAGCCCGAATGATGATAGCGGAACCGTTGAAAAAATTAGCCTAAGCACACTTAAAAAACGCACCGGGGTCAATGCGTTTCCCAGTTTGCCGAGCAATGTAGCGACTATTGCACCATAACTTCACCATAACCAAAATCAGTAACAGCAAATCAGTAACTAAACAGGGGAAAAAGATGAGTGCTTTTAAACCATTTCAAAATGATAGCCAAAGCGTTGGCTTGGGCGAATTTACCCTTGAGAATCAAGGAGAGCAAGTCAATCTCTATGGCAGTGCGACCTTTACGTTGGATAAACAAAGTTTAGCCACGGCAAAACAATTACAAGATGTATTGAGCCAAATCGTTGCGTATTTAGAAGCCCATCAAGTGCAAACGGTGGAAAAATCTGCCACGCAACAGCAGCAAGCGTCGCACGTGGACGAAGTAAATAATCCTTTCTTGTAAGTAAAAAAAGCATAAATCAAACAATTTGCGCTTTTTATGGGTCAACTATCCATTGGTAAACTAGGCATTAAAACTGATAGTTAAAGCCAATTTTAGTTTTGCTATCGACACGGTTATCAACCAGTGGACTGTCTTTTTGCTCATCGCTCAAATATTCTAAATGCTGACTGATAAACGCACTCCAGCGTGGCGAAATGGCGTAACTGGCGCTGACATTGACATAGGGAGTAATGCTACTATCAGCGTTATAAGCTTTTATTCCGGTGCGTAGCGATTCTTGCTCAGAAACACCAAAGTAGTAGTTGTTGTACTTGTCATTGTACCACTGCAGTCCTAACTCAGGATAAATGGTGATTCTATCATCCATTGCTTTAAATCTGCTTAAATGCGCCACTTTTGCGCTGGTACCATCACTGCGACCTAACGCATCAGTTTCCACTTGCGCTTTAAAGCCACCATACGGGGTGATGCGCATATAGCTGGTGCCCACCATAGCAGACCATTTACGCTCATCGAGTCCTTTTAACGCCGCTGTGCTCGCATCGTCTGGATCAAATGAACGGCTATCGTAGCTTGCGGTCAATCGCCATTCGTTCTGTGCATCTTTGTAAGGATAATAACCCGCTTCACTGCCTTCAATGTAGAATCGATTATTGTCATAAAATGCCTGTGGCATGATAGTAACATCATTGTCCTTATCGTACGCATAATGGTTGATTGACGCGTTTAAACCCAGTTTAAAGCGGGCATTGGTATCCACTGGCATAGAGGCAGCGTGGGCAAATGTTGTGCCCAACATACTGGCAAGTACCAGACAAGGCGCGAAAAATTGTTTCATAAAAACATCCTGTGAGAGTGGGCCATACAAAAAAGTGCTGACAGGCGTAAAGCGTAAAAAATGACAACCGATTTGCCTGTGAACCATACAGCAAGGTGATAAATTTATTATGGCATAAAAAGGTCAGTGCAAATAGTTGAATTTAAAGGTGCGATAGATGAAATCCAAGCCAGCATAAATCCTTGAGCTACCTTGAGAACACCATTAAAATGTTATAATATAACATGTTTTATAGTCTCAATACTTGATTTGGCGACCCCGTATGATAAACGCATTGATTAACGAATATGCTTTTTTTAGCCGACCTTTTTTGCTACTAATGCCACTAAAAATCCCCACAATTGCAGGGGTGACATTGACGATGAGCCTAGTGGGGGGATTAACAGGCTGCCAAAAGCAAACTGACAATCCATCCACTTCAACGCAATCAGCCTCAAATCAATCCCCATCAAATAGCTCAGCTACAACAGTATCATCAAACACCGTTATTGATAGCCAATTACCCACCGTTTATGCCACCACCAATGTGTGGGGTTCGGTGGCTAAAGCGGTCGGAGGGGATAAAGTTAATGTGATTGTGGGGGTTGATGATTTATCACAAGATCCGCATGATTATCAAGCCACAGCGACCGACAAGCTTAATGTCACTAAATCTGCTGTCATGCTGGTCAACGGTGGCGGATATGATGATTGGGGTATGAGCTTGGCTGAGTCGGTGAGCCACAAACCTGTGGTGATTAATGCCGTAGCACTTTCAGGACTGTCGCCTAACACCGACAATGCGGCAGATGAGCCTGCCAGTGAACCACACCAACACGATACCCAACACGAAATAAAGATCGCTGATCCGCAACCATCAGATCATCCTCACATGTCCAGTGAAGTGCCCAGTGAGGTGCATAGCGAAGTACATAGTCACTCGCACGGTGACTTCAATGAGCACGTGTTTTTCTCCCTTGATACAGCAAAAAAAGTGGCTGAAGCGGTTAACAAGCAATTGGCTGCAACATCACCTGCCAATCAAGCAATTTATGCAAAAAATACCCAGCAATTCATCCAGCAAATTGATGCGCTTAAAGTCAAAGCCAAACAAATCGGACAGCAAAAAGCCATCACTGCCTTTGCTACTGAGCCTGTCATCGGGTATTTGCTAGCCGACATGGGCATCAAGGATGTGACGCCAAAAGCCTATGCTGTGCAATCAGAGACGGATGCAGGGGTGTCGGTCAAAGTGCTCAATGACAGCAAAAGCCTGCTGAGCAATAAACAAGTGGGTTTGTTGGTTGTCAATGCCCAGACCGAAGATGCCACCTCAAAGCAACTAATCACATTGGCTAAGGCATCAACAGTACCGGTTGTGGCGGTCTATGAAACTCTGCCCGATGGCGTGACAAGCTATACGCAATTTATTGAAAAAACCCTGGATGATTTTGCGGCAGCGACGCGCTAATCTGAAGTAGCCTAAAAATTTTAGATTACCAATTAACGCATTTGAGGAAAAATTTGCGTTAATTGGTATAGTATTGGCTGGTTATCCCTTATAATGCTTAATTTTTAGCCCAGATTTTTTGCAATGTGATATTGCCAATCAACCATCCTTGCCTTTAGGATCTTGTCGTTAGCATCTTGCCGTTAGGATGAAGAAGTAGCCACCATGCCCATGTCAACCACCAAAATAGCCAATAGCGAGCGGCAGTTTGCGCAGGCTATTCATTGCCAATCGTTTGTCAAACTGCCCCAATCACAGCAAGTCGTTTTGCAAGTCAAAGATGGCAGTATGCACTTTGGACAACGTCTGCTCTGGCAGGATGTCAATTTTTCGATTTTATCGGGTGAATTTGTGGCACTGCTCGGCGCCAATGGTACAGGCAAGACCACATTGCTGCGAAGTTTACTCAAACTTGTGCCACTTTCAAGTGGTTCAATCACGCTTGGCAGAGATATTCGAGTGGGCTATGTGCCACAGCTCAAAGACTTTGCGCCAAAACTACCGATTCGGGGTAGGGACTTGGTGCAGCTAGGGCTAGATGGGGAAAATTATCTGTTTGGTCTATTTAGCCCGAAAAAAACCTTGGGCGGTTTTTGGCAGACGGCAAAACAAAAAAAATACTTGGTGGATAAAGCCATTGCGGAAGTCGGCGGTGAGTCATTTTGTGATGCACCGCTTACCATGCTCTCGGGTGGTGAGCAGCAGCGCATGCGTATCGCCCAAGCCTTGGTCGCTGAGCCTGATGTTTTGTTGATGGATGAGCCGCTGCTGAGTCTTGATGTGGCAAGCCAGTATGTGGTTAGTGATATTTTAGCCCATCGCAAACAAGCACATCATACCGCGATTTTGATGATTAGCCATGAACTCGAACCGATTATACCTTTGGTAGATAAAGTGCTGCGCCTTGAAAATGCGACTGCCAACCTCGGTGGTGTCGACTTAATCAATCGATTTCGCTAATTTATTTGCTTTAATCAAAAACAAGCCATCACATTCGATGGTTTTTTAACTTTTGGAATTTACATGCTGCTCACGACTTGGCTACATACCATCATCAATTTTGATAACTTTGCTGAGCTGTTGCCCTTGGTATCAACGTCCGTCGTGGCCGCGGTATTGTTGGGTGTGATGGCAGGATTCATTGGACCGATGGTACAGGCACGCGATATGGCGTTTGCCGTGCATGGGACAGCAGAGCTGTCGTTTGCAGGGGCGGCGTGTGCCTTATGGTTAGGGTCTTCAGTCACCCTAGGCGCCGTCATTGGAGCGGTGACGGCTGGCATGGTGCTGGGGGTCATGGGGATTGATGGCAAAAACCGCAACTCAGTGGTGGGTATTTTGTTGCCATTCGGGCTTGGGCTGGGGGTGTTGTTTTTATCCTTGTATCAAGGTCGCTCCTCCAATAAATTTGGCTTATTAACCGGGCAAATTGTTGCAATCACGCCCGCTGAATTGCAGTCGATGTTAGTGGTTGCAGTGATTGTGCTATCAATCATTGCCATATTTGGTCAGCGCATGTTATTTGCCGCAGTTGACCCGCAAGTTGCCCAAGCACAGCATTTGAATTTAACATTTTTATCTTTGCTGTTTATGTTTGCGCTAAGTCTTGTGGTAGCGGTGAGTGTGCAGTTTGTCGGTGCATTGCTGCTATTATCGTTACTCATCACGCCTGCGGCAGCGGCGAGTCAAGTGACGGCTAGACCTATCTATGTCTATTTGTTGTCTATGCTGTTTGCCATCACCGCTGGGGTCGGCGGGATATTACTATCGTTAGGACCTGGACTGCCGATTTCACCTTATATTACCACTATTTCATTTGTGATTTATTTAAGCTGCTGGGGGATTGGGTACTTACGAAAAAAAGCGGGGTGGAACAAACGCTTAGCTGCGAACTTTTCTTAATCAATAGGGTATAAAAAAAGCGCAAATGGTATCAATTTGCGCTGTTTATATCTTGATGTGTATTAAACTTTAAACTTCAGCCAGGCTAGTAGGGGCATCGATGGTTTGAATGACGCCACCACCTAGACAAATATCACCATCATAAAATACACAAGACTGACCGGGTGTCACCGCACGCTGTGGCTCGTCAAACACCACTTTTATGGTATCACCCGTTTCATCAAGGGCAAAAACTGTACAGGCTTGATCGGGCTGACGATAGCGCGTTTTGGCGGTACAGCGATAACCTTGGGCGGTAAAGAGTTGGGTGGGTGCATCAACCACCCAGTCAAGTTTATAGGCAGTCAATTCGGTGGATTGTAACATCGGATGGTCATGCCCTTGACCGACAATCAGGCGATTATTATCCAAGTCTTTGTGCAACACAAACCAAGGCGCCTCATCTCTATCTTTGACCCCACCAATACCAATACCGCCACGTTGACCAAGTGTGTAATACATTAAGCCATCATGGGTGCCGATTTTTTTGCCATCATCGGTATAGATATCACCTTTTTGAGCGGGCAAATACTGCTGTAAAAAGTCTTTAAAGCGTCGCTCGCCGATAAAGCAAATGCCGGTAGAATCTTTTTTCTTCGCTGTCGCTAAATCATACTGCTCGGCAATTCGGCGTACTTCAGGTTTTTCTAACTCACCCACAGGGAACAAGGTTTTGGCGATTTTATCACCTGCCACCGCGTGCAGAAAATAGCTTTGGTCTTTATTGTTATCAAGTCCGCGCAGTAGTGGCGCTTTGCCAGTTTCATCACTAAAACCGCGGCGTGCATAGTGACCGGTGGCAATATAATCCGCCCCCAAAGTTAGCGCATAATCCAAAAAGGCTTTAAACTTGACTTCTTTGTTGCATAAAATATCAGGATTTGGGGTGCGACCGGCGCTATATTCCGCCAAAAAATGCTCAAATACGCGATCCCAATATTCCATGGCAAAGTTGGCGGTATGCAGTTTAATACCGATTTTATCCGCCACCGCTTGCGCATCAGCAAGGTCAGTCATGGCGGTACAATATTCGGTACCGTCATCTTCTTCCCAGTTTTTCATAAACAAGCCTTCAACATCAAAGCCCGCTTGTTTGAGCAAAACGGCGGTGACAGAAGAATCAACGCCTCCTGACATCCCCACAATGACGCGGGTTTTGGCAGGGCTCGCAATATCAGATAAATTAACAGCAGTTGAATATGTCATAATTTTTAAAAGTGCCAAAAGGGTTATTATAGCAAATTTATTGCTTGTTAAAAATCAATAAACCTGCCACAATACCGTTATCGGATGAGCCGATATCGAAAAAACCCAACTTATTCTCGTAAGTTGGGTTTTTTAATGCGCAAATTATATTAATTGATTTTTTCAAATTCACTGATTGGCTTTAATAGATAAAGCGACATTGTAAATTCACAAACATTCTTTATATAACCTTTACTTATCAAAAATTTGGGGCTGGTATGCGTTGGATATTTCTGACCGTCATTGTATTGTTGTTTGAATTGTTTACTTATGGCGCGGGGCGGGGGCTGCAGTGGTGGGCAGGGTCTTGGTTATCCGATCGGTCTTCTCGCTATTTGATGATTAGTCTATTTGTGATGAGTAATGCGTTATTGGTATTTGGCATCGCACGATTGACGAGCTTTGGGCTTAAGCTGTCTATGACTTGGCTGACTATTTTGTGGTTTGTCATCATGTCAATGGTGGCGGTGGGCATTATCAATCTGGTGTTGATGAAAGTTGCCCCGCAATTTTTTAATTCCGTGAGTTATCAAACTTACGGGGAACGCATTTTGTTGCCGGTCGTGTTTTTTGGCATGGTGTTGATGGGTATTTATAATGCTTATACACCCACCATTCGTCATATCAGCTTGACTGCCAACCAGCCGCTTGCCAAACCGATTCGTATTGGGATGGTTTCAGACTTGCATTTGGGTCTAATGGTCGGTGAGCGGCAAATTAACCGATTAACCGAGATGGTGAAAGCACAGAACGTGCAACTGCTGTTGATGCCTGGCGATATTATGGATGATAATGTTGATTACTATACCTCGCAAAATATGCAGCCTGCGCTGCAGCAACTAGCAAATGCAGTGCCAATGGGCGCGTATGCCACGCTAGGCAATCATGATATGTATGGGCATGAAGGCGAGATTCGCGATGCGATCCAAAAAGCCAATATCACCTTATTGGCAGATGACAAAGTGTTGGTTGATAACCAGCTTTGGTTGGTAGGACGACTGGATAATCATGCCAGTTATCGTAAAGCGACCAAGGATTTAATGCCGTCAAGTACCGATAAGCCGATAATTTTACTTGACCATGAGCCCAATGAGATTGAACAAAACGTACAATTACCGATTGATTTGCAAGTGTCTGGACATACCCATAATGGGCAAATATTTCCTGCCAATTTCATTGTCAAATTCTTAAATCGTTTGGGTTACGGCTATGAGCGTATCAACAATACCGATGTGATTGTAAGCTCGGGGTATGGTTTTTGGGGTGTGCCGTTTCGGTTGGGCTCGCAAGCGGAGCTTTGGGTGATTGATTTAGTCGGTAAAAAATCCTAAAGAGGACTTTAGCGCTTAAAACTGGCTGCTAATGAGCGTATTGAGGTTATTGCAGATTATGATGATGAGAGATTACTGTATAGACACTGTCTGCATCATCAGTTGTATATTGCTACGAATATCCTCGAGTGACATTTGGTGGTCTTGCTGCAGGCAGTAACTTAAATTGTTTAATATAATGCCTGCATACGTATGGCCTTGAAAATCCAAGTCACCTGGGCGTCCATGACGCTTGGCATGCTCAATATAATTTTGTTTGATTAACGCATACATGTCATCATATAAATGAATATTGGGGGTTTTGATTTGCCAAAAAGCCAGTATGCGTTGTTTTTGCGTGTGGATAAACGCCCAAAACTGTTCCAAACACACCAGTAAATTCTCTTGACTAGCGACACTAAAGCGTTCGGTTAAAAACTTCTCATACACTTGGCGAAAATTACTTACCATTTTCTCTGCCAGCGCCTCTTTACTGGCGTAATGACGATAAAAGGTTGAGCGATTAATCGCTGCAGTATCTAAAATATCTTGGACCGTGATGGCGCGGTAAGGTTTCTGCTGCAGTAATGCGAGAAAAGCTTGCTCGATATGTTGTTCAGTCTTAATGACCCGTAAATCATTTTCGTTCATCGCTTTTTGGTATCCTTACGCTCTTTATCCTACGCTTTATGTCTTAGCCTTTAAATTTTAGCAATCGCACGAATTGCGCAAAATTTTTACAATAAACAACATTATCTATCTAACTGTATTCTTATGCAACATTTATGTTTTATTTGATGCTTGATGGCTGTTTAGGATAGTTTTATATTGCCACCCATTAAGCATATCAAATTACATAATCGAGCTATTTTCTAGGATAAATCCGTCTGTCAACCGTCGGATTTTTTAGATTTTGCCACTCAAGTTTAGCGATAAGGATAAAAAAATGGCTGAAACCATGCCGACTGGGGTTGATGATAGCCCCGAACCAGCACCGACACTAGAACCTACGCATAACACAACCCAACTTCCTGCCAAATCCAAACGTAAAAAAAACCTATGGTTATTCACCTTGATTGTTTTAGCCATTGCTGCGGTGACGTTATGGTTATACGTTACCCAATGGCGCTATCAAGTCAGTACTGAAGACGCCTATGTGAGCGGCAACCAAGTACAAATCAACGCGCAAATATCGGGGACGGTGACAGCAATTGGGGTCAATGACACGGATATGGTCAAAGCTGGGCAAACCTTGGTGGCGTTAGACCAGGCGGATAATGGCTTAGCCCTTGAAACCGCCAAGGCACAATTGCGCACAGCAATCAGACAGTACAAAACCCAAACCGCAACCATCCAACAAGCTGATGTCAATATCTCGCAAGCGCAAACTGCGATGAATGAAGTGCAATCGCAAATTGAATCTGCCAAAATTGCGCTACTTGCGGCACAATCTGACTATCAACGCCGCGCCGCTTTGATGGCAAGTCAAGCGGTATCGCAAGAAGAAGTCCAGCATGCTGCCGACACTGTCAAAAAAGCCCAAGCCCAGCTCGATGCGGCAGTTGCCAAGCAAGCCACCGCTCGCTCTGCCGTTGTGACTGCCCAAGCGCAGCGCAATGTGACAGTGGCCAATTTGGGTAAAAATGATGTGCTATCACAACCTGCGGTGCAAACCGCGATAGCAAATATCCAAACCGCTTGGCTCAATCTCAACCGTACCCAAATCGTGGCGCCCATCGATGGGCAAATTGCCAAACGCGGTGTGCAATTAGGTCAAAAAATCAGCGCAGGCACGCCTTTGATGGTGATTGTGCCGTTACATGATTTGTGGGTCGATGCCAATTTTAAAGAAAGCCAAATTAAAGACATTCACCTAGGTCAAGCGGTGAATTTAACATCTGATATCTATGGTAAAGAAGTTATTTATCATGGCAAAGTTATTGGCTTGTCAGCAGGGACGGGCAGTGCGTTCTCGGTTTTGCCTGCCCAAAACGCCACCGGTAACTGGATTAAAGTCACCCAGCGTCTACCTGTACGAATTGCACTCGATAGCAAAGAATTACAACAGCATCCGCTACGCGTGGGGCTAAGTATGCATGCCGAGCTGGATAGCCGAGACCAACAAGGCAAACCGCAGGTGGCTACCGCGACCGCTAGCAACAAACCTGTTGCCCAGCTGCAGCCGCAAGTCGATATGTCAGGCGCGACCAAAATTATCCAACAAATTATCCAGCAAAACCAATCGTGAGGTGAAAAATGGCGGAAGCAATTTCACCCAATATCGATACAGAGCAGCCAGCGACTGATAGTCCAGCCCGTAGTCAGCTAAATCAACCCCCGCCTTTATCAGGGATGCCGCTTGCGATTGTGACTTTTGCCCTATCGATGGCGGTGTTTATGATGGTGCTTGATTCGACCATTGCCAATGTGGCATTACCGACCATCGCAGGGGATTTGGGTGCGGCGACCTCACAAGGTACATGGGTGATTACCATGTTTGCCGTTTCCAACGCGATATCTATTCCCCTCACAGGGTGGTTGGCTCGTCAGTATGGCTCGGTCAAAGTGTTTTTGGTGTCGGCAAGTTTATTTGTGTTTTGTTCATGGCTATGTGGGGTGTCACATAGTTTGACGATGCTGATTATTGCCAGGGTGGCGCAAGGCGCAGTAGCAGGCCCGATGATTCCACTGGCACAAAGCCTATTATTACAGTCTTTTGCGCTTGAAAAACGGGCGATGGCGCTTGGATTATTTGCTATGGTGGTCGTCACTGCGCCGATATTAGGTCCGATTTTGGGCGGTTATATCTGCGATAATTATCACTGGGGCTGGATATTTTTTATCAATATTCCGATTGGTATTGTCGCCATTATTTTGGCATGGCAACAACTTAAAAACCGCGAAACACCTGTCATCAAGACCGATATTGATAAAGTAGGCCTTGTTTTGATGATTGTCGGGGTGGGTGCACTGCAGTTTTTCTTGGATCGTGGGCGTGAGCTCGACTGGTTTGCTTCCCCTGAAATCATTGCTTTAGCCGTCATTAGCGTTTTATGTTTGAGTTATTTGATAATTTGGGAGCGCGGTGAGGAACATCCGATTATTGATTTGTCGATTTTTCAAGACCGCAATTTTACCATTGGCACATTGGTGATTAGCTTGGCATTTTTGCTATATATGGGCGCCATTGTGCTATTGCCCCTCATGCTGCAGCAAACGATGGGTTATACCGCGGTTTGGGCAGGATTGGCAGCGGCACCGATTGGTATTTTCCCAGTATTGTTGACGCCCTTGATTGGTAAATACGCGCGAAACATCGATATGCGCATCTTGGTGACCTTAAGTTTTTTAATTTATTGTGCGACCTTCGTATGGCGTAGTGATTTTAATCCGCAGATGACGTTTTGGGATGTGTTTTGGCCGCAGTTTATCCAAGGACTGGGTACTGCCATGTTTTTTATGCCCTTAACCACCATTGCACTCTCCAACATTTCGCATCATAAAATGGCGGCAGCGACAGGGATTTTTACCTTTGTGAGAACCTTGGCGGGCGGGATTGGCGCTTCAATGGTGATGACTGTGTGGGAAAGACGCAGCAATTATGCGCATACTTATTTGACCGAAAGTATCACCCAAAATTCTAATTTTGATGCGTGGTCAAAAAGCCTGCAAGCGTCTGGCATGAGTTATGACCAAACGTTGGCACTCATCAACCAAAATATTAACCAACAGGCGCTGATTATTGGCTCGAATGAGGTCTTTTATCTGTTTGGCTTGGTGTTCTTATTATTGATTGGTATGATTTGGCTTGCCAAACCGCCATTTCACCATTAAAAATAAGGGGTTAGGTTACTTATCTAAAATTGACGCTGATAAAATGTTACTATCGTCAAGTACATAGATAACTTTGGTTACAAAATATAATTTAACCGCAATTTTATAATTCGACTTATAATAATCCATCTTATCAAATTGCGTCGTTAATTTATGAGTAAAGCACATGCTAAAACCTCGGTTCCTGCACTGACATTAGGGGCAATCGGGGTCGTTTATGGCGATATCGGTACCAGTGTACTGTATTCAGTAAAAGAAGTTTTTAATTCTGGTCATGTCGCCTTTAATGTTGCCAATATCTATGGGGTGCTGTCATTATTTGTATGGACTATCACCATCATCGTCAGTCTCAAGTACATCTCGTTGGTGCTACGCGCCGACAATAAAGGGGAAGGTGGTCTGATTGCAATGCTCGCTTTGGCATCAAGCGCGGTGAAACATCGCCCAAAATTGCACGCAATCATCATGACCATGGGGATATTTGGTACTTGCTTGTTTTATGGCGATGGGGTGATTACCCCATCCATCTCAGTGCTGTCGGCAGTAGAAGGTTTGACGGTGGTATCGCCACGGCTGCATAGTGTGGTAATTCCTGCCACGCTGACCATTTTGTTCCTGTTATTTTTTGTGCAAAAATTTGGTACCAAAGGTATCGGCAAGCTGTTTGGACCTGTGATGGTGCTATGGTTTTTGTTGATTGCTGGCATTGGGGTTTATCATATTCAGCACAATGTCGAAATATTACAAGCCATCAATCCCATCTATGCTTATCAGTTTGTGATGACCAATCCGACACTCGCCTTTATCATATTGGGGGCAGTTGTGTTGTGTGTGACAGGCGGTGAAGCCTTGTATGCCGATATGGGGCATTTTGGCAAAAAACCGATTCGTATCGCGTGGTTTTCCATTGTCATGCCCGCCTTGCTGCTCAATTATTTTGGTCAAGGCGCATTTTTACTCGCCAATCCCGATGGCAAATCCAATCCCTTCTTTTTGATGATTCCAGATGCCATGCGTATTCCCATGGTGGTGATGGCAACTCTAGCGACGGTGATTGCGTCACAAGCGCTGATTTCTGGGGCGTTTAGTATCACCAAACAAGCGGTGCAACTTGGCTTTTTACCGCGTATGCGTATTGTGTATACCAATGTCAAAGAAGTGGGTCAGATTTATATTCCAGCGATTAACTGGGGCTTATTTATCGCAATTGCGTTTGCTGTGGTGATGTTCAAATCATCGGGTGCGTTAGCGGCCGCTTATGGTATTGCGGTTTGTACGGATATGCTGATTACCACGATATTGACCTTCTTTGTGATTCGCTATGCGTGGAAATATCCTTTGCTACTGTGTATTGCCGCGACCTCATTATTCTTTGTGGTGGATTTCTTGTTTTGGGCGTCGAATCTGCTGAAGCTCCTCAAAGGCGGCTGGTTCCCGTTGTTGTTAGGGGGCGTCATGTTTGTGCTCATGATGACTTGGCGAGATGGGCGTAACTTGGTGAGAATTGCCCATACCACAAGACAAATTAACTTAAAAAATTTCTTGGATGACTTGTTTGGTAGTTTTACCAATAAACGCTTACAAATAGCCCTGGAGTCGACGCAAGGCAAATTAGAAAAGCTGACCCAAGATATTGAAAACGCGCCACTTGAGAATATCCAAGAGCTGCAAAATCAGCAAGCGTTACTGCAAGAGAAAATCTTAATCAATCAGCGTTGCCAAGTGCTCTTTGAAAATATCAAAAAAATCAAAGGCATTGCCGTATTTATGGTCTCTGAAGTCGATATCGTGCCCGTGGCGTTGAAACAAAACTTAAAGCACAATAAATGCTTGCATGAGTACAATATCTTTGTCACCGTTAATACCTTAGAAACCCCTTGGGTGGGTCTTAGTAAACGTAGTGAAGTGACCTATTTGGGACACAATTGCTGGAAGGTGGTACTCAATTTTGGCTTTAAAAATGACCCTGATGTGCCAGATTCGCTCAAACACATTCAGCAATTTAACTTTGATTTCGATCCTGCCAAGGTCAGTTATTTCTTATCCCATGAGGCAGTGGTGGCATCTGAGAGCATCAAAGGTATGGCATTATGGCGTGAAAAATTGTTTGCCCATATGCACCGTAATGCCGGCACCGCGGCTGAGTTTCTAAAACTTCCTAGTAACAATGTGGTAGAAATGGGCGCCAAAGTAGAAATTTAAATGCCCAACATAAAAAAGCCATTATCCTTCGATAGTGGCTTTTTTATTGTGCTTTTATGCTTGATTGAAACTTAGTCTGTTTCAAATGCTTGATTAAGCGAGGCTTCAACGGCATCAATCCGCGCTTGGCATACTTTATAGGCGTCAATGGACTGCGCTACAATGGTCATCAGCGCGTCGATATTGGGCTCTTGGCTATTTTGCAAGCGCTGTGCATTTGTTTTTAACACCTCATAGGCGCTTTTAAAATCAGTTGGCTCGGTCATGGTTGTTCCTGTTGATAGATAGGTCAGTTTTTAGGGTGTTTGACATTGACAGTGGCTTGTAGATAGCCATCATGTAGCTCAATGGTTATGGTTGAATTGGGTTCAGCTTGGGCAATCGAAGTCATCACCGTATTTGATGCTGAATCTTTTGAGGCAGGATGGGAGGTTCTGATAATCGCATAGCCACGGGTTAATACGGTTGACGGGTGCTGTAACAATGTCATCTCACGCAGTCGATCGGTCGATTGACGAGCCGTGGTGATTTGCTGATAGGCAAGTTGGCGAATCTGTACAAATTGGTTGTCCATGGCAAGTTTAGCGGCAGATAATTGTCGCTGCGCTGCCGATTGTATCTTAGTAAGTTGTTGTTCGCTATCACGGCGTGCCTGCAAGATGCTGGATTTAGCAATTTGCTCGATGGTCAAAAAATGTTGTTTGGCGCTCTGGGTAATAGTGAGTAAATGATTGCGAATGCCTGCGATAACCTTGGATGGGGTATCAAAACTTTGATGTGCTACTTCATCTAGCATGACGCGGTCGCGCTCATGACCAATGCCGACCCAGACCGGTATCGGCTGCTCCGCTACCAGCGCGGCAAGTTCGTAATCATTGAGATACGCCAAATCGCCCACCGCGCCACCACCTCGGATAATCACTATTAAATCTGCGGTAATATGCTGCTTGCTCAGATTTTTCATGCCTTTAATGAGGGCTTGGCGGATATCTTCAGGGGCGTGATTGCCTTGAAAGGTGGCGTGCTCATAATGAAAAATACAGGCCCCTGTGCTGGCAAGTCTATCGGCATCCGCGCGAAAATCGCCCAACCCTGCGGCTTTTTCAGGCGCGATGACGAGCACATGCTCAATATCAAACGGCATCGGGAGCGATTGATTGAGATCGAGCAGCCCTTCTTCATGCAGTCTGGTTAAAATCATTTGGTATTGCTTTGCCAAATCGCCCAGTGTGTAAGTGGGGTCGATATCGACGATGTTTAGCGAAAAGCCATATTGGGCATGGAACGTGGCTGAGACTTTGAGCAATACATTCAAGCCTCGCTCAAGGCTCATGCCAGTGTTTTTTTCAAACTTTGACAGTACTTTGGCTGCTTGACCGCGCCATAGCGTGCCGCGGCAGCTGGCGGTGACTTTGCCCTCCATATCTTTATCCGCCAATTCAAAATAATAGTGACCGCCTTTGGCTGACAGACTACGGATTTCAGCTTTCACCCAAACGGTATGGGCAAACGTTTCACTAATCACCAACTGCACAGCGGATAGATAATCACTTAGTGACAATATAGTATCGCTTAATGCCTGTTGCAGTTGGCTATCGCGGTCTTGAATGGCTAATTGTTCGCTAAAGTCATCATCGTTTAAGTTATCAACGCTTAAGTTATCAATACTGCCACGCTTTGTAGTTGCTTTATTATCAGGCTCACTATCGTCAAGCAGCGCCAAAAATACGTCATCAGCCTGATTTAATGGGATGGTTTGCAAATCCAGTCGTGCGAGCTGCGCTTCAATTGATTTGATAACGGTTTTGGAAGCTTTTGCCATGGCGAATTCTTGTTAACTAAAAATAAAATTGTAGGCGAAAATGATAAAACTGACAACGTGACATTTGTGATTTAGGTGTGATTCAGCCTGTTAAACCGTTAATTTTAACTATTACATTATATTTTATGATGTAATATTCATAAGTGGAATATGGATAAGGAATAATATTGTTTTTGCTTGACGACGCTTTTTTTGTAAAATAGTAGGAATGAATTAAACATTTAACATTATATATTGATTTTTATACATTGAGATGAGGGGTGACCATGATGACTGTTAATTTTCAAAAAAAAACTAAGGTTCAACACAAAACCGTAGCCGTGCTATCAAGTCTAGCGTTATTAGGCGTGAGCCTAGCAGGCTGTTCACGTGCGCCCACCCAGCAAGACCAACAGGCCGCTTCAGGTCAAGCCGCCACGCAATCAAATGCAGGTGCAAGCGATAAAGGTGGTATTAAACTGCTCAATGTCTCTTATGACGTCGCGCGTGACTTTTATAAAAGCTACAATCCCCTGTTTATCAAAGACTACGAAGCCAAAAATAGCGGCAAAACCGTTGATATCCAGCAATCGCATGGCGGCTCTAGTAAACAAGCGCTCGCAGTTGCCAATGGTCTGCAAGCAGACGTGGTCAGTATGAATCAAGGCTCAGATGTAGAGCTGTTAGTGAAAAAAGGCTTGGTGGCACAAGATTGGCAAAGCCAATTCCCAAACAAAGCAGTACCCTATACCAGTGCCATCGTGTTTTTGGTGCGTAAAGACAACCCAAAACAAATCAAAGACTGGTCTGATTTGGCAAAACCAGGCGTACAAATCGTACTTGCCAATCCAAAAACCACGGGTAATGGGCGTTATGCTTTCTTAGGTGCGTATGGCTACGGCTTACATAGTTTTAATAAAGATGAAAGTAAAACCAAAAACTTTGTCAAAGAGTTGCTCAAAAACGTACCTGTGTATGAAAATGGTGGGCGTGCGGCGACTACCACGTTCTTACAACGTCAAATTGGCGATGTGTTAGTCACCTTTGAAAACGAAGCCAACCTAGCGGTTAAACAGTTTGGTAAAGGCGATGTGCAAATTGTTTATCCAAGCTACACCATATCAGCAGAAAACCCCGTGGCGATTGTCAAATCAGTGACCGATAAAAAAGGCACCAACGACGCAGCGAAAGCGTATCTTGATTATTTATGGAGCGAGCCTGCCCAGCAATTGGCGGCAGATTTATACCTGCGCCCAAGCGACACTGCGGTACTGGCTAAAAATCAAGATAAATTACCCGCGCTTACCACCTTTAGTCCTAATGCCGAATTTGGCAGCTGGACGGATATCATGACCAAATACTTCAAAGATGGGGGTGTCTTTGATCAGCTAGCCAGCCCAACGAGCACCATAGCATCGGCACCTGCGGCAAAATAGTTCGCTGTGTTAAGCTCACAAAACCAGAGTTCGGCTCTGGTTTTTTATTCTAGCTAAGAATATTTAAAGCGCATAAATATAGTTTGGAAAATCAAAGTGAGATGGTACTATAGCCGTGCTTAAGATTTTGGGTACAGAGCTTTTTGTATCTTTATTTTTGAATTTTTATTTTTGTATGTTTATTAGTTTAAATTCTGACGTTGCCTACCGATTATTAGTAAAGGAAGCCCTGCATGGCAAGCATCAATGCTAACCATCAAGCCGATTTAACATCAAACAATCAGCCTAAAACACCCAATTCACCCTTAAAACGCAATAAAAAGCGCCATATCATGCCGTTTTTTAATTTGAGTTTGGGCATCAGTGTGTTGGCGTTGTCGATTATTGTGCTATTGCCATTTGTGGCAATGGTAATGACGGCCGCCGATATTGGCGTGGCAGGATTTATCAAAACCATTGCCGAACTGCGCGTCAAGGCAGCGATTGAACTGTCGCTAAAAATGTCATTACTAGCGACATTGACCAATTTGGTGTTTGGTACGCTGATTGCATGGGTATTGGTGCGCTATGAGTTTTGGGGAAAGTCGATTTTAAATGCACTGGTCGATTTGCCCTTTGCTTTGCCAACGGCAGTAATGGGTATTTCGCTAGCAACCTTATATGCACCCAATGGTTTAATCGGGCAGTTTTTTGCGCCATTCGGCATTAAAATTGCTTTTACCCCCATTGGTATTTGGTTGGCGCTGATTGTGGTAAGTTTGCCGTTTATTGTGCGTGCGGTGCAACCTGTGCTTGCGGAGCTGTCGCCAGAATATGAAGAGGCGGCATCGGTGCTAGGCGCTGGTAGATTGACAACTTTTAGACGGGTCATCTTGCCAGAGTTGTATCCTGCGTTGCTGATGGGCTCAGGCATGATGTTTGCACGGGCGACGGGAGAGTATGGCTCGGTGATTTTTATTGCGGGTAATTTACCGATGAAATCTGAAATTTTACCGTTAATCATTATTGGTAAGCTTGAAAGCTTTGATGTACAGGGGGCTGCCGCGGTTGCTTTGTTTATGTTGATGATTTCGTTCGTGATTTTATTTGCCATTAATGCCTTGCAGTGGCTATTTACCAAACGTATGGGCGGGGCAAGTGTATGATAGACAGCAGCCAATATCCTTACCAAACCCAAGCCGCAACCCGTGAGCCGACATGGTTACGTTATACCTTAATTGGTATTGCGGTGGCGTTTATGACGCTAATGCTAGTGATTCCGCTGATATCAGTGTTTTATGAAGCATTAAAGTCTGGCTGGCAGTTGTATGTGGCTGCCTTGACGGATCACGAAGCATTATCCGCTATCAAGCTTACCTTGATTACGGCGCTGATTGTGGTGCCGATTAATACGGTGATTGGGATTGCATTAGCCTGGCTATTGACCCGATTTGATTTTAAAGGTAAACAATTCCTCACCACGCTGCTAGATTTGCCATTTTCGGTGTCGCCGGTGGTCGCAGGCTTGATGTTTGTAGCGCTATTGGGCGCCAACACTTGGCTTGGCGGCTGGTTAGAATATTTTGGTTTTCAGGTGATTTTTGCCATTCCAGGTATCGTACTTGCCACCATGTTTGTGACTTTTCCATTCGTGGCGCGTGAAGTGATTCCGCTGATGCAATCGCAAGGCAGTAGTGAAGAGCAAGCGGCATTAACACTTGGTGCCTCAGGCTGGCAAATGTTTTGGCGGGTGACGCTGCCCAATATCAAATGGGCATTGCTATACGGTATTATTTTGACCAATGCCCGTGCGATGGGTGAGTTTGGCGCGGTGAGTGTGGTCTCAGGTCATATCCGCGGTGAAACCAATACCATGCCGCTATTGGTTGAGATTGCCTACAATGAATACAACATGACGGCGGCGTTTGCGTTGTCGAGTCTGTTGGCATTGTTGGCGCTCGTTACCTTAATCGTGCAGCAGGCGTTGACTAAACGTCAGTCTGGCAATGATGCAATTTAAAAAGTAAAAAAAGTTAAGAGAATACCATGAGTATCGAAATCCGTGATATCACCAAACAGTTTGGTCGCTTTACTGCACTACAACCGATTAATTTAACTGTACCGACGGGCAAATTAACCTCGCTCTTGGGACCTTCAGGCTGTGGTAAGACTACCTTACTGCGCATCATCGCAGGGCTTGAGCTTGCCGATACGGGGCGTATTTTGTTTGATGGTGAAGATGTGACCGATGTGCCTGTGCAGCAGCGTCATATCGGCTTTATGTTTCAGCATTACGCGTTATTTCGCCATATGACCGTGTTTGATAACGTGGCGTTTGGCTTGACCGTCATGCCAAAAAACAAACGCTTAAGCAACGCGGAAATCACCAAAAAAGTCAATCATCTGCTAGAGCTGGTGCAACTATCCCAAACCGCAAAAAAATACCCGCATCAACTCTCAGGCGGTCAGCGTCAGCGTATCGCATTGGCGCGTGCGTTAGCGGTAGAGCCAAAGCTGTTGTTACTCGATGAGCCATTTGGCGCACTCGATGCCAAAGTCCGTAAAGAATTACGCGCTTGGCTGCGCTCAATTCATCACGAGCTCGGTGTCACCAGTATTTTAGTGACCCATGACCAAGAGGAAGCGGCAGAATTATCCGATGAAATTGTGGTGATGAACCAAGGTCAAATCGTGCAAATTGGAGATTATGAGACGCTAGTCAATCATCCTTCGAATCATTTTGTTGCCAATTTTCTGCAAGATTCGCACGTCGAATATGTGATTTAGCTTAGTTAAATTTAGCTCAGTTAAATTTAGCTCAGTTAAATTTAGCTTAGTTGAGCAATAAAAAAAGAAGCCGCGTGCTTCTTTTTTTTGCTAATTTTTTTGCTAATTTTTTTGCTAAAGGTTGAATAAAAAAAGGGTATTATGACATACCCTTTTTATCGATGGATTATCTTATCGAGGGATAAGCGTTAAACTGCGCAATAATTATTTTGCAGAGTGACCTGTTAGCTCCACTTTATGTTTTTGATGATCTTCTAAGCCTTCATAGTAGTTACGAAGTACCGCTAACACTTCTGGACGGCTGAAGTTGTCAGGCACGTCTTCCCCTTCAGATAGGGCTTTACGCAATTTGGTACCTGAGACTTTGACATGATGGCTGGCATCGTGTGGGCAAGTTTTGGTCGATGCCATGGAGTCACAAGCGTCACACCAGAATGTCCAGTCAATTTTTAACGGTTGGGTGATTAAATCATTCGGTTTGAGCGTATCAAAAATATGCTGCGCATCAAACGCGCCATAGTAATCACCCACGCCTGCATGGTCACGCCCGACAATCAAATGGCTACAGCCGTAGTTTTGACGGAATAAGGCATGTAATAATGCTTCACGCGGACCTGCATAGCGCATATCCAGTGGATAGCCTGCTTGGATGACGGTGTCTTTACGGAAGTAATGGTCGATTAATGTACCAATGGCTTCCTGGCGTACGTCTGCAGGAATATCCCCAGGTTTTAATGCGCCAAGCAATGAATGAATGAGTACGCCATCACAGATTTCAATGGCGATTTTGGCAAGGTACTCATGTGAGCGGTGCATCGGGTTACGGGTTTGGAAGGCAGCGACGGTTTTCCAGCCATTTTGAGTAAAGATGTCACGGGTTTGTGCCGGGGTGAGGTAGATATCACCATATTTGCTCGGGAATTCACCTTCGCTTAACACCACCACATCGCCCGCTAGGTTGACATCACCTTGCGCCATCACCATGGCAACGCCTGGATGCTCAAGTTCTGTGGTGCCAAAGACGGTTTGGCATTCGTGCGCTTTATCAATGCGGTATTTTTCGCTTAAGGTCAAAATCCCCATGATTTCGCCTTGGTATTCTAGCGCAATGTCATCGCCTAGGTTTAGCGTATCGGCGGTGGCAGTATCTGTTGATAGGGTAATAGGAATGGGCCAAAACACGCCCGCATTGTCACCGGTGGTTAAATGCATATTGTCACATACGCTTTGCCAGTCTGCTTGGTTCATAAAACCATCTAGCGGGGTAAAGCCGCCAATACCGAGCATAATCAAATCACCGGCTTCACGGGAGCTGATTTGGATTTTTGGCAGATTTTTGGCTTTTTGCTGGGCAGCGGTTAGCGCATCGCCTTTAAGTAATTTTTCTTTTAATGTGTCACTACCGTGTGGTGGGACCAGTTGGCTTAGAGAATGGTGAGTTGAAGTGGCGCTTTGGCTCATCGGATATCCTATATTAGCGTGTCAAAATTAACGTGTCAAAAAAACAGACGGTTCAAGAAAATTAAGGTAGCGTATAATAGAATATTGCAGTTCGCAATAATAAATGCAGTAATTCGATATATTTATGTAAAAATGGAATTTACTAAAAACCCCTTGGGCATTTATGATAAGCAGGTTAAAATTTCACCCAGTTGAAATGGCTGCAAAAGCTAAAAGTTTTAAATTCACTTTGTAATTAGAATTTGTCTTAGTGACATAGGAATCCGCATGTATAAATACAACGCAATTGACCAACAATTGGTAGATGATCGGGTCGAGCAGTTTCGCGACCAAACCCGACGTTTTTTGGCTGGCGAGCTCAGTGAAGAAGCGTACTTGCCATTACGCCTGATGAACGGTCTATATATTCAGCGTCATGCGCCGATGCTTCGCGTGGCGATTCCTTATGGTCTGCTTGCGACGTATCAACTGCGTAAACTTGCCGACATCAGCGAAAAATACGACCGTGGCTATGGTCATATCACCACCCGTACCAATATGCAATTTAACTGGCCAAAATTAGAAGAAGTGCCCGATATTTTGGCAGAATTGGCATCGGTCCAAATGCATGCGATTCAAACCTCGGGCAACTGTATTCGCAATACCACCACTGACCAGTTTGCCGGTGTGACGGCTGATGAAATTGCCGATCCGCGTCCGTATTGTGAAATCATTCGCCAATGGTCAACATTTCACCCAGAATTTACCTATTTACCGCGTAAATTTAAAATTGCGGTTATCGGTACTCGCTCAGACCGTGCCGCGACACAGCTGCATGACATTGGCTTGCATGTGGTCAAAAATGACGCAGGTGACATCGGCTTTGAAGTGATTGTGGGCGGTGGTCTAGGGCGTACCCCTGTCATTGGTAAAGTGATTCGTCCGTTTTTACCTGAACGCCATTTACTCTCTTATTTAGATGCCATCTTACGTATCTACAACCAATATGGTCGCCGTGACAACAAATACAAAGCCCGTATCAAGATTTTGGTTGAAAGTATGGGCGCCGAAGCGTTTTCAAGAATCGTGGAAGAAGATTGGGAAAAACACAATAAAGACGGTGCGTTAACACTGACAGCTGAGCAAATTGAACACGCCAAAACCTACTTTCCACAGCCGGCGTATCAAACATTCAGCCAACAACAATTACAAGCTAGCCAAGACAAACTGGCTGCCCAGTTTGAAGATAGCGAGTTTGTGCGTTGGTTTAATCAAAATACCCGCGAGCATAAAGTCAAAGGCTATCACGTGGTGATTATCTCACTCAAACATTTTATGCAAGACACCGGCGATATCACCGCCACCCAAATGCGCGTGGTGGCTGATTTGGCGGATAAATACAGCTTTGGTGAAGTGCGCGGCACCCATCATCAAAACTTGGTGCTCACGGACGTCAAGCTTGAAGAAGTATATGACGTCTATCAGGTGCTCAAACAATACGACCTTGCCCGCCCAAATATTGGCTTATTGACGGATATTATCTCATGCCCAGGCTTTGACTATTGCTCATTGGCCAATGCTAGCACCTTAAATATCGTTAACCAAGTCAATCAATATTTCCAAGACGCAGACTTTGTCCATGATATTGGTGAGATTCGTCTAAATATGTCAGGCTGTATGAATGCCTGTGCGCATCACCACGTCGCCGACATCGGTATTTTGGGCGTAGATAAAAAGGGCGAGCATTGGTACCAAATCTCGCTCGGTGGTAGATCGGGTCAAAACGCTAAATTAGGCGATATTTTGGGTAAATCCGTACCTGTCGATGCGGTTGCGGCGACGGTGGATGATATCCTGCAAGTCTATCTTAAATACCGTCAAGCGGCGGATACCGACTTTGGTAGTGAAACGTTTGCTGAAGTTGTTGATCGTATCGGTATTGAGCCATTTAAAGAGTATGTATATCGTGACAAATCAGAACAGCCGGTGGAGGGATAAGCCATGGCACTCATTAACCAAAGCCAAGTGATTGATAATGTAAAGTCAGTGAGCGTGAGTATTCATGAGCAAAAAATCGAGCATATCGACCCATCCCAGTATGCCTCAGATATCACTGAAATTTTGGTGGACTATCGCCCTGTCGAATTTAGCGAGAAAAATCCGCCAAAACCGCAGTTAGAAGCGGATGATTTGGTAGCATTATCCAATCGGTTGGGCGATAAAAAACTGGGTATTATTTTATCGGGTGCTAGTGATTATCAGTTTTTGCAACAGGACTTTGTCAAAGTGATGCCGCTACTGTCCGTGATTGTGATTGATTTTCATGGTTTTCGTGATGGACGCGGTTATAGTTTGGCGCAAAAAATCCAGCAACACCCCAGTTATAACCCCGCTATTGTGTTGCGCGCTAGCGGTGATATCTTGCCAGATACCTTGCAGCTGCTCACCGAAGTAGGATTTAGTGAGTTTGATATTGCTGACAGTGATTTTAACCCCAGTTGGTTTGATTATTTTATCGATATCAAACACCGTTATACAGGCCGCAGTGTGACGCAATTACCGATTTTTGCTAATTAATTGTTGAATGATGCTAAGATTGAGCGAATCTAAGGGTTCGCTTTTTTAATGTTAGCAAGTTGCTAGCGTGTCGTTTCGAACTTCTGGTTTCTGCATTTCAAGTTAATTTGTTAATTCTAAATTTTCATAATAATATCATTAAAAATCATTTTTTAAACATCGCATAATTGATTAGCATAGCGTATCCCAATTTTTCACCATAAAACATTAGGAAATCCAATGAGCAATAAACTAAATATCGACCTAGACAAAGCCAACGCAGAATTGAATGGCAAAACCCCAGAGGAAATCATTGCTTGGGCACTGGCACAAGGTAGTAATCCTATCATCACTACCAACTTTCGCCCTTATGAAGTGGTACTGTTAGAGATGGTTGCTAAACAACGTCCTAATATCAAAGTATTGTTCGTGGATTCTGGTTACAACACTGAAGCCACTTATCGCCACGCCCAAGATTTGATTAAACGTCTAAACTTAAACGTGATTACCTACTTGCCGCAACAAACCGCAGCTTGGCGTGATGTCGAATTCAACGGCGTACCTAGCGTCAATAACCCAGCGCACGAAAAATTCACCCAACAAGTTAAACTTGAGCCATTTGGACGTGCGTTAAAAGAAATTGCCCCTGACGTGTGGATTAATGCGATTCGTAAAGACCAAACAGAATTTCGTCAATCGCTTGACGTGTTGTCAGAAAGCAAAGACGGCGTGTTAAAAGTAGCACCATTGTTCCATTGGTCAGAAGATGACTTAGAAGCTTACTTAAAAGAGCATGATTTACCAAATGAACATGACTACTTTGACCCTACCAAAGTAGAAGAGAACCGTGAATGTGGTCTACACACACAATTATAATTTTTGATCGGCAGTATGTATGAAAATGTTAAGCTGAACTTCGGTTCGGCTTAATTGTTCTTGTCACTATCTAATGTTGAGAATGTCTATGAATACCTTACCGCTATTTTTTAAATTAGAAAATCGCCCCGTGCTTGTGGTTGGCGGTGGGGAAGTGGCACTGCGTAAAGCGGATTTGCTCGATAAGGCTGGTGCGACAATCACCTTTGTCGCACCTAGCTATGAGCCAAGACTCACCGCGCAATTTAGTGATTCTCGTCATCAATTGATTAACGATGTTTATCAGCAAAAATATTTGGATAAACAAACCATTGTCATTGCTTGTACCGATGATGAAACGGTGAATGCACAGATTTTTCATGACTGTGAAGCCCGTTTTATCCCAGTCAATGTCGTCGATAATCCACCGCTATGTACCTTTATCTTTCCTGCCATCGTCGACCGTAATCCGATTACCATTGCGGTATCAAGTGCAGGCAAAGCCCCTGTGCTGGCAAGACTGCTGCGAGCCAAAATCGAAACAGTCGTGCCACCGCAATATGGTGAATTGGCAGGGTTGGCCGGTAAATTTCGCGATAAAGTGAAAGCTGCATTGCCCAATGTGACGGCTAGACGTAAGTTTTGGGAGCAAGCCTTTGAAGGACAAGTCGCAGAATCCGTATTTGAAGGCAATACAAATAGCCTAAGCAAAGCTGAAAGCCAACTTGAAACCCTACTACAGCAGCACGCCAACAACCAGCCGACAGATAAAGCCCAGCTTGGTAAGGTGTACATTGTGGGTGCAGGGGCAGGCGATCCTGATTTGCTAACTTTTAAAGCGCTACGATTGATGCAACAAGCGGATGTGGTGTTTTATGATAATTTGGTTTCAGCGCAGATTCTCGATCTGTGCAGGCGCGATGCCACCAAAATCTACGTCGGCAAAAAAGCCAGTGATCATGCGGTAAGGCAAGAAAAAATCAATGAACTACTGGTTGAACAGGCGCAGCAAGGAAAACGCGTGTTACGTCTCAAAGGCGGCGACCCGTATGTATTTGGGCGGGGCGGCGAAGAAGCCGAGCAATTGGTTGCAGCTGGGATTGAGTTTGAAGTCGTGCCCGGCATTACCGCAGCCACCGCGGCGGCAAGCTGTGCCGGTATTCCATTGACTCACCGTGCGTATGCGCACTCTGTCAAATTTGTCACCGCCTCTCTTAAGACGGATACTATCAATGAAGACTTTGTCAGCTGGCTTGATGATAACCAAACCGTGGTTTTTTATATGGGATTAAAACAGCTTGATAAATTGACGAGTGGCTTGATTAACGCAGGAAAAAATCCCAGTACACCGATTGCGATTGTGTCAAATGCCAGCTTGCCGCATCAGCAAGTATTGACAGGCACGCTTGAGACCATCGTGGCAAAACAACGTGAGGCAAACTTGCCCGCCCCAGCGATTTTGATTATGGGCAATGTGGTTAAGCTACATCACAGACTTAATAAACGATAGCAATCTTTAATTGATGGGGTATGGCAGTTAAAAAAGCTTGCAGATTGTGGTAAATACTTATAACTTAAATATCCGTTAGAAAAATTAACGAATGGGTCAGATAACAAAAATATTTTTGTCACCATTTAATATGACGTTTTTGTGAAAGGATTTATGTATATTGTAGCAATACATATTATTTGTATCTGCTACAACATCAACTAGTAATTTAAAAGGATAGGGACATGCGACTAAAACCTAAACTGATTTTAACCAATCTGTCATTGGCTTTAATGTTGGTGATATCACCCATTGCCCAAAGCAAACTATTACCACAACCAGCCACCAACGCTAGCCAGTCAGCGGCAAATCGCTACGATAGCAGTAATGATATCTTTCATCCCGTGTATGGTAAAAATGGTATGGTGGCTTCCGAGCAAGGGTTAGCAACGCAAGTTGGTTTGGATATATTAAAAAAAGGCGGGAATGCTATCGATGCGGCGGTCGCGGTTGGATTTGCCTTAGCAGTCGTCTTGCCAAATGCAGGCAACATTGGTGGTGGTGGTTTTATGGTGTTGCATGATGATAAAACTGGCAAAGATGTTGCGATTGATTTTCGCGAAATTGCGCCAGCCAAAGCTAGCCGTGATATGTACCTTGATAATCAAGGGAATGTTATTGATGGAAAATCATTGTTCACGCATGACGCTTCAGGTGTGCCTGGTACAGTGGCTGGGATGGAATACGCGCTAAAAAAATGGGGTACCATGCCATTATCTAAAGTGCTAGAGCCTGCAATTAAGCTTGCAGACAAAGGGTTTATTGTCAGTGATGTATTGGCACAGACGTTAAAAGAAGAAAAATCAACACTGGGTAAATGGGCAGCTAGCAAAGCGATTTTTTTCAAAAACGGTGAACCGCTGAAATCTGGTGATTTGTTGGTACAAAAAGACTTGGCGAAATCATTGCGTTTGATTGCCAAACAAGGGGCGAAAGCATTTTATCAAGGTGAAATCGCCACAAAAATTGCTAAAGAAATGCAAACACATGGCGGCACAATGACACTTGAAGATTTAAAAGCATATAAAGTTGTTGAGCGTCAGCCAATTATTGGTGATTATCGAGGCTATAAAGTTGTTACCATGCCACCCCCAAGTTCGGGTGGTGTACACTTGATTGAGATATTAAATATGCTTGAGCATTACCCTATCAAAGAAGATGGGGTAAATAGTGCCAAAAATATTCACCACATGGCAGAGAGTATGAAATTAGCCTATGCTGACCGCTCAGAATATTTGGGCGACCCGGATTTTGTCAAAATCCCTGTCACAGGTTTAACATCGAAAGCCTATGCTAATGAACGGGTCAAAACGATTGATGATAATAAAGCAAGACTTTCATCAAACATTAAACCTGGTAAACCACAACCTTATGAAAGTGACCAGACTACGCATTTTTCCGTCATGGATAAAGCGGGCAATGCCGTTGCTGTCACTTATACATTAAACCTTAACTTTGGTAGTGGCATTGTTGTAGAAGGCACAGGGATTTTACTCAATAATGAAATGGATGACTTCTCAGTGAAACCCGGTGTGCCAAATGCGTTTGGTCTAGTGGGTGGTACTGCCAATGCGATTGAAGCAAAAAAACGTCCACTTTCTTCAATGACACCAACGATTGTCATGAAGAATAATAAACCTTGGCTGGTTACAGGTAGTCCAGGTGGAGCGCGTATCATCACGACTGTATTGCAAAGTGTGGTTAATACGATTGATCATGAAATGAATCCAGCAGAAGCGATAATTACACCACGAGTTCATCACCAATGGTTACCCGATGAGCTTAGAGTTGAAGCAGGCATTAGTCCTGATACGATAAAATTGTTGCAAGACAAAGGTCATAAAGTTGTTACTAAAGCACCAATGGGACGTATTCAAATTATTCAAGCTGATGATTCTGGTTTTTATGGCTATTCTGACCCAAGAAATCCTGATGGCAAAACATTAGGTTTCTAAACTGTTCATTAAAAAACGTGAGTGAGGGTGCTCACGTTTTTTTTTACTAACAAAATATATCAAGATTATTTTTTGCAATTAGTAGCCAAGTAAATCTTGAATAATTTTATCTACTGTACCACTTTTCGCCAATCTTGCATTTTGCCCTGCCCACAGTGAGCTAAATTCATCACTTCCCATGCTTTCGGCTTTGGATTTAATGGGGTTGCTGACGAACGATGCATGGGGAAATGGCGGTGCAGACTCGCTAATATACCCCGTTTCTTGCATAAAGCGATTGACAATCCCGCGTGCTAAGCCGCCACTAAATACATTGGTTAAAGCCGTGTGTTCGGCTCGCTCACTTTGCAGTGCCTTGCGATGAAAGTCTTTGGTATCACACTCCTCTGCCAGCAAAAAAGCCGTACCCACCTGTACCGCGCTAGCGCCCATAGCAAACGCTGCTTGTGCGGTAGCGTTGTCGCTGATACCGCCTGCCGCAATCACCGGCAAACTGACAGCGTTGATGATATTGGGCAGTAGGCTAAAAGTGCCCGCTTGCAGAGTCACATCTTGGCTTAAAAACATACCCCGATGCCCACCCGCTTCCAATCCTTGCGCGATAATCATATCCGCCCCATTGGCCTGCAGCCAGCGCGCTTCAGCAGGGGTAGTGGCAGACGATATCACAATAGCCCCGGATTTTTTGACGATATTTAACAAAGCTTTGTCCGGTAGCCCAAAATGAAAACTCACCACAGGGACTTTCAAATCCGCCAATAGCGCTGCTTGTTCATGGGTAAATGGCTGACGTCCACCGGTCGTGGCTATCTCATCTTGCGTCAAACCAAATTCTTGATAATAAGGTAGTAGGGCATTAAACCATTTTTCTTGCATCGCTTGGGTATAGTCAGGTTGTTGATGCGCAAAAAAATTGACATTAAAGGGGGCATCAGTCGCTTGACGGATACTCGCAATTTCACTTTCGATTTTTTGTAGGCTGAGCAGGGCGCCGGGGAGTGAGCCCAGTCCGCCTGCTTGGCTCACTGCGATAGCAAGTTTGCTGTCTTGGACACCTGCCATCGGCGCTTGGATGATCGGCAATTGAACTTTAACGTAGTCAAGAAAGCTGTTAATTGCTTTGGTATGATGGATCATTTTATGTTCCTTGTTATTGTTTTAATGTATTTGTCTTAATGCTATTGACTTACAGGGCAAAAATCGAAAACCATTTTAGTGTATCGCCAATAGCTGACATTGAAAAGTACTATATGCCCGTTATAAATCGACTGAATATAAAAACCCCAGTAACATTACTAGGGCTTTTTTGACTAGTTAACTTAGGTTGACCATTTAGGCGCTAAGTTTAGGTGCTGAGCTTAAGTACTAAGCTTAGGTATTAAGTAGCTTAGATATTAGGCGCTTGGGATCGCCATTAACAGCGCTTGTCTTGCCTCGGTATTGTGTTTGAATTCTCCCAGGAGTGACATACTGCGGGTATCAGATTTTTGTTTCATCACGCCGCGCATCATCATGCACATATGCGCGGCATCCATCACCACCGCCGCGCCTTTTGCCCCTGTCATATCCATCACCGCTTGCGCGATTTGGCGGGTTAAGTTTTCTTGAATTTGCAAACGTCGAGCGTACATATCCACGATACGTGCCATTTTTGACAGTCCAATCACTTTGCCATCGGGCAGATACGCCACATGCGCCACGCCATAAAAAGGCAACATGTGGTGCTCACACATCGAATAAAACTCGATATTTTTTACCATGACCAATTCATTATTGTCAGTTGGAAAAATCGCGTTATTGGTAATTTCGACCAAGTCTTGATGATAGCCTTGGGTCAAAAAACTAAAGGCTTTAGCGGCACGTTCTGGGGTATTAAGCAGTCCTTCACGTGTTAAGTCTTCCCCTGTTGATGCAATGAGGGTGCGGTAGGCATCACTGTTTTGTTGGATAATCTCGTCAAAATTTGCAGGCATAGTCATGATAACATTTAAGTTTAAAAAAATAGGCATAGCTTAACGCTTTACCACTATTTGTAAAGCGATTTTTGTCACAAACGCCATGAAAATCACTAAATTTGCTTTGTTTGGGTTTTTTGCTAGAATTAACCCCTAATTTTGAGCTATTATAGTGCATATTCGTTCACTGAAAAATAAGGAAAAACCATGCTATTAACAGGGAAGCGTTTCGTTGTTACCGGTATCGCCAGTAAATTATCGATTGCTTGGGGTATCGCAGAAGCGTTACATCGTGAAGGCGCGAGTTTAATTTTGACCTATCCGAATGAAAAAATGAAAAAACGCGTGGATATGGCAACCGAAACTTTTGGTGCAGAGAAGGTATTGGCCTGTGATGTGGCATCAGATAGCGAAATCGAAGCGTGTTTTGCCCAAGTTGCTGCACACTGGCCAGATGGCATTGATGGGGTCGTGCATGCCATTGGTTTTGCCCCTGCCGATCAGCTAGATGGTGATTTTACTCAGGTGACCACCCGTGAAGGCTTTGCCATTGCCCATGATATTAGTAGCTACAGCTTTGTGGCGCTTGCTAAAGCCAGCCGTGAGTTACTGGCAAAACGCCAAGGCTCGCTGTTAACCTTGACGTATGAAGGCAGTATCCATGTGTTGCCAAACTACAATGTCATGGGTCTAGCCAAAGCCAGTCTGGAAGCGAGCATTCGCTACCTTGCCAGCTCTCTGGGTAGCGATGGTATCCGTGTCAATGGGATTTCTGCAGGTCCGATTCGTACCTTGGCGGCAAGCGGTATCAAATCATTTCGTAAAATGCTCGACACCAACGCCAAAATGTCACCGCTACAGCGCAATGTCAATATTGAAGAAGTCGGTAATGCCGCGATGTTCTTGTTATCGCCTTGGGCGTCTGGTATCACCGGCGAGATTTTATTTGTCGATGCTGGGTTTAATACCGTGGCACTCTCTGAACAAGTGATGATGCAGGTAGAAGACTAATTTTTAGGCGGGTAGTGGATAAAAGAGCGACCATGGTTGCTCTTTTTTTTGCTTACTTTTTTTAATCGATCTTTGGATAGGGATTGCAAAGCCGTCTGGTTAAGCTTACCATTTTTTGTCAGGCTTAACATGTTTGGCAAATCAGCTAAAGACTGATAGATGGCGGTAGCTAATGATTAATAAATTACCTAAGTGGATTTTATGGGGTGGCTGTGTGCTGGCGTTTAATGCAGGGTGTATCAATAGCACCGCGTTAGTCGGCTTTACGCATTTGTCCGCTTCGCATGTAACGGGCAATGTGACGCTATTTGCCACAGCATTGGCGGAACAGCATTACCAGCAGATGGCAATGGTTTGTATCGTGCTATTATCGTTTTTATTTGGGGCAGTTATCAGTGGCTTTGTGGTGGGTAGTACGGCATTAAAAGAAGGTAAGCGCTATGGCAACGCTTTGTTAATTGAAGCAAGTTTATTAATCATCAGTCTAATTTTATTTAGCTATCAGTCGTTTTGGGGGCAGGTGTTTGCCGCGATGGCTTGCGGACTGCAAAATTCGATGGTCGCGACCTATAGCGGTGCCGTGATTCGCACCACCCATTTGACAGGATTGACCTCAGATATGGGCTCAGCATTGGGTAATTGGCTGGCAGGCAGACCGATTAATAAGAAGATGTTCGTGTTTCAAGCGATGATATGGTACAGCTTTTGCGGGGGCGGGGTATTAGGTGCTTTGGGCTATATCCACTATAAATACATGACGCTGATGTTACCCATTGTGATTGTGTTATCGTCAGCGTTGGCTTATCAAACATATTTATTAACCCGTAAAAAAACGGCTAAGTAGCGACCTTAACCGTTTGATTTTATCTTATTCTTCATCTTCATCTTCGAATTTTTTCGCCTCATGTAACATATCAAGTAGCGATTCATCAGAGCCCTTAGAGGTAGGAGTGCTCGCATTATCTTGGTTGATGTCGGTACGATTGATGCCTTCCATCGCTTCATTGGCAACATCAGATTGGGCGTTGTCTAATTGAGATTTGTCGATAGGGTTAGCGTTAGTATTGTCAGTCATGATCGTCTCCTTATTGTTTTCTCTTATACGGTTTTTTCTTTTATGCGTTAGACCTAGTAAGCTTAATATTATAAGTAAAATAAATGGCTTACAACACTTAAAAATGAAACGTAACCAAAAATATACTCATGAGTGACGTAGGAATAAGTTTATCACTTTGTTCGCGGTGTATTACTTGCTTTGGATTGCATACTTTGTAGTGCATGGCAATTAAGTGAGTTAGGGAGATTGACAGACTGCTGGCGACACTCGCTGTCGCGAATGTTGCAATTCGGGCGATTTTTTCATTGAGCGGTGATGGTGGTGCATTTTTTTGCTGTATAATTTTTTGAGCGCCCCACTCACTATCTATAAAAATTCTTGAGTATTTACTGCATGCTAACGATTGTACAAAGTAATAAAATCGATACGCTATTTGACCATTTGTTAAAGGCTTACAAAAATCCCAGTTATCAAAGCTCAATTTTTGAGCCATTTCAGGTGATTGTGCCATCTAAAGTCATGGGGGAGTGGTTAAAAAAACAAGTCGCAGATAAGGCAGGCATCAGCACCTTAGTGACCACCGAATTTTGGGGTCGCTATTTTTTGGGACTGATGCAGCGGGTTTTAAGAACCTATGCGCGCATCTCGCAAGACGACGATATATTAGACGTGCCAGAAGTGGCAATGCTGTCCAAAAACGTCATGCAGTGGCAAATATTTGGCTATTTAACCCAGTACCGACAAGCCATTGTGGAGCAGCCACACCATCCGCTTCATCCATTTTTATCCCCGTTGGTTGAAGACAAAGAAGCAGATAGCCCAAATACGACTGGTTTTGCACCTGATACACCCGCCATCGTTGACAGTTTAAGTTGGGCAAATAACCAGTCGCTACTGTCTAATGACGTGATTAGCCAATCTGCTGAATTACAAACCCAAGATCAGCGCATCTGGCAGCTAGCCAGTGATATGGCAAATATGCTCAATCGCTACATGACCTATCGTCCGCAGTGGCTCAGTAGTTGGGGGCAAGACAAGCCTGTGGCTGTGAGTGACATGATTGCCAAAAAAGATGCGCTGCATAATCGCTTAAACGGGCGGGATGCGTCCAACGCCATTGACACACCTGACTGGCTCGTTGAGCACTACGAACAGTTAGAAGCCGCGCAGCGATTTTTATGGCGGCAGCTGTTTGATGATGACTACCGGTTTCGCGAGCAGTTGCATCAGCAGTTTTGGCAAGCATTAAACCATTCAGAAACCCGTATCCGCAACATCAGCCGTAGCAAGTTACCAAAGCACGTGTTTTTATTTACTTTGCAGCAGTTACCGCCGACAGAGTTACTGGACTTACAACGCTTAGGGGTGCTAACCGACGTCACGATTTTACACTTTAACCCGTCAGAGCAATTTTGGGCAGATATCGTCGATAAAAATTGGCTCATGCAAATGCAAATGGAAGACGATACCAGCAAACATGACGCTTGGTATCTAAAAGATTATGGTCATACCTTGTTGTCACGGTTTGGCAAACAATCGCGTGAAGTGTTTGCCATGCTGGCAAGCTTATCGGGTAATGAATATGAACATGTGCTATGGCAAGATGATTTTGATAACACGCCGCCCAATACGTTACTCGAATTTATCCAACATGACATCTTGATGCTAGAAGAAGTCGCAACCACCGCCAAAATCAATGACATGCTTAAACTGGTGAAAGGCGAGGAAGCAAAGGCAGCAAAAGCAGCGAGTGAAGATGGTCGCCAAAACCTCGTGCAGCAAACCCAGCTTTTGCAGCAGCAGCTTGCCAATATTCAAAGTAATGGGCTGAAAGATATTGAATCCACGCTTGGTCTATACAAAGCCATTAAAGACAAACTCAAGCAAGAATCCAATAAGCAACTTGAAAACGTGGAAAAATGGCGACCCAAACCACTTGATACCAGTATTGCCATTCATGTCTGTCATAGCATGGTTCGCCAGCTTGAAGTGCTACGCAGTATGATTATCGCCTGGCTAAATTATAGCGATATGCAAGCCACGCCAGCGCAGATTCCCACCGATCCTTGGGACAGACGGGCGTTGTCAGATATTTTGGTATTATTGCCCGATATCGAAACCCACCAGAACATCATCGAAGCCACGTTCCCCAAACATGTGGGCGGCGATGGCTATCAGTTGCCAGCCAAAGTGACAGGCGTGGTGGCAAAAGATATTAACCGACTTTGGCAAGCGATTACAGGGTACTACACGCTGCTCAATCGGGCAGGCGCTCGGTTTCAGCGTAGCGAAGTATTTGATTGGTTGATGCTAGCGCCACTATATGAAAGCTTCGGGCTTAATTTGGAGCAGATGACCCGTGCTTGTGATTTGCTGACTCAGGCAGGATTTATTCGCGGGTTTGACGAGCTGCATTTGCAGCAAACCTTAAGCGCTGCCGATGATGATTATCGATACACCTTTGCTTATGCGCTTGAGCGCTTAGTCGCTGGCGTGATGATGCCCAAAGCCACGTTGGTCAGTTTTGGCGAGTATACCAATAGCTTTGGCGTGGTAGAGAAGTTTGTACCACTGACAAACTTGACTATGGCAGATGCCGACATCGTCGCTGTGCTGTGTGATATTTATCAAACGTTGGATGACAATCGTCACCTAGGTAATGACGTCAAAACCCTGCCTGACTGGCTAACCCAAATAGAAAAGCTCATTCAACAAAAATTTAGCCTATTTAATCAAACCAATGCGTGGCGTGCTATTTTTGCCGCACAAAATGACCTAAAAGAAAATATCGAAGCCAATAGCAAATACCTCGCTACGGTAACAAGCAAAACCGCAAAAAATCCCAACCCACCTACCGAGCCAGTGCAGCAAATTGACACCGAGCATTTGCCACTTAAACTCACTTTCGTACTCGAAAACATCGCCCAATCGATTATCAATCAGCAAGTAAGTGCCGAGCCGTCTGGGGTGATTACCTTTGCCCGTATCGGTTCAGTGCGCAGCCTGCCGTATAAATTAGTGGTGATGCTCAATTTAAATTTATCTGAGTTTCCAAAGCAAGAGCAGCAAAACCGTTATAACTTAATGCAGGCAGGATTACCGATTCGCGGTGACAGATTTAGAGAAGATGACGATTTAGGCGCGTTTTTGGACGCGTTGTTGTGCGCCAAGCAAGCGTGCTGGATATTTTATAATGGTAAAAGTACTACAGATACCCACGAGCATTTACCTGCCAGTCCCTTACAGGAATTACTCGACTTTTTGCAAAACCGAATGGCAAGTGATGACGCTATTCTTGACCCCAATAACGAATCAAATAGCCTAAGCAATAATTCTCAAAGTCCCCTAAATCCCCAATCAGCCAACTTTGAACAATGGGTAAAAGCGTATTTGGTCACCCATCATGCCGCCTTGCCATTTGATAAAAGTTATTTTGAATTGCCGCAAGCTGAGCAAAAAAACGAGCAAAAGAGCGAGCATAAAGATAAAGGTATTCAAAGTCATGAGCAAATTAATGACGAGGGGGTATCCACTGATTTACACCAAACCACAGCTACTCTAAACCAACAAATCAAGCTGTCAAAAACTGCCCTGTACCCACCTGCCAAAATCTGGCACAATCTTTATACAGCGCTGCAAGATAAAAATGCTACGTCCACTCAGCCAATCGTGCAAGTCTGGGATACCAAGCAACTAACTGACTGGCTATCGCAGTGGCAACAACTAAAACAGCAGCTGTCTGACCTGCCTGAACAGTCGCAGCAGCATTATATCAACTTGAGCAAAATCGTTGGCAACTTAGCCGATCCTGCCAAAGCCTTTGTGAAAGCACAAAACATTGCTATCCCTGCCCAAGGTGACAACGATAGTGGTGGCAATGATAGAAATGACAATGATAACGAGTTTGAATCGTTAACCTTGGATGCGTTAGATGGCTGGTTGTTGCGTAAATCTTTGTTAGATGCTTTTTTTGCCCAAGCCTTGTCCGATAAGGGCGATAATACCCATAATACTCATAACAACGAGATGAAACTTGCAGCAAACGCGCAAAAGCCAATCATTCAAGAATCAATCAACATCGCTATCAATGAGTTATTGCCAGCCGGGGTGAACCGCTACCAATCGTTGCAGCAAAATCAGCAACAACTCAAAAAAGATTTGCAGGATTTTGTTCATCACTTAAAAACCATCAGCCAACAGCTCGAGGCTACTGAGGCAAAGTTGTTAGGGAATTTTTACTCAGATAAATTTGGGGCATTAGATGTACAAAACACCGATGAAGTCATCCAATGGGTGGCAACGTCGTTAACCCCCTGTGAAGAGCAGCGAATCGCCATTAACACCTTAGCGCTGGATAAACAAGCGGGACTGATGGACAGTAAAGAAAGCTGGGTCATTACTGCCAACTTGCCATTATATAAACCGTATCAATCAATTGAAGATAAGGTTGCAGCAGCTGCCAATCCCAGCTATTGGTTAAATTATTTGCCAACCTCGGGCAAAGAAAAATACCTGTTACAATTTTGGCTGCATCATTTATGTTGGCAAGTACTTCGCCGCACCACGGCTCAACAAGCAAAGCTGAATGATGGCTTTTCGCTGTGGCAGTTTAGCAATAAAAAAACCGTGTATTTACCTGCCATCCCTTGTGAGCAAGCCTGTGGTTATTTGCAGGACATTATGATGGTGTATCAACTCATCGATAGTGTTGTAACCATTGTACCGCCTGCTTTTTGCCTGTCATTTTTACAAAAACAACAAAAACAGCCAGAGGTGGCAGCCAGCCAGCATCTAGGTGATTGGCTAAAAGACAGTAATTTTAATTTTGTGGATGTGAACCAGTTTGACTATCCGATTTGGCAGCATTTAATTGGCGATTATAAACCATCGGTGATTATTGGGTTTGCACAGACGTTGGGCGCGCTGATTTATGAACCTATGTTATCTATGGTCAAAGAATTGCACCAACTTATTGAAGCATGACACGCATTTTTATCAAAGAAATCTTATGAAACACGATATTCATACCCCAAGCATAAAAGTAAGTAGTGAAACAAATATCGAGGCAAACATCAAAACAAATATCGAAACAAACACTCAAACAAACATCGACGAAGCACGCATTAAAGAAGACGCTGAATCTTTACTACCTCCTGCAGTCACTTTGCCATTGACGGGGCGTCATTTGATTGAAGCCTCAGCAGGCACAGGCAAAACATGGACGCTGACGGGCGTGATGTTGCGACTAATCGTGCAAGCGGGGCAGCCGTGTGAAAAAATTATCGCCACGACCTTTACGCGAAGTGCCGCTGCCGAAATGCGCCAGCGGATTCGTGAGCGCTTGCAAGATTTTTATCAATTGCTGCAAATGATTAATCATTCTACATTTACACCGTTAAGTGACAGCGATTTGGATAGCAGCAAAGCTATCGCTGTGCAAAAATATGCACATTTTATTGCGCAGGTGCAAGCGCTTGCGGCACAAAAAAATTTACTGGGTAAGTACCAAGACCCTATCAATAAACACTTAATCGAGTGGATCGCCAAACAAGTCTTTGGTTTGCCAGTAGATGTAACCCCAGCAGCAAGCACAAAAGTAAGCCCGAAAGAAAGCCTAAGCACCCCAAAGCCAACCGCTGAGGATAGTGAAAACAGCACCCATAAACCTGCCAAAAATACCGTCAATTTTCGTATCGCACTGCAGCGCACCACATTGGCGCTCAACCAACTTGATCGCTTATTTGTCAGCACCCTCGATAGTTTGTGTCAAAAGTGGCTAAGAGAATACAGTAGCGAAACGGGGTTTTCTGCAGAGGTGCAAATCAGTAATGATGTCAGCGGCATCATCAAGGGTATGATTCATGACCAACTTAGGGCATTTATGGCGCAGGTCAATGCCAATATGCCTGAATTGTACCCGATGATGTTTGACAATAACGTGTTTTTACCCGTTGATGATTACTACGAGGCGGTCAATCGCGCGCTGAATTTTTATACCGCTGATATTGATACGGTAACATTGACAGCGTTTGATACTACTGCTATCAAGGCACTGATGCGGTCGATTGCGGGTTATGATGATAGTGGATTTGAGGCATATTTTGATAGCGATTTTCGTAAAGCGCAAGGGTTTAGTGCTGGCAATAAACTTCATAAGCATTTTAACGAAATTAAAAATCTGCAAAATTTACTCAGCACGGGTGACATTACCAATGTTTTTGCTATGTATAAAGTTGGCAACATAGTGAAGGTACTAGAAGGTATTGAAGATTTATACGTCAACGATAAAGGCTTTAATAGCAAAAAAGAACAGCAAAGCGCCACATTCAAATCCTTTGATATCGTGGACAACATTTGGCAGCTTATTCAACAAACGCAAGCCTTGCAAGACTACTTTAAACAAGTAAATTTTTACTTTACCCAGTTTATCAGCCGTTATGTGCGTACCCACCTACCAAAACGACTAGAATCACAGCGGCTAACTACTTTTGCCTTACAATTGGCGCGGTTAAACGATGCGTTATCCGGCAAAAAAGGTCAGTCGTTAGCGCGTTATATTCGCCATCAGTACCCTATCGCCTTAATTGATGAATCGCAAGATATCAACACCGAACAAGCGTTACTGATTCAAAGGGTTTATTTACAAGATTTTGAGCCAGAGACAGCAGATAAAGCAGAAAAATCAAATGGAAAAAAATATCACACTCCCTCGCAATTTTTGCTGTTGGTAGGGGATCCGAAACAGGCAATTTATGGATTTCGCGGTGGGGACGTACAAAATTACACGACGCTAAAAAAACTATTTCCGGAACAGCCCAAGTCACTGAACCAAAACCATCGCTCATCAGCCGCACTGATTGATAGCCTCAATCACTGGTATGGTGTTGGCGAGCAAGATATTGACCCAAATGAAGCCGACCAGCTGCCCAATATCAGCCAACAGCCGTATTTTATGGGGCGTGAAATTTATTATCGTAAAATTTCTGCGACGCGCCAAACCGCAGAGCTGGTTGTCGGTAATGCGGCGGAAAATGAAGTTGCCAGCTTACCTGCGTTCAATCATATTGCTATCGAATATAAAGCGCCCTATAGTCAGCAAGTGGTGGCAGTAGCCGAGAATGACGCTACCTCGAATGACACCGCATGCCCGAATAACACTGACTCCTCAAATGACATCATCTCATCAAGTGATGAAAAAACGGTGGATTATGCCGATGCGATTGCCGCGCAAATTTTTGATTTATTTGATGATGGCAAACCATTAAGCTACCAGAATCGTGGCTTGACGCTGAGCGATATTTGTGTGTTGGCAGTCAAAAACAGTGAGCTTAATACCATCGAGAAACGCTTACATCATCATGGGATTGCGACCGTGAGAGGCGGTAGTCAAAGTGTCTTTGGTGATAGCATGAGTGTTGATTTGATGACCTTACAAAGCGTGCTGTTGACGCCATTTAGCGAATCAAAATTAAAATCCTTAATGTTGTCTAGTTTTTTTCAGCTGACCCTTGAACAAATCAACCAGTTGTATGATGCGCTTAATCAAACTAACACCCAAGCGGCGCAAGGACAAGCTCACCCTCATCATCAAGCGTCAACAAACACCAGTCTGGCTGACATTCAGCAGTTGGTATTGACCGCCAGCGAATTGTGGCAAAAACACAGTTTTTTGGTCGCGATACAGTGGCTGCTCAATCAACCGCTTACTTTACCCAGCCAAATCACACTCAATTTTTGGCAGCGCCTTGCCAAACATCCAAATGGTGAGCGATTGCTCATTGATTTACGCCAGTTGTTAGATATTATTAGCGACCAGTTCAATGGACAGGTGGGCGAGCATCAACTGTTTGAGTGGTTCTGCGCCCAAGTACAACAGCAGCCAAAAGAAGATTGGTCAACGCAGCAGCGCTTGCCATCCGATGAAGGCGTGCAACTGATGACGGTTCACGCGTCTAAAGGCTTGGAGTTTCCGATAGTATTTGTGGTTGGGTTTACAGGGGAGAGTAAAGCCAAGTTTTATGGTGCGCCATTATATCTGTATAGTATACAAGTCACTCATCAAGCAACGCCTCAATTCACTCAAAAATTGACTCAAAACAATGATAACCCGCTGTTAAGCCGCCGATTGACCGCGTTGCCCAGCCAAATAACCGATAACAATCCAATTAATCCAATCAATTATGTGGCTATTGAAGACCAATCTGCCTATGAAGAACGATTGCGATTATTGTACGTTGCCCTTACCCGCGCAAAAGAACAAGTGTATCTTGTTACTGTCGCCAAAAAATCTGCGGTGAAAAATTCTGCTTTGGCGCCTTTTATGGATGATTTGGCAAAATTCGCTGTCAAAGAAACATTGACTGAAACAACTCATATCATAGATTCAAATAGCCTAAGCAAACACTATGACTCAAAGCTAAAATTCACACCCAAAGAAAATAGGCAGAATGAGCAAAACGCTACGGTCGCTAAGATTGATTACGATGAAATCATCAAAGTTATCACCATCGATACCTTTAAGGGATGGGCGAATACCAGTTTTACCGCATTGTCTCGTTATATTGACCATACCAACGTTGACACAGTGGTCAATGCGGAAGACAGGCAAGATGATGATATTTTAGCAGCAGCGCAAACCAATTTGTTGCCTGTCCCCAATAGTAGGCTAGCGGGGGAGCCGAGTAACGAGGTTAATTCCATTAGATTTAACTTTGAAAAAGGCACAAACCCGGGTACTTTTTTACATAGTGTCTTAGAAGACATTGCCAATAACTACAATGAAACCCCTGAGTTTGCTATACCACAGCAAGATGCCAGAGCAGACAAGTTAAAACGCTGGTCAGTCATGGTGGATCGCACGTTAAGACGCTACCAAATGCCGAGCAATTACTTTTCTACAAAAGAGAGTAGTGCAGGGCAGTATGGCAACTGGCATGATATCAACATTGATGATTTGCAGCCTGATTATGTCGCGTTGGTGGATTGGCTGGATGATATCATCCATACACCGTTAGCCGCTTCGGCAGTGCCGCTGGTCAATATCAAATATAACCAAAAAGTTGCTGAATTAGGGTTTAATTTACGCTTAAACCAGCATTTGTCATTTAGCGACTTAAACAGGTTGTTTCACCAATTCGATATCCCACTGCAATTGCAAAGCCAAGAAGTCAACACCATGGTTTGGCAGTATCTCAACGGGGAGATTGACTTGGTGTATCAGCACGGCATACAGTTTTTTATCGTCGATTATAAAAGCAATTATCTTGGCAATGATTTCGACAGTTATAACCAAGCAGCATTATATGACGCGATGACCACGCATAGTTATTGGTTACAAGCGAGCATCTACCAAGTGGCGCTGCATCGCTATTTAAAGTTACGACTACCCAATTATGACATCAATACCCATTTGGGTGCGGTCGAATATGCTTTTTTACGCGGTATGTCACCCAAGCATGACACCCGTGGAAAGCTAGTAAAACAGTTTGATAGTGACTTTATCTTGGCATTAGATGATATGTTCGGCTATCCCAATGACAATTAAAATTAACCATTACGCATAAAGAATTTATTATGAAAACAAACACGACTGAGCCAACCGCTGCACTTGAAGAAACTGCCAAATTAACCCAATTAGCCAATTTTATTCAATACCGCAAGCAGCAAAAATCACAGTTAAATAAAACAGAAACCAATAAAAATAGCCTAAGTAAAGAAAATCAAAATAAAAGTACAAAAGCAAAAGAAAAACCGAAAATCTTGCAAATTTTTGACCAAATCAATGAACAACTATCAGAAGGTCATACCGTGTATGAAATGACGGTCAACAATGAAGAAGAAAAATCACTCATTGCAGAGTTAACTAACAATAACTGGGCAAGCGTAATAGGGGCAAAGGATGATAAGTTATACAACCATGATACCAATGCGCCTATCATTCTTCAAAAACTCGCGCAATCAGTTGATGGAGTTGGTGAAACGCAGGTTAACTACATTGTTTGGCTACATCGACAATGGTATGCAGAACAATCGTTAGCCAAGCAGTTGATGAAAATTGCCCATAGAAAAGTGGCGGAATTCAATGGTATATCTTCATCAAGAGAAGTCGATAAAGGTTTGGCGCCCAAACCCAATACGATGCAGCAACTCGCCATCGAAAAATCAAGTCAATACGCTCTGAGTATTATTATCGGCGGACCTGGTACAGGTAAAACTTTTACCGTAGCTAAGCTGGTAACCACTCTGCAAAAGGGGCACGAGCACAAAAGAAAACAGGACCCTAATTTACCGCCTTTATCCATCACCCTGACTGCACCCACAGGGAAGGCAGCGCAGCGTATGCAAGAATCATTACGTATAAGCTTGCAAAAAAGCTTGCAAGATGAAGAAATCACTTTGGACAATGCAAAAACCTTACATCGGCTGTTAGGTATTGGTAGTGATGGCATACCACGCTATCATGCCAAAAATCCATTACCCGATGATTTGATTATTGTAGATGAAGCGTCCATGTTAGGGCTTGAGCTTGCTAGTCAGTTAGTTGATGCTATCAAACCCACGGGTCGGCTGATTTTGTTGGGTGATGCCAATCAGCTGGCTGCGGTAGATGCGGGGTCGGTTCTATCAGATTTGTGCGCGGTGACGCGTTTGCAGCCTTATATCACTGAGTTGACGGAGTCAAAACGCTTTGATTCAAATTCAGTTGTCGGTCAGTTTGCTCTCGCCATTCAGCAAAATTTGCCTGCACCTAAAAAAATAAAGCTCATACAGCGATTATTACAACCCATTGATTTGCAAGCAATTAAGCCATCTCAAAGTGAAAATCCATCAGACTTGGCTGGTAAAACACAGCAAACAAAGCAGCAAATAGCCAATATTCCTTTTTACCCAATTGATGCGTCTTCGAGTCTGCCTGCTGTTTTCAACCAATTAGCGAAACCTTACCATCCATTTTTTGCGTTTATGCAGCAATGGTACAGCCAGCCCGTCAATATTTTTGAAGCGAATAATCGAAAAAGGTTGTTTGAGGTATTTGATAGGTATCGCATTCTGTGTGCAGGTCATCAAGGACAATTGGGCACCCAATCAATCAACCAAAAGATGAGCCTAGCTTTTACCGAGTTTTCCAAAATCACGCGAAGCAAAGCTTACTTTTATCACGGTTTACCGATTATCATCCAAAACAATGACTATCAGTTGGGGTTATTTAATGGCGATATTGCGATTTGTCTGTTGTACCAAGGGCAGTTATACGCCTGTTTTGCAGAAAAAGTGATACCCATCCAGCGATTAAGCCGTGAAAGTTGTGACTATGCCTATGCGATGACCATTCATAAGTCACAAGGCTCAGAATTTCACACGGTCGCCATTTGTATTGATAAAGCGCATACAAGGCTACTAAGCCAAGCGCTGATTTATACAGCGGTGACGCGCAGTAAATCCGCTTTATCCATATATAGCGCTAAAGAAAATTTTGAGTTAGCTGTGACACAAAAAGCCGTGCGACAAACTGGTTTGCAACTCCAATTTGATCATCTCAACAACACGCCATAAAAGATAGGTCATAAAAACAGACATCATACAAAGATATCTTCTAAAAAAACACGCCATAAAAAAAGGTATCCAACGATACCTTTTTATTTATGACAAGCAGTTTTACACATTTTTTAATGCATAAATCCCTGGCATATGGCGTAGATACCCATGATAGTCCATACCGCAGCCATACACATAACGATCTGCCACATCTAGACCCACAAAATCGACTTTAAACTCTTGTACTTTTCGGTCATGGAGTTTATTGAGTAGCACACAGGTGCGGATAGATTTTGGATTTTCTTTTGCCAGCTCGTCCACCACCGCTTTTAGGGTAATGCCTTCATCAAAAATATCATCAATCAATAAAATATCTTCACCTGCCAAATCAATATCAGGTTTGAATTTCCATTCAAGTTCATTAGTGCCTTGGTTGTTGCGATAGCGGGTCGCATGGATATAGTACATACGATGATAAAAAGTAAACTGGGTAAGCAGTTGACCTGCTGGAATCAACCCGCCATTCATCACCACCATCACAATGGGATTTTGACCTGCATAGTGCAGGTTGACACTGGCTGCCAAACGCTCGTAAGCACTACTCACTTCAAAACTACTGATGAGACATTCAGAATTGCGTAGCGCTTCTTCGATTTGCTGATTGCTAAGTTGATTCATGGTGGACCTATTAATTTAAAAAAATAAGTGGGCTATTGTAACGCAGTTTTATCCAATTGAATAATAACGGTTAGCAATACCTAATCGTTAAATATTAACGCTTGGTAATGTTTGGTAAAACGCTCAAGCGATTCTTGTGGCATTTGGGGGATTAAACGGCGTAGCGCGATATCAATTACTTTAACGATGATACCATCGGTCACTGGAATTGCCGCACGTTTAAGCATATTTAAATTGAGCGTTTTGGTAAAATCGACCAAAAAATGCTGCAAACAGGCTTTGGTTAGCTCGCCAAATAACCGAATCAAATTTTGCTGCTCTTCAAGCCCGTTACCTGCTTGGACGTTTTCTATGGTAGCCAGTAAATTCTTTGCTAGCTCGTCACTCAGTGGCACTGAGATACGACGTTCACCCGATTGGGTGTTTTTTAACACTTTTTGGTCAAAAAAATCAAAGCTAGGTAATACATCTTCATTTTTTGTAGGGCTTAATAGTGTGTTAATCAGTTTGTCGCTAGTCGCCTCAATGGTTTCTGCGGTTTTAATCAAATGCGCTTTTCGTTCTGAATCATCCGGTAGCGATTCGATTAATTTAATCAGTAGCGCATCCATCAGCTCTTTACTGGTCAACTGGGTGATTTTATCGCGATAAATGTCATAACGTTCGCTACTTTTGCTAGCAATCAGCTCATACGCCTTATCAATGGTAGCGCTCAATTCTACGGAAGGGGTAAACCCAAAATAATAGCTCATAATATTTTTTCGTTATCCAATGATTTCTTCAGGGTAATCAATCACTACCCAGCCATTTTCTATCCAATCACAAATTATATCAGTTTCGACATCGGCTGCTTGCAAAATTTGCTCATCGATTGATTCGCCATTGGCAAGCCGAATGAGGAGTGATTGCGCGTTCGCGGGTATGTCATCCGCGTCAATGGCACAGCCATTGACATAAACTTTTGCTTGATTTTTTGAATCCGCTTGGGTTTGGGTAAAGATAATACGGCTAGACATGTCTTGTCTGATGACCGCACCCGCTGCCAAGGCGCTTTGTATCTCATCAATATCGGCATACGCGTCAGGGAGCATCAGCTCATATTGACGCTTGCTTACCGTTTCGCTAATCGCTTGAGTGATTATTTCATTGCCAAGTTCAGAGTTTAGCAGCGCAATCAGCTGCGCTCTGATATCTTGAATGCTGGCTATCGACAGCTCGCCTGCAACGGCGGGGGGTTGGTTGATTTTGAGCGGAATGGCTAAATCATCAAAATGGGTAGCGACATCCGCCAAACTATCTAGCAGTTGTAATGGGGTAGGTCGCCTAAAGCCAAAGGAAAAAGTTAAACAATCGTCAACGGCCACCCCGTAATGAGAGAGATTGGTCGGTACATACAGCACATCGCCTGGCTCAAGCACCTCATCAAATATCAGCTCGCCCATTTCATTCATCAAACGAATCGGTTGACCTGCTTCAAATTGGGTTGTTTGGTCGCAATACTTGCCCAATTGCCAATGACGTTTGCCGTATCCTTGCGCCAAAAAGACATCGTAATTGTCATAATGCTTGCCAACGCTGCCACCTGAGGGCGCATACGACACCATAATGTCATCACGTTGCCACTGCGGAATAAAATCAAACGCATGCCATAGGTTGCCAAGCGCTGGCGACCATTGTTCCATATTTTGCACCAGCACCGTCCAATGTTTTGGCAGTTTTTGAAAGTCTTTGGCGGTAAGAGGGCTGGTTTTAAGTGACCATTGCTGGTTATTTTCGCTGATGAGTCGGGCAGTGGCGTCTTCATCTTGGGCAAGCCCGATGATATCGTCTGGCTCAAACATACCAACCAATTGCGGCAAGCCCTGCTTGATTAGCAGTGGTTTTTTTTGCCAGTACTCGATCAAAAATTGTTCGGGGCTGATATCGCTAGGCAAACAAAAGTGCTGGGTCATATTTTTTCGTTCAGTGGGATAGGTAACGCGCATTATAGCAAAGGCAGTATACCAAAATCCTATAATAAAATTTTTTTCATCAAAGTGTAAAACAAGCGTAAAAATATGAAACATATTGAACTGGAAAGTTTCATATTTTTTGTTGTATTGGTTATAACGCTCGTATATAGTCAATACTCACAAGGAAGTACTCACAGGAAAGTTAGACGAGCAATATTTGATTGACTCGTTGTTTATACAACAACAGTTATACCACAACAAAGGAATGTTCTATGACAGCTATTTTAAATCAGCACGAAAACTACCTACAAGCCGACCAAGCTTATGGTTTTCCCTTGCTTATCAAAAATTTATTGTCTCGCGCCAAAGTGGTCTCTGGCGACAAAAAAATCCATTACGCTGACAAAACCAGTTACACCTATCAAGAGTTTTTCAAACGTGTCAATCGCTTAGCCAATGTCTTAAAAGGCTTAAACCTACAAAAAGGCGATGTGGTTGCGGTCATGGATTGGGACACACACCGTTATTTGGAATGTTATTTTGCCATCCCGATGTGTGGCTATATCTTGCAAACCGTCAATGTGCGTTTGTCAGAAGACAAAGTGCTATATACCATCAATCATGCCAAACCAAAAGCGCTACTGTTAAATTCAGAATTTTCACCGATGATCAAAAGCCATACCCAAGATGCGCCATCGGTCGAGCATGTGATTTGGTTGGATGATAACAACACGCCAATGCCCCCATACGCCCAAGGCGAATATGAAACCATGCTAGCACAAGCCAGCGATGAGTGTGAGTTTGAAGATTTTGATGAAAACACCATTGCTACAACCTTCTATACCAGCGGTACAACAGGCAATCCCAAAGGCGTATTTTTTAGCCATCGTCAAATCGTCATGCATACGCTCGTCGTTGCAATTGCCAATGCACTTAATATCGAAGGTCAAGGGCTGCGCTACTCAGATGTCTATATGCCAATGACGCCTATGTTCCATGTCCATGCTTGGGGGTTTCCTTTTGTCGCAACCATGCTGGGACTGGAGCAAATCTATCCGGGTCGCTATGTGCCTTCCACCATGGTTGACTTGGTAAAAAAACACAATGTCACCACCACCCATGGCGTGCCAACGATTTTGCAAATGCTACTGGGTGAAATCAACAAACGCCAAGAAAAATTCAACGGCTTAAAAATGGTCATCGGTGGCTCTAAACTCAATCAAGGGCTTGCCAAAATGGCTGTAGCCAGCGGCATCGAAGTTTGTACGGGCTATGGCATGTCAGAGACTTGTCCTATTATCAGCATTGTCAACTTTGATGAAACATTCCAACACATGAGCGAAGAGCAACAAATTGAGCATCGCTGCTTGTCAGGCTCACCGGTGCCATTGGTCGATTTGCAAATCTGGCACAACGGCAAACGTATGCCAAACGATGGCACATCCACAGGCGAAATCGTGGTGCGTTCACCTTGGTTGACGCAGAGTTACTACAAAAATCAGGACGCAGGCAACGAACTGTGGGAAGGTGGTTATCTGCACACCCAAGACATCGGTTGGATGGACGCAAAAGGCAATGTCAAAATCACCGACCGGCTAAAAGATGTCATCAAATCGGGGGGCGAATGGATCTCTTCACTTGAAATAGAAACCATCATGTCATTACACCCAAGCGTTGCCGACATTGCTGTAATTGCGATTCCTGACGCGCGCTGGGGTGAGCGTCCGATGGCGTTGATTGTGCTCAAACCCGATCATCAAGACACCAAAGCCGAAGACATCATCGCGATTGCGCAACAAGCGTATGAGCGCGGTCATTTGCCAAAATACGGTATTCCGCAGGATGTGAAATTTATCACGGAATTGCCAAAAACCAGCGTGGGTAAAATTGACAAAAAAGTCATCCGCGATCAATATGCCCAAGGGTTATTTGCTTAGACTGTTTTTCTCAACGATGACAGGGTAAAAACAGCGTAAAAGTAAAAAAGGTAGAATTTTTTCTACCTTTTTTATTATCCAAGCAATCAAATAATCAAGCAATCCATCAAACTATTAACCGTTGATTGACCTTTGCCATCGGTAATGGGTAATGTCGGGCTTTGGCAATATCGCATGCGACTATATTGACCTCATTGACATCAATTTTGTGCCAGTTAGGACGTTTGCAAGCAGATTTCTCTATCAAATTGGCATCAACTAGCGCATCCATGACTTTATCCGCCACATCTAGGGTAGAATTGGCTTTCACATTTTCTGCCACCGCATAACGCAGCTTGGCAAACACCTGCAAATCCGCAACGCGCACGGTAATATCATCACTCGGTACTTGCTGCCCACCATATAGCGCATTATCTGCCGTTTGTGCAGTTCGAAAACTTGGCACAAATTCACTGACATAATCTATGGCGTTTTGGGTGCGCTCTCTTAGTGCGTTTGGCTCCCAGCCGTTTTCAATATAATTTAGATATTGTGGATTAATGGGCGGTTGGCTGCTTTCTTGGGTGGCTTTGGTTAACCCATCATTAAATAAAGTGATGTTTTCAGTCATGCCATGTAGCTGAAAAAACCCGTCAGGATAAGGGGTAAACTGCGCCATGCCATTGGGCGTGCCACGCTCACCATGAAAAATAATCTCAGGCAAACGCCCCTTATAATCACGCCATTCACTGATATAAGAAGCTTTAAATTCTACCATGCGTTTGATATGCACGCCTGCTTTGTCATCAATGATACCGGTTCTAAAACCACAAGCATTGACCACAAAATCGGCATAGATATGCTGAAGCTCGCCATTTTCATCGGTAAATGACACTTGCCAGCCATCCATGTGACGTTTTAAATCATCAACTTGGGCATTTAGATGTACCTGAGCGCTGTGTAGGCGCTGCAATTGTAAAAAAGCACTGGCAGAGAGTCTAAAAATATTCCAGCCAAATTCTTGCACCGCAATGATGGGGTATTGCAGTTTTTCCAAATCCATCACTTTAAGAGCCGCCACAACCCACTCATCCGTGGTGGTCGGAATGTCTTTAGCTTCTAATTGAATTAGCTGTTGAATTTGCTGCTTGTCATATACTCGGTAATAATCTTCGACATTGCCTAACACTTGGTTGCTAGGGTCAGCATCAACCAATGATTGATAGTAAGCCGTTAACATATCAAGACGTGGCAGTAAGTCAGTGGCGGTATTGTTATCGCGTTTTGGCACCGTGATGAGGGTGGGGCGCACATCAATACTTTCTGGATACAACTTGGCAATATCAATACATTGGCGCATCAACACGCGGCAATCTTCATCACTGATTTCGCGGTACAAATTGCCACCCGCATGCAGATGACACATGGGTGGAGCGTTGATAAGGCTGGCATTTTTTTCAATCAAATGCACATGAATGCCCGCCATCGCCAGCCGTATAGCAATCGTAGAACCTGCTGAACCACCGCCAATCACTGCTACGGTCGGTGATTGCGTACTTGAATTAACGTACATAATTTTGCCCTTATGCGTTGCCCAAAATGAAGAAATAAATTGTAGCGGAAAATAATCTAGTTACTGTGACATTTATGCAGTCATTGTCGCTTTTGTTGTTAATGAATTTTACCCAATAGTATATATTAAAATAAGTAGTATTTTTTATACTTTTTAGTATAAAAACATATTGAAAATTCTAATATTATCAGTTAAAGTTAATTTAGCTTAAAAAGCTGACCTGTATTTTATCCAACAATCATAATTAAGTAAGGAAAATAAGTATGTTAAAACAAGCCTTCCTAGCAGCAGCGATTTCTACTACGTTATTAGCCGGTTGTGCCACGACGCCAACCCATACCGCTCATGCACCGATGCACGCAGCTAACATTGTTGATGTAGCAAAATCAAATCCAGATTTTTCAATATTAGTTGAAGCGGTGGTAGCCGCAGGTTTAGCCGATACCGTCGCGACTACTAAAAACATCACCGTATTTGCGCCGACCAATGCTGCGTTTGCCAATCTACTTGCTGAGCTCGGTATGACCAAAGCGCAATTGTTTGCAAACAAACCACTATTACAATCTGTGTTAACTTATCATGTGCTGCCAGCCACAGTAATGGCAAAAGATGTCAAACCAGGTATGGTTAAAACCTTACAGGGTCAAAACGTCATGGTGACTTCAACTGGTAAATTACAAGACGCAAATGGACGTGTTGCCAACATTGTCACCACAGATATCAAAGCGAGCAATGGTGTGGTACATGTGATTGACCGTGTCATTTTGCCAAAAAGATAAGTTATCATAGATAAAGTTATCGGCCATAAATTGTTGTCTTTAAGCATAATTATCTTTAGCTATACTAGCCAACAATTTATTGGTCTGATGGCATAGCGGTGATACGATTCATCGCTATTTTTTTAACTTTCAAAAATCGTATAGAGCGGGTAAAACTATGAAACGGATTGCCATTATCGGTGCAGGATTGGCAGGATTAACTTGTGGTAAAGCGTTGCAGCAAGCAGGGCACGACGTAGTGATTTTTGAAAAATCCCGTGGCATCGGTGGGCGACTGGCAACGCGTCGTGCCGAACCATTTTATTTTGATCATGGTGTTGCCGCGTTTACTGCCAGTGACGACGATTTTCAAGGTTTTGTCAATCAATTACTCGCTGAAGGGGTGGTTGCAGTATGGGCAGTTGACCAAGCTACCCCCGATAACCCCCTTGTATCTACCAAACCACATTCCATGCCCAGAGTGTCTGGCTGTTATTCTGAGTACTATGTCGGCATACCCGCCATGAATGCCATTGGTAAACATCTCGCCCGTGGCTTAACTGTGCGGCGCAATACTAGGGTAGGGGCTATCATTGACCATCATCCCATTTTTAATAGTTGGGAGTTGTTAAGTGACAAGGGTGAAACGTTGGGTCAGTTTGATTGGATTATTTCGGCGATGCCGGTAGAACAAGCAAAAAGCTTTGCTCAAACATCGCTACATACCAAAGTGTTGAATAAATATGCCCTCATGCCCTGTAGTGTGCTGATGCTGGGATTTGATACACCGCTGGCTTTAGACTATGAGTATGCCAAAATCGAGAGTGAGGATATCGGTAAAATTATCGTCAATAGTGCAAAACCCCATCGCGAAGGCGGTTATAGCCTTGTGATTCATAGTACCCCAGCATGGACGAATAGACATATTGAGGAAGATAAAACTGCCTGTATCAACCATTTGACACGAGCGGCGAGTCAAGTATTGGGTATTGATTTATCGACTGCAGCACACAAAGACATACACCACTGGCGCTATGCCACAGGCGAAGCGGTTAACCTCCAATCAGGTGACCACCAGTTAGGCTATCTACTAGATAGCGACCAAAACATCGCTGTCTGTGGGGACTGGCTACTTAAGGGTGATGTCGAGTCTGCCTACTTAAGCGGTCAAAAACTGGCAAAAGCGATGATTGAACTACTAAAAAGCGAGTAGCGTATGCAACATATCGCCATATTTGGTGCTTCTGGCGCGATTGGAAAGGCATTTTGTGATTGTTTGGCTATCGCCTATCCAAATGCCACCATTCATGCCATTGCCAGAAAACCCCCGGCATTTAGCCACCCTCATATCGTCCCTCATCAGCTTGATTTTGATGATGAACTGGCTATCGCCGCGCTTATCAAAGCTATTAGTAGCACTCAAGCCTTGGACAGTGTTATTGTGACGATTGGGTTATTACATGACTCTAAACTCGGGGCTCAACCCATCGCGCCTGAAAAATCGCTGCGAGATATCACAGCCGATCAGCTGCATCAATATTTCCATGTCAATGCAGTATTACCAATGATGATTGCCAAATACGCCTTGCCCGCCTTAAACAAATCCTCGCAATCCCTATTTGCCGTATTGTCGGCACGGGTAGGGAGTATTTCGGATAATCGCTTGGGCGGGTGGTATGGTTATCGGATGGCAAAAGCAAGTTTACATATGGGCATTAAAAATTTAAGCATCGAGCTGCAACGAAAAAACCCCAACGCGATTATTGTTGCTTTGCACCCCGGCACGGTAGACAGTAATTTATCCAAACCATTTCAAAAAAATGTGGCAGAAGGTAAATTATTTACCCCAGCGTTTTCCGCACAAAGTTTACTTAAGGTTTTGCATCAGCTGACGCCTAAAGACTCGGGCAAAATTTGGGCTTGGGATGGCAAAGAAATCATGCCTTAAATCTGCCTTAAAATTTTCCTTTGAAGTTGTACCTTAGCCTTGTATTAGGGTGGTAGCTTCGTACCTAGCGTAAGCCTAATCCATCAACCAGTTTTTGTAGATGAAGGCCACAATTACGCAAGTTAATCCTGTGACCAAGCCGCCCCAAATGAAATCAACCAGTGCCGCAGTTTTATCATAACCTTTAAGTAATGCTAAGCTTGTAAAATCATACGTTCCATATGCCATTAGCCCAATGACCACCCCATATCCTGCCAGTACTGCCAATGACGCGTGAGCTTTTAGCTGCGGGTAGATGACCACCACACAAAGCGCAAAAACATAAAATAGATAAAACACGCCTGCTGCCGTCATATTGGGTGATTCACTGAGTAGATGTCCAATGCGCGGTGCATAAAAGCGTTGGGTCATGGTTTTAAGCCATACGGCATCAATACCTAAAAATACCATGACGGCGATCAGATATACCCACAGATAGTTTAATGGTGCCATTGCTAAATCCTTGTGTCCTGTTATTAATTGTCCTGAACCCATTGTCCTGAACCCTTTGCCGCGCAAATTGGGTTAACGGTACTGGGCTTTTTCAAGGCGTACTTGCACCACGCCAATGGTTTTTTCCAAAAATCCTGCTTCACAGTACGCAAAATAAAAATGCCACAAACGCATAAACGCATCGTCATAGCCAAGTGCCTTGAGCTGCGGTAGCGCCTGCATAAAGTTATAGCGCCAATCAATCAAGGTACGGGCATAGTCATAGCCATAATCAACCAGTGACGTTACTTGCATATCGGTATGGTCACGCGCTTGGCTGAGAATTTCACTGTTAGACAATAAACACCCGCCTGGAAAAACATGGGTTTGGATAAAATCCACACCATGCAAATATTTTTGATAACCCCGATCATTAAAGGTAATCGCTTGTAATACCATCAGCCCATTATCTTTGAGCAATCGATTACATTGGGCAAAAAAATTTGGCAGATATTCATGACCGACCGCTTCAATCATCTCAATACTAACCAGCTTGTCATACTTGCCGGTAAGCTCACGGTAATCTTGTTTTAGCAGGGTGATTTTGTCGGTTAGATTGGCAGCGGCAATGCGGCGTTTAGCTTCTTCATACTGCGCGTCTGAGATAGTTGTGGTGGTGACACGGCAGCCATATTGGGTCGCGGCATAAATAGCAAATCCACCCCAGCCCGTGCCGATTTCAATGACATGATCGTCAGCTGTTAACTCAGCTAATTCACAAATTTTTGCCAACTTGTGGGTTTGGGCTACCGCCAAGCTTGATGAGGGTGTCGGATAAATTGCCGATGAATACATCATGCGCTCATCCAAAAATAATGCATACATCGCATTGCCAATATCATAATGGGCTAAAATATTGGATTTGGCATTGCGTTTATCATTATGCCGATTGCGGTGTTGGCGGTGTTCCCAGCGTTTGGTCAAATTGGCAAATTTGGCTTCTATGGTATTGATGAGGGTCAAATTGCGCGCAATCAAACGTAAAAATGCTGTTAAATCATCGGCTTGCCACAAACCATCAATATAATCATCAGCAAAAGCAATCGAACCGCCTGTTAATAGGTGTTGATACACCTGCGGTGAATGGATGGTGAGTGTCACTGCCAAAGGATGATTGCCAATTTGTTCCCCTAGCGTTCGTTGTGTATCGCTCACTGGCGACTGTGTTACAGGCTCAGTATTCATTACCCTAACACCGAAGGTTTTATGAGTCGCTGCCTTAGTCGCTGCCTTAGTTGCTATATCGTCAGACTGATGGAAGGTTTCAATGATGGTTAGATGACCCCGTTTGAGCTTTGATAGCAATAAAAATATTATTTGCCGTGCTGCTTTTGCCGCACTTTGTTGAACGGGCGTGAGCAGATGGTCAACAATTGGGTAGGGTAGGTAATCGGTAAACGAGCGTCGCTTGGCTAAATCGGATTGACGGCGTTTAACCAAAGTCTCCTTACCTTTTGATAGGTGATTTGACGGGTGAGAGGTTGCAGTGTTTTTAGCCTCTAAAGAAGACGGTGTCATAGTCAATTCCCATAAAAAATTTCAGTAAATTACTGGGGTAAACGTTGGTTATAAGCTTGATAAGGCACACGTTTTAGCACGTATAATTTAAAAGCCTGCCAGTAAATTCGCAGTAGTGATGTGGCACTCATCCAGGGTCGGCGCTTAATCGCCGTTATCACCGAAGCCTCATCCAATTGAACGCCTTTAAGACTCACGCCTGCATTAAACACTTTGCCGCGACTATCTGTCAGTCCAATATCAATCACAACATCAAAGCCATTTTGCTCGGGATTGTCATTTGCCGATGCATAGCGTTTAGGGTGAATCTCAACACGCCAATGATATTGCTGATTGATGGGATTAAAAGGCGATACATGAAAACCTTTGTCATGTTGATACAAGGTCTTTTCACCTGTGAGTAAAAAACCATAGTAATGGCGTTTGTTCCAAGGGGTGTTAGAGACTTCTGCCAAAAAATGGCTTGGCTGGTGGTTCTCATCAAAGCCAATATAAAAATTGACAGGGCTAAAATACCAACCCATATTACGTAACACCACCAAAGCCACCACCTCGCCAATCGGCTGACTGCCAGTCAATTGCTGCCAGGTTTGTTGCGCTTTGACCAATAAACCAGCCGATGGCGCAGGTTGTCCTACTGACGCGGTTAGGCGGTTATCCAAAGAGGCGTCTAATCGATTGATAGCAAAATAATCTGCTTGATGGAATTGGTAAAGCGCCCAATGGTGTTGTGATAGCAGAGGGATCTTCAATGATTGTTGCAGCGATTTTTTCAGCCATTGGGGCAACCATGTTGGCACATGACTGGCGACCATATTGACCTTAGGTAATGGATTGTCTGCTAGCTGGGTTAAATTGACCGCCTAAAACCGATAGGGGTAATGAAACTCATGACTGGTAGGGATTTTTCTGGCATGCCAAGTCACACCTTGCAGGATTTGATGGGCAAATGTCATGATGATTTACCTTTGATGGGTGTTGCACAAACCATCATGCGCTAGGTTCTGGCAAAACGCATGGTTGGTCGTGGCGGTTACTTGCCGTCGCTGCAGCACCGAGCGTTTTTTATCAGCATGGCTCGGTAACTTTGACACGGTAAATTCTGCCGACGGTTTGCTGGGCTTATTACTGGGCTTAGACAGCCGTTTGATTTGAGCAGCGGTTGAAGCAGCTGTGGTATTGGTAGTGACCAAAATATCGATATCCACCCCCAAGCTTTTGCATACCCGCAAGCCACTTTTTACCCCATCTTCATGAAACCCATTAAACCAATAAGCACCACAAAAATGGGTATGTCGCTTCGCTGAAATTTCATGCCAGCGTTTTTGGGCATCAGTCATTTTGTTGTCATATACAGGGTGGCGATAATCCACACGTTTGATGACATGCGCTTCATTAATCGGTGTGTTAAGCGTCACCAAATAGTTATGTTTTGCCGTCAATCGCTCAAGGATATTCATGTGATACGTCAATATGGGTTTTTGGTCAGCCACGCGCGCGGTGGGTTTATCTATCGCGTAATTCCAACTTGCCCAAGCCAGCGGTTTTTTGGGTAGAACTTGGGTGTCAGTATGCAAAACCGCTTCGTTATCTGTATAGTCAAAAGCCCCTAAAATAGCCGATTCTGTCTCAGAGATGTCGGCTAGTAGACGTCTTGCTACATCGGCATGGCAAGCAAATACAACGTCATCAAACACTTGGGTTTGACGCTTACCTTGATGAATAAATTCAATGCTAACGCCATCCTTGCCACGCGTGACCGATTGCACGGGGGTATTGATATACAGGGTTGTACCTGCTGCAGCGAGCTGAGTGATTAAGGCATTGACGTATTGCTTTGAGCCGCCCACCAAGGTAAACCACTGTGGGCGATTGACCACATCTAGCAGACCATGATTATCAAAAAACTGGGCAAAAAAGAGTAGGGGAAAACGCTTGGCGTCATTCATTCCCATCGACCATATCGCAGATACCATCGGCACCAAGTAGTTGGTTTTAAACAACTCGCCATAGTCATGACTGTCTAAATAATCCCCGAGTGTTTGCTGGCTTAAAGCCGCTTGCTGCATTTTATCGGCTTGGCGAAAATTCGCTAATAGTGATTTGGTCTCGCGATTAAAGCGTAAAATCTGCTGAACAAATTGCCAAAATCGAGGGCTTAGCACATGGCGACGCTGAGAAAAAAGACTGTTTAAAGTGTGACCATTGTATTCAAAATTAATATAAGTATTTTTAACCGAAAAACTCATCTCAGCTTTTTGAAATGGCACGTTGAGTTCATCCAGTAGGCGAATAAAATTGGGGTAAGTACGCTCATTAAATACAATAAACCCTGTATCGATAGCGACTTTTTCGGTTGATGGTTTAAACGGATTTTTAAAAGCTGAGCGCTCGGTAACGGTGACATCCAACGTATTGACATGCCCGCCTAAATAATCATTGCTTTCAAACATCGTCACTGCATGACTGTCTTTGAGATAATACGCACATGTTAGCCCTGATACACCACTGCCAATAATGGCAATCTTTGGTGTGGTACTATTTGGCTTAGTAGGCTTGGCTACTATAGTATTAGCCACCACAGGCTTAAGGGCTGTGTGATTATAGTGCGGGGATTTTTTTGTAAACACTGCCATGTGCGGATATACCTTTAAAACCAAGCCAAATGATTAAGTCGTATGAGAAAGTTTTGAGCCCACAAAATGCCATACTGCATCAGGTAACTGCGACAACAGCTTTAAGGGCTGTACCAATATCTGCGGAAATTCAATGACATTATCATCATTGGCAATCCCTTGTTGAATGGCTTGGCTGGCTTGCTGTACGGTTTGCAAAAAAGGCATTGGAAAGTCGTTCTGCAGCGTCATCGGCGTTTTGACAAAGCCCGGTACTACCAAAGCCACTTTGACCCCATAAGGTTGCAGGCTCATTTGCAAGGTTTTGCTCAGATAATGGATTGCCGCCTTTGAGCTACCATACCCCTCTGCACGCACAAAGGGCACCAAAGCAGAAGCAGAGCCGACGGTGACAATTTTACCTTTAGTTGCCGTGAGGGCGGGTAGTAGCGCTTCGATGGCATGCACTAACGAGCCGTAATTTGCATTCATCACCCTCATGATAGACCGCGAATCAAAGTTTGGCATGTCAATGTATTCGCAAACACCTGCTGCCGCGATGAATAAATCCAGCGTTTTAATGTCGCTAAAAGCTTGCATCACGGCATCATACTCGGTTAAGTCGAGCTGAATCGTTTTTGCTCCCATTGCTGCCAACGTGTGCAAAACATCGCTGTTTCGACCCACCGTATACACCTCATGACCTTGACTTAGATAATCCATTGCCAACTGTAAACCGATGCCTGAGGTTGCACCTGTAATGACGATGGATAAAGGCTTTGAGGGATTGGAGGTTGGCATCATAGCGACTCAATATAACAACTCAATACAAAATTTTGAAAACGACTTACCGCATACTATAAAAGAGTAGCGGATAGTTAGCAATAGGTTTTATACTATTTAGTATAAAAATATAATTATTGGTATATAATCAAATAATAAGTATCATAAAAACATTTGTAGTATAATATTAGCTAATTTTTAACCTCATAAATATTAGAAACCTGAAAAACATTAGAAACTTGTGATGAAAAAGTTAACGTTTAAACAGCGAATGATGCTAGAGCGTGAGTCGCTGATTATTGAAACGGTCAACCATTTGTTAGCCACCAAAGGCTATGACGCGATGACCGTCGATGAGATTGCTGATACGGTGGGCATTGCCAAGGCGTCATTGTATCGACATTTTCCCAGTAAAGAAGCGCTAGGCATGGCGGCACTGGTTGATATCATGCACAAAGCGCTTGAGATCATCAATCAGCTAAACGCGACCGACCAAACCGCCATCGATAAGCTCAAAGCGCTGACACAGTGGGCGATGCGACTAAAACTGGCGCAAAAAATGCCAAATCTGCCGAGTGAAAACTCCCAGCTGCGCGAGCTGCTAATTGCCAATGATGATTACACCAACAACTTGGTCATGTTGTCAGATAGCATCGGTGAATGGATTGAGCAAGCGCAAGCAGAGGGCAAGTTGCAAAGCAACATACCAGGACTGGCAATTTTATATACCTTATATGCCAGAGCTTGTGACCCTGTACTGGGTTTTTTACGCTCGTCGCAGCTGTATGACGATGATGAGATTATCGCTATCGTGACCCGCACGTGTTTTGAAGGGCTAACCTAGATTAAGCTAACGCAGACCACTAACAATAAATAGCCAAAAATCCAAGACAGCGTAGAAAAAAAGTAGAAAAGTATGAGTAATTTTGTGATTCATCGTGAGCATGGCATCAGTAAAGCCCAAGCCTTTGGAATAACCGAAGACTGGATTGTCTCAGCAGAAAAAGACTATAAAATGCATTGCGATGTAGTGCGCAGTGATGAGCAAATACGCGTCAACTTTTCTCGTGCCGGTGTGACAGGTACGTTAACAGTAGATGATAAGGTATTTGATATGCAAGCAAAGCTTGGGTTTTTATTCAAAAGTTTTTTGCCGCTGATAGAAAAGACAGTGAACCAAAATCTTGATAACGCATTGCAAGCTGTGAAAGACCGTTAGCATATACAGTGAGCTGAGTGGCAGTTAGCGTTTAGTTTAAATTATTTTATTTAACATAATATACATTATGCGAAATAAAAGCTATCGGCGTCAAAAATGGTATATATGGCATAGTGATTAATTTAATGATGAAATGACAATTAGCAGCAAAATCATTTGCATTTATCAATCAATAATGAGTAGTATGCTCACTCAATTATTTATTTATTGTTTATCATTAAAATCGCCAAGGATTTATCATGATTGGATTTATTGCCCGTCACAGTACGATTTTTATGCCATTGTTTGGCGTGATTGGATTTATATTTCCTGACTTGTCGCATTTTGTCCTTGGGCTTCTGCCGCAGATTTTATTTTTCTTGATGTTTTTTACCTTGTTGGGCATTGACCAAACCCAGCTGATTAGGCGCATGACGACCCAATATGTTTGGGGATTTGCCATCTTCCAAAGTGCGCTGATGAGCTTAGCCATGACCTTGATTGCTTATTTGCTAGGTGTCCGTGGTGATTTGTTGTTGGCTATCGCGGGTCTGTCAGCCACCGCACCGCTATTTGGTACGGGCGCTATTGTGAATGCAGTGGGTTTTGATGCACTATTAGCCATGGCAAAAACCATCACAGCCACGTTGGTGATGCCTGTTAGCTTACTGGTGATATTGTGGTTGCTTGGCAGCAAGGACGCCCATTTAGACTTTGTACTGTATATTAAGCGGTTATTAATTTACATTATCGCCCCCATGATTTTGGCGGTCGCAGCACGCCAATACATTCCCCGTGATACGCTCAATACTTATTATCCAAAAATTGCTAAGTTTAACATTATTCTACTGATGATGTTTCCGCTTGGATTGATGTCGGGCTTTAGACATACCTTTGACACCAATCCCATGCAGGCGTTAAGCTTGTTTGGTTTAGGCACTGTCTTGTCGTTAGTATTTTACTTTTCTGCCTATTTTTTATACCGCCGCTTTGGCTATGAAAACGCCATTATCTCTGCGCTGGCGTGCGGTGGCCGCAATGTGTTATTGGCGTATACCATCACCACGCCGTTTATGGGTGCGATGTTTTTACCGCTGATTGGCGCGTACCAATTGCCTTCGTTTTGCTTGCCGTTATTGGGTAAAAAAATGGTCAAATGGCATACTATCGACAGCCAAGCCAGCTTAAAATAATGCAGATGTTCGATTTATTCGTATGCTAACGTTTACACTTAATCTACTGCCACAGTTATCATCACAAGCCTTGTATGGCATTTTTAAGGCGCGTTGTGATGTGTTTGTTGTAGAGCAACATTGCGCTTATCCAGACATTGATGACACAGATTTGCTGTGTTGGCATTTACAGGGTTTTATTGATAATAGTCTGGCGTGTTATGCGCGGATTATCCCACCCGATTATCATTATTTGGGTTATGTCGCGATTGGTCGCGTGTTAACGGTTGGCGATTTTCGTGGTCATCATTATGGGCGTGATTTGATGCAAAAAGCCATTGAAATTTGCCAGCAATACTACCCTAGCCAGCCGATTTTTATCGCCGCTCAAACGTATCTGATACAATTTTATCAAGCGCTCGGCTTTTGTATACAAGGTGACTATTACCTTGAAGATGGCATTGAGCATGTCAATATGATATGGGAAGTCAAACATGATGCATAACCGTGCTGATTATCGGCTATATTTGGTCACAGATCGCAATTGCCTGCAACAGCAGACGCTTGAACAAGCCGTTGAACAGGCGATATTGGGCGGCGTGACATTGGTGCAGCTTCGAGAAAAAGCGATTGCTAGCAAAGAGTTCTATGAGCGCGCGCTGCGTATCAAAGCGATTTGCCACCGCTATAACGTGCCATTACTGATTAATGACCGTGTCGATATCGCCCTCGCAGTTGAGGCAGATGGGGTGCATATCGGTCAAAGTGATTTGCCGTGTCGCGTGGTTCGGCAAATTTTAGGCAAGGATAAAATCATTGGGGTTTCCGCGCGCACCGTCCAGCAAGCCATCCAAGCGCAAGCAGACGGCGCAGATTATTTGGGCGTTGGCGCGATGTTTGCCACATCCACCAAACAAGATGCCCAAACAGTTACCATAGCGAGCTTAATGCAAATACGACAAGCGGTAACGCTTCCGATTGTTGCCATTGGTGGTATCAATCACACCACCCTGCCCGCCTTACAACAAGCGCTCCAAGCTGCCGAAATGTCCACTGGTGGTGTGATTGACGGCGTAGCAGTCGTTTCTGCAATTTTGGGGCAAAAAGATGTCAAACTCGCGAGCGAACAGCTCAAAAATATGATTAAATAATTATGATTAGATAATCATGAAATCAATAATTAATACCAAATTTTATCAGGATTCATGATATTGTTTGGGTCAATGGCGTTTTTAATCGCTTTCATAAAATAAATCGCATTGCCATGTTCTTTATCCATATATTTACGTTTACCCTGCCCGATCCCATGCTCACCTGTACAAGTTCCATCCATGTCAATCGCTCGCTCGGCTAGGCGATGTAAAATGCCTTCAGCGGTTCTCACTTCATTTTCTTCTTTCATATTGATGAGCAGCAACACATGAAAATTGCCATCGCCCACATGACCGACAATCGGGGCAAGCATCCCTGTGCTTTCGATGTCTTTGACCGTTTCGGTGACGCATTCAGCAAGGCGCGAGATTGGCACGCACGCATCAGTCGATAAACTGCCACATTCTGGGCGTAACGCTCGACTGGCGTGATAGGCATTGTGGCGAGCCGTCCAAAGCTGTTTACGCTTATCTTCGGCAGTATCCCACGCAAAGTCTTGCCCTTGATACTCAGCAATGATACTTGCAAACAATTCGGCTTGTTCTTTTACGCCATTTTCTGTGCCATGAAATTCGACAAACAAGGTTGGCATTTCTTTTAAGGTTAATTGGGAATACGCATTACATGCCTTGATCTGCACCGCATCGAGTAGCTCAATGCGAGCCACTGGCAACCCGTATTGAATGGTTGTCATCACTGCTTGACACGCCAAGTCAATGCTTGGGAAATGGCAAATCCCAGAGCCTGTGCATTCTGGCACACCAAACAGTTTCACCGTAATCTCGGTCACAATACCAAGCGTGCCTTCTGAGCCGATAATCAGCCGTGTCAAATCATAGCCTGCCGATGATTTTTTGGCTCGTGTGCCTGTGTGGATGATTTCACCGTTTGGCATGACGACTTCAAGCGACAGCACGACATCTTTCATCGTACCGTAACGCACCGCATTCGTGCCAGACGCCCGAGTGGCGACCATACCGCCAAGCGTGGCATTTGCCCCAGGGTCAATGGGAAAAAATAGCCCAGTCATCCGCAAATGATGATTGAGCTGTTCACGAGTCACGCCAGCCTGTACGGTGGCGGTCAAATCCGCTTCATTGACCTGCAAAATCTCGGTCATCGCAGACATATCAATGCACAATCCGCCATGAGGGGCATTAAGCTGACCTTCTACCGATGAACCAACACCAAAGGCAATCACAGGCATTTTATACTCGTTGCAAATTTTGACGGCATCGGCGACGTCGTGTTTGTTGTGAGCGGTCAAAACAGCATCGGCAGGCTCATTGGGTAGCCAGCTCATAGTATGGGCGTGCTGTTCACGAGTGGTTAAATTGGTCGATAATTGATTGCCAAAACGTGCTTGTAGCACATTAATCGCCTGTGAAAAATCATTCATTTGCATAACTTACCTTACCTAGTTTTATCTCTAGTCAATTTGTTTTTTGTATTAATTTAGACTCAAATTACTATTAAAATCCCTTAATTCGTTAGTCAATGGGTCAATAAACGCAATGGATTTTGCCAGCAATTTTAACGGTTTTGCAAAATCGGTTGTACCTTTAGGTTTGACAGTGGGATAAAAATTGTCATTTAACAGTGGCATTCCTAAACTAGCCATATGCACTCGCAACTGGTGTTTTTTGCCTGTCACCGGGGTTAATCGGTATAAGCTAAACGCCCCATTATTTTCAATCAATTCAATCATAGTGTGCGCATTTGGCTCACCTTGGGTCGTCTTGGTCAAAAAAAACGGCTCGCCACGCTCAAGTCTGGAATGAATGTGAAAGGGATAACTTAAATCGCTGCGAGTCGGTGCTATGGCATGGTAAGTTTTGTGTATGTGTCTATCGGCAAACAGCGCATGATAGCAAGCGCGGCTACTTGGATTAACCGATAATAACATCACGCCTGCCGTGTCCTTATCCAACCGATGCAAAGGTGAAATATCATTCACGGCTAACTGCTGTAAGTCTGGATGATTTCTTAATTTGGCTAGTAGGGTTTGGCTGACATAGTGACCTGACGGTGTAACGGGTAAAAAATGCGGTTTATCGACCACCAGTAAATGTTCATCCAAATGAAGAATATGGGGCTCAAATGGAATGATAGGCTCATTTTCAACCTGCCTATAGTACAAGATGGTTTGCCCTGCCAAATAGGGCGAATCTTGTTTAAGTGGCTCACCACGCTCAAGGCTAATTAAACCGCTGTCAAATCGTCGTTGCCAGTTTGCCAAACTAATATGGGAAAAATGCGCTGCCAAATAATCGATAAGCCGCCCACCCACAAACGACTTATCATGGGGTAAATATAACTTACTGGGTTTTATGCCGCGCTCTATCATGTTAAATCTATCATTTTAAAAAATCACTTTATCGATGCTGTTTTACTTTACGCCTATTTATTGGGCTAACAACAACTGCACAGTTATCGCATGATTAATGCTTAGCACATCATTGGGCAGCAAAACATCATGTCGGTTGATGGGTTGACCGTTTCGGGTAATGCTGATGTTAGGGTCAATCTCATCAATCAGCAGCTGCCCTTGAGATTCGACAATCGCAAAATACACGCCGCTGGCCGGCTTTAGGTCATTGGCAGCAAATAGACGTAAGGCATGCGCGATTTGTGCTTCCCGACTGGCAAACACAATCGGAAACTCGCGTACTTTTTGTTGGCGCTCCCCTAGCCCATCCACAGATTTTATGGTCAAAACAATCTGCTGCAGATTTTGGTTCAACTGCGGCAGTTTGCTTTGCGCTTGGCGTGGCGCAGTACTAGCAGTACTAAAAGCGGGCAGGCTTGCTGGGATATGATGATTTGAGTTTGGCTGTGCCTGAGTCTGAGTCTGAGTCTGAGTCATGAATTTAACACCCAGTTTAATCTCATTGCTAAACACCTCACCTTTTTGCAAACGTGCGATATCCGTTGGCGTGGCTGGCACTTTGGCTTTTAACCCAAATTGCGCTTCGTCGGACAAGGTTACCCCAATTGTGGCAAGCTTGGGTTTTAATACTTCATAACCGTAAGATACCAAATCAATGGCATCATGCGGGGTATGGGTGGATTCATGGGCATGATTAAAACTGCTAAATAACTGCTCCACCATCGCGGTTGTCAGTCCATCATTGGATTTTAATGTGATTTGAGTAATCACTTGGGATTTATCCACCAATTGTTTCGCCGCTGCCATAATCGCATCGGTCAATAAATCTTGGTACGGCTTGGCGGATTTTTGGATGTTTGGCAACACAGTTAACATCGGTTTGGGCGCAGCTGTTGGCGCTTGCACCCTCGTAGGTTGTGGATTAGAGGATACAGATGGCATAGGCTCAGTATTTACCAGCGGCGGCTGCATCGGCGCAACTGCAGGCACTGGATTGGGGTTTGAAGGCGGTAGTGTTGGTTGCACAGGCGTTTGATAAGCTTGAGTAGGCTGTGGTGGTGGCGAAACGGACGGGGTTGGATTTGGATACTGCGGTGATACAGGTATCGGGGCTGAAGATGCTGGTTGCCCGATAGGTTCAGGCAAAGTGATTGGGGCGCGTTCAGGGTAGAATCCCGCCTCGGATTTTTCTTCAACAAAACGTGGAATCAGTCGCCCTAACAGGCTTTGATATAGACTGGGGTTCTCGTCTTCGTCATCTAGGGCATAGCCATCAAGCCGTTGAATCAGCAAAATGACCGAATTATCTGCTTCACTGGCTGTGTCGTCGTCATCCGCTTTTTGGGCGGCATGGGTTTTAATCGGCAAAATATGAATATCAGGCATGGTGTATTTGAGCGCTTGGGTAAATTGTCGGTAGCTTTCTGCCAGTTTCTTATTGGCAGTGATATCAAAACTCGTCGGCACCGAGAGCTGAACGCTCACCCGTTGTAAGTCATCAATGGCGGTGGTGTAAAGGCTAAAGAAATTTTCCATTTCATCAAACACATCGCTTGGGTGTTTGTCGTCAATGATAAAACGGTGATTGGTGGTGATGTAAGCCATAATTTACTCTTAATGGTTAACTTTTTGATTGATGTTGTGTTTTTTTAACAGCTTGCGTAGTATCAGTTACTGGACTCGCCACTGAGTCGGCCAATGGGTTGTCGCTGGTAGGACGGCTAATTGCTGAGCTTTGATACATCTGTTTGGCTAACATCATACCTGCCTGTACTGCTCGATTAATGCCATCGCGAGGGTCATCGACCAAGCCGTTTTTAGTCCAGTTACGTTCAACCAATACCGCTACCGCTTTATCCCATTTGCCAGTTTTATCTTTTAGCCCATAGACAAACCATTTATACGGACGAGCATAACACGCCACCGATGGCTGAGTTTTGCCTGCGCGAATGTCCGCATTGTTACAAAGATTTGCCACCATACTGACGGTGACATTGGGGGTATAAAAGCTGCGACCGTTTTGTGTGGTTGGGTAGTTAAAGCCGGGTGTGCCTGTTTTGCCCACTATCACGCCCTGTGTCCAAGCACAGCTACCAATCGCTTGGTTACAGGCAGCAAAAGCTGTGCCATTGCCGCCGCCCAAACCTGTGCCTGCTAGCAGCGTACCTGATAATAAATTAAGCGCACCACGGGCGTCAGATTGGTTGATGCCCAGAGGCATGGCGCCGAGTTGGCTAGTAGCTGTGGTCAATATCTCTTGGCTTTGGGCATCGCCTCGCCAGGCTTTAGGGCGCAGCGGAATTTGATTGACGCCCCACAAATCCTCAATCAAATGCACGCCGCGACGTTGGGTCGCGCCATTATCGGCAATCAGCAGATTGGCAAACATATCCGATACACCCAGTACCGAGGTTTTGGCATTGCCTGCGCCAAACACTTGGTTCATGCTGGCATTGAGCATATCGCCCCCTTGACGACACGCCCCGTTCATACGTCCGCCATTGGCTTTGACACAGCTTGCCACTTGGCTTTCGCTAAATTGCAATTGCTTGGTGGTGTAATCTTGCTTGCCATCGGTGAGCAGTACACCTGAAAAATAGCGGCTTTGTAGCATCGGGTCGCTATTATAGGCTTTACCAAACAGTAAATCTTTAAATCCGCAATTTACTCCCCCTTTATCCGCGCAATTCACACTCCAGCCCATGTCATCACTGGCTTTTTTAAAGGCGGGCATACCTGGGCAAACGCCTTGTCGGTCACGTTGTAATGACATCGCACTGGTCGTACGTTGACAATATAAAAAATTCGCCACTTTTTCGGTAGATGAGCTTGCTATCACTTGTTTGAGATATTGCGCTTCAGGGGTTTGCATATTTTTAAACCGTGGATTGGCGCGTACCAGTGCCAATGCTTGTACGGTTTTAACGGTCGAACCTGGGTATACGGTTTGGTATAACGCATGGTTCATGAGGTTTTGCTTGCTCCAGTCTTTTTTCCACAGTATCGGGCAGCCTGTGGGCTTAATGGTGGTATCGCCATTATCGGCACGGTAGCAGTTGGAGTCAGCGCTAGCAAGGGCAAGCACGCCTTGGGTTTTGACATCAATCACCGCGATACCGATACTGCGTACCAAGGCGTTCTCATACATGCCATTGGCGACGTTTTGCAACGCAGGCGATAGCACGTTATTACAGTCCGTGCCATTGGGGTTATTGGTGACACAGTCCGCTACTTGCTGGGCGGTGGTCTGTACAGCGGGATCCAGGGTTAACGCCATGTTGTAGCCGATTTTGATATCCGAGCCATCGATATTGATACTATTGATTGGCGGTGCCGTGAGTTTTTGCCACCAGCTGCGTTGATCATTTTTTTGTTGGTAGCTTTGATAAGCGTCCAATAACTGACGGTCAAAATGGCTGGCGTGAATGTTGGACAATTCGCTATACATCAACCCTAGATTGGTCGGTAAAGCAACCTCAGTTTTGCTGGTGGAGGCAATCCGTTTTTTCGGGTCTTGCGTGGGTTTGTCTTGTAGGGTTTGCAGCACGCCATTGGCTTGGTTTTGAACATCGTTTTTGGTTTTAGTAAAAGCATTGTTGGGGTCAGATGCTGGCGCATTGGGTAAAGTCGCCGCCCCTGTCAATGGTTTAACCGCCAACGATTTGACCGACACCGGAATCAATCTAGGGTTATTACAAAGTTGGGTTAATGGATCAACGTCACCTGTGTCAGTCATGGTATTGCCACGATTATCGACATACAGGTAGCCTGTTTGATTGTCCGCCGTTTTGGCGGTTTTGATATACACACAGCCCGGTAGCCCATACCAAGGGTTGGTTTGGGTGAGCCAATTGATTGGCATATGGGCGACATTGGGGTCGTTTTGGTTGCGGCGATTGGGCTGTTGTTCTCGCCATTGTAGCTGCAACAATCGCTCAGGGCTGGCAAGCGTTCTTAGCGCAAAGGCTAACGCGTCTTCGTTGATATGTTGCTCACAGGCTTGTTGCCAAAGGCTGGCAGTTTGCAATTGGTATTGGTTGGCCAGACGTTTTTGCTGATACAAGCTGAGCAGACTTTGATTGACTCGGTTGATACTGTCGGTAAAACGGGCTTGGTTTTTGGGCTGAGTTAAATCGCACGTTTTGGCAGGCGTGGCGTTGACCGAAGTTGATAAATTAGCGTTTGCACTTTGGGTATTAGTATTTTGGCTGTTGGCTTGGTTGACCACATCTGCCATACCTAGGTTATCGACGACAAGTGACACGGCGTTTTCATTCGCCTCTGCATTGTACGTGGTATTTGAGGCGGTTAAGGGCGAGAGATACCACGCCACCCAGCCGATAAGACCGACAACAAACACCACCAAAATCACTTGTAAGTTGGTCAAAATGGTTTTGTAAAGCGCTTGAGAAACCCGAAAACTAGCAACTTTACCGTCGTTTTTGATTTTTTTGTTAGTATTTTTTGTTTTACTTGCTTGCGTATTGTCGGATGCATTGGCAGGCGTGGTGATTTGTTCGACCTCTGTGGTTGAATCAGCGACATTTTCGTCCTGTGACAGCGTGTCAGAACCTGTGTTGTTGACAGTTTCTAAATCGCCACTGTTCATAGTTTCTTGACTGTTTTCGTCTTTCGGGGTTTGGTTTTCGGTCATTTTGAACCTTTAATTTTTGCAAGCCTTACTAAAATTTGACGTTTCTACGATTGGATAAGTTCTTGAGCATAAGGTTTACGGTTTATTGCCGTCCAACATCAACTTTGGCTGAAATAATGCCAAACTGAGCATAATACTATTGAGCCATAAATTACTGGTGCCATAACTTAAAAACGGCAACGTCACCCCCGTGAGCGGTAAAATTCCTAAATTCCCCGAAATGGTGACAAGTGCCTGAAACACCGTAATCACCACCCACAGCAAAATCACCCACGCCAGCAAAAAATAACCGCCCGACAACAGCCGTGATTTCATCTGCTCACTGGCAAACGCCATCTGCTGACGGGCAATGAGCGCAAGCCACGCAAAATACACCATCATCAGCACCACACTGGCCCCGATACCCACCACTGCCATCACCGAGGTAATCGTATAGTCACTTTGCATCTGTAGCGGCACGCCCTGACAGCCCGATAAATGGCTGTTTGTTAAGTGATAACCACACCACGGAATATCGCCAAACCCATAGCCAATCATCGGCACACTATCGCGAAACCAATGCAAAATCGCCATCTGATCGTTGCTCGCCACAAACGGATTGACCCAAGCATTGACCCGCTCGGCAGTACGCGCATCAAATCCGCTTAAATTCACCAATACCATCATCAGCAAAAGCAAAATCGCGGTACTCGACAACACGCCCAAAATATAACCCCGACCGCCCATTTGGAAAATTTTGTTGGATAGCGCCACACCTACCAAAAAGGTAAACAAAAACAAAAATACCAGCATGGTGCCTTTTTCATTGGCAATACCCAGTGCGATAAACGGCAACACCACCGCAAAAGCAAGCAGCAGGGTCATTTTTTTGGAGCGGAAAAACAGATGATTAATCAAGCCGCGTTGGTTAATCGCCAAAAACACGCCCAAAAACACCATCAGCCAAATTTTTGACAGTTCAGCGACTTTCGCACTGTCACTGTGAATCAACACTGCCAAGCCCAAATAGCCCACCGCAAAGGCAAGTAGCCACACACGCGCTTTAGTCATCGCCGATTTAACATTGCCCCAACTGCTGTGTAGTAAGTTATTGGCAACGAGGATTTTAAGCCCCCAACTCAGCAAACTGCTAATCGGGCGAGCCAGGCTAATAAACACAAAACACCAAAACAAATCTTTGAAATGATTGAGGAAAATATAACGTAGTGACAAATAACTACGCGTGCTTAAATCAAATAAAATCATCAAGCCAAAGGTGGCAAAGCCTACAAATAACGGATAAATCCACGCGGATGACAGCATGGCACGGTTGTCGGGGAATTTTTCCATCAACCGACGCATGGGCGAAAAAATCGTCAATACACTCAGTAACACGCCGACGCAAAACATCACACCCCCCACCATCATCGGCAATATCACTGTATGGCTAACACCGGCAATGACCAGTCCCCACACGGTGATGGCTATCGGTAACACTTCTAGCCAATGCTTACGCCGCGACAGCCATAGCAATCCCCACGTCACCCATGACCAAATACACACCTGCGTGAGCATTCCCAAATGCATGGGCGTGCCAATTGATGGCAGTAAATTGTTCGCTTGCAGGGCTTTTTGTTGGTTGTTATTGGCGTCATAGATACTGGCAACATCATTTGCTGATTGATTTAACAGTTTGGCAATGGCAGGCTGATTGCTAAACAGGCGATTGTAGGCAAAACGTCGATTGCCATCGGCAACCGCAAGCAATGACACCGCAAAATTGGCTTGGTCGGCGGGCGAGAATTTATCGGTTTTCACCGCCATTAGGTTGTTTAAACTATCAAGTTGACCACTAGCGTTAAGGTGTAGCCAGTCTTGGCGATTGCTGAGTTTATCGCCACCCAAATTCACTTCGGTTTCATTTTCAACCAGCTCGGTTTGGCGTTGCTGTTTGCCTTGGGTTTGCCATGCGGCCGCTAAAGCGTGCTGGGTTTTAACAAAATGTTGCTTTGCCTCACTCATTAATTGTGCGGGCTGACTGGCTTGGGCACAGGCTTGAGTCATGCCATAATTGCGGTTATTACGGTTGTCATACAGATTAGTAATAACGTTGTCGCCACAATACTTGCTGAGCAGTTGCGGTTTGGCGATGCCTTCGGTATAGCTCATCAATTCGAGTTGATAACGCTGCAGTTTGGGCGAATGGGCGTAATCTGCCAGTAAAAATGCGCCAATTAACAGGAGCCATACCACCGCTAAAATCATGATTTCGCTCAACGTTTGCGCTTTGGCGTTGGGTTTTTTGCTGGCTTTTGTACGACTCACTATGTTTAGCATGGGGTTTTCCAAATTGATTAACTTTTTTATTGCTATCCCTGTTTAAAAATTAATTGGGGTCATACAACACCACCGTGCGTGCGATTAAATCATGCAGCGTTTGTTTTCGGGCGGTAAACCACATCAAAAAACCAAATGGCAATAAGATAAGCTTTAAGGTTTCGCGGATTAACGCATGGAAAAAATTAACCCGTTGACCCTGCATACCAAACACCCACATACCCATAATCACCTTGCCCACCGTTGCTTGTCGTCCCAAACAGGTCAATAACGTCATATAAAACAAATAAAATCCATACGCTATCAAGGCAAGCGTTTGATCGGTAAACCCACGAATGCCAAGCTGCGGTAAAATCTGCGGCAACAATAATTGATAAGCCAATCCCAATAATAAACTCACTAACGCTAAATCAAATAGATAAGCCAATGCGCGGCGCACAAAACCTGCATATAGCATGGTATAAGCCGGCTTACGAGTCTGCAGCGCGGTCGAAGGCAGCTGATTGGTAGCAGGCGTTGGGTATTGGCTAGGTTGCTGGGGTTGCACTGCAGGAGCGACATAAGGAGTCGCATAGTCAGTGGGTTGTGCGGGTGGATTTGACGCCTGAGCAATATCAGGCTGTTAATAGTTAGGCTGGGCATAGATTGGTTGAGCAGGTTGCTGCATGGGTTGACTAGCCTGAATAGCTGGCATATCGGTCGGTTGATAATTGCCTGCAGATGGATTTGGCGTATGACTTTGCCAAGTGGAATGTTCGGGCTGGGTCGCGTCATAGGTATTATAGCCACTTGACTGTACAAACGAATTTGCTTGCTGCGGCTGAGTATGATTATCAAATTGTTGCGCAAACTGACGACTGCCACAATTTGGGCACATAACCGCAGTTTTTGGTAATTTTTGACCACATTGTTGGCAGACAATAATCATAGATGTTTACTACCCTATTTTCATATTTTCAATTTGATAAACTAATTTGACGATCCAACGACCCAGTTGTATGGCGGCAAGCACTCAGCAGGTACAGGATTGGCGCCGCTGCTGTTTTGCTGGTCGATAATGGCTAATACTTTCTCGGCGATGGGTACCAGTTCTGGATAGGTTTGCGGATAATTTAACATGTTTTGGCAACGTTTTTGTTGATCGTCCGTGGTATAAAACTGTGCCAATAACGACCCCACTGCGCCTTTGTCATCACCCACTTGCAGTGCCATTGCCGCTGCCAATTCAATCATATAAGTATTGGGGTATTTGCTGCTATCACGCGGCGTTTGTAGCGCATAAAGCAAAAAAGATTTGCTATAAGGATAGTTATTTTTAAATAAATAATAAGCGAAATTAGCGACATATTCGCCTTGGTTGGGATTGTATTTCACTGCTTGCGCTTGAAGATAAGCGGCGGCTTTTGGGTCTTTTTTGCGCCAGTAATAGCTTTTTGCCGCTTCATTGAGTTGTTTGGCGAGCGTTTTATTTATCGGCTGCTGTTTAAAATAGCCCATATCCGCGTTGCGAAAGGCTTCAAGCGAGTATTGCTTTGTCGCATTGATATCTTGGCTGTAACCAAGCTCTTGCAGCTGTTTGAGCGATGGCTCGGCAAACTCACCCACCTTGACTACGTTATCAAAAAACTCAGGGCTAATACCGAGCGTGTCTTGATACAGCTTGGCTACGCTAGTTTGCGACGAGGAAGAAAAAAACCCATTTTGCGCTTTAAGCGCTTGCGTCATAGTGGCTTTTGCTGTTGGCAGCGATTTGATGATGGTGCTGTAGCTATTTTGGCTTTTTGGTTTTTTTTGTGGATTATCATCGGTGCTTGCCGCTTTGGTATTATCGGACTGATTGTTAGTGGCGGATTGTGATGTTATGGGTGTTGAGGCGGATTTTAACCTTGATACGCCATAGCCACCGATTGCCACTAGGGCAGCAATCATCGCTATCAGCCACCCTTTAGAGGGCTTTTTGACAGATACCTCACCGGTGGCAGTGGTATGCGGTGGCGAAGTGGGTGCTGTCATCGTATCTGCCATTGTGTCTGGCATCGCCATTGAATGAGTCGCCGTTGTTTGGGTCGCGTCATCGACTGCATTGACTACATTGATGGGCTGGATCGGTGTGCCCCTGTGACTGTTAGCCTGAGTATTGAGCGATTGCTCAAGCCGACGATTATTTGCCAATGTCTCATCATCCATCAAACCGGTCAAAGCCGCGCTTGGCCGATGATTTGGGGGATTTGCGGCAGTGGACGCTACAGAAGCACGGTTGGGCGTGGTTTGCCAGACGCTGGTTGTCGCTGCAGCGCTAATTGCGGGTACGGGCGTAGTTAACGGGTTATTGGGTACGGTTAAAAACAGACAGCGATGACAGGGTTTACCGACAAAATGAATGTGGCTAGCATCATTGGGATAGTTTTCACACACTTTAAACTGGCGGTGTTGAACCAATCCGCGTAGATGATTTTCCCACTCGGCAGCGCTTGGGCGATCAGTTGGATTGGTCGATAAAAACGCTTTATCAAACATTGCACGGGTTTGGTCATCCCAACACACATGAATGCTATTTTTTAGCGGTGCAATCTCTGGCTGTGGCTGCAAGCCATAAGCATATAGCCGCTCTTTGATGAATTGGTCGGTATTGCGATGGGCAGCATTTTTTAATCGGTCTGACACAGGGATAAAATAAAAAGGATGAATACCATTGTTTAAAATTTTAAACAGCTCAATCGCCAGTACAAAACGGTCGTGTTTTTCATCCAACAAACCAATATCTTTGTGTTCATGGTATTCAGGACTGGTCATTTCAGGTGAGATTACAGGACTTGGATAAACGCTGCCATCACTGCCAGTAATACGATAGCTATCACAGTCGATAAACCCAACGATAAAGCCTTTATAATCATCATCCATGCCCGTGCTTGGCTCTGGCATCAGACGTATATTGGCTTCTTTAAAATCAATAAAGGCATGCCCATGACCATGCAAGTCCGCCATCAAGGCGCTAATATTGGCACACAGCTGCACACGATAATTGAGACTCTGCTGATACGCAGTCAGTTTTGCTGCCTCTCTTGGGTACATAAAAGGATTGAGCGATAACGACCTATCAAAGTCCAGCTCTGGCATGGCATAGCCAATGAGCTCATCATGTTCGCCGACAATCAGATGTCTCACCCAAGCAAACTGGGTATACCCTACCCCATTAATCACTTCATAAATATGCTCAGGCGGGCGCGCCATCATGGCTTGTAGTTTGGCAAGGCTGGGGTTTTTGGGATCGGTGGGATTTTTAAAGATTTTTGCCACCAAATTGCCCGTGCCAAACAGATTACCAAGACGGTAGACAATGCCCATACCGCCCGAGCCGATCTCATGAGAGATAGGCAAATCAATGGTGATACGCTGATTGTTTGCAATTAAATACGGCATGGACTATCTCTTCAGATGGGCAGATGAGGTGGGTAAAGCGGCTAACTCAGTGCTAGCAGTAGCACTCATATGATTTACTGGCTCAGTAATACCCAAATAGTATAGCTGTATTTGCTGATTGCCGCTAGAATCGCTGACCGTGCTAGCAGGCAAACCCGTAGAGGCGGTAGCTGCTGTATGGCTGGTAGAGCTAGTTAAAATTTCTGATAACCCTTTATCGAGCGTCAGACTATCCAAGATTTCCGTCTTTTTGCTTAACCCAGCTATTTGGCTTATCATCGATTTGATAGGCAAGCTAATTTGGCAGTTGTAGTAATTCATGGTGGGCTGGATGGTGACACCCAAACTTGTCAAATCATGGGTATCGGTAACTGGCAAGCAGCTTGCTTTAGCGGCAAGTTTGACAGCATGATTGTTAAATTGTGAGTCGCTCAAAGTAGCCGCCAAAGCAGCATCGGTATGTTGGTTTTGCAACGCTGTACTCGCTGCGCCACTGGCAACCGTTGCAGCCGATGGGTTTTTATTAGCGACCACCGTGGTAATAGTGGCGGATAACAATGGCTGATTCGCATTATTTTTGTTTTTGTTTTCGTTTTTATTGTCGTTTTTAGTTTTAGCGCTACTTGTTGGTTTAGATTTTTGCTCGATGACATCGATAGACTGACCTTGCGGGCTAGCTATTATTACCTTAAAGATGGGATCATCGCTCGGATTGCCACTCTCGGTAACCGTTGCGGCTTTGGTCAAGTCAATGGCATAGGAATCACCCAGTGCGTGCGCGGTCAGTGGGGGCGTTATAGCCGAGGCGGGCGTTGTGCTCGCCACCGATGCCGTAGTATTGGCATTGTTGACAGTTTGTGTGGGCAGCAATCGATCTTTATTTATCCAGCCCAATATACCTGTGCCAATGAGCATCGCGGCGCCAGCCATCATAGCGGTATTACGCCGCTGTCTGGTTGAGTCACTGACGGACTGCGAAGGCGGCAACACCTGCGATGTTGTGGCAGCTGGAGTTGCAGGAGCAGTATGTACAACACTGGCGTGCGGATTTGGGTTAGGCGCTATGTTATTGATGTTATTAAAGGCTAGGTCATCAGGCGTGCTAGTGGCTCGGGTATTTTTATGATTGACAGCATCGGTATGCCAGACCGTGGGGTTGTTTGGTGCGGTCGCTATGATTTCAGTCACTATAGTGTCATTCTCTAGGGTTTCATTTTGCCCCTCAACCATCGGTTCAAGGTTTTGATAATGCTGTTGATTTTTTAATAACACCACCAAGGATTTATCATCACCGGTTAATCGATAGGTCGCAGGGTTGCCAAGCGCCTGTTCAATAATCGCGCTGCCCTGCTGTGCGCTTTGACTTTGGGTTAAATTAAACAGCAAGTTGCCAAAAAAAGGGCGGTAAATTTTGGGCGTAACACTTGCGCCTTCAAATACCAAGTCCGCACAGCCATCCGACATCAGTGCAAGGCAATCCACTTGCGATAAATCAATGGGCTCAACCCTTAAAAAGGATTGCCAATTGTCTTGGGTGATAAAATGCGTCTCATTGACGTATTCATTCTTGCTATCATCCCCGTACACTTGCAAGTTGGTAAAATAATCAATGTGAGGATGGCGGACAACAAATTGGCTGGTGATAAGAGGACTATCACCGATTTGCACCAATAGTGCTTGATGATTTGAATGAATGAGTAGCCCAGTAAAGGTGGTGTGATAATCTCTTAGGCTCGATTCAGCGGTCAGCTGTGACTGCAGGTCGAGGCGTATTTGTGATAATTGCTCGATAATTTGCTGTTTGACTTGCACCAAATCAAACGCAATGCCGCTGATACTGACACTGTGACTAACACTGAGACCCACACCGAGACTGAGCAGCATTTTTCCAATTGATTGACTAAAAAACGCTGCCCCCGCTTGGCTAAATTTTGCCGAGCCCGCCCCATCACATACTACAGCCGCTATACTGTGTTCGTTTTTTTGCAAATAGATACTGTCTTGATTGGGCAGGTTGCTGTCGATATGGGATTTACCAATACTGGATGCGCCATACACTTGCCAAGATGGTTGGACTGATGATTGCGATGTTTGCGCGAACAAATCCGTGGTTTGGTTCATCATTATCCCCAATTTTTTTAGGTTTTTTTATTATCATGAGCGTTGAAGGTGATTATCTTTGCCATCAACTTTGAATGGTCGCCCACGGTGAGATACTCCCTAATTGCACGGTTTCCCCAGGCGCAGATTGTGACACGGTCTTAAGACTCGCGGACAACCACACAAAAAATTCGACAAATTTAACGGAGTTGAGATGCACGGGCGGGGTTAAAATCGACAATTGCTTGAGCATCTTAACTTCTTGCACACCCGCATCAATGGCAATCGGATAAATAATACATTGATTATTTTGCTCGGCTTGGTGACATTGATTGATAGCCGCCTGCCACACATCTTGGCTGTCGGTGGGCAGACCATCCGTCATGGCAATAACCCAAGGACGGGTATAATTGATACCGTTGTCGCGTAGATTGATACGCTCTTGCTCAATCAAGTTGAGCGCAAGTAACATACCTTGTCCGAGCGGCGTCATGCCATTTTCACGAAATTTAATCGGAAAAAAATCAATCGCATCCGTCCAGTCCATCATCAGCTCTGCAGTGTCATTGACCCCGCCTACGATGACAATGGCTAAACGCACACGGTTACGTGCTGTTTCATCTTTCATCAAATCATGATAAAACGCTTCAATCCCTTCATTGAGCATATCGATACGGCGTTTGTCGCCATTGCCTGAGCGTATCGCCATTGAGCCTGACAAATCCAACACCAAAACGCATAGGGTACGCTGGGCAACGTTATTGCCGTAGTCGATTTCACGAAACTGCGGGGTGATGGCTTGCGGGATGGATGGCGGCGTAGAATCAGTTGCGGTTTGAAAATTGGGTATGGGGTTTTGGGCGACCATAAAGATATCCTATTTTTATAAAAATTATTGTAATCGGTATCTCAGCAAAAGCCGATACGAAAAGCAAGGTTTTTTGTGGGGATTTAATTAACAACCCTCAAAAATATTTCTACAATCTTACCAGAAGGGCTTAAATACTCCCCCGCCCCGTTAATCATAAGTCATAAACCATCACTTATAAATCGTAAGCCATACGTCATAAAAAACCCCTAACACGCGGTTAAGGGTTTTGATGATTTAAGCTATCTTAGTTTCTTAACAGGCTTATTTAATAAGCCCATGTAATACGCTTAGTCTTTTAACACTTCTGCCATGGCATTGGCTACATAGTCGATATTGCTAGCGTTTAGACCGGCAACCGAGATACGACCATTAGCAACCATATAGATACCAAAATCTTTAATAATGCGCGCTACTTGCTCAGGGGTGAGACCAGTATAGCTAAACATACCATTTTGCTTGGTGATATATTCAAAACTGCGACCCGGTAATTTGGCTTCTAAACTGTCACGCAGTTTTTGGCGCATGTCTTTGATACGATCGCGCATCACATACACTTCTTGTACCCATTCATTGAATAACGCTTCGTCATTCATCACGATATCAACCACGTGACCGCCATGCGAAGGTGGGCTTGAGTAAATGCGGCGAATATTGAACTGCAGTTGACCTTGTACTGCTTTGGCTTGTGCTTCATCTTTACACACCACAGATAAACCGCCAACGCGTTCACCATACAGTGATAGATTTTTTGAGAATGAGTTACTGACAAAGAATAACAAGCCCATGTCCACTGCTTTGCGAATCGCGTAGACATCTGTATCCATGTCTTCACCAAAGCCTTGATAAGCAATATCCATAAAGGCAAGCAAGTTTTTCGCTTTGACCACTTCAAGCACTTTATCCCATTGCGCTTGGGTCAAGTCAACGCCCGTTGGGTTATGACAACAGGGATGCAGCAACACCACATCATGGGCTTGCAAGGTGTTTAGAAAAGCAATCAGCTCATCAAATTTGATGCCATTGGTCGCTGCATCATAGTAAGGATATTTGCCCACTGCAAAACCAGACCCTTCAAAGATACCAATATGGTTCGCCCACGTTGGGTCAGACACATAGCATTTGGCTTGTGGAAACCAAGCATGAATAAAATCAGCCCCGACTTTGAGCGCACCTGAACCACCGATGGTTGCTGTGGTTGCTACACGTTTGTCTTTTAATACTTGTGCATCTTTACCAAACAATAGGTTTTGGCAAGCAGCGCGATAACCTGGCAGACCGTCCATTGGCAGATAGGGACGTGGTTTTGGTGGATTAGCGATTTGTGCTTCAGCTTTTTGCACACAGTTAAGGACGGGTAATTTACCGTCATTATCAAAATATACACCCACACCCAAATTAACTTTGTCGGCACGTGGGTCTTGTTTATGCTTGTCCATCAACCCCAAAATCGGGTCACCCGCATACGGTTCTACATGTGAAAACATGAATAGCTCCTACATTTAATTGATAAGTTTGACTGCTAAAAAATTTACGCTAACGTGGCATTGCCCAAATATTCAATGTCAACGGATAAGGATAAACCTTGTAACCCAATAAAACAACCGTCACGCCTATTTTTTTGCTTGTCTAAGCGCTTTAATTAGCAAAAATTCAAGCCTGTTAAAGTGTCCTGTTCAATGGGTTAATTGACCCATGCAGTTACATTTTTCCACAGCAGCTATCGCATAAATTGCAAATTTTCTGTGTTATTTACATTTATAACTTATATTTCTATCAACAATATGCGCATAATAATTTTATCAATTCGGTGTATATTTTTGACCCCTATTTATTTTTCGCCACTGTGTATTTTGAGGAAACACAACATGATGACCGCTATAAAAAAATCCCAAATCGTTGCCGCGACAGTTGCGGTGATTGCCATGACTGCGGTGGCAACACCGAGTCATGCGCGCACCGTTAAAGCCGCCGCCAAAAAAACGACAACAGTAACCACGACCCGCGTCGCGCCAAAAACCACAACAATTGTCAACCAACATATCGATGGCACGAGCGATACGGTAATGGTTCGACCCAATGGATTTACCATCGTTGACGGTATGCCATTTTACCCGACGCAAATTGTCACCACGCCGACCTATCGCACTGTCTCTACATCTACCTCTACGCCTGTCGTCACTACCACAGCCCCTGTGGTAACAACAGCACCTACTACAACTGTAGTATCAACATCGAATGTCAATACCACCACCCCAGTGACGGTACAAACAGGCTCAGGCGCGACAGTAACCGTGTCAAAACCTGCCACCGTTGTTTCTACTACTACGACAACTCCTGTATTGCTACCCGCATCAACGCCTGCGGTAGCGACAATGACCACCGTGCCTGTCACGACCGCACCGGCTATTATCGTTAACCCGTAATTCGTAATTTGTGGTCACTAATTAATTAATCTACCAAAAGCAAGACGTCACACGTTGTCGTCTTGCTTTTTTTTGACCGTATTTTTAGCGGCTGATAAGGTAAAATACTCATCTTAAGTTTAATTTTGTAACCTATTTTTTATGTTTTTATCCGCTGATATATGAGAGATGCAAGGTTTTCGCGATGAATTATGAAAGATTGCAAGACAAATTAGCCATCTTAGCCGATGCTGCCAAATATGATGTTTCCTGTTCATCAAGTGGTAGCAAACGTGACAATCATAACAAAGGAATCGGTACGGCTAACTCGGGTATTTGTCATAGCTATACCGAAGATGGCCGCTGTGTTTCCTTATTAAAAATATTGTTTACCAATCATTGTATTTACGATTGCGCCTATTGCACTTCAAGGCGCAGTCACGATACGCCGCGCGCAGCTTTTACTGTCGAAGAAATGGTTGATTTGACCATGCAGTTTTATCGGCGCAACTATATTGAAGGCTTGTTTTTAAGCTCAGGGATTTTTAAATCGCCCGACTACACCATGGAGCGATTGGTTCGTGTCGCCAAAACCTTGCGCCTTGCGCACAAATTCAATGGCTATATTCATCTAAAAACTATTCCCGGTGCGTCTGCTGAGCTGATGCAGGAAGCAGGATTGTATGCCGATCGCTTAAGCGTCAATATGGAAATCCCCACCAAATCAGGCTTGGCATTGCTCGCCCCTGAAAAAAACCATGACGATATGAAAGCGCCAATGAAAGTGGTGCAAGAACAAATCGTGGTGTTTAAAGACAGTAAAAAACAACACAAACATACCCCAAAATTTACCCCAGCGGGTCAAAGTACCCAGCTGATTGTGGGCGCAGCGCAAGAGACCGACTTACAAATCATCCGTTTATCGAGCCATTTTTATCAAGAATACGACCTAAAACGGGTGTACTATTCAGGGTATGTACCTATGCTCAGTGACAATCGCTTGCCCGCCATGGGTACTCCTGTGCCGATGGTGCGAGAAAATCGCTTGTACCAAGCGGATTGGCTCATGCGTTTTTATGGATTTGAAGCAGAAGAAATTCTACCCGATGACCATCCGTTCTTGGATTTGGACTGTGACCCCAAATTGGCTTGGGCGATTCGTAATAAGTCACATTTCCCCGTCAATATTCAGACCGCGCCTTACAAAATGATTGTGCGTATTCCTGGTATTGGCACCCGAACTGCCAAAAAAATTGTTCAGGCACGAAAATTTTCGACTTTGACGCTCGAACATCTCAAGCAAATGGGCGCTGCCGTAAACCGTGCCAAATACTTTATCGCACTCAAAGGTCGCAATGAGCATTTAAGTCATTTAACGCAGGATAACTTTCGCGATTATGTGCTGGCGCAGACCCAAACCAAATTCAAAGCCGAGCGGCATGGTCAATTGGTGTTGTTTTAGCATTATTGTTTTAAAATTAATTTTTTAAAATCAATCTTTTAAAATTAAGGTTTTAAAGTCCACTGTGCAAAAGGTCAATCATTTATGGATTTAATGACGGCTGAGCCCCCTATTTTAATCTTTGATGGCAGCTTTGAAGGGTGGCTCACGTGTGTGTTTACCATCTATGAGAACGGTTGGCAGCACACCCCGATTGTGACCATTCAAGCCGAGCATGAAGTAGTGCCCAATTTTTGGCAAGACACTGTCACCGTCGCAACCGATGAAGCCAAAACCTTACGGGTGAGTGATAAATTAGCGCGCGTCTTTGGCAAAAAAGGTATGCGGCAACTGCTGTGGGGCTTTTTATCAGAATCGCCTACGGTGTATAGTCATCTGTTTGGGGTGGTACGGTTTCAACTGTCCAATCCCAACCTTAATGTGTGGGAGAATTATACCCATGCGGATGTGATGGCAGTAAGCAAGCTTATCAAAATGGTCGGGCGAGAGCGCCACCGTATGCAGGCGTTTGTGCGATTTGAACAAATGCAAATGCCAGACACCGACAAACCGGTATATTTTGCGCGCGTTGAGCCTGATTTTAATGTATTACCCATTTTGCATCAGCATTTTAAAGCACGCTATGCCGATCAGACTTGGGCGATTTATGATGTCAAACGCGGGTTTGGTATTTATTACGCTCACGATGATCGCAGCGAACAAGTCCATATTATCTGTGATGTAGATGATGAAGCGCTACTGCATCCGCAGCAGTTTTATAGCAAGGCAGAACGACAATACCAAACGCTTTGGCAAAAATATTTTACCCACGTGACCATCAAGGAGCGGTTGAATCGCAAGCTGCATATTCAGTATTTGCCAAAACGCTATTGGAAATATTTGACGGAAAAAATGGGTTAATAGCGGGGCGTACCCTAATTGCCCGCTAACACGCCTCAATAACGCCTCAGTCATTTAATCAAAGTCGTATAACGGTAAAAAGTTATGGCTTTGTTAGGGCTTTAGGGTGTCGAGTAATTTTTGCATGTCTTCGGGCAGGCGTGCTTGCACTTTAATAGGCTCGCCTGTTTTTGGGTGGATAAAGCCAAGCTCATAAGCATGTAGTGCCTGACGCTGGAACTGTTGCACGATGTGTTTTTGGTCGTCATGCAAAGTTTTTAACAATATCGCATTTTTACGAGCTGCACCATAGAGCGGATCTCCGAGCAACGGAAAACCCAAGTTTGATAAGTGTACACGGATTTGGTGGGTACGCCCTGTTTCAAGGCGGACGCTGACCAATGAGACAGCGTCGCTTATCGCTGTGATTTTCTCAAGATGGGTGACAGCGGGTTTGCCACTACCCACCACCGCCATTTTAGTGCGCTGGGTCGGATGGCGACCAATGGGGGCGTCAATGGTGCGATGGCGGGCAAGCTCAGCCGCGGACGCTAACACAATCGCTTGATAAAGCCGGTACACGGATTTGTCTTTAAGCTGATTAATTAGATGCAGTTGGCTTTGACTGTCTTTAGCAATCACCATTAAACCCGATGTTTCTTTATCGATGCGATGTACCAATCCTGCTCTAGGTAGCGTGCGGCTGTCAGGATAATGAAAAAGCAGCGCGTTGACTAGCGTACCTGACCCATTGCCCGCGCCAGGATGGACGACCAAGCCTACGGGCTTATTGATGACCAGCACCGCCTCATCTTCATACAAGATATCAAGTGGGATATTCTCAGGCAAATCTTGCTGTTGAGCGGTCAAACTCGCTTTAAGCACCAACATATCATTGGGCTTAAGACGATATTTGGGTTTTTGCGCTGCGCCGTTTACGGTTAATTCGCCTGACTCAAGCCAATTTTTAATTTGCTCACGCGAATAGTCGCTAAACACCAAGGCAGCAATTTTATCAATGCGCTCCCCTATTTGCTCAGAGTTGACTGTATAATTTTGGACAATTTGATGACTGCCAGCATCGTGGGTCTGCAGATCCTGATGGCTTGGGTGTGGTTGTGACAGGTTTTCCCATTCTTCTTCGAGTTGATTGGTATTGTTTTGAGTCATAGATTCGTTCATAGATTCAATGTTTGATTCGATTGGATTTAAGTTGATCGGATGTGAGGCGATTGGCGTGGTCATAAACAGTTCAGACTTAGGGTATAGGGATTTTCAAAATTAATATGTGCGGATAGGTCACAAAGTATAACGTTTCGTGATAGACTTAGTGAAATTTTTAATACAATATTTTGCATTCAGTTTTGAACAATAAGTATTATGATGGGCAAATATTTTTGCAATAGATTTGAGGTTCATATGCATCATCTTTCTAAAGTTGTGGGTGTCACCGCAATTACTCTAGCTTTGACCACTTTATCGGGCTGTCAAACGTTAAAAAATTCAAAATTGTTGGGTGGCAAAGACGAAGTCGTTGCGACCAAAGCTGAAAAAAGCGAGCAAGGCTACTACCAAGCGGCGTCTGACAACATCAAAAAAGGCAATTTTGCCAAAGCGATTAGCCAGTTAAACGATTTACGGACTTTCTATCCTGTGGGTGATTACAGCGAGCAAGCGTTACTTGACTTGATGTATGCGCAGTACCAACATGGTGACTATTTGGATGCGATTGCCAGTGCTGATCGTTTTATCCAGTCTTACCCATCGAACCCGCAAGTTGACTATGCGTACTATGTTCGCGGCATCTCAAATATGCAGGCAGCCTCAGGCGGCGTAATGAAATACACCAAACTTAATCCTGCACACCGTGATATGGGCTATTCGCGCATTGCCTTTAATAACTTTCAGCAACTGATTAATCGCTTTCCCAATAGTGCCTATGCCCCAGACGCTGCGCTACGTATGCGTTATATTTATAACCAATTGGCAGAAAGTGAGATGGATGTAGCGCGCTGGTATATTAAACGCAAAGCCTATGTGGCAGCTGCCAACCGTGCTAAATGGGTATTTCAGTACTATCCACAAAGCGAAGCGATTCCAGAGTCTATTGCAACCATCGCCTATAGCTATGACAAACTGGGAATGACAGATACCGCCGATCAATATAAACAACTCCTTCGTATCAACTACCCTGGTCTGATTGATGCGCGTGGCAACGTCAAACTTGATAATACCCGTACCGGTTCAAACTGGTTAAATAAAGCCACATTGGGCGTGCTCGGTCAAAGCTCACGAAATGCTGCTGTTCAAGGGCTAGCCCAGCAGTCGGGGCAATACTCAGGCAATACCAAGCCACAAGTAATTCAGACCTCAATTCAGCAAGCTGCGGCAATGCGCTTGCCAAGTCCAGCTACCACGGCAAATGATGAAACACCAACCAGAGCACGTGAGACCACAATTGGTTTGGGTCTGCCACCTGACAATACCAGTCAAGTCAAATAATCTATAAACCCTGTTAACATTAGCTAGGTTTATCCTAGCTATTTTTTTTCAATCAGCTAATTTTTAACTGGAAATGCGCTTTTTACCATGAGTAACAATGCCATCATTGATCAAATCATTGCTAATGCCGATATCGTCAAGATTATTGGCAAGCATGTGGAGCTCAAACGTTCGGGCAATGAATTCAAAGGCTGTTGCCCTTTTCATGGAGAAAAAACGCCCTCATTTTTTGTCAATCCGCAAAAAGGGCTATATAACTGTTTTGGCTGTGGTGTCGCAGGCAATGCGCTCACCTTTTTGAAAGAGTACGAAAACCTCACCGCGGGTGAAGCGCTCAAAGAACTGTCCCGTCAAACGGGGATTGAGCTGCCCAAAGAACCTATTAATAAATCACATACCTATAAAAAAACACCCGTTCAAACCAAACCTGCTGTATCGCAAGCAAGGGCATCCTCTCATCAAAATCTGGCTCAAAGTCCTGCTCAAGCCCTCTCTGACTCAGATGTTGCCGAGCGTCCGTCTATTGACGATGCAGAGGCTTTGTGGATAGACGCTTTTGATGATTTTCAAACGTCTAATGACTTAGATGTGAGCTTTATCCCTTTTGCTGATTATGATGATGCAAGCGTTGGCGGGTTTTCACCCTTTGATGGCATGGGTAATAGCAGTCCGCAGGATAGTTCATCAAGTTTATACGACTTACTGACCCAAATCTGCCAGTTTTATCAACATCAATTACAGCAAAATAGCTTTGCCCAACATTATTTGCTCAAACGTGGATTGACGCCACACACTATCGAAGAATTTGCCTTAGGCTTTGCCCCAAACGGTTGGCAACATCTTGAAGAAGCTTTCCCCCAAGATATTGAAGGTTTGAAAATTCTGGGATTGGTGCGCACTTCGCAAAACGGGCGGGATTTTGATTTGCTGCGCAATCGCGTGATTTTTCCCATCCGCGACCAACAAGGGCGTGTTATCGGCTTTGCCGGTCGCACCCTATCTGATGACGAACAGCCCAAGTATATCAATTCTTCAGATTCACCTGTATTTCATAAACAAGCCGTGTTATATGGTCTGTTTGAAGGTCGCAAGGCCAAAGCCAAAGACTGGCTGGTGGTTGAAGGTTATATGGATGTCATAAGCCTTCATCAAGCGGGCGTGTATGGCGCAGTTGCCTCCATGGGAACAGCGCTGGCGCAATCACAAATCGAAAGATTACTGCAATTTAATCCCATACTTACTTTAAGTTTTGATGGCGATAGTGCAGGACAAAAAGCCGCTTGGCGTGCCATGGAAGTGGGGTTGCCTGCGCTCACTGATGGCAAGGAATTACACTTTTTGACACTGCCAGATAATCATGACCCGGATAGTTATGTCAAAGCGCATGGTTTGTTAGCGATGCAGCAACAAATCGCCCAAGCGGTTCCCCTATCAGCCTATTTATACTCAAGTCTGACGCGTCAATATCCTACCAATACCCCTGAAAATCGCAGCAAAATTTTGCAGCAGCTCTCTGCGCTGACCCAAAAACTGCCAAAAGGCAGTTATGGCTGGTTGCTGCGTGAAGACATCAAAAACAAAATGGGATTGGGGCGAAAAAACCAAGCACGGCAAGCGCAAGATGCCCTGCTCAATTTTGATAGCGAATTGACGGTACAACTGCATCTGCAGCTGTGTTTTTTGTTTCAACCAGAGCTGTTAGGCAGTCTGGAAAATAACCGCATTAGCCAATCTGTCATCCGCGATATTTATCAGCGCAGCGAAGCGGCTAACGTTTTTAAACCGAAACACCCATCTACCAAACCGACAGCCCCGATTCGATTGGACGAAAATTCAACTGGCAACACTGGTGTTATCACGGATGTCATCGATGCGCCCTGCAAAAACTATGATGAAAGCTGCTGCCTAACTTGGCAAGCCATTGCCGATGAAGAATTATTGAAGTTGATTACTTGGATTCAAACCATTCAGTCAAGATTGCAGGATTTTGATAACCCAAAATGGTCAACTTACGAGCGAATCAATGCCAAAGCGCATTTTATACTGGCGGGCTTGACATCAGAGCAGCAAAATAAACTTATCAAACATTGGGCGCGGTTTTTTAAGGAACTCAGTCAGCGCAATATTGATGATATCTCAGACCTGGTGACAGAGTTGGTGGTTCAACTGATGTTAGAAACCCTACAGCGCGAACAAAAAACCCTAAAAGCAGACTTAAAGGCGCTGAGCCTATGTATCAAACACCACCAAGCGATTTTAACTTGGCTTAGAACATGGCTACAGCGCAAAGAGGATTAATTCATCGCGTGTTTATGCCATTTTAATCCGCGCATCATGAAACATATCCATCTCAGGGGCAAGTACTTTCATAAAGCGGTCAAAATATAATAGTTGTTTGGTGAGTAGTGCAAAATCTCTTGGGAAGTGAATGCCATGGCGTTTACCGACTTCCACCATTTCAAGCAACATTTGGTTGATTTCATCAGTATGATCTTTCAAGCGATTTGGCATGGTTTGGTCAATGGTTTTTCCCATAAACAAACTATCATCTGCCAAGATTTTTTTCATCACTGATTGAATATCTTGGGCAAGGACATCGACATTGACTTGCTCTCGCGCATGGGTCATATCCATTTCAACCATATAATGTGCCATGCTGCGATAGTCTTCTTTAGCAAAACTGTCCATCATGCCCATACTGGCTTGCCACGCTTTGGGTTCAAGTTTACCGACAATCCCAAAATCAATAAAGCCAATACGACCATCAGTCAACAACATCAAATTACCTGCGTGCAAATCAGCATGAAAACTATTGCACAGCATCAAGCTAGAAAACCACGTATTTAAAGTATCTGTCATCACCTGTGCTGGGTATTTGCAGTATTGACGCATGGCAGCATCATCAATCATCGACACCCCAAAGAACCGGGTCATGACAAGTACTTTTTTGGTACTGATATCATGATAAACATCGGGCGCGACTACTTTATGATTGTCGGTTCTTTTCAAAAAATCTTGGAAATCATCAATGTTTTTGGCTTCTTGTAAGAAGTCCGTTTCTGCTGCCATACGCAAACGGATTTCATCAATAATGGGTGAAACACTGGCAAATTTTAGCGACGGTGCGATACTATCAATAAGTTTAGTTAATCCAACCATCATGCCTAAATCGGTTTGAATGATGGTGTCTACTTCAGGTTTTTGCACTTTCAACACCACATTATCGCCATTTTTTAGAATAGCACTGTGAACTTGGGCGATGGATGCAGACGCTAGCGGTTGGACCTCAATACTTTGAAAAATATCCTCTAAGGTCTGCCCATCTTTTTCCAGTTCCTCTCTTAAGACGCCTTCGATATAACTATAAGGCATGGGCGTGGTTTGATCCAGACAGCCTTGAAATACTGTCACATATTCTCGGGGAAAAATGGATGGGGTACTGGCAATAAACTGACCGATTTTGATATAGGTAGTACCCAACTCTTCAAAGCTTTGGCGCAGCAGCGTTGGGGTCATTTTTTCACCTTGGGCGATACGCAGCCCTGCTTTGCCAGCCACAGTTGCCGTCTTCCCGACCCGCTGAATGACATTTAAGGATTTTTTTAAAAAGTGATTTTTTTGCATGATTAACTCTAGTTTAAATTACGTCTGCGATAGCCGATGGTTGGCTACAAATCTCGCAGTTAGCGTCTTTACGATAGTGAAGTTTTTTAAGATTCATGGTTTTGCCGTTCCATAGCAATAACGTTTGCGCTATAGGATTGATGCCCAGTCCCAAAAAACTTAAAGCCGCTTGGGCTTGAAGGTTGCCGATGATTTGGGTGGTACTGGCAAGCACGCCGCTAGTGGCACAATTTCGCTCATCATCCCCTACCCCTTGGAACAAGCAATGATAGCAACCTTGCTGCGGCGCAAATAATGCCAGTTGCCCGGTTTGCGCTATGGCTGAGGCTGATAATAACGACAAATTTGACTTGACAGCGATGGTATTAATGAGGTCTCGTGTTTTGAAGTTGTCGGTGCAATCGCATATCAATTTGCTTAGGCTATTTATTTTCGCTTGTTCAACCATTTGTTGATAATTATCTGCTGTTAAACGTGCTTGTATGGCGATAACGTCACAAAATGCATTGATTTCATGTAATTTAGCTTTGGCTACTAGCGCTTTAGATTGACCGATATCATTAGGGGTAAACAACGACTGCCGTTGCAGATTGCTCTCATCAATCGTATCATCGTCAATAATCAGTAGCTTGCCAATGCCAGCACGGCACAAGGTCTCTGCAAGTGGGCAACCTAGCCCGCCCATGCCTATAATAATTGAACAGCTATTTTTTAGCCGCGTTTGTGCTTCTATATCCCACCCTTCTAGCAATATTTGGCGGGCATAGCGTAGCATTTCTGCATCGGTTAATTCTGTTTGTTCTGACATAGTTGTTAAATTTCACATATTTACTTAGGCTATTTTAGCCCATTAATTTAGTACACTAATTTAGTACACCCAGCGTTACTCGTTCATTGTGCCCATAGTCTTTGACGGTGATTACATCGCCAAAGCCATTTGACAGAAACACATCCCTAACCTGTTCACCCTGTTCATGCCCATGTTCAATCGCTAATAACCCATGAGGCTGTAAAAATTGTGGCGCAGTTTTGACAATATGACAGATGTCCGACATTCCCTTATTATCCGCGATTAGCGCGCTAATGGGTTCATCAGTTAAACCTGCCAAGTGGGGATCGTTGGGATCGATATAAGGTGGATTAGATACGATAATATCAAATTTATTGCTTTCATCTCCATGGGCTGTCATAAAGGGTTCATACCAACTGCCTTCAAAAAACGCGATATTACTAACCCCTATTCTTTTAGCATTTTGTGTTGCAACGCTCAGTGCCTGAGGTGATTTGTCTACTGCACTAACGGATGAATTTTTAAATTCTTCTGCCAGCGTGATGGCAATACAACCTGACCCAGTGCCTAAATCCAAGATATTCATTTGTTTGCTTAGGCTATTTTTATGATGGTTAAGCACCGCTTCTATCAACCTCTCAGTATCAGGACGCGGTATTAAAGTATGCTGATTGACTAAAAATTCATGCTGCCAAAAACTTTGTTTACCGAGCACATAAGCGAATGGTTTACCGGCTATCAACTCCTCTAGCGCAGCAAAATATTGAGTGACTATTGCTGCAGTTACCATTTCGCTATCATGGGTAATAAGATAAGTTTGCCCTACATGAAGATATTCACCCAGCAACTGTTTGCGGATGTGTTTTTCAACCGTGCTTGGTACAGCCAACAATGATTGAATAGTATAAGATGACATTGGGTTATTCATGGGTGATGTTATCGCCTCTTGTCGCATCTTGGCTCATCACATGCTTATCTACCATATAAATCAACAACAGCACAGGAATGCCAATCAATGCGGTAAAGGTGAAGAAAGCAGGATATCCCATGGTTTCTACCATCGCACCTGAGTAGCCACCTAAAATCTTTGGTGTTAACGTCATCAATGAACTAAGCAGTGCATACTGTACCATGCTAAAGCGAATATTGGTCAATACCGATAAAAAGGCGACGAAGATGGCACTTGCTAGACCTGATGCGAGGTTATCAAACATCACCGCTGAGTACATATAAAAAAAATCATGTCCCTTGCCCGCCAAAATCACAAACAATAAATTACTCGCTGACGCTAAAATAGCACCAATCAACATAGCGTTCATGATTTTAAAACGCTCAGCAAGCAAACCGCCTAGAATACCACCTACAATTGACATCCCCATACCAAAGGTTTTGACCGCCAAGGCGATATCGGTTTTGCTAAAGCCTAAATTGACATAAAACAAGTTTGACGTCGTACCTGCCACAATATCTGAAATACGATACAAGCCTATCAATAAAATCAGCCACACGGCTTTTTTACCATAACGAATGAAAAAGTCTTGAATCGGCGCGACCCACATGTCAACCGCGACTTGCTTTTTAATGATTTTGGCTTTTAATAACACTAAAGCGGTGCTAATGGCGATAACCACAGCGCCAATAAATTTAATACTCTCATAAATAAAGCCCAAAAACTTTGACTCAGTCGCTGGAAGCACATGACCGATGCCAATAAAACTGGCAATCAGCGCAATCACTGAAATTAAAAATAGTAAAAACAGTTGAAAATAATCCGACATCGGGCGTTCATGCTGCACACGGGTGACGGTGGGTTCTTTAATCAAAAGGGTAGTGACAACCCCTATGAGCATCAAAGAGGCCATAATATAATAGGTTTGTTGCCAAGCAGCGTAGTTGTAAGTGGCTTTGGTCGAGCCAAAATATTCTGCCAAAAACAGCGCCCCTGCCCCTGCAACAATCAGACCAATGCGATAGCCTGCCATAAACATACCAGAGAGTACGGGCTGCATAGATTTTTCAGCAATTTCAATGCGATAGGCATCAATCACGATGTCTTGTGTCGCCGCTGAAAAACCTAATAACACGGCAAAAAATGCCATATAATCGAGTACAACATCACTGGTGGGATTAAAACTACCAAGCATGAAAATTGCAAAGGCGACCACAATTTGTGCCACAACCAGCCAACTACGGCGTTGTCCTAGCATTTTAGTTAACAACGGAATCGGCACGGCATTGACGAGGGGCGACCAAACAAACTTAAACGAGTATCCCAGCATCGCCCAACTAAACATGGTGATAATTTTGATATCAAATCCTGCTTCTTTGAGCCAAATTGATAAACTAGAAAATATCAATAGATAAGGTAAACCTGAAGAAAAACCCAATAGCAACATCACCCAAGCGCGCTTGTCCATATAGGCTTTGATGGCTTCGCCCCAAGACTTTTTTGTGCCTGTTGAGCTTTCGCTTGGTAGCGCTGCTTGGTCGTTTGACACAGGTTGTTTTGATATTTCCATGTTACCTCTCACTCGTCACGCACGATTTACCACAAAACTTCATTAAAATCTTGCTATTGTAGCGGTTTTCTAGGTCTAGACAAACTAAAATTATTATGGCTGTCTGAAACGTCGATATCTGAAACAAGGCAGCACTGCAATCAAGTCGATAACTGAGTCAATGTCTACAGACTTGTCATATTTCAATTTTTTAAATTTTAAGCCTATTAAATATGCCTGACGTAAGCAGCTAGGTTTTGAACCTGCTATTTTATGGTAATATGCTATACTTGACACCCTGCGATGACTTTCAACCTTTTTGTTAGCAGCTTTGAGGCAAATTATGCAATAGCCGATTGCTATCTATCAGCAAAATAATGCCTATCATGTCACGGTACCTGATATTGAAAGCATATCTGTAATTGATAGTAGCATGGCAGGCGCGGTGTCTAACACAGATATGGCGGTAATGCCTAGTTTTGTTAATATTTAAGTTCAACCAAGCTCATATAACGAGCATTTTATTTCGTTTTTTTATTCGTTTTTTTATTAAGGTCATTTTATGGCAATCAATGTTGTCATCAATCAACGTTATTTACAAATTCAACTCAAACAACTTGAAACCGTTTGGCAGACTGTGATTAATAATTACAATTTGAGCCAAGCCGCCAAAGTATTACACACCAGTCAATCCAGTCTTAGTAAGCATATTGCCGCGCTCGAAAGTCAGCTTCGGGCGGAAGTTTTTGTGCGTCAGGGTAAACGATTGGTGGGTCTCTCCCCTATCGGTGAGCTGCTACTACCGCATATTGAAAAAATCTTTGTGGAAGTACGGTCGATTGAAAATTTAACCTTAGATTTTCAAAATCCCCATCAGGGTGAATTATCAATTGCCACGACGCATACCCAAGCACGTTATGTGTTGCCTTGGGTGGTACAGCGCTTTAAACAACAATTTCCCAATGTCCATCTAATTTTGCATCAAGCTGACCCTGAGTCGATTGCCAATATGGTGGCACAAGGTCAAGCCGATATTGGCATCGCAACTGAATCGCTGCTTGCGCACGATAATCTACACTGTATTCGCTATTATGATTGGTATCATCATGTGATTGTGCCCGTGGGACATGAGCTTGAGAATCGCACTGAGATTGATATCCAAACCTTAGCGAATTATCCGATTATCACTTATCACGGTGGTTTTACGGGTCGTGGTGCGATTGATAGAGCCTTTAGTGCGGCAGAACTGACACCTAATATTGTACTTACTGCTTTGGATGCCGATGTGATTAGTACCTATGTCGGTATTGGTATGGGCGTGGGCACAATTGCTGAAATGGCATTTGAAGGTCAGAATTATCGCAATCTTGTCAAAATTCCAACGAAAATTTTTGGAAAACATGTGACGTGGATAGCCACCCGTGTCGATGGAGATATCCGTAATTTTGGCAAAGCTTTCATTGATATTTGTCAGCAACAATTTGGGTGATTGATTTTTTTGGATTCGTCATTATAAAGGGACTACTATTCTTTTTATGATGACTACAAAGATGACCAAACAAATCCCTATTTCATTTTTAGACCTTGTTCCTGTACCTGAAGGCAGTGACGCCAAAAACGCCCTTAAGCAAGCGGTGACTGTTGCCCAAACTGCCGAACAAGTAGGTTTTAACCGCTATTGGCTGGCTGAGCACCATAACATGCGTGGCATTGCCAGTACTGCAACCAGTGTGTTGCTAGCTCACATTGGCGCTCACACCTCAACGATACGAATTGGCTCGGGTGGTATCATGTTGCCTAACCATGCACCCTTAGTGGTCGCAGAGCAGTTTGGTACGTTAGCCACTTTGTATGGCGAACGTATCGATCTTGGCGTCGGCCGTGCCCCTGGTACGGATGGGGCAACCTTCCGTGCGTTGCGCCGCACCATGAATGATGCCGAAAACTTCCCGCAAGATGTGCAAGAGCTGATGCATTATTTTGACCCGCTCGATGGTCAGACAGTGACTGCCATGCCGGCTAATGGCTTAAATGTGCCTGTCTGGATTTTAGGGTCGTCTTTATTTGGTGCCAGTCTCGCTGCTGCATTAGGCTTGCCTTATGTATTTGCGTCGCATTTTGCGCCGCAGATGTTATCGCAAGCGGTGACATTGTACCGTGAGAATTTCAAGCCTTCTGCCTACTTGCAACAACCTTATGTGATGGTAGCAAGTAACCTGCTATTGGCCGACACCGACGAGGAAGCCGCTTACCAATTCACCTCAGCGCAGCAAAGTTTTGTCAATTTGCGCCGTGGTAAACCCTCACAAATGCCAAAACCGATTGAGAATATTGATGCTTTTTGGACCTCTGCAGAAAAATACATGGTTGAATCGTCGTTGGCAATTTCGTTTGTCGGTACACCTGACAGTGTCAAACCAAAACTTGACCATTTTCTTGAGACTATCCGCCCTGATGAATTGATTGTCACTTGTAATATTTATGACCAACAAGCCCGCCTCAACTCCTTATCATTGGTGAAGGCGCTTGATTTATTTAGCTTAAACAGCTAATCAAAACCATAAAAACGCAAACCATAAAAAAGCCCAAGACTAACTTGGGCTTTTTTATTATTTCAATAATTCTGATAACGCCAACTCATTGAGCCGATCCAAATCTTCTTGCGTGTCTACACCGGGCGGCAACAATTCTGAAGCGATATCAATGGCGATACGCATGCCTTGCTCCAAAATACGCAATTGTTCCAATGATTCAAGCTGCTCTAGCTCGCCTTGCTGCCAAACACTAAATTGTTGTAGCAAACTGACCCGATAAGCATAAATCCCTAGATGTCGGTAAGCGTTTTTTGGCGCGCTATTTTCCCCACTGATTGGCTGGTCAGTCAACAATGCTGTATAGCGATCGCAAGGAATTGGCGCTCGGCTAAAATACAAGGCTTCCTTGTGGGCATTTTTGACGACTTTGACCACCGATGGCCGTAAAAACTCTTCAAGGCTTTGGATGGGTTCAGCCAAAGTCGCCATCACGCAATCTTTTTTTTGTAGCAGAAGCTCAGTCACTTGTTTGATGAGCCCTGCAGGCACGAGTGGTTCATCGCCTTGCATATTAATCACGATATCTTCAGTTGACCACTGCTGAAGCCTAGCTACTTCAGCAAGCCTATCAGTGCCAGACGCATGATTGGGGTCAGTCATGATGACATTTGCCCCATAGTCTTGACACAGTTTAGCGATGCTATCATCATCTGTTGCCACAAAAATATCATCGGCAATTTCCGCCGATTTTACCGCATTGGCACGATCAATCACCCATAGAATCATCGGCTTGCCATGAATTTCTAACAGTGGTTTGTTGGGTAGTCGGGTACTTTTTAGACGGGCTGGTATGACCACATGTTTTAACATAGTGTATTTCCTACAAGTTTTTTAATTGTCAGCATTGTCAGCAAGGGTAACCAACTCACCGATTTGTCGGTCGATTAACGCATAAAAGGCGGGTGATAATTCGGCTTCTACCGGTAACACCCAGATATTTGTTGCAATGTCATTTTTTTCATGACCTTGGGCGAACAAAACACGCAATTTGACCGCATCCTTATCGGTGACGATAATCGGTAACTTTGGCAAGTTGGCAAAATCTTGCAAACTATAAGTGTGATGGTCATTCAATGGCATCGGTATGATGTCAAACCCTAATTGGCTTAGGCTATTAAAAAAACGCTGCGGCAATCCAATCCCCGTCATGGCAATCACTTGTTGGGCAGGTAAGCTATTTTGCGAACACGTTTTAAATAAAGGTGTTTTAAATAAAGGTACTAGGGGTTTTTGTAGCAAACGCATGCGAACATCGGGTGATATGCTATGACAATTTCTGCTTAGGCTATTTGAAAAATTGGTTAAAGTCTGCGTATCTTGCCAATCACTTTGGTGAAATATGACGGTGGTATTGGGCTGATACAGGCGTTTAATCGGTTCGCGCAGAAAGCCTGTGGGCAATAGCTGGCGGTTACCAAAGCCGCGATCGGCATCGACGACAATCCAGTTTTCATCCCTATCCAAGGCAAAATGTTGCAGTCCATCATCTGCCAAAATAAGTTGAATGCTTGGATATTGCTCAAGCAATAACTCAATTGCCTGCCCGCGGTTTGGACAGACTGCCATTGGCACACCTGTACGCTGGACAATCAGACACGGCTCGTCACCAACGTCACTGGGCTTTGAATTTGTTGTCACGAGACAAGGCATCAGCTTGGGTTGTCCGCCATAGCCACGACTGATGACCCCGACTGTCACCCCTTTTTGCTGCAGGTAAGTTACCACCGCAATGATTAGCGGCGTCTTACCACTACCGCCAACCGTGATATTGCCCACTACAATGACGGGCACCTTGGGATAATAAACGGGTTTTAGCCCTAGTCGATAAATAGTTTTATTGAGCCAAAAAACCAACCCATACAACCAAGACACGGGCAATAACAACCATAGCCACAGAGATTTGTTGCGCCACGCCTGTAGTAGTGTCTGTTGCATTAGCTTGACAATATGTCCTCTTCAAAATGACGCTCATACAACTTGGCATACGTACCTTGCGCGGCTAGCAAACTGTCGTGGGTACCGACTTCGATGATTTCACCGTTATCCATGACCACGATTTTATCGGCATTTTGGATGGTCGTTAATCGATGCGCGATAACGATGGTGGTTCTGCCATGCATGACGCGCTCCAGCGCTTTTTGGATATAAAATTCTGATTCGTTATCTAGCGCGCTCGTGGCTTCATCCAAAATCAAGATAGGCGCATCCTTTAGCAGGGCGCGTGCAATGGATAAGCGTTGGCGTTGTCCGCCAGATAACTGCAGACCCTGTGAGCCAATCTTTGATTGGTAACCCTGCGGCAACTGCATGATAAAATCGTGCGCAAAGGCTGATTTTGCAGCATCAATCACTTGCTCCGAGGTTCGATTAGATAATTCGCCATAGGCGATATTGTTGTGGATAGAGGTATCAAACAGTACCACTTGTTGGTTGACGCTGGCAATCTGACTACGCAGTGAATGTAATGTCAAATCTTCGATAGCGACATCGTCAAGATAAATATTGCCCGCTGTAGGCTCTAGCGCGCGCATCAGACAGTTGACTAGGGTGGTTTTACCTGCGCCACTGCGACCGATTAACGCCACCGTTTCACCGGGATTGACCACCAAATTTACGTTATTGAGCGCTTGTTTGCCATCCTCAAAAGTGACGCTTAGGTCGTTAAGTACTATTTTACCACTCAGGGTTTTTTCAACCTTGCCCGTGTCTTTTTCTTCGGCTTCATCGAGCATCTCAAATATAGAATCCGCCGCCGCCAAACCTTTTTGCAAGCCTTGATTGATATCGGTCAACGAGCGCACGGGTTTACTCAGTAGCCCTGCTGCACTGATATAAGCGATAAACTCGCCTGCGGTGGTGTCGCCTAATACATTGGGTCTTAACGCAATCCATACCACCACAGCCATCGCGCACGCCATCAATAATTGAATTAATGGGGTATTGATGCTATTGGTCACCACCACTTTTAGCCCTTGTTTAAGGTTGGTTAAAGAGGCGTTATTAAACCGCGTTAGCTCATTTTGCTGACCGCCATAATTTTTGACCACTTGGTAGCCTGTGATGACTTCATTGGTAATATGACTGACCTCACCCATGGATTTTTGAATACCGCGCGACAGCTTGCGAAAGCGTTTACTGGCTTTACTGACTAACAATAAAATCGGCGGCAATACCACAAACAACGACAGGCTTAATTTCCAATTACTGTAAAGCAAAAACGCCAACAACCCAATCACAGTCAAACCATCGCGTAACAAGGTTTTGAGCGTATCGGTACCCGCCGCAGTCACCTGCTCGACATCAAAGATTAATTTTGCAGAAATCTGACCGGCATTGTGGTTGAGATAAAATTGGCTAGGTAATCTGAGCAATTTTGAAAACACTTGCATACGCAGCTGATAGACGACATTGCGTGAAATCACTGCACTAAAGTAATTACCCAAAAATGAGCTAAGTCCGCGCAGTACAAACAACAATACGATTAAAGCTGGAAAAAGATTGATATGCGCTTGATCACGATCATTAATCGCATCAATAATGAATTTGACCAGCTTGGCAATGCCCACTTCGGTGCCTGCATTTAAGGTAAAGCCAATGACGACTAGCGTCATCGCCCACCAATACGGCTTGAGATAACCTAGCAATCTTCGATAGGTCTGCCAACGTGGGTGAGCATTGGAAGGTTTTGAAACGGTCATGGCATCTCAATATATAAAAGAACGACTTAACAGCTATTGTATCAGTAAATTGAACCATAAAAATTATTTGACATCTGGCGCTGGGGCAATATTACTATCGAGCGAAGTGACAGGTATCACAGTACTGATATTTAAATTCATAAAGCCCATTTTACCCGCTATATCCATCACTTTAACCACCGATTGGTGACTGGTATCGGCATCGGCGGAGATAACAAATAGCTGCTTTCGGTCTTCACCCGCTTCTTGACGGATCATTGCCGTCAACTCAGCTTCGCCATTGCCAGATAAAGCAATGCCATTGACCAAATAGCTACCATCTTTTTGCACCGCGATTTCAATGCGTTTGCTTTTCTCAGTAATCGGTACGCCTTCTGCTTGCGGCAAAATGATATTGAGTTTACTAAAATGGTTAAAGGTGGTCGACAGCAGTAGAAAAACAATCAAAAACAGCAAGCAATCAATCATCGGGGTAAGATTGATTTCTAAAGGTTCGACCGTGGGTTTACGAAATCGCATGGGTTGACTCTTTTACGCAGCTATACGCCATTAACGAGGCGTGATTAGACCATTGTCCAGTAATTCTTGCATCATCAAACCCGCTTCTTGTTCAAACGCGGCATTAATATCAATGATACGGCGCTGAAAAATACGGTATGCCATCACTGCAGGTATCGCAACCAGCATACCCCCCGCTGTGGTAATCAGCGCTTGGGATACGCCAGCTGCCAGCATGGTCGGATCTTGCATTGCGCCTTCAGTAATCGCTAAGAAGGATGAAATAATCCCCAGTACGGTACCTAAAAGACCTAACAATGGCGCGATAGCACCGATGGTACCCAGCATATTAATATGTTTTTCTAATTGGTGAATGGCGATACTGGCGCGGTTTTCCATATGCATGGTCATTGAATCAATCCCATGCTGGCGATTCATGAGTCCTGCAGCAAGGATATCACCCAAAGGCGAATTGAGTTTGACATTCTCAAGCGATTCACGATCAATGTCGCCCTGCTCAATCAATTGCTGCATCAATTGTTCACGCAGATGAGCGGGTGTCACTGTACTGGCTTTAAGTTTTATCGCGCGCTCAATGATGATAATTAACATCAAAATCGAACATAGGACAATGGGCCACATCAACCAACCGCCTGCTTTAACTAATTCCCACATCGGTTATACTGCCTTTGCATGTCAATGACTAATAAATTGAGAAAACTAATCTAATGCGCAAGATTAATGCTCAAGTTGCGACTGAAACTGCACAATCAAAGCTTGTAATTCCTCTTCATTGTGAAAAAATATCTCAATACTCCCCTTTCCTTTTGAAGAGCCTTTGATTTTTACCACGGCACCGAGTTGTTCAGAGAGGTGTTGGTTCAGTCGCAGCCTATCATAATCAATTTCTTGGCTTTGTGTCGGCGCTTTTGGATTTAAAATGTCTTTGACTAAGGCTTCAGTCTGACGGACGGTCAGTTGACCTTGTATAATTTTTTTGGCAATAACAGGCTGCTGTTTGGGCGACAGCGCCAATAATGCCCTGGCATGCCCCATATCCATTTGCCCTTCATTTAACGCTTGTTTGACATCGTCATGTAATTGGTTCAAACGCAACAAATTAGAAACCGTTGTTCTTGCCTTACCGACCACATCCGCAATTTGCGAATGACTCATGCCAAATTCATCATGAAAACGCTGCAATGCGGCAGCCTGTTCCATGACGCTCAAATCTTCCCGTTGTATATTTTCAATCAATGCCAAAGCGATGGCCAAGTCATCTGACATTGGGCGCATGATGGCGGGTATATGGGTTAAACCTGCAATTTGCGCCGCACGCCAGCGACGTTCACCCGCGATAATTTCATGGGTAATCGGGGAATTGGGCAATACTTTGGCTAAGGGTCGAATCACAATAGGCTGCATCACGCCATGTTGCTTGATAGACGTTGCCAGCTCTTGCAAGGCATCTTCGTCCAAATCAAGGCGCGGCTGATACTTGCCACGCTGCAAATACGCGACGTTGATATGCATCAAATTTAACCCAGCCACATTACTACTATCATTACTATTATTATTGGCATCGTTATTTATGGGTGTGTTATCGGTATTTGACGTTACTGTTTTGGCGGGTTTTGGGGTGAGTGGTTTGGGGGTTACCGCAGCTGTAGGCGATTTTTTGGCTACAGCTATAGTGTCGCTAGCTTCGGCTGATTCATCATCCGCGACATTTTGCCCATCATCGCTCGATTTGGCATTTAGTTTTTCAGCGCTTTTCGCGTCATCGACAGCGGCTCGAACACTCGCATCGATTAGATTACCGGTAATCAATTTTTCTGTTTTGATTGAGCCGAGTAACGCATCAAGTCCTCGATTTGATGCCAATCCACGCTTTTTAACCATGTCGAAATTCCCAATGCCATTAAATAGTTAAAAATGACTGATAAAAAATTAAACCAATGCCGCCATTTTTGAACTGGCTATTTTAGCAGATTCGCCATAGCTTGAAAAATAGTTTCATTGCTTTTGTCGGTGCGCACTTGCCAACAAATTAACAAAGAAAGTGCCTAAACAGTTTAATTTAGGTAAGTTGGAATTGGCGACTTTGCTTGATAATTTCATTGGCAAGGCGAATATACGCTTGTGAGCCTTTTGAATTCATCTCATAATCAAGCGCAGGGATGCCGTGCGCCGGTGCTTCTGCTAGACGAATATTACGGGGAATAATGGTATTAAATAAAATCGGACCAAAATGCTCAATCAATTCCATAGAGACATCATTTGCCAAGGTATTGCGCGGATCAAACATGGTTCTTAGCACACCGCGGATATGCAAGTTTGGGTTTAGCGACTTCAAACGCTCAATGGTTTGCGATAAATCCGCCAATCCTTCCAATGCAAAATATTCACATTGCATCGGGATAATCACCCCTGATGTGGCACACATTGCATTGATGGTAAGTAAACTTAAACTCGGGGCGCAGTCAATCACGATAAAATCATACGGCTTAGTCGCGCGGCCGTTTTTGGCAGGCATATCAGCGAGCTGCTGCATGGCTTTTGACAAAATTGCATGGTTTTCAGGCTTTTGACTTAAATGCAAATCACTGCCTGACAATTCATTGTTGGCACCGACAATATCAAACCCATTTGCGGTTTTGACAATCGCCTCATGGATTGGCAAATCATCTAACAGCACATCAGCAATACTGTACTCTAACTCGCGTTTATCCAGTCCTGATGCCGTGGTCGCATTGCCTTGGGCATCCAAATCAATCAGTAAAACTTTTTTGCGGCGATGTGCCAGTGCACTTGCCAAATTAACCGCGGTGGTGGTTTTGCCCACCCCACCTTTTTGATTAGCAATGGCTAAAATATCCATGAACTGTCTCGCAATGTGTTGATAAAAAGGTTGAAAATTGTAGTCAAAAACAGCCAGTTTTTCAAACCCTAATACCGGTAAAACTGGCTGAAATGGGGTGTTTATCTTTGCAAATAAATCAAGTGGCGTGATTCATAGAGCTTTGGCACGGTTAACACTTGGGTGTTAATTTGCCACTCATTTTGAAGCGCTTGAATCTCATCAATGGGTTCAACCCCCTTCATGGCACAAATGATACCATTATCTGCCAATTTGCTTTGACTATGGGTGACAAAATCCACCAGCGACGCAAACGCCCTTGAGGTAATTACTTGATAAGTGCCTTCATGTGCTTCGATACGACTGGCAACCGGTGTCAGATTTTTTAACCCCAATTCACTGGCGACTTGTTTGATAAAGCGAATTTTCTTTTGGTTGCTATCGAGTGCTGTCACCGCACGTTGTGGCTGACAAATAGCAACTATCACCGCTGGCAAACCCGCACCCGTCCCAATATCTAGCAAATCACCGGCTGGCAAAAATGGCACAATCGACAAACTATCAAAGATATGTTTGATTAATGCCTGTTGGTCATCTTTGATAGCGGTCAAATTATACGCTTTATTCCAAAACAACAGCTGCTGTAGATAGTACAGTAGCTGTAATTGCTGCTCATCCGATAGTGGCAACTTTAACTCAGAGAGTGCTTGTTGCAACTGCGGTTGTAATTTTACGTACTGGGGTTGTAGCTTTACATTAATTTGCGCCATCAAAACACCCGATTAAGACCATTGAGCGCAGCAACGCGATAGGCTTCTGCCATCGTTGGGTAGTTAAAGGTAGTATTGACAAAGTATTCTAGCGTATTGCTGCCCTTACTTTCCATCACTGCTTGTCCGATATGAATAATCTCAGAGGCGTGATTGCCATAACAATGGATACCTAAAACCTCTAAGGTTTCACGGTGAAACAGTATTTTTAACACCCCACTACGCTCACCGATGATTTGTGCGCGGGCAAGGTGTTTGAAGAAGGCTTGACCCACTTCATACGGCACTTTTTCGGCCGTTAATTCTTGTTCGTTTTTACCAATGCTTGAAATTTCAGGAATGGTATAAATACCCGTTGGCACACTGCGAACAGGTTGTGCGTTTTCATCGCCCACCATATAAGCAGCGGCGCAGCGTCCCTGGTCGTAAGCTGCCGATGCAAGCGATGGCCAGCCAATCACATCCCCTGCTGCGTAAATATTTGGGATATCGGTTTGGTAATGTTCATTGACTTTAAGTTGACCACGGCTGTTTGCGGTGAGTCCGATGGCGGCAAGGTTGAGACTGTCGGTATTACCTGAGCGACCGTTTGACCATAAAATAGCATCTGATTTGATGCGTTTACCACTTTTTAGATATAAAATCACGCAGTCATCATAAGTTTCTAGCCGTTCAATTTCTTCTTTGTTACGAATCAACACGCCAAATTGTCTAAAGTCATGCGATAATGCGTCAGAAATCTCATCATCTAGATAGCTAAGCAACTGCTCTTGGGTATTAATCAAATCTACTTTATAGCCAAGACCAGTAAAAATAGACGCATACTCACAGCCAATCACGCCTGCACCATAAATAATAATGCGCTGTACCACATAATCCATTTGTAGGATTTTATCAGAATCAAACACGCGAGGATGGCTAAAATCTAACAAATCTGGGCGATAAGGACGGCTACCCACGGTAATAATGGCTTGTTCAAAGGTAATGTCTTGCTCGGTACCATCACTCATATCAACATGAATGGTATGGGTATCTTTAAAACTTGCCCAACCATTGATTAAGTCAATTTGGTTACGCTCATAAAAACGTGTATGGGTTTCTACTTGGTTACGCACCACTTCGCGCGCTTTGGTTAACACTTTATTGAGTGGAATTTGGTGATAGTCAATGCCTTGGTTTAAGATAGGATCGCGGCGATTACCGATAATATTAAACACTGACTGACGCAATGCTTTACTTGGAATCGTGCCTACGTGCGTACAGTTGCCCCCCACTTGTTTGCGTGGATCAATCACGGCAACTTTTTGCCCAGATTTGGCGATTTTCATCGCTGCTGCTTCACCCGCGGGTCCTGCCCCAATCACAATAGCATCATAATCATAGGCATGGCTAACGGCATCTTGACGCTTGTAACGCTTTAAATTGATACGGGTGTTATCCAGCGGGCTAATTAAATCAAAATGCACCGATGCATCATCAAAATGTTTTACCTTATCATCGTCTTCACTGATACTGACGGTATTGGCTTTTTTATCAGAATCCGAAATTTCAGTTTTGGTTGGTTTTGCCAAAATTTCGGTAATATTTTCTTGGGGTTCAATAATTGACTGTGTGTTGGAATCACAGATGTTTTCGTTGTCATTGTTTGTAGGGGGAATTTGAGTAACTTTGTCATTAATCCGTTTTTTTGGCATATTAGCTCCCATATTTTAAGCCTTGATAATGAATAAAAAATTTTTAAATTAAATATAAAATACGATAAATTAACCGTACGTTAAGAGGTTACATTAACCAATTCGACGTTTTAACCCCGTCATTTGTAAAATACGCGTCGCGATTTCTTCAATCGACATCGTGGATACATCAATATTTGGAATCCCTTGAGAAATATAAATACCTTGAATGGCGCGCAACTCCTGCTGACATTGCTGGTAACTTGCATAGCGGCTACCTGCACGGCGCTCGTTACGAATTTTTACCAGTCGATCGGTGTCAATCACCAAACCAAACAGTTTGTCACGGTAGGGCTTTAACGCTTTAGGCAACGAATTTTCATATAAATCATCTTCAGTCAACGGATAATTCGCCGCACGAATACCAAATTGCAACGCTAGGTATAAAGAGGTGGGCGTTTTGCCCGAACGTGACACCCCAATCAAAATAATATCTGCCGCATCATAATGGGTGGTACGCGCGCCATCATCATTGTCTAAAGCAAAATGCACCGCATCGATACGTGATTTATAGTTCTCAGAATCGACATCCCCATGCGCATGACCGGTATGCGGTGCAGGTTGCACTTTGATTTCATCGGCAATTTTACTAATCAAACCTTCATAAATGTCTAAGTTAAAGGCATCTGCGCCGTTGATTCGTTCACGAATCACAGGGTCAACGATGGTATCGAAGACTAGCGGCTTTACCCCATCACGCTGGTGGGCAAGATTGATTTGATTGACCGCTTCATCGGCGCGATCGAGGGTATCAACATAAGGAATAACCCGAGTCTCAAATGGTACCGTGGGAAATTGGCTTAAAATAGAGCGACCTAGGGTTTCAGACGTAATCGCGGTACCATCGGAGATAAAAAACACACTTCGCAACGACTGCGAATTTGCAAAATTTAAGGCGTCTTTATTTTGAATCGTGGCTTTGATTTGCTCAATGGTCATGAAAAATTATCCAAAAAAATGACAAGAAGCGTCCATACTAATTTAAATTAATACTGGTTTAAACTCACACTGATGGTTAACCTCACACATTAACTGCGTTTTTGGCAGTGAATGTCATCTTATTAATGTCGTTATCAGTGCAGACACTATCGTTTGTCTTACAGGCATTTGTCTCACAGGCGTTTGTCTTACAGGTCGAGAGTTTGTTATTATACGTGACTTGTAGGCTTTAATCTAACAAATCGATGCTTAATTTGCCTTAATTAGCCATCAGTTATTGTCATTGAAGGCTTATCTACGTTTTTTATCCCCTTAAACTCAAAGATATCCAAGCAAAATTTTAATTGAATTGTTGATCGCTAACAGTTTTTTTAAAATTATAAATTTTTTGCTAGAAAATCATTTTTTAAGATGAATTTTCTACGAAATACCGTTATAATCTTTTCAAAATAATCTTTATTTCACGGAGTTATCACCTTGAACGCACAAGTTATCTCACTCGACAAGTTAGGCAAAAATGACATTGACAAAGTAGGCGGTAAAAACGCTTCATTAGGTGAAATGATTAGTCACCTAACGGATTTAGGGGTAAGCGTACCAGGTGGTTTTGCAACAACGTCTGAAGCTTTTAACAAATTCTTAATCGGTACAGGTCTTCAAGACAAAATCAAAGACGCGCTTCAAGGTCTGGATGTGGATGATGTTGCGGCATTGACTGCCACGGGCAAAAAAATCCGTGACATGATTATTGAACAAGAGTTACCTAAAGATTTGGAACAAGAAATCCGTGATGCCTTTGCCGAGATGAGCCAAGGCGAGGACATCGCTGTTGCAGTTCGTTCATCAGCGACTGCCGAGGATTTACCAGACGCCTCATTTGCTGGTCAACAAGAAACTTTCCTTAATATCCGTGGTATTGACAATATCTTGATTGCTATTAAAGAAGTCTTTGCTTCTTTATATAATGACCGTGCCATCGCTTACCGCGTTCACAAAGGTTTTGAGCACGCAGGTGTTGCGTTATCAGCTGGCGTACAACGCATGGTACGCTCAGAGACAGGCACTTCAGGTGTGATGTTCACCATTGATACCGAAAGTGGTTTTAACGACGTGGTATTTATCACCGCAAGCTATGGCTTGGGTGAAATGGTCGTGCAAGGTGCGGTAAACCCTGACGAATTCTACATTTCAAAAGCGTTATTAAATGCCGGCAAACCTGCGGTAATTCGTCGTAACCTCGGCAGCAAACAACAAAAAATGGTTTATGCAGACGAGCACTCAGCTGGCAAATCAGTCAAAATAGTCCCCGTAGACAAAGCGGAACGCAACCAATTTTCACTAAGCAATGAAGAGTTGGTTGAACTTGCCAAACAAGCATTAATCATCGAAAAACATTATGGTCATGCGATGGATATCGAATGGGCAAAAGATGGTGACAGTGGCAAATTATTCATTGTGCAAGCACGCCCAGAGACAGTAAAAAGCCGTGAAAGTCAAAACGTCATGGAGCGTTACATCCTTAAAGAAAAAGGCGATGTCATCTGTGAAGGTCGTTCAATTGGTCAACGTATCGGCGCAGGTACTGTACGCGTGGTCAATTCAATCCATGAAATGGATAAAGTACAAGAAGGTGACGTCCTTGTGTCTGATATGACTGATCCAGACTGGGAACCCGTCATGAAACGTGCGGCTGCTATCATCACTAACCGTGGTGGTCGTACCTGTCACGCGGCAATTATCGCGCGTGAATTGGGCGTCCCTGCCATCGTGGGTTGTGGTAACGCCACTGACCTATTGACCGATGGTCAAGCAGTCACTGTATCTTGTGCAGAAGGTGATACCGGTTATATCTACGAAGGTCAATTGGACTTTGAAATCCAAAACAACTCAATTGAGTCAATGCCAGACTTGGCATTTAAAATTATGATGAACGTCGGTAACCCTGACCGCGCCTTTGGATTTGCCCAAATCCCTAATGAAGGGGTGGGTCTGGCGCGATTAGAATTCATCATCAACCGTATGATTGGTGTGCATCCAAAGGCACTGCTTAACATGAACACCCTACCACGCGAAATCGTACAAGCGATTCAAGAGCGTATGGCAGGTTATGCTTCACCGGTTGACTTCTACGTTGATAAATTGGTTGAAGGTATTTCAACCCTAGCGGTCGCATTTAAAGATAAGAAAGTTATCGTACGTATGTCTGACTTTAAATCGAATGAATATGCAAACTTAATCGGCGGTAAACTATATGAGCCATCTGAAGAAAACCCCATGCTCGGTTTCCGTGGTGCCAGCCGTTATGTGTCAGAAAACTTCCGTGACTGCTTTGAATTAGAATGTCGTGCATTAAAACGTGTTCGTGATGAAATGGGCTTAACCAACGTTGAGATTATGATTCCATTCGTACGTACCACAGAAGAAGCGCGTAAGGTATTAGAGCTACTTGAGAAAAATGGTCTTAAACGTGGTGAAAACAGTTTACGCGTTATTATGATGTGTGAGTTGCCAACCAATGCTTTATTGGCAGAAGAGTTTTTACAATACTTCGATGGTTTCTCAATCGGCTCAAACGATTTAACCCAGTTAACCCTTGGTCTTGACCGTGATTCGGGTATCGTATCTCAATCATTTGATGAACGTGACCCAGCGGTTAAAAAACTACTGAAAATGGCTATCGATGCCTGTAACGCACAAGGCAAGTATATCGGTATCTGTGGACAAGGTCCTTCTGACCATCCAGACCTAGCGATGTGGTTAATGGAACAAGGTATTACTTCTGTTTCATTGAATCCGGATTCGGTGTTAGACACTTGGTTCTTCTTAGCAAAAACCGAAAAATAAGCTTGTTGGCATTCATAAAGCCCTTAGTTTTGACTAAGGGCTTTTTTTGGGCATTAAAAAAACCCAGCATGGAGAGGACCCGCTAGGTTTTTTTGCGCTGCAATTTATAACAACACGCGGCGTGGATCTGCTAGTAATTTTGCAATATATCGGGTAAATACCGCAGCGTCCGCACCATTGATTACACGGTGGTCATACGATAATGACAACGGTAGCATTAAACGTGGCTCAAACTCGCCTTTGGTCTCATTCCAACGTGGCTGAATGCTAGATTCACTGATGCCTAAAATCGCAACTTGTGGCCAATTAACCAGCGGCGTAAAGTAAGTACCGCCAAGATTGCCTTGACTTGAAATCGTAAATGACGCGCCGGTTAACTCTTTGGCAGATAGTTTTTTATCACGCGCTTTTTTGGCAAGCTCACCGATTTCAATCGCTAGTTGCTTGATGCCTTTTTGCTCTACACGTTGAATGACAGGGACTGTCAAACCCTCCTCGGTTGCGACGGCAAATCCTAAATTCACAGATTTACGGATGATAATTTGGGTATTGTCATCGCTTAAATGGCTGTTAAATTTTGGATGTTGCATCAGCGCGTAAGCGGTTACTTTCATGATGAAAGCCAGAATAGTTAGACTCACCCCTTCTTTTTTCATCTCATCTTTTAGGTCACCACGCAATTTTTCAACATCGGTAATATCTGCCAAATCAAACTGGGTGACTTGTGGCAAATAGGTATTGTAATTAAGCTGCGGAATTGAGACTTTTTGTAGACGGGTCAAATCTTGGCGCTCAATTTCTCCCCAAATTTCCGTTTTACTCATATCGGGTAAATTAGGTAATCCTGAGCGAGCCGCTGAAGGCGCAGAGGCTTTGTTTGCAGCGGCTGGCGTGCTAACTGCTTTTATTGTATTTTTGACATAAGCAAACACGTCTTCTTTGACAATACGCCCATTAGCGCCCGTGCCAGTCACCTCACTGACATCAACACCCAATTGGCGCGTAAGTTTGCGCACCGCAGGACCTGCATAAACTGCGGCGTTTTTGGCATTAATTTGCGCTTCAGACAGTTTTGACTGTGAATTTGACTGGCTAGCTGTTGTGGTTGACTGGCTAGCTGTCGTGGTAGCGCTATTAGTTGAAGTCGACGCGGTATTTTGCGTTTTAACGACTGCTTGCTGAGTAGTATGGGTGGTCGCTTGCGGCTGTGAAGTTGAACTTGATGCGGATTGCACTGATCCCGCCGCTTCAATCACAACAAAGTCTTGACCATTGGTGACGGTATCACCAGCATTAACTAGTAATTCCACTACTTTACCTGCAACTGGCGAAGGGACTTCAACCGATGCTTTATCAGATTCTACTAATACTAGCGGTTGTTCGGCTGTGACCTCATCGCCTACTTTGACCATCCACTCACTAATCTGTGCTGACTCTACCCCTAAATCGGGCAAACCGAATGTTTGTTTACCAGCGGGGGTGGATGATTGAGGCGCAGATACCGTTTGAGCGGGTGGCTGATTTTGGTTTGCAGCTAAAGTGGCTTGACTGGCAGCTTGTTCTGATGGGTCACTGGCTAATGATGACTGTTGCGTAGCTGATTGGGAGGCCATCACGATAAAGTCCTGACCATTGGTGACCGTATCCCCTGCATTGACTAAGAATTTGACAATTTTTCCGCTAACAGGTGCTGGTACTTCGACCGATGCTTTATCGGATTCGACCAATACTAGCGGTTGCTCAGCAGTGACAGTATCGCCCTCTTTGACCAACCACTCACTAATTTCTGCGGTATCGACACCCAAATCTGGCAATGTATAGGTTGCTTCAGCTGATGTAGGCTGTGATTGATTTGGCGCAGCCATAGACGGCGCTTGCGATGAAGTCGCGCTAGTTTCTTTAATTTTTTTAGCTTCTTTAGATTGGTCTGCTTGTTGGTCTGTCTGTTGCGCAGATTGCTCTACGGGTGTAGTGTTGGATTGGCTATTGTCTACACTGTCGATGGTGAGAATCACATCACCTTCTTTGACCTTATCGCCGATTTGAAGACTAATTGCTGTAATAGTCCCTGCTGATGTCGCAGGTACTTCTACAGAGGCTTTGTCAGACTCTAATAAGACAATGTTATCGTCCACATTGATGACATCGCCGACTTTGACCATAATTTCGCTGACTTCAGCGCTATCAACGCCTAAGTCGGGAACTTTGATTTCCATGGGTTTATCCTTAAAGTTTTATTTTTACTAAGTTGGCAATCAGCCGCTAATACGTGGCTGATTTTTCCCAATTATTAATTGATATTATTCAGGTTTTTCGTTAAGAATTGGCGCATCGGCTTTATCTTCTGCTTTGCCGTCTGCTGAAATCGCTTCATCATCCTCTTCAACCAAGGTTGGTACAGGTTTTGGATTCGCGCCTAAAATCGCTGGTGCATCTGGGGATTGGTCGATTTGTACTTGAGGATACCAAGCAGGTGAAGCATCGGCATCAATACCCAAGCTACTAATCGCATCTTTGACCAAACGCGCATCAACTTCACCTTCATCTGCCAATAGTTTAAGCGTTGCTACCACAATGTGGGCGGCATCTACTTTGAAGTAACTACGTAATTGGCGACGACTATCCGAACGACCGAAACCATCGGTACCTAAGGTGGCATACGGACGACTGTCTGGTAGGTAGGCGCGGATTTGTTCAGAGAAAATGCGCATATAGTCGGTGGCAGCGACCACAATACCTTCATGCTGTGCAAGTTGTTCAGTAACCCAAGGCGTACGCTGTTCATCTAGTGGGTGCAAACGATTGTACTCATCACATGCCATGCCTTCACGGGTGAGTTCATTAAAGCTTGTGACACTCCACACGTTGGCATTGATATTGAATTCTTCAGCTAGAATTTGCGCGGCTTTTTCAACCTCACGTAAAATCACGCCTGAACCTAGCAATTGCACTTGTTTTGAACCATTATCTTTGAGCAAGTACATGCCTTTTTTGATGCCTTCTTCTACCCCTGTTGGCATGGCTGGTTGCTCGTAGTTTTCATTCATTAAGGTGATATAATAGAAAACCCGTTCGCCTTCACCATACATACGGCGCAGACCATCTTGTACGACCACCGCTAGCTCATAACCATAACATGGGTCATAAGTGACACAGTTTGGCACCGTGTTAAATAGAATCAACTGATGACCATCTTGGTGCTGTAAGCCTTCGCCATTAAGTGTGGTACGACCTGCGGTACCGCCAAGCAAGAACCCTTGCGCCTGCATATCGCCTGCCGCCCAAACTAAATCACCGACGCGTTGGAAACCAAACATCGAATAATAGATATAAAAAGGAATCATCGGCAACGCATTGGTTGAATAACTGGTCGCTAACGCAATCCACGCACTCATCGCACCCGCTTCATTAATGCCTTCTTCAAGCATGTGACCGTCTTTGGCTTCTTTATAACCCATCAAGGCTTCATGGTCTTCAGGGGTATAATTTTGACCCGATGCCGAGTAGATACCCAATTGGCGGAACATACCTTCAAGACCAAAAGTACGGGCTTCATCAGGAACAATCGGCACCACACGCTCTTGCAGCGCTTTATTTTTTAGCAGTGCGGCTAGCAAGCGTACAAATACCATGGTGGTAGATTGTTCTTTGCCTGCACTACCTTGTAGTAATTTGTCAAAAATCTCCAATCCTGGGACATCGAGTGGAATATGACCACTACGGCGATTGGGCAAATGTCCGCCCAGTGCTTGACGGCGACCTTTAAGGTATTGGATTTCAGCAGAATTTTCATCAGGACGATAAAACGGCAATTCTTCAAGCTGCGAGTCAGTAAATGGCAAATCAAAACGGTCACGGAAGTATTTTAATGAATCAATTTCGAGTTTCTTGATTTGGTGGGTTTTGTTGACCGCTTGGCTTTGGTTAGATAAGCCATAACCTTTGACGGTTTTAACCAAAATCACCGTCGGCTGACCTTTGGCTTTCATGGCTTCGCTAAATGCGGCATACACTTTCATCGGGTCGTGACCACCACGGTCTAAATTTTGGATTTCCTGGTCAGTCCAATCTTTGACCATTTCGGCAAGTTCTGGGTATTTACCAAAGAAATAGTCACGGACAAATTTACCATCACGCGCTTTATACACTTGGTATTCACCATCGAGGGTCTCAAGCATACGGTGTTTGAGCGCGCCTGTATGGTCTTTATCTAGAAGCGTATCCCATTTACCGCCCCAGATGACTTTAATCACTCGCCAGCCTGCACCGCGAAACACGGATTCAAGCTCTTGGATAATTTTACCGTTACCACGTACAGGGCCATCTAGGCGCTGCAAGTTACAGTTAATCACCCAAATCAGATTTTCTAGATTCTCGCGACCGGCTAGTGAGATAGCACCTAGGCTCTCTGGCTCGTCGGTTTCACCATCGCCCAAGAATGCCCAAATCTTGCGACCTTCTTTTGGAATCAAGCCGCGATTTTCAAGATATTGATGCACATGCGCATGATAAATTGACATGATTGGGCCTAAACCCATCGATACGGTTGGGAACTGCCAATAGTCAGGCATTAAATAAGGGTGTGGGTAGCTAGATAGCCCCTTGCCCCCTACTTCACGGCGAAAATTCGTCAGCTGCTCTTCAGTCAATCGACCTTCTAAAAATGAGCGAGCATACATCCCTGGCGAACCATGACCTTGATAATAAATCATATCACCGCCAAAGCTTTCACTCGCTGCGCGCCAAAAATGGTTAAAACCTGTTTCGTATAACGTCGCACTCGAGGCAAACGTCGCTAAGTGACCGCCTAAGTCGTCGTCATTTTTGTTGGCACGCATCACCATCGCCACTGCATTGTAACGAATGATAGCGCGAATTTTACGCTCTAGGGTTAAATCACCGGGATACGAGGGCTGATCTTCTACAGGAATAGTGTTGATGTAAGCGGTGTCAAGGCGGTTAACGCGCAACCCTTCTTGTACCGCCTTATCATAGATGGCTTTTAGTAAAAAAGTAGCACGCTTTTTTCCCACTGACTTGATTACCGAATCAAAGGCGTCAAGCCATTCTTGGGTTTCTTGACTATCAGGGTCTTTAAAATACTGATATTGCATTTTTCGTTCCTTCTGGCAATGGCATCCATCCATGGAAATAACCTAGAATGGAGCTAGGTTGTAAACGACTCAAAGTATTCAACTATTAGACACAAAACATTGTTATAAATAGCGATAGCAATATTTTACATGAAAAAAATATTTATGTATTTTCGCTAATTTTTAATAGGTATTTAGCTATGAAATAAAGGTGAAAAAGACAACTGTTTTTTCTGACCGCGTAGTAAATTTATTGACAAGGTAAAGCAATAAAAGCATTAAGTCGCTTGACAGTCAACCATCAACACTTATCAACCGCTTTTTGATAAGCTGGGCGAGCTTGGCATTTTTTTAACCAATTGTGAATATTGGCGTATTTTGCCTCTAAACTATGGGTTTCTTGCATGGCGTTTATGGCAAATTCAAGCTGTATATCAGCGCCGCTAAATTGGTTGCCAGCAAGCCATTCATTATTTCCCAAATGCTTATCTAGCATTTTGAGCTGTTCGGTTAATGAATGATTCAGATAAGATTTGTCTATCCCCGATTTGAGTAATTTTGCCACTTGTTTGATACCTATCGGTGATTTTTCTATCATGGTAGCAAATATTAGTCGGATAATAAGCAAGGGCATCAACGAGCTTTCGGTAAAATGCAGCCAATATCGATACTGTTCATACGCCTCACTCCCATAATCTGGGCGAAATTTTTTATTCAGCACCAGTTGTGAGATTGGCTGTGCATCTTGCTGGTCGCTTAACTGGTCATAGTTATCAATCAAATACTCAATGATATTGGCCGATTCAATCAGCGTTTTTCCATTATCTTGTAGGATAGGTGCCTTACCCATCGGGTGAATTTTTTGCAAAGACTTGGGCGCCAAACCATGATGGCGCTCGTACTTAGTCAACTGATAAGGCAGTTCTAATTCTTCTAATAGCCAAAGAATTCGGAATGAACGTGATTTTTCAAGGTGATGTAGATGCAGTTTTGACATGGGTATACTCGTCTTTTAATGTAATAGGATTGTTGGAACAAGATAATTTTAAATTTTATAAGGCTTTAAACTTGCTGGCTGTTGCGAAATTGTAGAATTCAGCGAAAAAAACCAGCTTATTGATTGGTAAGCTGGTTTGATAAAGGGAGGTTACAAATATCAAAGCTACAAATTAGTCATCTAGCTGTTGTGCATCGGCTTCTAGTAAACCATCTTGTTGCAGGGCTTCAGACAACTCGATTTCTTGCAAATCCGCACTGTCTCGTAAATCAGTACCATCTTGCGCGATATTGTCATTCAATGCTGCCTCTAAACTATCTTCGTCCAGCTCGTCTTCACTACCGCCTTCAACCAAAGCGATGGAAACCAATGATTCATCTTGTGAAATACGAATCAGGGTGACCCCTTGCGCATTACGACCTGTCTGCGCGATTTGTCCGACAGGTGTACGCACCAGCGTGCCGGCATCAGAAATCAGCACAATATCATCGGCATCGGTTACCGCTAACGCCTGCACCAGCTCGCCATTACGCGCCGTGGTTTTGATGGCAATAATGCCTTTACCGCCACGACCTTTGACAGGGAAATCAGAGACAGGTGTGCGTTTGCCAAAGCCCCGCTCACAAGCACATAAAATCTCGCCTTGTTGTGGGGCAACAACCAACGATACCACACGGCTAACCGCAACGACACTGTCATTGTCTTGGTCATCTTGGCTATCCTCTTCAAGCTCGGTGTCTTCGTCTTCGATACCTTGATTGGCCAGTAGCGTCACCCGCATACCGCGTACCCCTTTTGCGGTACGACCCATCGCACGGATTTTACTTTCATTAAAGCGAATGGCTTTACCTTCATTGGAAAATAACATGATGTCTTGCTCACCATCGGTAATAGCAACGCCAATCAAGTTATCGCCGTCGTTGAGTTCGACAGCGCGAAGTCCATTGGCACGAAGGTTTTTAAATTGGGACAATTGGACGCGTTTTACCATACCCGATGCGGTTGCAAAGAACACATAGCTATTGTCATTTTGCTTGTCGTCTTCGGTCACTGGCAAGATGGCGGTGACTTTTTCATCGGCATCGAGCGCAATCAAATTGACCATCGGACGACCACGCGAACCACGGCTAGCAATAGGCACTTCAAACACTTGTAACCCAAACACACGACCCCGATCGGTAAAAATCATCACATTGTTGTGTGTCGATGTGACCACCATATGGTCAATGACGTCGTCTGCTTTCATGGCAGTGGCTGACTTGCCTTTACCACCGCGTTTTTGGGCGATATAGTCGCTGATAGGCTGGGTTTTGGCATAACCCGTACGTGACACAGTCAACACAACGGTCTGTTCAGGAATCAAATCCGCACGGCTAAAATCACTGCGACTATCGACGATTTGGGTTTTGCGTGCATCGCCAAAATCATCACGAATTTGGATTAATTCGTCTTTGATTACTTGCATTAATTGGTCAAAGTTATCCAAAATGCTTTGTAATTGGGCAATCAGCGCCAAGATTTCTTTGAATTCTTGCTGTAGCTTGTCTTGCTCTAGCCCTGTTAAACGGTGCAGCTGCATATCCAAAATAGCATTGACTTGGTCAGGCGATAGACGATAATTCTGGTTGTCATCAATCAGTCCATATGGGGCATTTAGGTCTTCGCCTTCAATCACATCAGGTCGAATCGAATGACTGCCTGCTGCCTCTAACATGGCAATCACGCCACCTGACTGCCAAGTATTGGTCAGTAAGTTATCGCGGGCTTCTTGGCGGTTTGCCGATGCCTTGATGGTGTCAATAATACGGTCAATGTTGGCAAGGGCAATCGTTAGTCCTTCGAGCAAATGACCACGCGCCTGCGCTTTTTTGAGTTCAAAAATAGTACGGCGAGTGACAACCTCTTGGCGGTGACGCACAAAGGCGGCAATTAAATCACGCAGCGTCATGATTTTAGGTTGACCTTCATCTAAGGCAACCATGTTGATACTAAAACTCGATTCTAAAGGCGTTTGGATAAATAGATTGTTAACGATGACTTCCGCGTTTTCACCACGTCTTAAGTCAATGGCGATACGCATGCCATCTTTATCTGACTCATCACGAATCTCGCTAATGCCTTCAAGTTTTTTATCGCGTACCAATTCTGCGATTTTTTCAATCAATTTTGCTTTATTGGTTTGATACGGAATCTCGGTAAATACAATACGTTCACGTTCTTTATTGGCGCCCGTTTCACTCATCGGTTCGATATGATATTTGCCGCGCAAATGCAGGCGACCTTTACCGGTGCGATAAGCATCGACAATGCCTGAGCGACCATAAATAATACCGCCTGTTGGGAAATCAGGACCGGTGATATACTGCATGAGCATTTCACCAGAGATGTGCGGATCATCGGCATAGGCCAAACAGGCATTAATCACTTCCGTCAGATTGTGTGGCGCCATATTGGTCGCCATACCCACCGCAATCCCTGTGGCACCATTGACGAGTAAATTTGGAATACGGGCTGGCATGACGCTTGGCATTTGCTCAGAGCCATCATAGTTTGGCTCCCAATCCACGGTGTCTTTATCCAAATCACCCAGCATTTGGTGAGTGAGTTTTTGCATGCGCACTTCGGTATAACGCATCGCTGCGGCAGGGTCATCATCCACTGAGCCAAAATTACCTTGACCATCGATGAGCATATAGCGCATTGAAAACGGCTGCGCCAAACGTACAATCGCGTCATACACTGCGGTATCGCCATGCGGGTGGTATTTACCGATAACATCACCGACCACACGCGCCGATTTTTTGTAAGGTTTGTTAAAGTCGTTTGATAATTCATGCATCGCGTATAACACACGGCGATGGACAGGTTTCAGCCCATCACGCACATCAGGTAAAGCACGGGAGACAATTACGCTCATGGCATAGTCGAGATAAGATTGTTTTAATTCATCGACGATGCCAATGGGGCTAACGGAATCGGTGGACATGCACGCTCCTTTTATCAAGCTACTTATATATGAGTCATCTTATTTATTTTACTTTTCAAGGCGATGCCTAAGTTAACAACAATGTGTTTAAAAGTAATGCGCAATTTTGACCAAAAGTTGCAAAAAACCCCAATCAAAAACTTCAGAAAAATAACACAGATGACGTTATATTTTTAGGATAGTAAAAAGGAATAATTATAGCATAAAACGCATGATTTAGCAGTTAACTCACCGCCAAATGTCGACCGTAATGTCAAAATATCATGCTTTGACGGGTGTTATTTTACCCCCATGGTAAACTGCCCAAACTTTACCCGCTATCTTAATCAACTATTGTAATAATCTATAAAATAAACTGTCTAATGACAAAGCCTGTTGATAAACAGGCTTTGTTAAATGAGAATCAGTTAAGTGCGTGTTGGTTAATTGGCTATAGCTTCAGGCTATCGCAAATTTAGAACTGGCTAAACTTAGAACTGGCTAAACAATGTCTGTGCCACACCCATACAATACGGCGTGACTAAACCATGATATTGCATAGCAACGGCTTGTGATGGATTGCCCCCGTTGGCGGCAGCATTCGCCGCAATATTTTGCACTTTACTAGCAAATCCTGCCTGCATTTTTTCTGATTGAGACTGGATGCTATTATTGTTGACAGTATCAAAACCTAACGTTTGATAAACCGGTTTTTGACGCGTGGCGCGATTGGTGACATCGATATCAATAATTCCCAACTTGGTCGCGCTAGTTTTATTAGTATCTGTGTCCCATAGTTTTTTCATTAAACTACTATTGACGTCAAAGAACACCATCGGATCTTGGTTACCACCACACATAATGACAGGCATTGTTGGTAAATAGCCGCGCAAGTCATTGGCTTTTAACGCTTTACGTAGGGGATGTTCAGGCAGTGTAGCAGGCACTGGGCTATAGTTGGTATAGCCTTGTAAATAAGGCACTGCCCAATCGACATTTTTTTGGGCATCCGCCAAGTACCCTAAACGGTAGTCATTTTTGACTAAATACTGCGTTGTATCAAAGCCAAAGCTAAATGCTGGGTCAGACGGTGATATCGCATCGAGCGTTGAATTGCCCGTTGGCGCTTTTTGAAACATTGCTGAGGCAGGCAATTTACCACTTAAAATGAGCTGCATATCAGTCATGCTGGCGCTAGGCAGTAGCGAGGGGATTTCATCGGCATTGGCTGGCGCGAACATGTCACTGGGTTTGGCATAAATATTGCCATACTGCTCTTGATAGTTGCGAGCCATCAGCGGAGCAAAAAACGTCGCACCGAGCATGACTTTACCACCAAATACCACATCACCAAAGGCTTCCATGGCATAGGGTCCAGAAATTGGCAGTGCTGCTGTCACAGGTTCTTTAAGCGTTTCAAGATAGCGCGTGGCTGCCATGGTGACATAGCCACCTTGAGAATAACCTGTGATAAACAATTTGCCATTGTCGGCAACGTTGGTTGCACTGCCCGTGCGGCGTACCACTTCCCTGCCTGCTTTTAACGCATCTGCCATCTCGTGTGACTGCTGCTGGGCATTGAGGTATGGATGATAAGCTAAGCTTGATTTGTCATAACCTGCATAATTGGGTGAGATAACCACATAGCCTTGCCCTGCAAACAAAGCCGCTAACAATGTCGCCGCTGGTCCTGCTTCATTATTGGCATTACCGACTTCTGCAAAATTATAGGCTTTGGTCGTTGCCGTGCCGTGTGCATTGAGTACAATGGGTCGATTGCCACTACAGCTTGCATCCGTGCCTGTTGGAATAAACACAGCACCCGTCGCATCGGTCTTATTACCTTTGACATCGACGGTATCATATTGCATGTATTCTACACGCACACCACACTTGGGCGTGGCTGCAACTTGGCTAAAATCGGGATCTGTGGTATTAAATAACTGGGTTAAGGCGCTGGCGGTGAGATTTTTGGTCGTTAATGGATCTTTGATTAAATTACCTGTGGGCAGTGAAGCAACGCCTGTTTTGGTAGGTGGCGTTATCGCGGAATCATTGTCGCTACCACAAGCGGCTAAGGTTGAGGCCAGCCACACCGAGATAAAAATTTTGGTTAGGCTAAAAGTAGGGTGGATTAAATCAAACTGACGGTGCATCTCATACTCCTTATGAGGGAATTAATGGTTCATATCCTTGAACAACGCATCATGTTACCCAAAAAAAAACGGGCATGAAAACGATACGCTCATCATGCCAGTTTTTATACTATTTGAACATCCGTTTCTAAAAAAATTTGCTACTAAAACAAAAAAACCTAAAGTAGCGCTAAACAGATTTGCGTTTAACCTTGCTCCAAACCGCAGTTACTGGGCCCGATAAGGCGTAAATCACGCTAATCGCCAGCAATCCTGCAGGAATATTATACAGCACGATACCGAGCGCAAACACAATCAAAATCAATGCCACAAAGGGGACACGCTTTTTATCAAACTCTTTAAAGCTATAGTATTTTAAATTACTCACCATCAAAAAGCCCGCAACCACTACCCAAATGGCTGCCAAGATTTGAAAAGCAGGACTGGTCGCCGGCAATTCAACTTGCCAATCCATATGTACCATCACAAACGTAGTGACTAAAATAGCGGCTAACGGACTTGCTACCCCGACAAAGTATTTTTTATCAACGACACCAATTTGTACATTAAAACGCGCCAGTCTCAGCGCCGCACAGGCAGCATACACAAAGGCGCAAGCGATACCAATACGCCCCAAAGGCTCTAACGCATAATGATAAATCAATAACGCAGGCGCAAGTCCAAACGCGATGCAGTTGGCTAGCGAGTCTAGCTGCTCGCCAAAGGGACTTTGTGCATTGAACAGCCTTGCCGCCCGGCCATCTAACCCATCTAGCAATGCCGAGATAAAAATCGCCACACAGGCACGCATATAATGCCCTTCCCCCAACGCGCTTTGGGTAATCGAATAAAATGCCGCAAGTAGCGACAATAGCGTAAATGAATTGGGAATTAAATAAACGCCTTTTTGCGCAATCGTTTTATCAGCGACACGCGCATTTTCAATGACTTCAAAGGTGAGCCCATCATAGTCATCGGTTTCTGCCAATTCACGGTTACGCTGATGCTCAAGCTGAATTGGATTGATATCCTGAGCCGGTGGCGGCTGTTGGGATGGGTCGATGGGCGTCTTGATAAGGGTTGGTTGGTTATTATTATTGTTATTCATTGATTATCCTTGCAGGTTGTCTCTTGCAGGTCGTCTGTAATAAATCGTCTGTTGCTAGGTGCATCGAGCTCGGTAACAAATTGCGAAATTTGGCGGGTTTTGTGACCAGTTAACCCGCCAAGTGTGAAATTATTCGCCAACCAACCATTGTACTTTGGTGCGCTGTTCTACGCTCATTTGTGGGCTTTCAGGATGCTGCAAAATTGGCTGTAGATATTGCAAAATCTCTTCGGCTTTAGCATCAAATTGCCACGGTGGGTTAATCACCAACATGCCCGTCCCATTTAAACCCATCGGCAAATCGGGTGGGAAAATATTCAGCTCAAGCACCAACTGACGGCGGATTTCAGTACGTTTCATTTTTTTATAAAACAGTTCAACCGCATCGTTGTTTTTGATGGGGTACCAAAGAGCCAATACCCCGGTTGACCATTTTTTATGCGCTTTGACCAATAAATCTACCAATGCGCTAAAATCACGGTGTTCCTGTTCAAAGGGAGGATCGATTAGAATCAACCCGCGTTTTTCTTGCGGTGGTAGCACCGCCAAAATCCCTTCATAGGCATTGCGATGTTGCACACCAATGGGCAATTGGTGCAGTTGGTAATTAAGTGCATCAAACTCGCTTGCTTTCCATTCAAACGCTTCGGCGCGATTGTTAATCTCTGGGTGAGCGTCTTGTTGTTTTTCGATGTGATGGGCAATAAACCAAGGCGAACCTGGATACACATGCTTATCGTAGAATTTTTTGGCGTAGCCAATATCTTGTAAATAGGTTTGCACCGCCTGTGGCGCTTGGCTATTGTCTTGCGCTAGCAGTTTGGTAATGCCATGGATGGCTTCACCCGTTTTTTTCGCCTCATCACTGGCCAGTGAATACAAACCGCGACCACCATACGCATCCAAAATATAATAAGGTTTTGGCTTGGCGCTCATCATCTCAAGTAATTGCAATAATAAAACGTGTTTTACCACATCAGCGAAGTTGCCCGCGTGGTAGCTGTGTTGATAATTCATAATAAATTTTTCGTAAACAAATTAGCAGGTATGGTAGCATAGCTATCAAAAATTGGCGAAGTTTTTGCTAGAAGTTTTTGCTAAAAATTGCCCAGTTAAATGTTAAACAATGCTGGAGGAAACACAGCGCACATGCCAGAGTTGAATTTTATCCTGCCCAACTGGTTTGAAAAAATAAACGACGCACAGCTTGACGGTCTGGTTAATGACGGTTTTATCGTGCTAGATGACTGTTTTGACGTCAATTTTTTTCGGGCGTTACAAAAAGAGAGTGGCTTGATTGATTACCAAGCCGCCAATTTGACGCAGGGTGAGCGAATCACTAGCATTCGCGGCGATAGCACCCGCTGGATTGATGAGCACTGTCCGATTGGTATGCAGTATCTACAAGCGATTAATGAGCTGGCGCAATTTTTTAATCAAACCTTATATACCGGCATTCGCCGTAGTGAGGCCCATTATGCCCGCTACCCTGCAGGGTTTGGTTATCAGTGGCATTCAGACAACCCGCAAGGGCGTGATGAACGTGTGTTATCGGCGGTTTTTTATCTCAATGAGGGTTGGGGCGCGCACGATGGCGGTGAAATTGTCGTCATCGATCAGCATGACACACAACAACAATTACAGCCCCAAGGTAACAGATTGGTGATTTTTAACAGTAACTTAGTACATCAAGTCGCAATCACCCATCGTGAACGCTTCTCCATTGCCACTTGGATGAGAAAAGATGGGCTAATTAGCCAGTAATAAACTTGCCGCAATCCCCCACATCACAACCCCGATGAGGATATCAAGAATTTTCCAAGACAGTGGTTTGGCAAATAGGGGCTGCAGCACACGCGCACCATAACCCAAACTAAAAAAGAAGATAAACGAAGATAAAATTGCGCCCAAGGCAAATGCCAGCTTATCGGTAACCTGCGATGCAATCGTCCCAAGCAAAATCACCGTATCTAAATACACATGGGGGTTAAGCCAAGTAAACGCCAAGCACATGGCAATCACTTGTTTTAAATTACCAACGTCTTCACCCTGCGCCATGAGCGATTGGTTTGATTGATAAGCCGCAATAAAACTTCGAGCACCATACACAATTAAAAACAACGCCCCTGCGTATTTTGCGATGGTGATAATCAGCGGGAATTGCGAAATCAGCTTGCCAAAACCAAACACGCCACCCGTAATCAATACCGCATCAGATAATGCGCAAATCAAACACACGATAAACACAAATTGTTGTTTTAGCCCTTGTTTCAGCACAAATGCATTCTGCGCCCCAATCGCCAAAATTAGGGAAAAGCAGACGCTCATGCCCATTAAAAAAGTAGAGATATTCATCAGTACCACACGTCCCCAGTAACATTCGCAAAAAACACAAAAAAAGCACAGTGAGAAAAAAAGCGTATTGTAGCCAAAATCCTGAGCGATTGCGAACAATGCGACCCGCTAAGGCGCTAATTTATGCTAATATGCAGCGCAAATAAGCGAGATTTTTGAGAGATTTTGAGGAAACGACAATGACTGATTATGCCAGTAACGCCACTGATTTAGACCACCTTCAAGCGCAAACCTTAGCACTAAGTTTACAGCTGATGCGCGAGCCATCAGTGACGCCGACTGACCTTGACTGTCAAAACATACTGGCTGAGCGGCTTAACCATCTCGGCTTTGATTGTGAGTTTTTATACTTTGGTGAAAAAGGCGCAACAGGACGCGAAGCAGAAGTCAAAAATTTATGGGCAATCCGTCAAGGTCGTGGGCAGGCGCAGGCGCCCGTATTATGCTTTGCAGGACATACTGATGTCGTGCCCACGGGCGATGTCAGCCAATGGACCTATCCGCCATTTGAACCCACTATCAAAGATGGCATACTGTATGGGCGTGGTGCTGCAGACATGAAAACAGCGATTGCAGCATTTACTATCGCTGTTGAAAATTTTGTCGCCAAGCACCCCAATCATCACGGCTCAATTGCTTTCTTAATTACCGCTGATGAAGAAGGTCCTTCGGTTAACGGTACAGTCAAAGTGGTGGAAACATTGCAATCGCGCAACCAACCGATAACCTATTGCTTGATTGGCGAACCCTCTAGTACTCACACCTTGGGCGATATCATCAAAAATGGTCGCCGTGGCTCGCTCGGCGCCGTTTTGACAGTGACAGGCAAACAAGGCCATGTTGCCTACCCGCATTTGGCAGTGAACCCCATTCATTATGCTTTGCCAGCACTATCCGAGCTTTGTAGCCAAACTTGGGACAATGGCAATGCGTATTTTCCTGCCACCACCCTGCAAATTTCAAACCTTAATGCAGGGACTGGGGCTAACAACGTGATTCCTGCAACTTTAAGCGCCGAGTTTAATTTTCGTTTTTCAACTGAGACCAACGATGAGAAACTTAAAGCGACCACCCATGCGATTTTTGACAAGCATTTTCAAGACGGTGCAGCCAGTTATCACATCAACTGGAAACTATCGGGCAACCCATTTTTGACGCCGCAAGGCAACCTCGTCGGCGCCTGTCAATCCGCGATTAAAGCTATGACGGGGACAGAGACAGAGCTTTCAACCACAGGCGGCACCTCAGATGGTCGTTTTATTGCAACGTTGAATGTTGACAATAGGTCGCCTGAAGTGGTTGAACTTGGCGTGCGTAATGCGACCATCCACCAAATTGATGAATGTGTAGAAGTCGAAGATTTGGGCAAACTTGCCGCAATTTATGAGCAAATATTACAAAACTTACTGTTAGACTGAATACTATTAACCTAAATATTGCATGCTAACAACCCAGTGATACTGCTAATTTTGCTGGGATGGCAATCTTCGTGGGCGTGTCAACTGATTATTTACCCAAGTCAAATGATTATTTACCCAAGTCAAATGATGTCAAAAACCGTTACTTTTTGGCTGACGCATTAAGCAAACGCGAGTCATTTTTCATGGGTAAATTAATTTAGCTGCTGCTCATTTAAGAATATAGTATGAAGAAGAACCTAGCATTCAGCTTAATCTAGTTCGTCTAGCCAAGCCATTTGAATCGCTTCTAGTTGCTTTTCAGTCGATTTGGTTGGGTCATCGCTAAATTCTTCTAATTGCGTCACATACCGATGCAAATCGGTAAAACGAATATATTGCACGTCTTCATCAGGGTATTTTTCAGAAAGTAGAATGGCAATTTCTAATGTGTCGTTCCATTTGAGGGACATATTTTTCTCCAGTTACTTGATGGGGGTGAGTTTTTTGATTTCGTTAAGATTGTCTTGCCAAGTTTTGATGACAGGATGAGCTTGTTCATCTTGCTGTACAATGACGCTGGTCGGTTGCACTTGCCCATCTAGCATCAATACAATTTTGGTCAATGCCACCACATTTAAGTCATTTTTGACCCAAAACTCGTGGCGAAAATACAGATATTTTTTATCCCAAGCCAATAATTGACTGCGAAGCGCCAATTTATCAAACAAAAAGCTTTCTTTAATGTAAGTTAATTGTTGCGATGCAATCACCCAACCTAGCTTGTCCGTTGGGCGTTGCTGCATCAACCACTGTTGGATGTTGAGCTCAATAAAGCTTAAGTAGCGATAATTAGGCACATGGTGACGAAACCCCATATCATGTGGCAAAATCCGGTAGTGGCGGATGATCGCATCGCTATAGCTTGGTTTAGATGACTTTGCTTTATCGGATTTTAGCATCAAGCATAAGATAAGGTAACGCAGTAATAAATTCATAAACTTTCCTTGTGATATCCGCCTGATTATAGCAAATAAAAAACCCTGACTAAACTGGTTAGTCAGGGTTGATTAAAGTTAAAAAAACTTAGTGACCTGTGCCATTGATATGGCGAATCATGTCTTCCACCACTTTTTTGGCATCGCCAAAGATCATCATGGTTTTGTCCATGTAGAACAAGCTATTATCAAGACCTGCGTAGCCGGCACTCATTGAGCGTTTGATGACCATCACGGTTTGCGCTTTGTTTGCTTCAAGAATTGGCATACCAAAGATGGGTGAGTTTGGATCGTCTTTTGCCGCTGGGTTGACAACGTCATTGGCACCGATAATCAGCACAACGTCAGTACCGGCAAAGTCCGAGTTGATTTCATCCATTTCTAAGATATCTTCATACGGTACATCTGCTTCAGCCAATAGTACGTTCATATGACCTGGCATACGACCTGCCACGGGGTGAATCGCAAAACGCACGTCCACGCCTTCTTCTTTGAGCATTTCATAAAGCTCTTTTACCGCATTTTGGGCACGGCCTTGCGCCATACCATAACCTGGCACAATGACGACACTGCTAGAGTTTTCCATCATAAAGGCGGCATCTTCAGGTGAGCCTGTACGGTAAGTTTTGGGTCCGGTATCTTCTTCTGTCGCAGCGGCTGAGCTGCTTGACATACCGCCAAACAATACGTTGAGCAGTGAACGGTTCATGGCTTTACACATAATGTAGGACAAAATCGCCCCAGATGAACCCACCAGCGAACCTGCGATAATCAGCATTGAGTTGCCTAGGGTAAAACCGATACCGGCTGCCGCCCACCCAGAAAATGAGTTTAATAGCGATACCACCACAGGCATATCACCGCCACCAATCGGCGCAATCCACATCCAGCCAAAAATAATAGCCAGAATGGTCATGGCATAAAACGCTGGCATGGATTGGGTGGTGAAATACATAATACCAAACGCTAACATCGCGATGAATAATAACGCTTGGACAGGTTTTACCCAAGTGCCTTTAAGCGTCTTTGCCCAGCTTTTTGCCGCCAATTTACCAAAAGCAAACATTGATGCTGAAAAGGTAATTGCACCAATAAAACAGCCCACAAACAACTCAAACCGCGCGATGGTGCTATGCTCGACGCCGGTATGCAACACGCTCGCCAGTGCAATGGCAACTGCCGATAGACCGACTAAAGAGTGCATCAAAGCCACGGTTTCTGGCATTTGCGTCATGGCGACAGTGCGTGCTTTCCAAGTACCAACCACAGCGCCTAGCACCATCGCGCCAACAATTAATACAAATACCGGACTGGGTGCTAAAAAAAAGGTAGTGATAATAGCAATCGCCATACCTATCATACCGAATCGGTTACCACGGATGGCGGTTTTTGGGCTTGATAAACCCCGTAAGGTTAAAATAAATAGCACCGCACCAATCAAATAAAACCAATCCGCATGTTGGGCGACCCAATTCAAATTCTCATTCATCAAGCATTTCCTTCTTTGTTTGGCTCAGCTTTGGCTTTTTTATCTTTTGATTTAAACATCGCAAGCATACGTTCCGTCACCGCAAAACCACCAAAAATATTGATGCTGGCTAGAAATACCGCAAACGCCCCCAATAAGCTGGTTGGGGTAAACATATTGCCATCGATGCTGACGGTCTGCAGCATGGCACCGACGATGACAATACTGGATAATGCATTGGTCACCGCCATGAGTGGGGTATGCAGTGCAGGTGTTACCCCCCAAACCACGTAATAACCCACAAAAATAGCCAAAACAAAGATACTAAAGATTGCCACAAATGGGGTGGCAGATGTCGCAGACGCTAATAGGGTCAATAACATAAAACCTCCTAACCTCGATAGGTAAAATTAAATGAAAATTAGGTTAGCGACTGGCTAACAATACTTGACCTTGGCTAGTAACCAGCAAGGCTTTTTGGATTTCATCTTCTGGATTGAGCGCAAACGCTTTATTGTCATCCATCAAGGTTGCAAAAAAGTTATACAAGTTGTTGGCATACAATGCCGATGACTGTGCCGCCAAGGTCGATGGAATATTGGGTACACCCATGATGGTGACACCGTTTGGGGTGATAATATTTTGTCCGACCACTGAGCCTTCTACGTTACCGCCTGTTTCCACTGCCATATCGAGTAAAATTGAGCCAGATTTCATTTTATCGATGGTAGCTTGGTGTATCAAACGCGGCGCATTGCGACCAGGAATTTGAGCCGTGGTAATCACGATATCTGCTTGGCTGACTGCTTTATCGACAACCGCGGCTTGGTCTTTGATATATTGCTCAGACGGTGTCCAGGCATAGCCGCCTGTGTCTTTGGCTTTGGCTTTTTCCTCATCACTCATGGGAACATCGAGCCATTTACCACCCACTGACTCCACTTGATCACGCACGGTGGGACGTAAGTCACTGGCTTCTACAACGGCACCCAAACGACGGGCGGTGGCAATCGCTTGCAGACCCGCGACGCCCACGCCTAGGATGACAATACGCGCAGGTTTCACCGTACCTGCCGATGTCATAAACATGGGGAAAGGACGACCAAACTGGTTGGCAGCCAAAATCACCGCTTTATAGCCTGCCAAGTTGGCTTGGGATGACAGCACGTCCATGTTCTGTGCCCGCGACAAAGTTCGCGGCAATAGCTCCATGGCATATACTTTGGCGTGGCGATTGGCATAGTCCTGCAAATTGGCATTGCGATACGGATTCATCATGCCGATAACAATCGCTTCTTGTTTTAGCTGGTTGATTTTTTCAATCGGTAAGCTATTGACCGTGAGCACCACATCACTTGTTGAGATCGCATCATCAACAATTTGCGCCCCTGCTTGTTCCAACGCATCATTGGTAATAAACGAACCTTTACCCGCATCACGTTCGACCACAATACTGTGACCCAACTTGATGAACTTTTTAATGGTATCGGGGGTAATCGCAATCCGATTTTCATATAATGCAGTTTCCTTTGGTACACCAATTTGCATACACTCTCCTCAAGCGGTTCGGTTGGCTTCTCAATCTACAACTGGCGATTGGCTAAGTCAGTTATAAATTAAAAAAATGATAATTAAATTACCATAAATATAATTAATTATGCAAAATAATTCTAGGCGGAATAACAAGTAAATTTGACTGGTGCGTATAAAAAAAAGTTATCAATAAAACTTTTTACAAAATTTTCTTTTAATACGATGGCTTGTTGAAGGTTAATCTAGCGGTCTATTGCGCTTTTTAACCTTACCGTTATTGATTTCAAATTCATCAAAATCTTGCGCAAGCCAAAAGTTACCTTGATAACTGGCAGCAACTTCTGCCCGAATATGTGACATATTCAAAGTTTTGCTACTAGGTTTATCAACAGGTTGAAAACGCGCGCTAAAATGGGTCAAAATCAGGTTTTTTAATTGTGATAGCTGCGCAAACTCGGCAACTTGCTTGGCGGTTGAATGCATGGGGTCAAAATAGTTAGGGGCTACTTTTCGTTTATCAGCGATTGCTTGGGTATAGGTTGCCTCGTGTACTAGCACATCGGTATCTGATATGGCATTTGCTAATAGCTCAGGTGAGTCATTGTCGCCTGCGACTATTAGCACGGTTTTATGCAGCGTGGTAGTGACAAAATCCGCGGATTTTAGCAAGGTGTTATCATCTAGATTGACGTCAATACCGTACTTAAGTTTGCCCCATAGCCGTTTATCTACCACGTTAAGCTCGGTGAGTTTTTGGGTCAATAAGGTTTTTTTGGACAGTCGCTGGGTGAATTTGAAGGCATGGCTAGGGATACGGTGTGATAGCGCAATCACGTCAACTTGTAGCTGATGGTCATCTGTCAAATCCAGGATGATGGGTGGGTAACTATCCCCCTGCACTCTATTGTCAATGGCGATAAAATTAATGTCAAAATTTATCATCAGCGCTGTCGTGGCTTGCACGGCGGCAAGATAATCAGCAATGGCTTGTGGGGCGATGAGGGTTAATGGGTGCTTGCGTCCACTCATCGCCATACTTGCCAGTAACCCTGGCAAGCCATAACAGTGGTCGCCATGCACATGGGTGATACAAATTAACGCTAGCTGCATCACGGACAACGGGGTTTTGAGTAATTGATGCTGGGTGGCTTCCCCACAGTCCACCAATATCCAAGGGACATTTTTTGCTTTGCTATAAGGATTGATGAGTGATACAGCAAGCGCGGTGACGTTGCGGTGTTTGGTGGGTATCCCTGCAGATGTGCCCAAAAAAGTGAGTGTTAACATGATTACCTCATTGTCAAACGTATTACTTATCTTTATATTGAATTTTTCATAAATTTAACTATAAAATGCGCTAACAAATTTCACAACAACTTTTGATTGGGCTATGACATTGACTTCAACGCATCTTTTTAACCCTTAACCCCTAGCCTTTAACCATTAGCCTTGTACTTGGCGATAGGTTGATTTGGGGCGTGCTTTATTACGGATCCAACGGCTGGCTGCCCGTTTACGTTTTAAAGATTTGGTAACACATAATAGCAATAATAATTTGGCAAGCGGGTTATTATTGAGGATGACTTCATATAGTTTTGGTATACTCAATGCCGCTTATATCATCTCTTGTATCACTTACGGAACAAAATAAGGAATGCTATGTTCAAGTTTTTTACCCCACTCTGTTTCTCATTAAGTTTATTTGGCTGCCAAGCTGTTAGCTCAGATCAGCAAAACCCCCAACCTATGCCTCAGCCAATTAAGAAACCTGAGATGATGTGCACCATGCAATATGATCCTGTCTGCGTCAAGACCATCAATAATGGCATCGTCCGCTATCAAACCTATGGCAACGCTTGTATGGCAAATAATGGCGTCAATGCTATGGACAAGACTATGAGCGTCACCAAAGGTGCTTGTGAGTCAGAGACTAGCAAGTGAATGAGTTAGTAAGTGACTGAGCTAGCAAATAGCTGGGCTATCATAAGTTAGCCCGCTATAACGTCTGCACTAGCTTGTTTTGCCATAGCTGACTGACGATAAAACAAGCGAAGAGCTATAATCCCTCTAATTACTTTGTGTTAAAGGTTTTGCATCTGTATGGCATTAGCGCTGATTATTGATGATGAAGTAGATTTGTGTCGCTTGATGCAGATGACACTCAAAAAAATGGGCATTGAATCCAAAGTCGCCTATGACTATGCCACCGGCATCAGCCATCTTCAAGCGTATAATTTTGATTTTTGCTTAACCGATCTTAAACTTCCTGATGGCACAGGACTAGATATCGTTAAATTTATCAGTAAAAATTATGCCAAAACCCCCGTGGCAGTGATTACCGCCCACGGTAGCATGGATTTGGCGATTGAAGCGTTAAAATTGGGCGCCTTTGATTTTGTCAACAAGCCACTTGAGCTATCACGGCTACGCCAACTGGTCGAAAACGCCTTAAAAGTAGCAGAAAATACCCATAAACTTAATTGTAAAGAAGTCTATGATCCTTTCAGCAATCGCTTAATCGGACAATCTAACGCCATTACCCAGCTCAAAACCACCATCCAAAAATTGGCGCGTAGCCAAGCGCCCGTATTTTTGTGGGGAGAATCGGGCACCGGTAAAGAAGTCGTTGCCAAGCTGATTCATGATTTAAGCCCGCGCTGCTCTGCCAATTTTGTGCCTGTTAACTGCGGCGCCATCCCATCAGAGTTGATGGAAAGCGAGTTTTTTGGGCACAAAAAAGGCAGCTTTACGGGCGCTACCGCAGATAAAGAAGGGTTATTCCAACAAGCAAATGGCGGTACGCTATTTTTGGATGAAGTAGCGGATTTGCCGATTTCCATGCAAGTCAAATTATTACGCGCCATTCAAGAAAAGAAAATCCGCCCCATTGGGAGCACCCAAGAGATTGCCGTGGATGTGCGCCTTTTATCCGCTACCCATAAAAATTTGGCTAAGCTTGTCGAAACGGGTGAATTTAGACAAGATTTATATTATCGCATCAACGTGATTGAAGTAAAATTACCAAGTCTCAATGAACGGCGTGATGATATTTTACTGTTAGCCAATCATTTTATCGCTTTGATTGCAGACGATTGGGGACTAGCGCAGCCACTGACATTATCGAATGAAGCCGCGGTTCAATTGACAAACCATCACTTTGCAGGCAATGTGCGTGAATTAAGAAATATCTTAGAGCGCGCGATTACCCTAGCTGATGATAATGTGATTGAAGCCCATCATTTGAATTTGCCATTATCAGCCGCCAACGTACCGGCTGACACTCCTAGAATCCATGAAATCCAAAAAATTCATGAAATCACAGAAAACTCCAATCACCCCGTCTTATCAATACCGAGTCAACCGAGCACGCCAAAAGTTGTGCCATTAGCTGAAGCTAAATCCGCTTCCAACAGCCCCATCAATACTTCCTATAGCAGCAACTTGTTTGCAAGTGGTTACAAAGTCAAACCCAATATTCAACTTGCGCCCACACCAACCCAATCCACCCATGATGCGTTAACCCTTGAATCGTTAACTTTAGATGCGCCGATAGAGGATATCAATGCGCCCGATCTAGCCCAGCCCTCTGCTGAGGAAGGTCAGCTGCCTGAAGAAGGGCTTGAAGAATATTTGATGAATCAAGAACGAAAAGTCATTATCGCGGCGCTCAACTGCAGTGGTTGGAATCGCACCCAAGCCGCCAAATTATTAAATACAACGTTTCGCTCACTGCGCTACCGTATGAAAAAATTGGGCATTGATAGTGGCAGTGATATTAATAGTGATAGTGATAGCGATGAGGATTAAAAACTTCGGATAAAAGACAAATCGATATTTTTTGATAAATCTACTATCCCTACTTGGTCATAACAAGCTAACGGAAAACGCCGGCGGATGCCTAACCACTGGTTTGCTGATTGAGCGAATAGTACGAATCGATTGCCTTTTTCATCGAGCTTATTGTCGATATTATCAATTTGATGCAGGCATTTTACCGCAATGATATCGATGTCTAACGTAACAGCGGGTTTTTGGTACAGAAGTCTGTCTTGTTGCTGTTCAAACTTCTTGGTGAGTTGTAACCACTGCCAATAATCTATGGGCTGCGCAAAGTTTAAATAAGCCACTTGGTTAAAATAAACCGGTGTATTGGATGTTTGCTTGTTTAAATTGTCATCACTACAGGTATCTTCACTGGGATGAATTGCACTGAGGGTCAAAGTGCCAAAGTTTTGCAGCCAGTCTTTGGCTTTTGCTAAATAATAAGGTTGTTTGACATTACTGGCTAACGACAAAACACAGGCTTCGATGACTATGACATCACGCGGTGGTACACTCATACTCAAATGCTCAAATAAACATATTTTTTGCTTAGGCTAATTAATTTTGCTGAAAACGGGTAATTTTAACCCCGACACTATCGGCTTGTTTGATGGCGGTGGGTTTGTGAATCGTTACTGTGACTTTTTCTGGGGCAAATTCTGCCAAAATCATCTCAGCGACCAATTGCGCTAACCGCTCTAACAGCGCGACTTTATTGGCAATGCTCACTTCAGCCACGCGCTCACTGACACTTTTATAATTGATGGCATCTTGAATATTATCAGTCTGCGACGCTTGGTATTGACAGCCCACCATTTCAATATCAAAAATCAACGGTTGGGTTATTTGCTGCTCCCACTCATACACGCCAATCACAGCATCGACCTTGAGACCCTTGACAAACACCGTATCTGTTGAATTACCGGTCAGTTTGATTGGCTGATTGTTGGACTTTTCGTTTGCAATCGCGTGCAAGGCATCCGCCGCTGAATATAGTGATTCATGCATGGTTTTTTGTGTGGGGGCTTGCGTGGTATCATGGGGCGTTTCAAGCTTAGTTTGTTGGGTGGTTTCTGGTGTGGTCATTTTTACTCTCGTTAGGTATTTCGTTGTTTGATTAAATCATAGCTAAAAAATACCAACCCTGTCCAAATAAAGGCAAAGGTAATCAATTTATAAATGTTAAAAGGCTCATGATACAAAAATATCGCCAATAAAAAAATCATGGACGGGGTCAAATAATTTAAAAAGCTCAATAAACTAAAGTTGACCATTTTGGTAGCTTTATTAAACATCAATAGCGGTATCAAGGTCACTGGCCCTGCAAGCATCAATAAAAAAATTGATGGCGACAGCCAAAAATCTAATTGACTACTAGCAACATCATGCATAGCAAACCAGCCAATAAATACCGGCACTAATAGCGCCGTTTCGATAAACATCGCAGACAGCGCGTCAAGCGGGGTATGGCGATGCATCAAACCATATACAGAAAAGCTACTCGCCAACAATAACGATACCCACGGCAATTTACCCAGCACGACCAACTGAATCGCCACGCCTATCGCTGCCAAAATCACTGCCATCCATTGCAAAGGACGCAGTTTTTCTTTGATGACCACTAGCGATAGTAAAATACCCATCAACGGACCAATATAATAGCCCAAACTGGCTTCCAAAATCTGATCATGATTGACCGCCCACACATACACCAGCCAATTGACTGAGATAATCGCCCCTGAAACGGCAGTATAAAGTAGCCATTTTGGGTTGGCTTCAATCACTTTCACCCAGTGCCAGTTTTTGGTCACTGTCATGATTAATAAAATCGTGACAAACGTCCAAATAATTCGATGCCCAATGATTTCAATCGCATCATAATCTTTGAGTAGCTTAAAATACAGGGGGAAAAACCCCCAAATTAAAAAAGCAGCCAGTGCGGTCAATACCCCTCTGGGGGTGGTCACTATGGTTGGTTTTTCATGGTCAGTAATATCAACGACACGGGTCGAAATGTCACTATTGATGATATCAATTGTTTGATTTTCGGGGATTTGATTTTTCATTAACACAACGATAAATTTTATTTTTTATAAAAAAGCGAAAACTAAGAAAGTCATAGTCTATCTTAGTTTTCATGTCATCCATGTAAAGACTTGCGACAGTGATACAAATTTAGCTCACCTAGGTTTTAGTCAGTCACTACTTTAACTTGCAATCCTGCACTATTGACCAGTTCAGCAAAGTTGGGGAAGCTAGTATTGACCGTTTCAGTACCATGAATGGTAATCGTATCGCTTGCGCGCAAACTTGCCACAGTAAAACTCATGGCAATGCGATGGTCATGGTGACATTCAATCTCACCGCCGCCAAACACCTGTGCCACATCACCGCGACCTTCAATTTCAATGCCATCATCGAGTACAGTACATGCAATTCCTAAGGTTTTTAGCCCATCTGCCATGACTTGAATACGGTCAGATTCTTTAACGCGTAGTTCAGCTGCGCCATGGAGGACTGTTTTACCCGTGGCACAACTTGCTGCCACAAACAGCACAGGGAATTCATCAATAGCAAGTGGCACCAAATGCTCAGGAATCTCAATACCTTGCAACTTTGAAGATTTCACCACGATATCGGCAACTGGCTCACCGCCGACGGTGGTTTCATTGGTCAATGTCAAATCAGCACCCATCAGCTTTAAGATATCAATCACGCCGGTGCGCGTGGGATTGATGCCCACTTTGTTGATGGTCACATTGCCTTGTTGGGCGATGGCGCCTGCCACCATAAAAAATGCCGCGGATGAAATATCAGCAGGCACTGCGATATCACATGCCGTTAATTCGCCGCCCCCTGTAACACTAATTTGATTGCCATTGTGCACTTTTGACACTGTCACAGGATAACCAAATGCCGTCAGCATGCGCTCGGTGTGATCGCGCGTCACTTCTGGCTCAATCACTGTGGTAGTACCTTGTGCCCATAGCCCTGCTAACAGCAAACACGATTTGACCTGTGCTGATGCCATCGGCATTTCATAGCTGATACCTGTTAAAGTTTGATTGCCGGTGATGCTAATCGGTGGCGTGCCTTTTTCGCCTGTGGTTTGGATTTTGGCGCCCATCTCACGCAGAGGCTTGGCAACGCGTTCCATGGGACGTTTGGATAAACTCGGGTCGCCCTTCATCACTGAATCAAATTTTTGTGCCGATAAAATACCTGATAACAAGCGCATACTGGTGCCTGAATTACCCATGTATAGCGGATCATGCGAGGGTTTTAACCCATGTAATCCAACCCCATGAATCACTACCCTGCCCTGGTTTGGTCCTTCAATCACTACCCCCATATCACGAAAGGCTTGCAAAGTAGCGAGTGCGTCTTCACCTTCCAAAAACCCTGTCACTGTGGTGGTGCCTTTGGCTAACGAACCAAACATAATTGAACGGTGAGAAATAGACTTATCACCTGCGACGGTGTGACTGCCTTCAAATTGTTGCGCTGGGGCGATAATGTAAGTTTGCTTCATGGCTTGTTTTTCCAAATAAGGCGTTTTATTTAACATATGTCCAAAATGTTGTCGAGCGGCTTGGGCTTGGGTCAATATACCCAGCATCTGCTCAGAATCATTGGTCTCAATAATTGCTTTCAACTGACTTAACTGCTCACTAAATTCATCAATGGCATCGAGTAGCGCGGCTTTATTGGCATAAAAAATATCATGCCACATGGTTGGGTCGCTGGCGGCGATACGGGTAAAATCCCGAAAACCACCCGCCGCGAAACGAAAAATATCCATATTGTCGTTATGCTTGGCTAGTTGCGCGACTAGATTGTAGGCGAGCAAGTGGGGTAAATGACTGGTACGCGCGAGCACCTTATCATGATAATCCGCTGGCATGGTCACCACTTCTGCGCCAGTCTGCGCCCATAGTGCAATCACTTTTTTAACCGCTTGTTTGCTGGTGGTATCTAGCGGCGTTAAGATAATTTTATGGTTATCAAATAGTTTGGCATTACGCGCATCAATCCCTGATTTTTCTGCCCCTGCAATCGGATGGGCGGGCACAAAACCTTTGGGCATATCCTCACCAAACACCGCGTTGGCGTCTGCAATGATATTGCCTTTGGTACTGCCCACATCCATGATAATGGTTTTATCGGTAATAAAGGGTTTGATTTGTTCAAAAATCTTTTTGACCGCCTGCACCGGCGTGGCTATTACCACCAAATCTGACCCTTGCACCGCAAGCGTAGCATCATCAAATCCTGCATCAAGCAGTCCGTAGTTGATACCTTTATCAATGGTTGATTGTGAACGGCTGACCGCCACAATTGATTTGGCCAATTTTTTATCACGCATGGCTTGTGCCAAACTTGCGCCGATGAGCCCCAGCCCAATAAAACACACTTTTTCAAACATTTAACTTACCGATTTTTTATAATTTGCTAAAAAGACTGCCAACGCAATCAAAATCCCACCCAACATAGTGCTGATGGTGATTGTTTCGCCCAATAAAACCACGCCCAACAATACCGCAATGAACGGAATAAAATAAATATACAGCGAGGTTTTTACCACGCCCAAATGCTTATTGGCATTGGTCCATAATACAAAACACAAAGCGGAAGCGATACCCCCTAAAAATAGCAAATTTGCCAGATTCATGGGTGTAAACGCGTGAAGGTTGATAAAGGCTTCACCTGTCACAAGCATATACAGCGATGCGGTGATTATGCCATACAAAAACACTTTACGCATGCGTACCATCGGGTTGAGCGCATCTTTAATGGCACTGTTAGCAAACCCAAAAAACGACCATGCCAACCCACTTAATATTGCCAAAATATTACCCAGCATGCCATTGGTTAAACTCATCGGCTGATTCGCCAATACCAACGCCACGCCAACCAATGCCATCACACAGGCAATCAACAGCAACTTGCTAAAGGCATGGGTTTTAATGATAAAACTGGCAATCAGCACCGTAAACAAGGGGGATGCTGTGACTAGCAATGCCGCATTACTGCTATAGGTATATAGCAATGCGGTGTTTTCTAGCAAAAAGTACAAGGTGATACCGCACAGCCCCGACAAAAAATACAACACTTCGTTTTTTACACTGCTAAAGGTTTGCAGTCTAGGTGACATGGCAAACAATAATCCATAGGCAAATAACGACCGATACAGCAAAATCTGAATGGGTGACATATCCGCCAGCAACACCTTAGTGCTTGCTAATGTTGTTCCCCAAACGATGACCACAAATAACGCTAAAAAATGCCAAAATACTTCACGATTTTTTTCTAACCTTTTTTCTAACATCGGCTTAGCTCAATACCTGCGCCAACGTATCTAAAAAACGGTTAATTTCTTCAGGCAAACCCACACTCACGCGTATCCAGGCTGGCAGACCATACCCAACCATCGGTCGCACTACCACGCCTTGCTCAATCAAAGTTTGGTAGATATCCATGCCATCGCCGACATTGACCATCACAAAGTTGGTGGCTGATTTGACATAGACGACACCTAAGCTATCCAAGCCATCATACAAGGCTTGTTTTTGCTCATGGTTAAACGCCAAATATTGGTTAATAAAATGTTGGTCTTTAATCGCTGCTGTGGCGGCGGCATGCGCCAATGTACTGGTATTAAACGACTGGCGCGTATAATTTAAAATCTCGGCAATGCTTGCGCTGCTTACTGCATAACCTATGCGCAAGGCTGCCAGTCCATAAGCTTTGGAAAAGCTACGTAGCACAATGATATTGTCATATTCTTGGGTCAAATCTACACAGCTGAGCGTTGGCACAAATTCGATGTAAGCTTCATCAATCACCACCAACACCTTCGATGGCACTTTTTTGATGAATTTAATCAGATCATCTTTGGCGAGCACGGTGCCTGTAGGGTTGTTGGGATTGGTGATAATCACCATTTTACAATTGGCGGTTTGATTGACGGTCTCAAGCATCACAGGCAAATCATGCGCGAAATTTTTGGCAGCGACTTGTTGGGTTCGCTCATTGATACCCAAAGACGCCAATTCGTAATCCGAAAACGCGTATTGAGAATACACAATCACATCATCGCCATCGGCAAAGCTTGCGGTAATGTTATTGAGTAATTCATTAGAGCCATTCCCCAACACAATTTGTTTTGTTTCACAGACCAAAAAATCGGCTAAGGCTTGTTTAAGCCCCTGCCCTGCGCCATCGGGATAACGCGATAATTCGCCCAGTTTTGACGTGATTGCCAAGGTCACGTGTGGTGAGCAGCCGGTTGGGTTTTCATTGCTCGCCAATTTGACAATGTCACCCAAGCCATACTCACGGGTCAGCTCTTCATTGGATTTATCCATTTCATAAGCTTTTAACTGCTCAATACTGTGATTGACCGATTGGATCGTCATATCAAAACCTTTAGTTGATGATTGATACTGATAAAATTTTATTGCCAAAAACGGTTAAATCACCGCTTTTGGATAAGCGCCTAATACCCGTAAATCTTTGACTTGCGGGCGAATCTCAGCGAGGGCGGCTTGCATATTGGCATCGTCAATATGACCGAGCATATCAATAAAGAACACATACGCCCATTTGTTTGGACGCTCTGGGCGGGTTTCGATACTGGTCATTGACACCCCATGTTTTGCGAGTGGCTGCAATATTTGAATCAGCGCGCCCGCCTGATCTTTGGCTGCCACTAAAATCGAGGTTTTATCTTGACCTGACGGCGCTACTGCTTCGCGGCCAATGATTAAAAAACGTGTGGTATTGGACGGGGTATCTTCGATGTTTTCAAATAGTTTGTGCAAATTATATTCGCTTGCTGCCACTTCCCCTGCAATGGCGGCTGAGTGCCACTCATTTTTGATACGCCGCGCCGCTTCACCATTGCTAGAGACTGCGACCCGCTCGACATTGGGATAATGGGTATCTAACCATTGGCGGCATTGGGCAAGCGCTTGGCTGTGGGCATAAATTTTTGAAATCGCGCCCACTTTGGTATGCTCACCCACCAAAAACTGATGATGCACCGGTAATTCCACCTCGCCAATGATTTTCAGATCGGAGGATAAGAAGCCATCAAGGGTATGGTTGACCACGCCTTCTGACGAATTCTCCACAGGGACGACGCCATACATCGCAGAGCCTGCTTCCACTTCACGAAACACATCAGCAATGGTCGATAGCGGCACTGTGGTGGCGGCTTTGCCAAAATGCTTCAGCGCTGCCATGTGGGTAAAGGTACCTGCAGGGCCCAAATAAGCAATTTTTTGTGGGGCTTCTAAGTCTAAACACACTGACATAATTTCGCGGAATAAACGTGCCATTTTATCGGCAGGGAGTGGACCCTCATTACGCGCCATCACCTTTTTTAGCACCTGTGCTTCTCGCTCTGGGCGATAAAAAATCGGATTGTCCTCTTGCGTCTTTTTGGCTTTGGCTACTTGCACCGCATAGTCTGCTCGCTCGTTGATTAGTCGCTGGATTTTTTCATCCACTTCATCAATTTTTTGGCGAAGTCCAATTAATTCATCATTGCTCATCGTTTGTTCATTCATAAAATTACAACTCAACAGTCAACACTGACCTGCGCGATAGGATTGAGGGTCATAAATCACAGGCAGCCTAGCTTGAAATATACCTTGAAATATATAAAGTTACCAAATGGCTTTATAGCAGAAATTGCCTAATACTAGCACAAATCACGCCTGTTAATCGAGTTTCGCTCGGCGCTTTTTCATCACAAATAGTGATATAGACACAATATTTTTGGCATACCCTAAAAAAAATTGGATTTTTCTGCTTGCAGCTTAACAAATACTTGCAAAATAGAAAAAAAACTAGCGATTGTCACAATGTTTGTGATAGCTTTTAAGGTAAGTTAACTAACATTGAATGAAACCATACTATTTTGTCTGTGATTGGTTATCAGAGACATGCAGCAATTTGACATTTAGGAAAGTACATGACTAGCAGCTTAAACCAACTAAAAATGATGACAACCATTGTGGCAGATACTGGGGATTTACAAGCGATTGCCCGCTTAAAACCAGTGGATGCGACCACCAACCCAAGCTTGATTACCAAGGCATTGTCAGCGCCACAAATGCAGCCTATTTTGATTGAGACATTAAAAAAACACCGCAATGATATCGATGCGGTGATTGATGAGCTCACCATTTATATCGGCACCGAAATTTTAAAACTGATTGATGGTCGTGTTTCCACTGAAGTGGATGCAAGGTTGTCTTATGATACCGATGGCACAATTGTCAAAGCGCAGCAATTTATCAAAGCCTATGAAGCCGCCGGGATTGATAAAAAACGCGTACTCATCAAAATCGCTGGCACGTGGGAAGGCATCCAAGCCGCCAAAGCGTTAGAGCAACAAGGTATCCATTGTAATGTGACGCTGCTATTTGGCTTGCACCAAGCCAAAGCCTGTGCCGATGCCGATGTTACCTTGATTTCGCCATTTGTCGGACGGATTTTGGATTGGCAGAAAAAAGATGAAGGACTCGATAGCATCGAAATCAGCCGTGATAAAGGCGTGAGCTCAGTCAAAACTATCTATCATTACTTCAAACAGCACGGCTACACGACCCAAATCATGGGCGCGAGTTTTCGCAGCATTGAGCAAATATTAGCTTTGGCGGGTTGTGACTTATTGACGATTGCGCCTGATTTGCTAGACCAACTTGCCACGATGGACGTCAAAGTCGAGCGTCAGCTATTCCCAGACATGAAATTTATTGACCTAAAAAAAGAAACCCTCGATGAGACCCAATTTGCCGAACAACATGCGCTTGATCCTATCAGCCAAGCGTTATTATCTGCAGGCATTGAAGGCTTTATCCAAGCTAGAGAAGCGTTAGAACAAACCTTGAGAGGCTTGGTTAACTAAAGCTTTAATGAATAAAGCCTTAATGAATAATAAAGCTTAGTTCATTAAATTTTTATGAGCGGCTAATCATGTCCTTTAATCATGATTAGCCCCATGCCACCCCACTAGCCTTTAGCTTGCAACACGGTATAAAGTGGTATAGCAAGCGGTTGATGCAAATCCACCAAATCAAGCAACACAAGTGCGCCTAATACTTGATGTCCTGCGGCTTCACAAAGCCCCACTGCAGCGCTCAAGGTACCGCCTGTCGCCAATATATCGTCCACCAACAACACATTAGCCGGCGCAAGTCCCGCCTGCATCTCTAAAGTATCGGTACCATATTCTAGCGCATAGCTTTTATTCGCCACAGGCGGTGGCAGCTTGCCTTCTTTGCGTATCAATACCATGCCTTTGCCTGTCCGACCCGCCAACAGGCTAGCAAAAATAAACCCCCGTGCTTCAATAGCGCCAAAGCAATCAACCGCTTCAAATACTGGCTGTGGTATCGCTGCCAGTAACGCATCAATTACTGCATTGACGTGAGCGCGCAATAATGGCGTGATATCATAAAACGCAATGCCTTGTTTGGGAAAATCAGGTACCACTCTGATGATTTGCCAAAATGGGTGTGGTGAATCAGGGGTGATAGTCGATTGCATAGGATTGACCTAGTTCAGAAAAAATAAGTGTTAAGTAAAAATTAAGTAAAAATTGCTAAAGCGTGCCTCATTCTAGCAATTTTTTCCTGCTGAGCCAATCAGGGTCAGGGATGGCATTAAGTATTTACTTTAACCATATTAATAGGCTAGGCTTGGGCGAACTGATTTAAAGATTTGCGGTATGAGGTTGAATGTTGCCTGTCATTGGCTTGCTTGTTTCAGTGCATACTTGTAAACTATCGCAAGTTAAATTTTTAGGTGATTGCGCAAGTTTTGCATGGTTAACATACTGCTCGGCATTGTAATTGCAATTTTTATCCTTATCTTCAATAGCAAAAGTTACCACTAACATAGGGAAAGTTATCAATGAAAAAATATCAATGTATCGTGTGTGGTTGGGTGTATGATGAGGCACTGGGCTGCCCAGAAGAAGGTATCCTGCCGGGTACACGCTGGGAAGATATTCCCGAAGACTGGACTTGCCCTGAATGTGGGGTTAGCAAAGTGGACTTTGAAATGATTGAACTATAATGAATATAATAGGGTTTTATTATGCAATCAACTAACAATGCCGATAGTGCGAGTGTCGATAGTGCCAGTGACAATAGTATAAGCTTAGACAGTATCATGTCAAATGATGCGCCTATTGCACAACTATCAAATACAGAGCCACAACCTGTAATCATTGTTGGTTCAGGAATGGCGGGTTATACGCTAGCGCGTGAGCTCAGAAAACTAACGACTAGTTTGCCTATTGTCATGGTGTGTCAAGACAGTGGTGATAGCTATGCTAAGCCAACCTTGTCAAATGCCTATGCGCAAAACAAACTTGCCGATTCTATCGCCAATGCGAGCGCGGCAAAAATGGCAGAAACGTTAAACCTGACCCTATTAAATTTTCATCAAGTCACCGATATTAATGCCGATGAACAAGTTATTGTGGTTCGCTCGTTAGTCAATGAAGCGTCTCAAACAACGCTTGCGTATCGCGATTTGGTATTGGCGACAGGCGCGCATTCTAGACTGTTACCCAATCTAGCTGTCAATCACCAAACCATTTTTGCCGTCAATCATTTAGATGAGTACAAAAGCTTTCAGCAGCGCCTAAACACCCTAAAATCTCAAAAATCAGCGCCCATTAAGGTAGCGATTATTGGTGCAGGGTTGATTGGTTGTGAATTTGCCAATGATTTGATTGGTCAAAATACAGATAACCAGACCGCTGACATCGCAGTGGCAGTGTTTGATAAAGCAGCACGCCCACTGGCTCAGCAGCTCCCTAGCGAAGCAGGTATCATGCTACAAGACGCTCTGACTCAGTCAGGGGTGACATTTTATTTAGGCACTGATATCACCAATATCACGACAAACCTTAATAAAAATATTACTACAACTATTGACACAAGCGATAATGCAACCGTGACCATCTCGTTTGACAAGGATAACCAATCACAAACCTTTGAGGCGGATATTGTTTTGATAGCGATTGGTTTGGTGGCTAATACTGACCTTGCCGCATCAGCGAACATTGCCATAGCATCGTCACAGCACATCAATCCTACAGTAACCCATTTACCAAGAACAGTGCAGCAAGGCATCAAGGTCGATGCCTACCTAGCCACATCAGCCAAGCATATTTATGCCATTGGCGATTGTGCCAACGTGATGGGTAGCTATATGCCCTATGTCATGCCATTGATGAACCAAGCCAAAGCGTTGGCAAAAACCTTAGCTGACCCTAACATGGCGCCGACCAAAGTGGCGTATCCTGCCATGCCAGTGGCTATCAAAACACCTAGTTTACCTTTGGTGGTATTACCGGTATCAGGGCAGTACAGTGACGATCAACTTTATTGGCAAACGACCCCAACGACTGATGGCATGGTCATGACAGCCCATCCAAAAGATAGCTCTAATAGCATTTTAGGGTTTGTATTAGCCGGTAAAGAAGCAGCAAAACAGCGCTTAACGTTAACCAAGCAAGTGGCGGATTGGCTGTCTTAGTAACTATCTTAGTTGCCACGCTCGTGCAACGGGTCATCTATTGCGGAAAGTTCATTCAACAACCCACTAGCAGATTGATATTTTTGGAATAAATTATGGATTTAGCCAAATTTAATTTTGAACCCTCGGTGATTACGGACTTTATGCAAAATGCCATAATTGATATTGGTGATGAATTACAACTGTGTGTTGAAGTTGGTGGCAATCCTGATCATCCGCCCTTGCTGCTGATTATGGGCTTAGGCTCGCAGTTGGTGTTTTGGCCAGATAGTTTTGTCAAAGGCTTGATTGACGCCGGCTTTTTTGTGATTCGTTTTGACAATCGTGATATCGGGCTATCCTCAAAAATCGCCCGACCTTTCCCCCGTTTTCCCATCAACAATGTCAAAATGATGCTGCGTATGCAAGTGGGTTTGACGAACCGTCATTTTCCTGTGGCGTATAACTTATTTGACATGGTGGAAGATACCCGCCGCTTGCTTGATAAGCTTGAGCTAAAAAATGTGTATGTGGTGGGGGCCTCCATGGGCGGGATGATTGCGCAAATTTTGGCTGCCAAATACCCAAAACGCGTGTCGACACTGGGCCTCATGTTTACCAGTAATAACAAGCCATTTTTACCACCCACCAAGCCAAAGCAGCTACAAACCCTACTGTCACATCCCAAAACCACCCAAATTGATGACGTAGTCGCATATGGCGTGTGGTGTATGCAGCGTATCGGCTCACCCAATCATGTGGATGAAGAGGAAGTAGAACGACTCATTCGTTTGCGGTTTGAACGTAGTTATCACCCACGTGGCGCGCTTCAGCAGCTGCAAGCAATATTAGCCACTGGCTCTATTGTTAAATTCGACCAAAAAATCAAACAGCCAACTATTATCATTCATGGGGAAAAAGATGGACTGGTGCCACCGGCGCATGGTCGGGCGATTGCCAAAGCGATTGCGCACAGTGAGTTTCATTTGATAAAGGATATGGGACATGATTTGGCAAAACCCTTTATCCCTACGATTGTCAAACTGCTAACCGATCATTATATGAAGCATGTTTAAGTCGCTAATTTAACAACCGCCACAATACAAACAGCACGGCAATCACATAAAAAATTGGTGCAAGCCAGCTACTCACCTGCCAAACGGCATGACTGGCAATCATTTGCGCGATAAATAACGAACCCACAAACCCAAGCAGCGCAAGCCAATCCTGCTGGCGACTTTTGAGCATATCTGAGCGAATTTGCTGTATTTCACGCAGCTGCTGGTCTTGGTGGCCACCCAGATTTGACAGACTTTGCAAACTATTATCTAGCAATTGTGGCATGTCATTGAGACTCAGTAACAGTTCAGGTAATTGCTTGCGTAGCTCGCCAATTTTTTGCATCGGGTCAAATTGCTGCTTTACCCAGCCTGTCAAAATCGGTTTGGCGAGCGACCAGATATCAAGCTCAGGGTATAAATCCCGTCCTAAACCTTCCACATGCACGAGCGTTTTAAGCAGTAACATTAATTGCGGCGGTATATCCAAATGATAGCGACGAGCAATATCGAGCACCGACATGAGCACGCCTGCAAAATCAATGTCGTTGATTGGCTTACTAATCATCGGTGACACGGTGCGGCGCATATCGCGCATGAGGGCGTATTTATCGGTATTGGGTGGAATCCAGCCTGCTCGCGCGATGATATCCACTAGACCGGTAAAGTTATTGTTCATTACCGATAATAAAAGCCTTGCCACAATCATTTGGTCAGCTTTAGATAGCTCGCCCACGATTGAGCAATCAAGGGCGATATAGCGGGGATTGGGATTTGGGGTATCGGCTGGCAGCGTTTCAACAAACACATTGCCTGGGTGCATATCAGCATGGAAGAAATTATCCCGAAATACTTGGGTGAAAAAAATCGTTAATCCTTTTGCCGCAAGTGCCGCCCTATCATATCCAAGCGCATCAAATACTTGGGTTTGCGAAATCGGCACCCCAACAATGCGCTCCATAATCATGATATTTTTGCTGGCTTGATATACTTCAGGCACATACATCATCGATGAACCCAAAAAGTTGTTACGCATTTGGATGGTATTGGCAGCTTCAAGGGTTAAATCAAGCTCATTGAGCAAGACTTGCCGATAATCTTCAACGATATCGATAATATGTACGGCACGCGCCGCTTCGATCCGTGCCGATGCCCACCCTGCCAAATCGCGCAATAATTCAAAATCTTCAATAATCTGTTCACGGATGGTTGGGCGAACGACTTTAACCACCACTTCACGCCCATCATGCAGGCGTGCGGTGTGTACTTGGGCGATGGATGCCGCCGCTAACGGTGTGCCATCAAATCTAGCAAATAGCTGATTGATAGGTTGCCCCAAACCGCCTTTTTTTGTCGATTGTTCAATTTGCTCGATAACCGTATCGACACTAAAGGGCTTTACCCTGTCTTGCAGATGCACCAACTGCTCAATAATCTCAGGGGTAACCAAATCACGACGGGTGGAAAGCAGCTGCCCTAATTTTAAAAACAGCGTGCCCATCTCTTCAAGTGCCAGCCTAACCCCGTCTGGATGGGGTTTTTGAAAATAGCTGGCAGGGTGCATACGGATAAGTTTGGCAATGGGCTCAAGCTGCGGCGTCTCTTCAATAGGTAGATGCGTATCAACACGATAATGAGCGGCAATGCGCCACAGTTGTAAAAGACGTTTGCGATGATTTAGTAACACGTTGGCAACTCGTTAGAAAGCTTATCAATGGTGGGAATTCTAGCATGATATAAGCAATTTTTTAATGGTTAAAAAAAAGACGGGGATTTAACCCGTCATTTTGATTGTGCAAAAGCGAATTTTGCAATAAATTTACTTTTGCAATCTACTTTTCCAATAAAGCCGCTTGCTGTTGCTTGATGGCATCGAGTCTGGCTTGTTCACGTTCAATATCCGCCCGCAGTTTTAGTAACTGTTGCTTTAATTCATTGCCTGTATTGTCATCAGTATTTGCATCGTTGGTTTTCCACTCTCTGATATTGGCAATATCGGCAAACATCTCTTTAGCAGGTGCAGTGATTGTGCCTTTTAGGTTGGATAAAAGATTAGACAATTGACTTGCCATCGGAAGACCAATCAGAGGTTGCAGTTTACCAATAATATCAGGATCAAACCCAGCGACTAATTGTTTGACTTGCATCAGCACTTTATAATCGCCCTCAATCGGCAGATTGCCTTGTGGTTCACCCATCAAATTGAGCAAATGCACAGGATTGTCTACTTTGACAACACAATCAGGTTTGCTTACCACAGCGCTACCTTTAGGTTCAAAAACATCAACCGTCACAGGTTCAAAGCGAATGTGGTCATCATTAAAAATCGTATCAAATTCAATGGCTGGCTCTGCCATCACTAGGCGCAAAACTTTACCCGATAACGGTTGTAAACCTGCTTGGGTGATGGGGTCAGTGGCAATCGCTAGATTAACCACTTTTTCAATACCTGCGAGTAGTAATACAGTAAACATCTGATTCTCTTTTAGTATATAAATTTCAGTGAGCTATTATATTTTTCGCCATCAGTTACTTTTTAAACCCACGATGTACCGCCACGATACCGCCTGTTAAGTTGTGATAGTCACAATTGACAAAGCCTGCGTCTTCCATCATGCCTTTTAGGGTGCGTTGGTCTGGGTGCATACGGATAGACTCTGCCAAATACTGATAGCTTTCGCTATCATTCGCCACCAATTTACCCATGAGTGGCAATGCGGTAAACGAGTACAAATCATAGACTTTACCAAATGGCTCAAACACAGGTTTTGAAAATTCCAAAATCAACAAGCGACCACCTTTTTTGAGCACCCGATACATCGAGCGCAGTGCCGCGTCTTTGTCGGTGACGTTGCGTAGCCCAAAGCTGATGGTCACCAAATCAAAACTTTCATCTTCAAATGGTGCCAGCGTCTCAGCGTTGGCTAGTACAAAGTCGACATTACTACAGCCTGCATTGAGCAGACGCTCACGACCAACCTCTAGCATCGCTTCATTGATATCGGATAATACCACATGACCTGTGCGACCCACCTCTTTACTAAAGGCTTTTGCCAAGTCACCTGTGCCCCCTGCGATATCTAGCACCCGTTGACCTGCACGCACGCCCGTTAGGCTGATGGCATAGCGTTTCCACAGACGATGAATACCCAGTGACATTAAATCATTCATGATGTCGTATTTTTTGGCAACAGAGGTAAATACTTCTGCTACTTTTTGTTGTTTTTCAGCTTTTTTGACGGTTTTGTAGCCAAAATGAGTTTCTTCATTGCCATCAGTGGCTTCGGTATGCGGATTGTAGATAGCTGATTTATCAAAACCGCTATGGGATTGCGCTGACGACTCATTGGGGATAGCGTCATTTGGGGTAGCGGTTGCAGGGCGAGTGAGCTGCTGACCTTGCGGCACAGATTCTGGCAAATCAGCTGTGCCAGTAAATTGACGGTTGATGGTGGTGTCAGCTGTCAGTGACTGTTGTACTTGGCTATTGAGCTTGTCATTGGCTTGGAGGCTGTCTTTTACCAAGCTGTCTTGGATTGAATTATGGTTATTGTCGTTCATGTGGTTTCCTAGTGAGGTCATCGCCAATCAAAACTTGGCAAAGTTAAAAGCGCAAAGTTGGTGCAAATTTTTTTCTATTTTATCATTAAACATCAAAAGGATGTTCTTTGCCAGCATGCACATTGGTAATGATTTGCAACTCTTTTTCACAAAATGGCTCAATAAATGCGCCAATACTTTTAATCGGTTTGATGGCAGCAAAACCTTCAGCGATAAAGTCATATAACGGCTGAAAGCCTTTTTTGTACGCTGTGCCTTTGGCGAGTGAAAATGCTTTTTGTAAGATAAATGATTTAAGATATTTATCCGTGCGATAGCACATTTGCTTGAGGTCAGCCATCTGCTGGCGTCTTGCCGACTCTGCATTCACGGACTGATAGGCTTTAATCATGGATGGCTCATCCACGGATAAATGATTTTCTTGTAAATACTGAGCAAGCTGTAAATCAAGCTTAATGGCGTTAATCGCTTCGATGATACCGGCTGCCCCTGTGCTCACGGCATTGGCAGGGATAAATTTTTCTAATTTTTCAGCCTTTTGCACCATGCGCTCTAGCTGTTCAGCGAGCACATTGAATTTTTCGCCCCCATATAGTTGGTCAATTAAAAATTCCCCCATGGCTTGGTTGTTGGCGCTGGCAAATAACGCTTGGTGGGTTTTATGAATACGACCGCGTTGCCAGGCTTGTACTTCACTGAGTTTTTGCGCTAACTGGGTATCGCTGTGGTATGGAAGGGCGCGGAATTGTTTTAAATCTTGTTCTAATTGGCTTAAGCTGCTCATAGGGCCTCGATTTTTTTGCAAAATTTTTAAATTCAAAACAGAGAAACTGCAGTTTATCCATTGTATAAACCCACAGTAAAATGAAGTTTTGTGCCGCATTACCTTAATGTAAATCCAGCAAAAATACAAATCGTAAATTGTTCAACTGTGCTTTAACTGCTATCTTTTAGAAAAATAAAAACTTCATCCCTATCATTTCGGGTATTCCCCTAAGCAGGACACATGGCAATACACAGCACCAGCAATTCCAAAAACAACGATATAGCCGCTTCTAAACCCACCGATAAAGTAACCAAACTTGAAAAAAACACCTCATCTTTAACGCTTGAAGACCAATTAAGTTTTGACCTGATTACCGCGCAAACCACCCTACGCGAGCAACGGGCTGGCAAAAACTCGCGCGGGCTACTAATCTTGGTGAATGGTATGGAAAATTCGGGCAAAGGCGAAGCGGTCAAAGCGCTAACCGAATGGATGGACGCACGCTATATCAAGGTTCACGCCACCATGGGACAGCATCCCAGCCGCTACCAACCTATTTGGCAACGTCACACATGGCAACTGCCTAGAAAGGGTGAAATTGCCGTGTATTTTGGCAACTGGTACGCTGACTTGATTCGTTATGTGTTTGACTGTGGCGATGATATAGATGAACAGCGCTTACAGCAAATGATTGAAGACATTGAGGCGTTTGAACAAGATTTGGTCAATAACAACACCGATATCGTCAAGTGCTTGTTTTGGGTCGATAATAAAACGCTAAAAAAACGCTTGACCGATGAAGAGCCTGACCCTGAGCAGTTGTACCATTTAGATTGGTTTCGAAAAAAAGACGTGAAACGTTTCAAACGCTTTAGCAGCAGACTGATGGGGTTACAATCAAGCTGGCACCACATAGATGGACAGGATATTGATGCCTCAAACATCCAATTTGCGAATGTTGTATTAGCAGCGCTGCAAACCATGAACCAACTAGCTGCAGCCGATGATGACCAAGACAACCGAGCAAAAACTGATAAATCGGTTCACCTTAAAACGGACGAAAATCCTGTTAAACCCAACCCGCTGCCTTTTAAACCCACCCCTCTGATTAATGAGTTGGTTAGCGTCCAATCCCAAGCATTAGCAAAAGCAGACTATAAAAAACAACTACATAGCAAACAACATATACTCGCTGAACTGATTCGTGAGCGAGGTCAGCGCCATATCATCTTTGTCTTTGAAGGTATGGATGCGGCAGGCAAAGGCGGTGCGATACGCCGCATCATTGCCCCACTCGACCCGCGTGAATTTACCATCCACGCTATCTCCGCACCGACCGAAGATGAATTAAAACACGCCTATCTGTGGCGTTTTTGGACGCGCCTGCCCCATGATGAAATGGCAGATGTGGATATAGCGTATTTATCGCAAAAATTCAAACGCAATAAATGCGTCGCCTTACTCAAACAACGCCTGCATAATAGCCGAGTGACCATTTTTGACCGTAGTTGGTATGGTCGTGTACTCGTTGAACGTATTGAGGGCTTTGCAAAAGCGGCAGACTGGCAACGTGCTTATGGCGAAATCAATCGCTTTGAAAACGACTTGGTACAGAGCAACGCCATTGTGGTCAAGTTTTGGCTCGCTATCAGTGAACAAGAAGAACTTAAACGCTTTAAAGCGCGTGAAGAGACGCCCAATAAACAGTTTAAAATTACCGATGACGATTGGCGTAACCGTGCCAAATGGCACGAGTACGTGCAAGCCGCTTCCGACATGATTCATTTGACTCACCATAAAAAACGCCCGTGGTATGTGATTGCCACCGATGATAAATATACCGCGAGGCTCAAAATCCTTGACGCTATTATTTCCGAGCTATCTAAAAATTTATAAATTATTAACAGTCTGCCTTTTTACTATTTTGCTATATCTTAAAACTGTCTACCCAACTTGATGAAAGATAATGATTTTGGTGGACAGTTCCCCTATAATATCGTGTTTGATTTGATTATTTAGCCTGATTAGTTATCCTTAATAAATCCATCTAAACTGCAAGTGAGCAATATGGAATCTTTACGCAATTTTTTGAAAGGTTGGATGGGCAAAGCCTTGCTCGTTCTTTTTTTACTGCCTTTAGCCATCACAGGATTTGAGTCGATTGTCCGTAGCGGAGATGACCCCAATGCTGTCGCCAAAGTTGCAGAGTTAAATATCGATAATGCCACCTTGCAAACCATGATTAACAATCGCCGCGAAACCTTGCTTGAGCAAGTGAATGGCGATGCAAGCCTACTTAATAGCGATAAATTACGTGAGCAGATGCTGCACAATTTAATTGACCGTTATTTGATTATAAACCAAGCCAACCAGCTGGGTTTTACTGTGTCAGATGCGACTATCACCCAAATGCTGATGGCAGAAAAAACCTTTCAAGACGCCAGCGGAAAATTTTCTAACGAGTTGTTTGCTAACTATTTAACCAGTCGCGGCATGACCAAAGAACAATTATTTGATTCGGTTCGTCAAGACTTGTTGGTAACTGCCTTTAGCCGCGGTATCATTAATACAGGGATTTTTGCGCAAGGGAGTATTGATAAACTTATGTCAATGCAGTCTGAGTCTCGCCCTGTGCAAGTGCTGCGTTTGGACTGGCACAGCTTTGTGCCGCAGGTACAAGTGACGCCGCAAGAAATTGCAAGCTATTATCAAAAAAATCAAGCGACACTTAAATCTAGTGACATGGTGGATTTAACTTATTTAGAACTCAATAAAGATACCCTGCCTGTTGCTGCCCCAACGGCTCAGGAATTGCAGCAACAGTATCAAACCTATTTGAAAAATAGCAACAACCAGACCGAATACGAATTGGCAATGATTTTGATGAATGGCGCTCAAGCACAAGCCACCTTAACCTCATTAAAAAGCAAACTTGATGCCAACCAAGCGGATTTTGCGGCACTTGCCAAACAGTACTCGCAAGATGAAGGCAGTAAAAACGATGGCGGTAATATCGGTCCAATTACCCAATCGATGTTCCCCAATGATTATGATTCCATCATGACCCAAATCAAGACCCTAAAAGTCGGTCAAGTCACCAGCCCCATCAAAACCAACTATGGCTATCATTTATTCAAATTGGTAAAAATCAATGGTCAAACCCCACCAACCATTGAAAGCTTGACGCCTGTGTTAACCGAACAAGTGATGGCGCAAAAGCGTGAAGCCGCCTATCAAGATTTGATTGGTAAAATCAACAATGACGCAGTTGCTGGCGCTACTATCACCGAGCTTGCCAATCGCTATAAATTAACCGCGAAATCGATTAAAAACTACCCTAAAACCAATAACTCGTCTGCTCTCAATCAACCTGCCATTGTAGCGGCAGCATTTGAGCCACTAGCGCTGCAAGAAGGCAGTGTGTCAGTCGGCATAGATGTCTCTGATAAAGTGGTATGGTTACAATCAACCAATCACCGCACCAGCAAACTCATGACACAAGCCGAAGCCGAGCCGGTTATCAAAGCCAAACTTATTGAAGAGAAAGCAAAAAGTTTAGCCGTGGCAGAGGCCAATGCCATCGCTGCCAAAGTCAAACAAGCCAATTCAATTGCAGCGGCGGGTGCCCCATTCCAAGATTTGGGGATTGTGACTCGTCAAGACAGCAAACTCAGCGATGACGAGCGTGGTGTGGCATTTAGTCAACCTGCTGTTAACAATCAATTAGCGGTCATGACGCGGCCTACTGTATCGGGTGCAAGCGTGATTGTTGGTGGGGTTATTAGCAATGATAACGCGCAAATCACACCCGAAGTCAAACAACAAACTGCCCAAATCGTGCGCGAAAATATCGGTCAGTCTCAGTTTGAGGATTATTTAGCATACCTAAAATCCATCACTCAAGTCACGGTTAAACCGCAGACTGCTGCACCATAATATGCTGTGAATAAATATGCGCTGAATCTGAATGAGTCAGCGCCTTGTTCTAGCAATAACGAGTGTTTAGCAATACGTAGCGCTATCAAAAAAGGCTTACTAACGATGATTAGTAAGCCTTTTTTTATTGGTCGGTATTAATGATTTTCAGAGGCGTGATTGATGGTGTATTTTGGAATTTCAATGGTCAAATCTTGACCATCGATGATGACTTGGCAAGACAGTCTTGAATCTGGCTCTAGCCCCCAAGCGCGATCCAGCAAATCAGCTTCGATATCATCCATTTCCTCCAAGCTATTAAAGCCTTTTCGCACGATAACATGGCAGGTAGTACAAGCTTTTGACATATCACAAGCATGCTCAATTTTCACGCCTTTTTCTAGCAAACCACGGCATAGATTATCGCCTGCATTGAGTTCAATCTCTGCGCCAGTAGGGCAAATTTGGTGATGTGGTAATACAGTAATTTTTGGCATAGCAATCTCTTAACGATTAATAGTCTTATGTATTCAAAATTAATTTGACCAATCCGCGGTTGAAGTGCCTTTCATGGTTTCATTGACCGCTTGGTTCATGATAAGTGCAGCAAAGTCATCACTATGAACTTTTAGCTGCGCGCTCGCTGTTTCTAACTGGGCTTGTTCAGCACCATCAATTGCCTGTTGAACATCAGCCATCGAGGTTTGCAGCGTATTTTTCTGCTCATCGGTTAATAAAAAGCCAAATTCTGCAAGCGCGGATGCTAGCGCCAACAATTCTCGTTTTGCTTCTACTTGACTTTCAATCAAGCTGCGCTGCAGTCGATCTTGCATGGCAAAATCAAAGCCTGCCTTGAGCAGTTTTTCCTGCTCATCTTCTGATAACCCATAAGACGGCTTGACTTGAATTTGGCTTGCTTTGCCCGTTGTTAACTCTTTAGCCCAAACGGTTAATTGGCCATTAGCATCAATTTGAAAAGTAACTTCGATACGCGCCAATCCTGCTTTCATCGCTGGAATATCAGTCAGTTTAAACTGCCCTAACGAGCGGTTGTCAGCCACCGTATCGCGTTCACCTTGTACCACATGGATAATCATACCATTTTGGTTATCTTGATAGGTTGTAAACACCTGTTTACGCGTCACAGGAATGGGCGTGTTACGCGGAATAATTACTTCGGTAAGACCGCCCATAGTCTCAAGCCCCAAGGATAAAGGCGTGACATCAAGCAGCAACACCGTATTTTGCTGTTGTCCAATTAATTGGTCAGCATATTTGGCTGCGCCTAACGCGACGACTTCATCGGGATTGATGCGTGACAGTGGCGGCTGATTAAACGTTTCTGCCACGATTTGCTGAATCAATGGCATTCGTGTCGAACCCCCTACCAATACCACTTCATCAAGCTGGGACGTTTCAAGTCCAGCATCACGTAGCACTTGCGCACACACCGCTAATGTACGGTCAGTCACAGGCTGGATGATTTGACGAAGATTGCTTTGGGTTAACACAATATCAAAAGTTTGACCGTTCAGTGAAACTTCGGCAGTCACTTGGTCTGTTTTTGACAACTGCTCTTTAAGCGTGCGAGCCTGTACGTTTAGCAGTTGTTTTTGATGGTTATCAATGGTTGATGGATTCAAGCCTGTTTGTTGAATGAGCCAATTAGCAATCAGGCGGTCAATATCATCGCCACCCAGTGCGCTATTGCCACCCGTTGCCAGCACTTCATACACACCGTGATTGAGCTTTAACACCGATACATCAAACGTGCCGCCGCCCAAATCATAAATGAGATGATACGCTTCGTCTTGTGCTTGGTTCAGCCCATACGCCATCGCGGCGGCAGTCGGCTCGTTTAATAAGCGAATCACATGAATGCCTGCCAATTTAGCCGCATCTTTGGTGGCTTGGCGCTGTGCTTCATCAAAATAAGCCGGCACCGTAATCACCGCACCCACAATACTATTGTCAGGTAACGCCAATTTTGCCCGATCATACAGATGTTTTAACAGGATACTTGATACTTCAACAGGGTTTTTGGCACCTTGTGGGGTTTGGATACTTGGCATGACGTCGACATCGCCGACTAATTCATAGGGATGATTAAACTTAATATCCTTGATGCTTCGACCCATAAACCGTTTGACCGAGCGTACAGTGTAGCTTGGCGCTTGCTCTGCCATTGCTTCCGCTTGACTACCTACCAAAGTTTCTGGATTGCCATTGTCATCTAAGCCAAAATACACCACCGAGGGTAAAAGCTTTTGGCAATCGATACCTTTTACCTGATTAGCAATTTGACTGTCGTCATTGGCGTTATTGTCACTGGATTGACATTCGCTAACTTTATCGCCAATCACTTGTGGCTCGCCTGAACGGACTACCGCTACAATTGAACGCGTGGTTCCTAAATCAATTCCTAAAGCAAAACGATGCGCATGGGGCTTGGCACTTTGATTGGGTTCAGCGATTTGTAATAACGACATATATTGGACCAATTAACAAATAGAAAAAATAATTTGAAGATAAAACTAGCTTAGTTTATATCTTTAGCTTAGGTTATATCTTTATAGAAAGTCAAAACGGATGGTATTATAAATTAAAAATATGATAAACCAAATAAATTAACCAACGCTATGACAACTTACCCTTTAATCATGATTTACACATACAGATCGTCATCATTATCAAAATTCTGCTTGGCTAATTCATCGGTGGTTTTTGCCACATCTACTTGCAGTTTAACCAAAAACTGCAGTTTTTGAATGATATCTATCGCTTGCTTGGTTAAGGCATCATCATTAGCCTCAGCTGCATCTGAGTTATCAATTTTTTGATAAACTTCGTCAAAAGCAAGTTGATAATTATTTAGCCATTCGGTAAGTTTTTTGCTAAGCAAGGTAATACTTTGGCTATCAGCATCGTCTAAATCGATACGAAATGACATGGCATCGTCTAAAAAGTCCAAATCACGAATCGGCTGGTTAATAGATTGTGAAATGCCTTTGAGTGCCAATAAATGTGACGCGCGAGAATCGGGGTTTTTAAGCGTATTGTAGGCTTCATTAATAATCGCAGACGCTTGCTCAGGCTTTAGTGAGGATAACTTAGCGATTGATTCACGCAAAGAACTATCCGTATTAGCAGATGGCGAAAGGGTTTGCTCAGCTATAGACGCATCAAGATTAGTATCAGGATGGAACTTAGATTGAAGCTGGCGAAGGGTCTGCTGAAGCTTGGCTATATCAATTTGATAGTGTTGGGGTACATTCATCAACTCAAAATAATTAACCATTTTCAATTTCCCCTACCGAGCCATCAATATACTGACAAAAAAATATTAAAAACTAAACGGTGAAAGATTCACCACAGCCACACTCACCTTTTTGGTTTGGATTACTAAATTTAAAGCCTTCATTGAGACCTTCTTTGACAAAATCCATTTTCAAACCATTAAGATAAACCAAGCTTTTTGGATCGACAAATACACTAACCCCGTTGCTTTCAAAACGTTGGTCGTTAGGGTCTGGCTCATCGACAAATTCCAGCACATACGCTAAGCCAGAACAACCTGCGGTTCGGATACCCACACGGATACCTTCACCATGACCACGGTTTTGTAAAAAATCGCGTACATGTTCAGCTGCATCGTTTGATAATTCAATCACTTTACTACCCCATCTACTAATTTCAATCTTTAAGCGACTCACTTTAAGTAACTGAGCCAAAGTCTTATTGAGGATGAGTCAATAAGACTTTGACAATCGTACAATCAATCAAGCATTGGCTTTAGATTTATAATCTTCAATCGCTGCTTTAATGGCGTCTTCTGCCAGCACTGAGCAGTGCACTTTAACCGGTGGCAATGCCAGCTCCTCTGCGATATCTTTGTTTTTAATTGCGCTAGCTTCATCCAGGGTTTTGCCTTTAAGCCACTCTGTCACCAATGAGCTTGAGGCAATGGCTGAACCACAACCATAGGTTTTAAAGCGCGCATCTTCAATGATACCGTTATCACCCACTTGGATTTGCAGGCGCATCACATCTCCACACGCTGGGGCACCGACCATACCGGTACCGACATTTTTGGCATCTTTATCTAAGTTTCCCACATTTCGTGGATTTTCATAATGGTCAAGCACTTTATCACTGTAGGCCATTTCATTTTCCTTTTGGCTGGTTACGTTAAACGTAACTGACTAATCTTTACTTATTAATTTGATTGAATAAATTTTTAATGGAAATTAATTTTTAATTCAAATTAATGTTCATTCCATTCCACACTATTTAAATCAACGCCTTCTTTATACATATCCCAAAGCGGTGATAAAGCGCGTAATTTTTCAACCGCGGTTCGCATCTCAGCAATCGCATGGTCAACATCTTCTTCGGTGGTATAACGTCCCAAACTAAAACGAATTGAACTGTGAGCAAGCTCATCTGATAATCCAATCGCACGTAATACGTAGGAAGGCTCAAGCGTCGCTGATGTACAAGCAGAACCAGACGACACGGCAAAATCTTTCAATGACATCATCAACGATTCGCCTTCTACAAAGTTAAAGCTGATGTTGACGATATTTGGGATGCTGTGATTGATGTCACCATTAAGATAAACCTCATCAAGCTCTTTTAAGCCATCCCACAGACGTTGGCGCAGTTTTGTCAGTCTGGCTTCATCTTCTGCCATACGTTTGCCCGCAATGGCAAAGGCTTCACCCATTCCCACAATCTGATGCGTTGCCAACGTACCTGAACGCATACCACGCTCATGACCGCCACCTTGCATTTGTGATTTTAGGCGCACACGTGGTTTACGGCGAACATATAGCGCACCAATACCTTTAGGACCATAAATTTTATGCCCAGAAAAACTCATCAAATCAACTTTTAATTGCTCTAAATCAATCGGAGTTTTACCGGCTGCCTGCGCCGCATCGACATGAAAAATAATACCTTTTTCACGTGTGATTTCACCAATCGCCGCGACATCTGTTAACGTACCAAGTTCGTTATTAACCATCATTAGGGTCACTAAAATAGTATCTTCACGAATAGCCTCTTTAACTTGGTCAATCGTTATCAGGCCTGTCTTTGGTTGTGGGTCTAGATAGGTGATTTCAAAACCTTCTGTTTCTAATTCACGGCAGACGTCTAGCACGGCTTTATGTTCGATTTTACTAGTAATGATGTGTTTGCCTTTACCACTATAAAACTGTGCCACCCCTTTAATCGCTAAATTGTCTGACTCAGTAGCACCTGAAGTAAATACAATTTCACGTGGATCGGCGTTGATTAATTCTGCAATTTGCTCACGGGCAGTTTCAACCGCTTCTTCCGCTTGCCAACCAAACCCATGTGAACGTGAGGCAGGATTACCAAACACGCCATCAAAGGTCATGTATTTCATCATCTTTTGGGCGACTTGCTCATCAATTGGTGTAGTCGCGGCATAATCTAAATAGACTAATTTATTCATGCTAACAAATTCTCCCCGGAATTTTGTTGTAAGGTTTTGCTGTTATCAGCTAATGAATGATTATTACTAATGTTACTAACTTTATTGGTGATTTTCTTTGATCGTTGCGATACGGGTGCCTCTGTCATCGGGTTTACCGCAGACTGATTTTTATCCTGCATGTCTTCAACCATCAAAATTTGACGCTCAGAAATTTCACGGATAATTTGACGATTAATGAGCGTATCTAATGTCACGGTGGACAGATAATTTTCAATTTGCTCTGACAAGCCATTCCATAAATCATGGGTTAAACACATAGCGCCATCTTGACAGTTACCTTTACCTTCGCAAGCTCTGGCATCAACCGACTCATCAACTGCTGAAATAATACTCATAATTGAGATTTCATTGATGGGTTTGGCAATATGGTAACCACCTGATGCGCCACGAGTGCTTACCACCAAACCTTTTTTACGCAGCTTTGAAAACAACTGCTCAAGATAAGAAATAGAAATCTCTTGACGTTTTGCGATATCAGACAATGACACAGCCAATTCATGTTTTTGCTCTTGCAATGCCAAATCTAGCAGCGCCGTCACTGCATAGCGTCCTCGGGTTGTCAATCGCATAATAGCCCCACTTAAGTTAAAAATTTAAATCTGTTCAAGCATCGTAAATTGTGAAAACGCGTTTTATGATTGGTAGGACTATTATATGAAAATCCGAGTCTTTTAGTCAAGATTAATTCTTACTAAAACACTCGGATTTATTTATTTCTCAGATTTATTTGTTTAATGATAAGCGACTTTAATCAAAGCAATGCAGGCAATAGTTGTTATTTTACCGCCCAGCCAATCGCGCAAATAACGAATAATACAAAAAATGCGATTGCCGCGCGTTTCATCCATTGATTTTTACTTTTTAATTCTACAATTTGTGCTTCAAGCGCTGTTTTTTGTAGATTTGCGGCGTTGACTTGGCTATTGAGTGTCTCAACTTGTTGTTTGTAGTCAGCATCGGTTTTGATAGGCTTTTTGGTTTTTTGCTTGTCTTTATCGCCTTTGACTGCCTTTGTGATGACTTGTAATAGCTGATTGATACCAATTTGATGTAAAAAAGCCTTCACCTCTGCCATCTTTTGTGCTTCGCCGCGAATTTGTAGCTGCTCGATGGCTTTAGGCTGGTTGGTAAATAAATTCTGTGCAATTTGCCAAGTAAAGCCATTGATGGTCACATCGACCTGCTGAGAAGGCTGTAATTGGCTGTCTAGCAAAATACCATTAACCGTAAAGGTCATATAAAAAGTGACGCTTGGGACATAAGCATGAATACGGACGACGGTATTGGTAGTGGCTAAAGGATAAACAGTCTTACGAAGATCCGCATCGAAACGTAGCAACAGGGTCAGCAAGGTTTCAATAATCACTAATACAACATTGAGCGCTGTCGTGGCTATATTGCTTGGGGCATTGGTCGAAGTTTGAAAATTATCGTTCATTAAATTTCCACAAAATTAATCAAATATGGGTTTTGTAATTTGTCGATAGTGTAACTTCAAAAGGTTGTTAATAACATTAATTATTGTAAGTCTGGTATAAAACAATGCTAGTCGTTCAATATTCATATTGGCTGCTAATAAAAGCATAATGGCTAGATTGATTTTAGCCATATGGTTTTATATAACAAGTTTTAGCGATTTTTGTTGAAAAAAAATGTTATCGTTTGGTGTGCTAACCACTATATTTTGCAAAAACACGTTAATCAATGCTTAATTCCACAGAAATTATGCTTAAACTGCTTGTGAAGCCGTTGGAGTTTACTTATAATCGAATCATAATTACTTATGCAGCACTTGATACTTAAGGCTTTGAGCCTAATTAATTGCCGAGCGTGTGCTTTGTATATATAACGTTTATTTTCATCCCTAAAAATTTGAAGGATATTCTTATGAATAAGTCAGAATTAGTTGATAGCATTGCTAAAAAAAGTGGTCTTTCTAAAGCCCAATCAACTGAAGCATTAAATGCCTTTATCGCAACGATTGGCGAAGCGATGAAAGCCAATGATACCGTGTCACTGGTTGGCTTTGGTACGTTTAGCGTAAAAGAACGCCAAGCACGTACAGGTCGTAACCCACAGACTAAAGAAGAAATTCAAATTCCAGCAAGCAAAGTGCCAAGCTTTAAAGCAGGTAAAAGTTTAAAAGATATGGTTAATTAATTAACCCTTTATCTCTTTATATCTAAAAAAGCGTATTTTTAATTAAATACGCTTTTTTATTGCCTTAATGGCTATGAAAATCAAATATAAAAAACCAAACACAAAAACCAAGTAAAACAGCTAAATAAAAAACCACTATTTTTACATAGCGGTTTTTTATTTTATAAACTATAACCTATCTTGGCACCGTAATGGTTTGACCCACTTTTAGCGATGCTGTTGGTGACAAGTTATTTAAGCTAGCCAGTTCTTTAGGGCTGATGCCAAAGCGTCCCGCCAAAGAAATTAAGCCTTCGCCTGCTTTGACTTTATAGGTTGTTGTGGTTTTCGGGATTTTGATGTTTTGACCAATCAATAACGACTCATTACCTTTTAAGTTATTTAAGGCGGCAAGTTCGCTTTTGGAAACGCCATATTTTGCACTCAAGTTTGTCAGGCTATCACCAGATTTTACTTGGTAGCTTTGCGTATCACCACGGCTATATTTGCTTACTGGTTTTGACGCTGGCTTGTTATCATCCTCTGATTGGGTATCTTTGGCTGTTTTGGTCTCTTTTTTTGTTTCTTTTTTGCTCTCTGGTTTTGCAGAGTCCTGCTTGCTCATCGGTTCGCGGGTCGCTGTCACGCTAGCCACCGTACCCAATCCTGCTTGAGGAATAACCAGTTTTTGCCCCTGAATTAAATTTGCAGTCGGTTTTAGATAATTGGCTTTGGCCAAGTCTGCTACCGTTAAATCAAAGTTATTGGCGACGCTACCTAAGCTATCACCTGGACGTACCGTGTAGTTAATCGATTTGCCAGCTAGCGCATATTTGACCTTTTCAACTGTGACAGGCACGATGATGACTTGTCCTTTTTGCACACGATAATTGGTGTTAAAACCGTTGACATCGGCAATGTCTTTGGGCGATACGGACAGTCGATCAGCGATACCCGACAAGGTATCACCCGTCTGAACCGTATAACGACTTGATACCGGTTGCACTTCAGCTCTAGCAGGGGCAGGCTTTTGCGCTGCGGGCTGTGCCACTGGCGGCTCTGGCATTTTGTCTGGAATTAACCACAAGTTTTGGTTGGTACGCACTTGATAAGTGACTGGTAAATTATTGAATTTTGCTAACTCACTGACATTTAGATCAAACTTGTCGGCGATGCCTGTCAAGGTATCCCCCGCTTGCACGATATAGCTATTGGCTTTACGTTTTGGCGATTCTGCTACTTTGGGTTCGATAGGCTTGGCGTTGTATAAGTAAAGTGTTGAACCTGCTAGCAAGGCAGCATTTGGGTCAATTTGGTTCCATTCAGCGATATCTCGCCAATTTACACCCATGCGACTGGCGATATTTGCCAAGGTGTCGCCAGCTTTGACTTGATAGGTGCTGCGTGTGCCACTTGGACGTTTTTTGGCAGCCGGCTTGCTAACCGTGACAGCATTGCTTTCACTGGCGGTATTGGATTTGCTCGTGGTCACTTGCGCCGTGTTTGGTGCTTTACCATTTAAGCTCGACGCTTGGGTAATTTTGACCTCTTTTGGCAACACCACTGGCGGCTCTTCGTAACTGAGTTTTTTGGTTTCGCCTTTGGCTTCTAATATAGCTTGCTGGGTCTGGATGGCATTGAGCTTGATATTACCATCTGTAGGGTTAATCGCTTGCTCTACTTGGGGTGCGGTTTTTTCGATTTCTTTAGCAATCAAGTTACGCTCTTGATTGGATAAAGGTGGTTCTTGCACCACGGTGTTGTTGGCAGTAACAACGGCTGAAGTGGTTGGTAATGTATTGGTAGACTGCATTTCAGCGGTCACCATTTTTTGCTCGGTGGCGGTAATCGGTGGTTCTTTGATTACTGTATTGCGGCTTTGGATGCTTGGTGTACTAGGAATGGGGGCGATATAAGTCGTGGTTTGGTTTTTAACCATACTAGTTGCCATCGCCGCCAAATCGCTGCTAGAGGATGGCAAGTTAACTGTTTCTTTTTTGCTATAGGCTTGTTTGGCGGCACTGAGTGAATCACCCTGACTTGTGGTGGTAGTTCGGGTTTGATTGCCAAAATTTGTGGTCGGTGTGTTATAAGTCGGTGTAACAGTTTTAGGCGTGACATAGCTATTGTTTGCCAAATAACCTTGCTGACTCATATAACCATTACCGCGTAATTGGGTGATTTTACGGTCAATTGATTCATTGAGATCATTAGGAATCAGAATACGGCTTGGGCCTGACATATCTACCGTACCTGCAATCAACGCAGGATTTAGGGCACGCAGTTCTTCATAGCTTACGCCTGTCAAACTACTAATCTCATACAAGCTCACGCCAACATTGGCAGGGACACTTCTAAAATGCTGACGGTTCGCAATTGCGGGTAAATACACATTGTAGGTACTCGGATTTTTGACGATTTGCGCCACAGCCAAAAACCGAGGAACATAGTTCATCGTTTCAGTAGGTAACTTAAGCGACCAATAATCCGTTGGTAGACCACGTGCTGCATTATAATTAATCGCGGATTGGACACGGCCTGGACCGGCATTGTAGGATGCCAATGCCAACTCCCAACTCCCAAACTGGTTATACAAAGCCGTCAAAAAGTCATAAGCGGCACGGGTTGACTCAATCACATCGCGTCGACCATCAAAGGTGCTGGTTTGATTCAACCCATAAATACGGCCTGTACTTGGAATAAACTGCCATAACCCTGCAGCAGACGCGTTACTATTGGCATTGGGGTCATAAGAGCTTTCAATCACAGGCAATAATGCCAGTTCTGTTGGGATATTGCGACGTTCAGCTTCGCGCACTGTGTAGTATAAATAGCGGCTAGCACGCGCTGTTAAGCGGTTTAGATAGTCTTGGCGGCTAATAAACCAACTTTTTTGCGCTTCAATACGCGGATCGTACACATTCGAGTTCATACGAAAATTGACGCGCAGTCTATCCCACAAATTACCATAGCGCTGAACCAACAAAGCGTTATTCTCTACCATGCTCATGTCGGTGGCTTCAAGCAGGCCTTCCAGTTCATCCAAACTATCCATATCCAGTAGCGCCGCATTTTCTTGCGCGCTACGCACCGTGCTTTTGCTGTGACTGGATGATCCAATCATAGGTTTACCGGCTGGACTGGTGGTGCTGGTGGTTGGCGCACTGCTACAGGCTGCCAAAATAATAGAGGAAATAGCTAAACTTAACGGTTTGATAGTTTTTTTTGATGAATGGCTTATCGAAAGCAACATGATAATTCCTAGCTCTTTTTTGCAATTTAGATGTAGGACATATATCCATCTCATAGCGTAAAACTATGAAAGAATATAAGCTAAAATTTGACATTATAAATAAAAAAACGGCTGTGATTTCAAGCCAGTGAAATTAAATATTGGCTGAAATTATACTAGAATCCATAAAAAAAGTGGCACAAAACTTTTGTACCACCCTGTTTAACACCACTTTTAATACCACTAAATTAGTGCTTTTCAATCACAAGTTGGCTAATCGCCCTAGACAATAACACCGAGTTACCGCTTTCAGCGAAGGTAATACGTGAAGTTGTTACTAAACGTGTCGTTACGTTATTTTCGACGATAACTTCTGTTGTTATCGCATCTGCTTTGGCATGGTTACCGCTAGATACCACATTATTTAATTGTATATCATAGCCATATCGCGTTGCTTTTGACCAGTTGTTTTGCAAGAGGTTTAGATAATTGCTTTTATTTAAGGTCGTGGTTTTTCCTTTACGCGACACAGATATCAACGCATCATCTGCTACTAGGCTTGCAACGCGCGAAATACTTTTGGCATTTGCTGCAGCCGCCATCGCAGTACCGTAATTCTCGATATCACGCTGGGTAATTTCAGCATTTGCCAAATTTGAAACGGTTAACGAAGTCGCGATGACTACACCTAGCCATAGTTTTGACCTTACCTGCTTTCGGATTTTATCAATCGGTTGAAAATTTAACTTAATAGCCATGAGATTTTCCTTCAATTGGTAACACCAATTGTTTGACCCTAAAAGAAATAATTTGTTACAACTAAGCATAGCATAACCATTAACTTTATTGTTACGTCATTGTTAATAATCAAGCATAAAATAGTGAATAATTCCGATAAAAATTTTTGAACTTATTATCCAAAACTATCCAAAATCGCTGGATCGCCAAATCAATTATCGTGTTTACAGCGGTGAATTATTTCAGCAAACAAGGGTTAATCATTTATTAATTTGGCTAAATCGGTTATCATTACAGGTTGTTTTTATCACCATTTTATTACTAAATCTCAATTTAAGGGTATTTCAACTATGCTACTTACCGCTATTTTAGCATTTATCCAATCTGCCCATGCGGAAGGTGCGGCGGCAGCGCCTACTGGAACGGGTGCTTCCACCATCATGCAAATGCTATTGCCATTGGCTTTTTTTGCTATTTTTTACCTCATCATTATCCGACCCCAAAGCCGTCGTAACAAAGAGCATCGTCAAATGATTGATGCCATTAAAGAAGGCAATGAAGTGGTATTTGCCGGTGGCTTGATGGGAAAAATCAAAAAGCTTCAAGGTGAATATGCGGTTGTTGCATTAAACCCTACCCAAGAAGTGATGGTGCAACGTGCCTCAATCATTTCGGTATTGCCTGTGGGTACCATTGATAGTCTTAAATAATTGCTGATGCAGCTCACCTGTCAGGTTGGTGACCTAGCGGTCTGTAAAGTTGCCAACTGGCTATTATGATATTGTATTGCCTTGTTGATCGCGGTTAATAGCCCTAGGGTTAATAGACCTAGTAGAACAACTAGTTACCTAAAAAATCAAGTTTAAGAAGTCAAGATTATGCACTACCCTGCTTGGAAATACTTTTTAATCGGCATTGTGCTGCTACTGAGCACCCTGTATGCCCTACCAAACCTTTATCCAGACAAGCCCGCCGTTCAAATCACGGGGGCTTCCGCGAGTACCACATTGACCAATGATGTGCTAAAACAAGCGGAAACTATCCTAAATGCCGCCAATATTCCAACCAAAAACAACAGTTTTGATGGTAAATCAGCTTTGTTAAAAATTGGTGATGAGTCGACTGAAACGCAGCTTAAAGCGCAACAAGTGCTAAAAGAAAAGCTTGGCAACAATTACGTTGTGGCGTTGAACTTGGCGCAAACCACGCCAGCATGGCTACGTAATATTGGTGGCAATCCTATTAAATTAGGGTTGGACTTGCGGGGTGGTGTACGGTTTGTACTAGAAGTCGATATGAGCAAAACCGTCTCTCAGCGTTTGGAAAACCTAACCCGAGATATTCGTACAGAGCTACGCAACCAAAAAATTGCCGTGACCAATTTACAAGCAGGGCAAAATAATCTGACGTTAAACTTTGTCGATAATGCCGCGCGTGATCAAGCCATGAATGTGTTACGTAGTCGCTTTGGGACAAATTACGAATTACAACCGCTAATCAATGCGGGGGGTCCAGCGATTAACATGACCTTGACCCAGTCAACGATTTCACAAATCTCTCAAGATGCGGTCACCCAAAACTTGACGACTTTACGAAACCGTATTAATGAGCTAGGCGTGGCTGAAGCCGTGGTGCAATCCCAAGGTGCCAACCGTATTGTGGTGGAATTACCCGGGGTACAAGATACCGCAGAAGCCAAACGGGTCATTGGTCGTACTGCCAATCTAGAATTTCGTATGGTGTCTGACCAAAACAATACTTTCCAAGCCAATCCATCTGGGGTATTGCCTGCAGGCACTGAAGCCTATTCATTTGGTGAAGTCGATAGCCCACAAAAAACCTTATTGGAACGTCAAGCTGTGGTCACCGGTCGAAACGTACAGGATGCCCAAGCAGGGATGGATCAAAATGGTCGCCCCCAAGTGAATATCACGCTGGATAACGCGGGTGGTCGTTTGATGCAAAACACCACAGCAAAATCAGTGGGCAAACAAATGGCGGTGCTGTTTATTGAAAATAAGCAGCGTGTCACCTTCCAGCCAGACCCAGTGACGGGTCAAAATAAAGAAGTAAGAACACCTTACGCAGAAAGCCATATTATCAATCAAGCGACCATTCAAGGCGTCTTTGGCTCAACTTTCCAAATCACGGGCTTAGATAGTAATGCAGAAGCCTCAGAGCTGGCTTTGTTACTTCGTGCAGGTGCGCTAGCGGCGCCCATGTATTTTGTTGAAGAACGTACTATTGGTCCATCATTGGGGCAAGATAACATCCAAAAAGGTATGTTCTCTACCCAAGTCGGCTACTTACTCGTGTTCTTATTTATGATTATCTTTTATCGTTTATTCGGCTTAATTGCCAATATCGCGCTGATTTTTAACTTAATGATGATTTTAGCCATCATGTCATTGATTGGTTCTGCCCTGACATTGCCGGGTATCGCAGGTATCGTGTTAACCATCGGGATGGCGGTGGATGCCAACGTGCTGATATTTGAACGCATCCGCGAAGAGCTTGCCAACGGCGCCAGACCAAAATCTGCGATTGTGGCAGGTTTTAACCGCGCATTTACCAGTATTTTTGATGCACAGCTGACTACCTTGATTGTCGCATTTATTTTATTTGCGATTGGTACAGGTCCGATTAAAGGTTTTGCTGTCACCTTAGCCATTGGTATTGCCAGCTCTATCTTCACCTCAGTGACCGTCACGCGTGCACTGGTACAGTTAGCTTATGGCTACCGCAAAACTGTCAAACGCCTAAGTATTGGTTAAGGAGCGAATAAATAATGAATGATGACAAGTTAGAGGATCTAGACGGTTTAGACGGCTCAGAACCCATCAACCCCGAGCAAAAACTCTCAGAGCTCGGCGTACGTCGTAGTGATGAAATAGCATCAAATAAACAGCACCGCAAAACGCCGCGCCGTAATGGTAAAGGGGTGAATAAAAATTTGGTCAAGCAACCTGCCAACTCCTCCGATACAACAACCCAAAACGCTGAGGTGGCTGTGGCGAACACTGCCAGTGCTGAATTTTCGGCAGAGGATTTTGGCGGTGAAAAACTTTTTGCCGGTCGGCGTATCATTAATTTTTTGAAAGTATCTAAACCTTTTGCCATATTATCTGCCATCTTAACGATTCTGGCTTTGGTCGCTATTTTAACCAAAGGTTTAAATCTAGGCTTGGACTTTACTGGCGGTGTGTCAGCCACGGTTGTTTATGAGCAACCCGTGCAACAAGCCCAAGTTCAGTCAGCCTTAACGAGCCATAAAATCAATGACAGTGTGGTGCAATATTTGGGCAGTAACAAAGAAATTCTGGTACGCCTGCCCCCGCAAAAACAAATCGAAGGGTTATCAAACTCTCTCGATACTGCGTTAGATTTACCCAATAACAATGCTACCATCAAGAACATTGACGTGGTTGGCAGTCAAGTAGGTAATGAGATTTATATCAGCTCCTTGGGGGCAACGGCACTGGCATTACTGTGTATGTTTATTTATGTGATGGTGCGTTTCCAAGCCAAATTAGCCTTAGGCGCGGTGTTGGCGTTATTTCATGATAGTATTATCACCGTGGGTATTTTCGCATTTTTCGGATGGCCGTTTGATTTGACCGTGCTTGCCGCGGTGTTATCACTGATTGGTTACTCGATTAACGATACTATCGTCGTATTTGACCGTATCCGTGAGAATTTCCGCCGTGTCCGTGGTGCTAGCCCAACGCAAATTGTCAATTTATCGCTCACTGAAACGCTACGTCGTACTATTATGACCATTTCAACGGTGTTGCTAGTGGTGGTCGCGATGCTGCTGCTTGGCGGCGAAAGCTTACATTGGTTCTCTGTAGCATTGCTCATTGGCTTGATTTTAGGTACTTTCTCATCGGTGTATATCGCCAGTGCGATTCCACTGTGGCTCGGTATGTCGCGTAAAGACTTTATTGTCGAAGTCAAACCAGAATTTGTTGAGGACGAAGTGGTTTTTGAAGACCGCAATGCGCCTATCAATGCGCCTATGTACGACAACAAAGCGTTAGATAATCAATAAATGGTTTGAGCGGCAAAAATACCCTACTTGCTAGGGTATTTTTATGGCTAGAATCTAAACAAGAATAGCAATGATGAAAAATGAATTGATGAAAAATGGGTTATGGCAACAGGCGTTTAAAGTAAGTTTTCCTGTGGCAATGGGCTATATCCCTGCAGGGATTGCCTTTGGCGTGTTGTTTGTGGCAGCAAAACTTCCTATATGGGCGGCGATTTTATCTAGTGTGGTGTTATACGCGGGTGCGGCGCAATATGCTTCTATTACGCTGTTAGCGGGCGGGGTTGGAATCTCAACCTTCGCCAGCAATACCTTAGCGATAAATTTGCGCCATGCTTTTTATGCCATTCCTTTGTTAAAACAATTACCAACCAATCCTATCAGTCGATTTTATTGCTTGTTTGCGTTAACCGATGAAACTTTTTCCGTATTAACCACCCTTGATGAAAATGAACGCCAAAGACTCATACTACCGGTGAGTTTGCTCAATCAGTGTTATTGGGTTATCGGTACCATATTAGGCATTATGCTGGGTGCAGGGCTCAATGATTGGGTGCCCCATTTGGATTTTGCGTTAGTGTGCTTGTTTGCTATTTTAGCCTACGAGCAGTTTAAAGCAGTCAAGGCTTACTATCCCATCTTCATCGCCATCATTGCGTTCACAGCGGCGTTTTATTTTATATCCGATTGGCTTTTACTATCAGCGATTTGCGTGAGTTTGGGACTCATTATCATCCACTTTTTTATGAGCAATAAATCTGCTCATGAGCAAGCTCTCTGACAGTTCAAACTATCTGACAGCTCAACCGCCAAAAAATTTATCCATTAATCGTTAGAATATTATGAACACACCACCTGATAACTTTTATTTAGTCGCCGCTACTTTTGCCATGGCGTTGGTGACTTTTCTCACCCGCATCACCCCAATAATTTTGCCAAAGCGATTATTGGATGCGCCCTTGTTGCTCGCGGTGAATAAAGCATTGCCATTATCCGTGATGACGCTGTTGATTTTAACTTCATTGCATTGGCAGCAGCCTAAGCCTATGAGTATGAGTCTGGGCTTATCGCCATTACTTGTGGCAGAGATATTGGCGCTTTTAGTGGTGTTGCTCAGCTATCATTGGAAAAAGCAATTACTGCTAAGTATGCTGGTGGGGATTGCTAGCCTTAATGGGTTTTTATGGCTACTAAATCTGATAGGTTTTCAATCCCCATAAAAAAAAGCCCTACTTGGGCTTTTTTTATGAAGGATAACTTATACCTCGGTTTGCACCCCGACGATATCCACAGGCGTATCAGCCACGTCTTGTATACCAGATTTTTTCTGTTTGGCTTTATCACTGCGTTTACGCTGCAATTCATCCAAATAATCTTCATCAATACCACCGGCGATGTATTTGCCATCAAATACCGAACAATCAAATTTTTTGGCATCGCTGTGTTTGTCTTGTACCGCTTCAATCAAGTCATCCAAATCTTGGAATATCAAACGATCCGCGCCGATGATTTTACACACTTCTTCCACACTATGACCTGAGGCAATCAGCTCATTGCGCGCTGGCATGTCAATACCATACACATTGGGATATTTGACCGGTGGCGCGGCACTGGCAAAATACACATTATTGGCGCCTGCATCACGTGCCATTTGGATAATCTCGTGACAAGTCGTGCCACGTACAATTGAATCATCGACCAACAATACGTTTTTATTTCTAAATTCAAAAGGCACCGCGCTTAATTTTTGACGTACCGATTTTTTGCGCTGCTGTTGACCTGGCATAATAAAGGTGCGACCGATATAACGGTTTTTCATAAAGCCTTCACGGTATTTTACGCCTAGATGCTGAGCCAGTTCCATCGCAGAAGTACGTGAGGTATCGGGAATAGGAATAACCACATCAATACCGTGATCTTCACCCCATTCTTTGATGATTTTCTGCGCTAACGACTCGCCCATACGCATACGGGCTTTATAAACAGAAATATTATCAATAATCGAATCTGGGCGGGCAAAATAGACGTATTCAAAAATGCAAGGTCTAAACTCTTTAGCTTCGACACACTGACGACTAAAAAAGTTATTGTTTTCATCGATAAAAATCGCTTCACCGGGCTTCACATCTCGAACAATATCAAAACCCAATGCAGTTAACGCAACTGACTCAGATGCCACCAGATATTCAAAGCCGCCATTTTCCGCTAATCGTTGACCAAAAATCAGCGGACGAATGCCATTGGGGTCACGAAATGCCAAAATACCATAGCCCGTAATCATGGCGACCACCGCATACGCACCTTCGATACGTTTGTAGACGGATGTCATCGCTTCAAAAATATCATCGGGACTTGGATGCTGGATACCGAGTTTTTGCATCTCATGCGCTAGCACATTGAGCAAGACTTCTGAATCAGAATCGGTATTAATATGGCGCATATCTTCCATAAACAGTTCTTTGGCAATCTCTTCTGCGTTGGTCAAATTACCATTATGCGCCAAGGTAATACCATACGGCGAATTGACATAAAAAGGCTGAGCTTCCGCACTGCTAGACGTACCAGCTGTTGGGTAACGTACATGCCCGATGCCTTGATTACCGACAAGACGCATCATATGACGTGTCATGAACACATCGCGCACCATGCCATTTTCTTTACGCAAAAACAGACGTCCATCTTGACATGTCACAATACCCGCGGCATCTTGCCCGCGATGCTGCAGCATAGTCAGCGCATCGTATAGCATTTGATTAACCGGACTGTGAGCGGCTATACCGACAACTCCACACATATTTTACCCCTTTGATTTTTCACGGATGGCTATGAGACCTGATGAAAATTGAATGAAACTACCTTATTTGGCGGCTTAGAAGATGTTAGCCGTCAGTTAAACTTACCAATGCTATTGGCCCATTTGCCCTATTCCTTCGAAAGCGGTTTTCCCCAGATTGGCAGCAAGCTGTTGGGTGATTTGTGTGGCAAAAGGTGCCATTGGCAGTAGCGCATTGGCAAACTTAGACTGCTGCCAAAAGTCACGTTGACCGACAAAAGGCGCCAATAAACTCAGCACCATCAACACAATGACCAAATTTTTGACCAAGCCAAACCCTGCGCCCGCCAATTTATCTAGAATGCTCAGTCTAAGCCCCTGCAAGGTTTTACTCATCACCCATAATACGATTTGCAGTCCCACGATGACAAATAAGCCAATTGCCAAGAATGCCGCAATGATACTAAGGCCGGTTGAGCCAGTGAATGACACAAAAAACGGTGCTAAAGGTTTTGCCAAATAACTGGCTAGCAGCAGTGCCAATAGCCAACCAAACATGCCCACCAGTGAGCGCATTAAGCCATTATTAAATCCCTGCCACAACCCCATAAACAATACAAACAACACTAGCATATCTAACAAAGTCATCGGGTCAAGCTCGTATCATGGGATTTACAAAGTAGACGGCGAATGTTGGCTTAGACGATAACCGTCAAGGGCTTCAACACAGGTTTGAATGAGCTCTGGTCCTTCATAAATCAAACCACTATAGAGCTGAATCAAATCCGCACCTGCTTCAATCTTTTTAACCGCGCGTTGACCATTGTCAATGCCGCCTACGCCGATAAGCGCAACTGAGCTCGGTAAGCGTTCGGCAAACTGCTCAAGAACTTGGGTACTACGGTGGCTCAGTGGTCGACCTGATAGCCCGCCTGCTTCTTGACTGATTTTGTAGTCTTCTACCCCATTACGGCTTAAGGTGGTATTGGTGGTAATCAGCCCATCAATATCAAAACGCACCAATTCTTTGGCAATATAATCAATTTGGTCTTCTTCCAAATCTGGGGCAACTTTCAGTACCAATGGCACATAATACTGATGTTGGCTAGCGAGTTGGCTGTGGCGTGATTTGATGCCATCAAGCAGCGCCGTGAGCGCATCACCACTTTGCAAGTCACGCAGGTTTTTGGTATTGGGAGAGGAGATATTCACTGTAATATAAGACGCGTAAGGATACACTCGCTCTAGACAATAAATATAGTCATCTAGGGCATTTTCAACAGGCGTGCTGGCATTTTTGCCAATGTTAATACCCAAAATGCCTTGATATTTTGCACGCTTAACTTGCTCGATGAGATAATCGACGCCTTTATTATTAAATCCCATGCGATTGATAATGGCATGGGCTTCTTTGATACGAAATAGACGGGGTTTTTCGTTGCCAGGCTGTGGTTTTGGGGTAATCGTACCAATTTCGATGTAGCCAAAACCCAATGCCGCTAACGCATCGATATATTCGCCGTTTTTATCAAGCCCGGCTGCCAAACCAACCGGATTGGTAAAGGTTAACCCCATACATTCTGTCGTCAATTCTTGCTTACCGTACAAAAACCCGAGCATCCCAAATTTTTGCGATTTTTCGAGTAATGATAACGTGATTTCGTGGGCTTTTTCAGGATCGGTGTTAAATAAGAACGGACGAAGAAAGGCATACATAGTTGAATAAGCACTCACATTGCATGGGTGAATCTAATTGACTCTGCCCTTTATACAAGCAGAACTAACCTATTTAGCTTGAGAGATAGCACCCGTTGACGTGCTGTCTAGACTATCTCGTCAAAATCAGAAAAGCTATTATATCAGTGTTGACGCTAAATAAACACCTGCAATTTTCTTTGCTTCACCGCTATATTAACTACCATATCAGCTATCAACCCAGAGTATTTAGAATATAGATTGCAGGATTTAGCTTTTAACGTCCTATAATCAAAGACTAAGGCACAGCTCGACCATTTGACAAGGCAATCCAACCACGAATAATGCGATACAGATGCCATAAGACTGTGGCGACGATTATCAGGCCGCCTAAAGCACCGACAATAAAACTACCACCCATCGTATGATTACTATCAACGGCGGCGCCAAAAAATAGCCCGCCAGTCGCAAAAATCACCATGACAAAACCAATCACCCAAAAAAATATACTGTACCAAAACGTTTTGATTTGCCAATCAAAGTGACTATAAAGCCACGTGTTTCTAGCCTCATCGCGCTTTAAGTAATTCATCACAATCGGAATAATCCAAGTCAGTCCCGCAGTAAAATAACTAAACAGCGCCAACGCATAAGTAATGTGGTTATAACTGATTTGGCTTTGGGTCACCGGTAAGTTTTGACTAAGCTGCGTGTATTGCGGTAACGCTGATGGATAACCATTCGCCCCACTACCAAATTGTGGATTGGCTGGGTCAGGTGTGTGAGCATCTGTTGGTTTTTCTAGGTTCATTATAATTTTCCATTAATGATTATTACTTTTTTTATCGGGTCATACACTAGAATTTCAATTGATTGTTATGGACTTTAGGGTGTTACCCAAATCGGCTCTCGAATGGTAAATGGTTGGTGGTTGCTATCGGCAAACTCGACCGTCCAGCTAACAGGGGACTGCTGTGATGCCAATGGTTTAAAGGTTGGTACTGGGATGATTTTTATGCGGTTTTTTGCCGAATAAAGTAAATAGTTGCCATCGGGCGAAAAGTTGGCAGGTTCAGCCAATCCTTCATCATTGATAGCGATATTTTTTTTAGTTGCCATATCTGCGAGCCTGCCTTGGCTATTATCGCTGACATAAGTGATCAAACGCCCCGAGGGACTAACCCGAGCGATGGCATTGGTTTTACCAGGCAAGTTTAAAGGCAAAAATTGTTGTTTTGCAAAATAGTACTGATAAAGTTGCGGTTGTAAAAATTTGGCTTTATCCGACGTAAATATAAAGGATTGACCATCTGGCAGCCACACAGGGGCTAAATCAATCGCTGGTTGATGGGTCAGTTGTTGTTTTATATTGCCGCTGCTATCGGTCAAAAAAATCTCTGGATTACCCATTTGGCTATTTGCTAGTAACAATTGGCGCCCATCGGGGGAGATTGCGCCGCTAAAATTATGGGTGCGTTTGGCAGAAACCGCAGAAATCTCAGTAACTTGCAAAGTCGCTCTATCAAGGATAACAACTTTAGGATAACTTTTGCCTGCTTGAACCGTAAAAATCAGGCGGTCGCCTAAGCGACTGGCGGATAAGCTCATTATCGTCCCATTGACCTTATACAAAGTCTTTGGGTCGCTGCCATCGATTTGGGTTTCAATCAGCTGCGCTTGGCGATTTTCCCCAAATCCGGTTAAATAAATAAAAATCAACTTACCTGACAGCTGGCGAGCATCCATGTGCGGCAAATTGGTGGGTACAGCCTCTATGACTTTGGGCAGTGAGGTCGAACCTTGCAGGGTGTTGTTGCTAGATAAGGTTGTTGATGGCGAGCGCATGGTCTGACAGCCTGTCATCGCCAAGCTAATTGCCATGACAATTGCCATAACAGCGGCGCACCATAAACGGGGTAAGAGATAAACATGCTTCATGTTATTTGTAGCTTGGTTAAGGTAAAACATTATTGGCGTCTGGATTGAGCCAAAGTGGTCCATAAATCAAGCCATTGGGTACGCCATTTTGGGATGGGCTAATACTGATGGATTTGCCATTCGATACAATGGTAATGACATTTTTATTGGAATAAATATAGTGTTGTCCATTGGGTGAGACACCTGGGGCTTCACTTAACCCAACGTTATTTACAGCGGTTACCGAGCGCGAACCCAGATCCATCACCGCGCCTTGATTGGCGCCCGACAAATAGGACATTTTTTTACCATCATTGCTGATGCGCCCCATACTGCTCAGTCCGCCGCCCGTCAAGCGTTGTTCACTACCGGTTGCCAGATTGTATAGATAAATTTGACCTTTATTACCGCCTTTTTTACCACCGGCTCTATCTGAAGTATAGACAAATGATTGGCCATCAGGCGCCCAACTAGGATAAATAGCCCCCACAGGGTCATTGGTCAAGCGACGAGAATTGCCACCTTGCGCCAAATAAATCTGCGGTATGCCGTTTTCAAAACTGCTACTAAATATCACACGGCCATCTTTACTCACGGACGCGCCATAATTCATGGCTTTAAAATTCGTCAAATTGCTGACTGCCCCGCTGACAATATTGGCAGACATGACCTGCGGATAGCCTAGCGTGTCGGGCTGAACTTGAAAAGTAAAGGTTTGATTGTCAGCAGAGGTATTTAGGGTTTTAATGGTACCGTTAAACTCATAAATCACTTTTGGGTTAAACCCATCCACGTCAGAAATGACCAAACGTGAGACACGGTTTTTGGGCTTGCCTGTTTCAACCACATACGCAATGCGCCCAGAAAAATCGCCTTTGATGCCTGTCAATATCTCATAGATACGGTCAGCAACCTTATGCCCTGCCATACGCAAACTTTGTGAGTTATTTTTGCTGGTGACGGTTTGCAGACCCTGCATCACCTCGCCTGTCGCCACATTAATCACTTCAAAATTAATTTCAACATTGCCACGGTTGCTGCGCGTATTGCCGACCACCAAATAAGGCACGGCGTTATGCTGCCAGACAGGCAAAGTGACTTCACTACTACTATGAGGTCGCTCTGGCAAATTACTATCCAAAGTAAATTGTCCCAAATTGGTCAAATCATTGGTGACAATCCCTGAGATACTCTCTGCGCCAGCAAATGGTACGATGGCGACTTGCAAGTTAGAGCGTGGTGCCTGCTTGACTAGAGTAAAGTCAACATTATCGGCAGCGTTCGCTAGAGGTGGCATCGCAGTGGTAGCCAAGGCAATGACTGCCGCTTTCAAAAAAGTCTTGTTCATAATTAGCCTGCAACATTTATAATTATTAAAAAAGTGATTTTAAAATAATAGCATTGTTTTGATCGCCAAAAAAGACTGGGCAAGACTAAGCGCTACTACACTATTTAGCTTTACTACTTAGATTTACTATTTAGCTTTAAAATTGCCCGTCATGGTTCTTGCGCCATTTGGCGGGGGCGGCAGTGGACTTGATTGGTTGATTGCTTGTTGTAAGCTTGCTTTAAAAGCGGCATCACTGCTACCGCGAATAGTGATATTACTAATTGTACCGTCCGCAGCAATGCTAAATGACGCCGTTAATGAATTGCCATTACTATTGGTTGGTACATTCCAGTTTGCATCAATCATCGCCATGACTTGGCTGACATAGCCTGCCGAACTCCCACCCGATGCACCACCACGTCTGCTAGAACCTTGACCGCCAGATAATTGCGATTGCGCTGCACCTGTAGATTGACCATCTTTACCCAAATCCAGTGACTTGATACTATTGTCACTTTGCCGCTCGCTATTGGCATTGAGATTTTTATTATAGGCGGCATTGTTCGCGCGTATTTCGTTTTTTACCTCGTCAATATTACTTTCGGCAATTTTATAATCTTGCAGATTTCGCTGCTGGGTTTCATTGCGCTGGTTTAATTCATCAATCACGCTTTGTCTTTCAGCTGCTACTTCCCGGTCTAACTTTTCAGCAAATAGCGCCTGCTCTTTTTCCCATTGCGCTTGCTTGGCAGCCAAATTATCTTTGACCGTTTCAATTTGATTTATTGAGGTCGAATGGGGCGTGTTCATTGGCACAGTTGATAGGGTTTGGGAATTTAAAGACGGTGTGGGCGCACCAGCCATCTCGCCAGCCGTGGCTTGGTTTTGCGCAAGCTCATTTTGTTGGTTGGCTTTGATTTGCCCTTCCATTGCCGACAACTGCTCAGGGGTAACCAACGACGTTTCCATGGGCGCTGGCTGGGTGTTATGATAAAAGAAAAACAATAACCCAACCACCAACGCATGGGCAATGGCGCTGAGCACAATCGCCCATACCGGGTAATCGGGTGTTTTGACGGGTACATAGACTGAGGTCACTTCAGCATACATCGTCTCAGTATTTCCTTATTCTAGCAAAAATGTTCAATCAAAAATTAAAAGGTCATCGTATTAGAAGGGTGCTTGATTAAAAAGCTACTTCATTAAAAAGCCATTTGATTAAAAGGCTAATTGCTGGCTGCTTTTGGCGGTGCCGTTAACAAGCCAACCTTTTGAATGCCCGCTTGCTGCAAGTTTGCCATTAATTGGATAATATCCCCATATTGGTTATTTTGATCGGCATTAATCATCACATTGACATTGGGCTTACCATCGAACTGATATTGAGGCTGAGATTGTAAATTATTCAAAGTCGCGATTAGTGCCTCTTCGCTCATTGGCTCATCGGTTTTGTCTTGGGTACTTAAATATAGCTGCCCATCAGATTTTAGTGACACAATCACCGGTAACTGCGTGCCTTGCTGTAGTGATTTGGTTTGCGCTTTTGGCAAATCAATATCCACCCCCGTCGTTAGCATGGGCGCAGTCACCATAAATATAACAAGCAACACCAACATAACATCAATATAAGGCACCACATTCATACCCGCATTGAGTTTTTGAGGACGGCTACGGCTGTAAGGATTTGCTTTCATAGTGTCAAGTTGTTCAATAAAATTTATCTAACATTCATTTAGCGTTTAGCATTTATCTAGCGAGCGGTGGCATCATGGCAGGTGAATTCATCCCTGTCGGTAAATTGGTAGCCGTATCCACAGTTTGTCGCAACAACATGCCTGTCATCTCATCACAGAACAGGCTACGACTTTGATAAACTTTATCGTTTTTTGCGGTAAAATGGTTGAAAGCCAGTGCCGCTGGAATCGCAGCAAACAACCCGAGCGCCGTGGCAATCAAGGCTTCGGCAATACCAGGGGCAACCGCAGCCAGTGTGGCTTGCGCAGAAGTCGATAAGCCCATAAAAGCCGTCATAATCCCCCAGACCGTACCAAGCAGACCGATATATGGCGAGACCGAGGCAATACTGGCTAGTAACGGCAATCCTTGCTCTAGCTCAATTTGTTGACGCCCTAAGCCAACGCGAAGTTTGCGCTCGACGCCTTCAATGATTTCACTACGCGCTTGGGTGTTTTTGAGCAGTTTTAAAAACTCACTAAAGCCAATAAAAAAGATTTGCTCAAGTCCACTTCTATCTGGGTTACCTTGAACGCCTTTGTATAGGGTTGGCAATTCAACCCCGGACCAAAAGGTTTGCTCAAAATAATTATCGGCGCGCGTGGCAATTGCCAAGCGACTACTTAAACGAAAAATAGTGACCCAACACAACAAAGAAGCAAATAATAAAATGCCCATGATAATTTTGACGAAAATACTGGCGTGCGTTACCAAACTAACGAGATCAATCGAGCCTTCCATAAAGTTATGCTTCCCCAACCATCCAAATTACTAAATATAAGTCACTAAATATAAATTACTAAATATTTTGATGCCAGCTTATTAACAGCCCGCCAGCCATACCCGATTAAAACCAAAAACCAAAAAACAAAAACTAGTGCAATTATAAGGTCGAGCACTAGAATTTACATAAGCATATTGTAACCAATAACATCTGCTAATCGTATAAAAACTTTTGGTAGATTTTATCAAGCAGCTTGACGGTCAAAGTATTAGAAATTCCCGCAGGTGACAAGGCTGCCATCAGTTGATTTTGGCGCGGGCTTCAGCCTTATAGGTGTCGCTGTGTTCTACTCTTTTCTTACTCATGGTAAACTCTGGTTTAGGATGCAAGTTTAGTAAATATTTTTCTTCCGTTTTTTTTAAGCATACCTCAAAAATTTTAAAATATTTTTTGTATAAAGCGTTAAGCTAAAGAATAGAGCTTTGACTTTATACAGATAATTGTTTAATTTAAGGGAGGAAAACACCCTCAGAAAAATTTTAGCTAATTCAATATTATAATATAGGAGATACAAATGGCTATTTCACTTAATAAAGGCGGTAACTTATCCCTGTCAAAAACAGATCCTACCCTAACACGGTTATTAATTGGTCTAGGTTGGGATGAGCGTGCCACATCAGGGGCAGAGTTTGACTTAGATGCCAGCGTATTTTTGCTTAATAATACAGGCAAAGTACGCGGTGACCATGACTTTATTTTTTATAACCAACTAAAATCTGACAACGGTGCAGTTGAACACACCGGGGACAACCGCTCAGGGGCAGGTGACGGTGATGACGAAGTGATCAAAGTTAACCTGTCACAAGTACCAGCCGATATTGAAAAAATTGCAGTCACTGTGACCATCCACGATGCCCAAGCTCGTAATCAAAACTTTGGTCAAGTATCCAATGCCTTTATCCGTGTGGTCAATGAAGAAACAGGGGCAGAGGTAGTACGGTTTGACTTAGCAGAAGACTATTCCATCGAAACTGCCATGGTATTTGGCGAAGTCTATAAACACAATGGCGAATGGAAATTTCGTGCGGTGGGTCAAGGCTATGCAGGTGGCTTAGCAGCTATGTGCCAACAATATGGCGTAAATATCGGCTAAATCAGATTTCAAGCAGCAATTTACCATTAAAATAATGATAAAAACTCATTAAATAAAGGATATGAAGATGGCGGTTAGTCTACAAAAAGGGCAAAAGATCTCACTTGATAAAGAAGCAGGCACGGCACTGACTCGGATCAAAATGGGTCTAGGGTGGGATGTTGCATCCACTCCAAAATCCGGTGGCTTTTTGGGCAGTCTATTTGGTGGTGGCGGTAATAATGATAGTATCGATTTGGATGCATCTTGCATTATGTTTGACGCGAGCAAACAGCCCATCGATGCAATCTGGTTTGGTCAATTGCAGTCAAAGGACGGTAGTATCGTTCATACAGGCGATAACCGCACAGGCGCAGGGGATGGCGATGATGAAGTCATCAATGTCGATTTATCTCGTGTCCCTGCTCATGTACAGTCACTGGTATTTACCGTCAATAGCTTTACGGGTCAAACGTTTGAGAAAGTTGCCAATGCGTTTTGTCGTATCGTTAATGCCGGCAATAATAGCGAAGTAGCTCGCTATAACTTATCAGCCCAAGGCAGTCATACCGCGCTGATTTTAGCAAAGATTTATCGCCACAATGGTGAATGGAAAATGCATGCGATTGGCGAAATTGCCAGTGGTCGTACCTTTCATGATTTGATGCCCGCTATTACACCACATGCCTAAATTTAAATTGTAGATAAAAATGCCCTATTTGACTCTATTTGCAGTCAATGGGGTATTTTTTTATTCGGATAATCAAAAAAATAATAAGGAAACACGATGCCAACTTTGGTACCTGGGGCAAACACGCCTATCCCCCACACGCCTTGCCAAGTGGTAGTAACCAGCCAAAATGCCAATCGTTTTGGGGTTGAGATGGGGTGCGTTTGGATAGCGATGGATGCGAGTCGCCGAGCAACTACCAGCCCTGCTTATCTGCATGAAAGCAAAGATTGGGCAGCGGTGACAGTCGAGAGTGATAACATCCATGTTTGGACATTAGACTTAGCCAATGTCTTTTCCCAAAATCAAACCCAGCATCTGCAACTGATCGTGTATGCTTACCAAGACGCGAGTGTGATTGCCCCAGCTGTGGAAGTCAATGATCTGGGTATCAAAGTCGCTAGCGATATTGACTATGCGTTTCATACCCCAGAGCGCCATATCAAAGCCAGTATTGTACTGGAGATCTACCAGCGTAATGGGCAATATAAATGCCGAGCACTCGCGGAAACATCTAGTCAAAGTCTAGCCAATTTTGCCGAACGTTTACAAATCAGCCTTGACGCCCGTTACCCTAACAACATGACGACAGGCAACGTTTTGCACGCCATACCAGACAACAGACGTCCTCGCCCTCAGCCAGGTGACACTTGGACTGGGACGGCTTTTGCAATTGATCCCTATCATTTACTCACTTGTGAACATGTGGTGGACGGGACAACGCAAATCGCACTGCGTCAACAAGGATATCCCGATATGGAATGCCAAGTGGTTCTGACAGATGAAGGTAGTGATACAGCGTTACTTAAAGTCAATCAGCCTTTACCAAGTTATCTGCCCGTGCGAGAACGTGGCTATGACTTGCTGGGTGAGCAGATTACCACGCTTGGTTTTCCGCTAACAGGTCTTGGTAGCCAATTACAAGTCACCCAAGGCAATATCGCAGGGCTACAAGGCATTGGCAATGATATTCGTTTTATGCAGTTTACTGCGCCAATTCAGCCTGGCTCAAGTGGCAGTCCGCTCCTGCTTCCCACAGGCGAAGTGGTCGGTATGGTTACCCACACCATTGCCAATACCCAAAACATGAATTATGCCGTCAAATATCAATTATTATCCGCGCTTTTGACCAGCTGCGGTCTTAATGTAGGCGAGCTTACCCACAATATTAGCCAAACACCCCTATCCACGCCTCAGATTACCAAACAGAGTAAATCTGCTTTGTGGTTAGTTGGCTGTGGTGCGTGACAGCTTTTTATCAGACTGAACTTATCGAAGTCAGCAGAGAAGATATACAATCAAAAAAGTTAACACTTTAGACTCACAACGATTAAAAAATCACTCAATCAAGCGCTAATACTGCAGCAGATGGCTAAATGCGTCTAGATTTTTGGTGGCTATTCACGGGTCGGCAATAAAATGCTGTGTTTGGGCATAAGATTGTGCCTCTGATTTGATTAGTGCCAACCATTCATTGGCAATGACGGGATGCGACTGAAAATATGCCATCATCCAATGGGCTAACGGCGTAGGCACGGGCACAAATTGGGTGGAAGGCAAAATGGATTGGGTGCCATTGGTTTCATCACTGTCATACACAAGCTCAACCTGCGGATTTTTTAGAATGATTTCCAACCCGGTAATCTGCCAATTGGTAAAAGCATTATCAATCGCATAAGGCAAAGCTTCTGTTTGAGATAATTTTGATGAGAGGTGGATGGGCTCAAATGTTTTGCTAGTATTCACCCAATGCAGACGCAAGGCAATATCAGGTTGTTGGTAAAACACCACTAATTTGCCAGCAAACTTTATTTGCCAAGGATTGACTACTTGGTGGAGATGAATGCCAAGCATTTGCGCAAATTGTTCTCGCGTCAGCAATCGATCAAAGCTTGCTAGCAATTGACCATTTAACGGATGTTGCAGTTTGAGTAGGTCAGATAAATACTCATAATGGTAAATAAATTTCATAGGCAAGTGCTGTGAAATAACCCCATCCGTCACTTGACACCGATGCACTTTCCACTGCGGCATGGTATCAGTGATAAGCGCAAGCAAATCTATGATTGTATTATTGTTTGTACTCTTGGCTATAGTTTGTGTATTAACATCCGTTTGAGTGACTAGCAAGCGATTTCCTTTTAAATGATTTGTCTATCTAAATGGTTTGTTTATCTAAATGATTTTTTTCATCATAATGACTTCATTATAAAACTTTTTTCATTTATTTGAGCCAAAAAAAATCATTACATGGTGAAATGTAATGATTACTCAAAAAAACTGTGGTAGTTAAAAGTTACAGTTAATAATAAGCAGCGTTTAGCAATAAGGCGACCGCTAAAAAGAACCAAATCATAAAGACGGTACTAAGCCATTTACGATGATAGCGCCAAGACTCATCATCGATTTTATTATCGGTTGCCCAATCATCCACCAAATCATCTTTGGCTGATTTTTTTGGTGGCTTTTTTGGTAGTTTTGCAGACTCTTTAACGTTATCTTTACACCGCAAGTCTTGGGTTAATTGATTGTCCTCATCTTGCATAGTAAAGAAATTAGACGGGTAATCTGCCAAATACGTTTGCTGACTATCATAGCGCGGTAATAGGGATTTAATAGGTGCCTGACTATAATCACTCTCATCCACGTCACCAAAAACTAATTGAGAAGCCATACTTTGAGATGTTAGGCCCCTCTTTATATTGTCATGTGTTTTGTTCATCTTCATGTAAAATACCCCTTTTTGATAGCTAACATTATAGGGATATCGTGCTTTAATTTAAGCATAGGTTTAATTGTGGTTTTGTTATGCTTAGCTAACTTGTATTAGCAAATGTGCAGATTTGAAACCGTTTGTAAACCACTAATAATTAAACTCATTGACAGTTAATTTATATTTTGGTCATGATTAAACCATTTATTTAACCTTTACTTTAAACAACTTATCTTCTATCGATGAATATTTGTTGTTCAGAGGCTTTGACAAAATCTTCATAAGAAACCACCCCTTGACTATTAGGGGCATTTGTTGTGGAATTACTGCTGCCCGTCTGCGCGCGCTCATCTGAACCTTGATTTAGGTTATTGGGATTTGAGCTATTAGGATTTAGGGTATTGGGATTAGCGGTGTCAGTTGGCGCCTCAGGCATCTGATTAGTCCTACTTGGCGTATTGGCAAGTGTATCTGTTGACACTTGATTGGTGGTCATAGCGGGATTGACATTCGCTGGCGCGGTGGGTTGTGGGGTGGAAGAGACGCCGTTTCCTAATTGCTCACCGGTAATTATTACCGCTTCTGTTCTTAAATTCTCTGGTTGAGTGGTCGAAGCGGCAACAGCGGAAGCAGTTGCAGGCAATGCCTGTGACGATTGACTAGGTTTTGCTGCCGTCACAATGACATTGTTTTGAGTGTCTCTACTGTTTCTTATCACTTGATAACTGTGATAACTCTGATAACTGGGCACGACAACTTGGGTTAACAAACCGATGAGTGACATGACTAAAAGCGGAATCAATACCATCAGTACCGTTTTCAATTGGCTAGCAGGTCTAGCAGGTAAGCCATAATAATTGGCGCCTGCCGTCCCTTCGATTGCTAGCAAGTAAAGGTAAACTAAGATATTTACCCCAGGCACTAGCATCAATAGCGCAAGCCACCCTGTTTTGTTAAGGTCATTGAAGCGGCGTTTGCTAACGGCAAGCTGTAGATAAAACAAAACCGCCACACCAACACTACTTGCACCAAGCAAACTCATCGGCAACTGCTCACTACTGGCATTTACCATGCCTTGAAAGCCACCAATCATCACAAATAGCAAAGCGACCAGCATTAATGCTATCAACGCATTGAAGGTGGAATACGCTAAAAACTGAACACGGCTAACCCGACCGTGCCAATCAAAAAACCGACGATTATTAAAGCCTTCATGCAGCTCGGTTAACGTGACAAAAGACGTACCAGCTTCAGTTTCAATTATTTCATCAACTTGATGCACATTATCGAAACTGGGTTCAATCGGGGGTAAAGACTGGGCTTTTTTTGGCTTGGGTAGACGGATGGCCATAATGAGCAACTTAATTTAGAGGTTTAAACTTTTTTTAGCGTAAGGTTTTTAGCATAATATTTTTAACGTAGTATTGCCCAAATTTTATAATATATTGGTTAGAATATCTTGAAATGGCGACATAAATTTGACATTTTTTGTAACATTGATTTAGTGACATTGATTTAATGGTTTGGCTTGATAGCAAATTTATTGAATGAGTAAACAGCTTTTAACCCCGATAACACAACGCTGTAATTATCATTGAGTATTGATATGGATATTTCACAACTCACTTATTTTGTGGTAGTGGCAAAAGCAGGTAGTTTTAGCCAAGCTGCCAAAACCTTGGCTATATCACAGCCATCGCTAAGCCGCCATGTGCAGCAACTTGAAAGCGAGCTGGGTGTCGAGCTGCTGGATCGCTATCACCGCCCAATGACCTTAACTGCAGCAGGGCATTTTTTTTTGGCACAGATTGAGCCAATATTGTTGCAACTTGAGCAAGCCAGTGAGTTGACTCAGCGCTTTGCCCAACCGCATCGAAACAATCATTTGACGATAGGATTTGTCGCCTCAGTGCTATATGGTTTGTTGCCTGAGATTATTTCTACAGTCAAACAGCGACACCCAAATTTGGATATCAAGCTGGTCGAAATCAATTCAGAGCAGCAAATGTCAGCGCTAAAGTCGGGAGACATCGATGTAGGGTTTGGAAGATTTCGGCACAGTGACAACTTTGTGCAACAGATATTTTTACGCCATGAGCGCTTTGTGGTGGCGCTGCCGATGGCGCACCCCTTGGCAACACGCCCCGATGATATCGGCATCGCATTCAAAGAGTTGCTAGAAGATACCCTCATTTTGTATCATCGCACGCCCTTGCCAATGCTGCAAAATCCGCTATTTAATGGCGAAACTGACCAACTCATGTATTTGTTTGCCCGCTATCAGTTGTCACCTCATTTGACCACCAAAGTGCGCGATATCCAAATTGCTTTGGGCTTGGTGGCGGCAGGTGAAGGTATCACCTTAGTGCCTGATAGTTTAAAAACCGTCCGTACCGAGCAAATTCATTATCATCGTCTACGTCACGAAGATGCGACAACCCCGATTTTTATGAATGTACTGGCACACCAATCCAATCCGTATATTGATGATTTACTGCAGGCGACTTACCAAGTGTATGAAGCTAAAGGCATTACCTACTCTAATCAATCGTTAAATTAAAGACATTTATATTAAAGGCTCTTATATTTAAGCCTTTAGTAAAATTTTATTTGCTTAGGCTAAATTGACGCTCTTGGTTGACACGGCTGATAAATTGTTGGGTAAATGCTTGATAATCCACGTCCGCAAAATCTTCTAGACGCAACATGGTCATGCCGGCATAGCCACAAGGGTTAATCATTTGAAATGGGGTCAAATCATTTTGTACATTGATGGCGATGCCATGATAACTAAAGCCGTGTTTTATCTTAAATCCCAGTGAGGCAATTTTACCAAGTTCTAAATCGTCTTGGTTATACACATACACCCCTGGCGCATCTGCACGCGCTTTGGCATAAAAATCTGGCGGCAAATAAGGCGTGATGACATCAATGATGATGTTTTCAGCTTTGCTGACCAAATCGCGCACGCCCCACCCCAAGGCATTTAAATCAAATAAAAAATACACCACTAATTGCCCATGACCGTGCCAAGTGACTTGACCGCCACGATCGGTGTGGATTATGGGGGTATTATCTCTTTGCAAAATATGTTCAGGTTTGCCAGCTTGACCCAGTGTAAACACATTATCATGATCTACAATCCATAACTCATCAGCGCTAAGCTGCGCCTGCTCGCTGCTGGCAGATTTTTTTTGCTCGATACGTGATAACACGCGCGCCAGCATCGCCGCATGGGTGGGTTCATATTGAGCGTTTTGCAAATATTTAATTTCTAATGGTAACATCGCATTTCCTTGCAGTATCTTTTTGTGTTTGTGTGACAAACCGCTTATTTGTCGTTTGTAGCAGTAAGATTGACTTTGCCCAGTTGTAAAAGAGATTTTTCTAGCACTGGCTGATAATCAGTCATATCACGCTCTGCGACTGAGCCCAAATTTGTTAATTGAATGGTTAATTGACTGACTGGCATCAGCATCGCAGGGTTGGCGATACCGCTTTTTGCAAAACCGATGGCTAAACTGGCGTTATCGCCGCCCAAATAAAAATCTTTGATGGTAAGTTGATCGTCAGTCGGCTTATCGTTGTTCTCATTGTTATTGGGCGAGGTAGTTGCAAAATCCAGCGTTAAATCCTGCTTTTCTTGAGTGACCAAGCTGAGCTCGTCATAGCCTCTATCCGCAAGATAAAGCGTATCTTTGCCACCGCCTGCATTGATGATGGTATCATGACCAAATCCTTTGGTGAAATAATATAAATCATTGCCCGTGCCACCCACTAGCATATCATCACCAGCATTGCCGATGAGCACATCATCATCAGCACCGCCTAGCAGCCTATCTTGACCGCTATTACCCACTAGCACATCGTCCCCCTGACTACCCCATAATAAATCCCCTACGCCCTGCTGTCCAAGTACAGAACCATCAATATGGTGATTGATAATGACGTCATTAGCTAAGGTGCCAAAATGCTGGTTAGCTTTATTAGCAAGGGATTTGGCTTCATAACTGTTCCAATCCAGTGGCTTGCCAAATGCTTGCTGATAATCTTGCGATATACGCGAAATGGCAAAACGGTTATTCAAGAACACCAAGGTATTGTATTCATCATACGTATAAAGTGGCGCGTGAAACTGCCCACTAGGCAACATGCTTTGATTAAGGACTGCCAATTGGGTTATTTTGTCGTTTTCACTGATTGCTTGGCGCATGATTTCATCGACTTCAGTAAACACATCTTTATCTTGCGGTTTTGCCGCGTTATCGAGCCACAAGGGTTTGACAAACCGTTGATACCCCAATTCTTTTGCCACCAAAAACTCATAATAAGTTGCCTCACCCTCCGCTTTGGCGCGTGCCATTCCATAGGCTTGTGGCGTATCAAATTGATACAAATTGTCTTTATCACTATTGATTTTTTGGTATTGACCGGTTGCGTGTCCTAGCTCATGGGCAATGTTCAAAAAATTTTTGTAACTTTTAGCAATATGAATGGTATTGCCGTAGGCTTTTGCGCCGACACCGACGGTGGTATCTTGCTCATCAATGAGTAAGTTACCTTGAAATCGATTGAGCAAATTGACCAAGGTAGGCGATTTTTCGATATCTTGGACATTAAATCCCGATTGAACCAAATAGACATTGTTGGGATTGTTAAGATCTAACGCAGGCATGACCTTCCTTTACGTAAGTGGCTTTTTAGTTAGTTTAGGTAGTTTCTTTAAGTGGCTTTCTTTACCTGTTTTTTTACTGCTTTTTTAAGCGGATTTTCTATCAAGTAACGCTTAATGACAGTAAAAAGTTATCACAGCAAAAAGTGAGTTTTATAGCGGCATTGCCTCATGCACAGTTATTGCACAGACCCTATCGTCGGATAAATGTATAGTAAGCAATATAAATTTTAAAAAACGTCAGCAAGCTTAATCAAATTTTAAGCCGGCTGTTAACGCGCTATTATAGCGCAATTAATAACTTAAAACGCCTTAAACAGGGGCATTTAACATCCAGATTAGTAATGCCTATAAACATGGAAAAATTATGAAAATTGAAAACTCGTATGCCACGCTCGATCCAAGGCTTTATCATAAACAACCCCCAAAACCGCTCACGAACCCGCAAGCAGGGCATTTTAATCCGCAAGTCGCCCACCAAATTGGTTGGGCTGATGATGAGTTTTTAACACAGCATTGGGTCGAAATCTTGGGCGGTGACATGGTTCCCGACGGTTTTGAACCATTAGCCATGGCGTATGCTGGACACCAATTTGGGCAATGGGCAGGGCAATTAGGCGATGGTCGTGGTCTATTACTCGCGCAGGTAATCAATAAAGACGGACAATTGACCGATTTGCATCTAAAAGGCGCAGGATTAACCCCCTACTCGCGCATGGGGGATGGTCGTGCGGTGATTCGAAGCGTCGTGCGAGAGTATTTGGCAGGTCATGCGCTTAATGGCTTGGGCATTCGGTCTAGCAACGCGCTAGGCTTTGTGGTGTCAGATACCCCTGTCAACCGTGAGACACGTGAACGCGGCGCGGCGCTACTACGTACCGCAGATTGTCATATTCGCTTCGGGCATTTTGAATGGGTGGCAAATTATGCGCCTGATTTATTGCTGTATTTTACCCGTTATGTCATCAAAACTTATTTCGCCGACTGTTTTGACAGTGATACGCCCATTCAAGATTTTTTGAGACAAGTCGTTGATAAAACTGCCAAAACCATTGCCGACTGGCAGCTGATTGGCTTTGCCCATGGGGTGATGAATACCGACAATTTATCTATCACAGGTGCGACCATCGATTTTGGTCCTTATGGTTTTATGGAGCGCTTTAATCCGATTTGGATCAATAACCATTCTGATTACAACGGGCGTTATGTTTATCAAAACCAGCCATCCATTGGACTTTGGAATTTGTCACGTCTGATTACCTTATTTTTACGTCTTAATGGCGAAAAACTGACCGCCAATCATCCGCCAGAAACCTTGTCGCGCGAGCATTTAACCGACATTTTAGACAGTTTTGGTGAGATTTTTTATCAGTATTATCAGCAAGGTCTCTGCCAAAAATTTGGCTTACCCAGCAGTGAAGAAAACTGTGACTTTGCTTTGCAGTACTTAGAGACCATGCAGCAAAACAAACTCGACTTTACCAACAGTTTGCGAGCGCTAGTAGCAATCGTTGCTGACGCCAAACCCAATGATAAATTAAACCTATTACATGAATTTAATTTACTTAATCAGTTGAAAATTTCAATTAGCAGCGGTAACGGTCAACCCAATGCCACCTTAGCGGACTGGATTGCTACCTACCATACCAAATTACAGCAGGATTCTTTGCAGTTGGTAATGGCCCACAATCCAGTGTATATATTAAGAAATAGTATGGCACAGCAAGCCATTGAATTGGCTGAACAAAATGACATGAGCGAGGTAAATAGACTATATCAGCTATTGGCTAATCCTTACCAAGTTAGTGCATTAGCCAAGCCAAGTGACACTGAGCCACCGTTGGCAGATGCGCCTGAAATATGTGTCAGCTGCTCATCTTGAGGTAACAGACAAGGTCGGTAGCGCGATTTTTTACCTAACTAGTTTTATTTTTTGCCGGTACTCAACTAGTCATCAATCTGTCAATAGTGCTAGAATAGCGAACACTACGATTCGAAAACGACTGTCGCAACGAAGGATATTATGGATAAATTATCGCCGACCAACAATGGCTTATCAGACAAAGAATTATTTGAACAAGCCGCTTTGCATTATCATGCCAATCCACGCCCAGGTAAAATTTCTGTTACTCCCATCAAGGCACTTGCCAACCAACGGGATTTGGCACTTGCCTATTCGCCTGGCGTTGCCGTACCTTGTCTGGAAATTGAAAAAGACCCCAAAAAAGCCGCGCTTTATACTGCTCGTAGCAACTTAGTCGGGGTGGTGACCAATGGTACCGCTGTTTTAGGATTGGGCAATATCGGTCCTTTGGCGTCAAAACCTGTGATGGAAGGTAAAGGCGTGCTGTTCAAAAAATTTGCCGGCATTGATGTGTTTGACATTGAAGTGGCACAAAACGATCCGGATAAATTCATCGAAGCGATTGCCTCTTTAGAGCCTACCTTCGGCGGTATCAATCTTGAAGATATCAAAGCCCCTGAGTGTTTTTATATCGAAAAAGAATTGCGTAAACGCATGAATATCCCTGTGTTCCATGATGACCAACATGGCACCGCGATTATTGCATCAGCTGCGTTATTAAACGCGCTAGAAATTACCGGCAAAAAAATCGAAGACATCAAAATTGTGGTATCTGGTGCGGGTGCCGCAGCGATTTCTTGCTTAGATTTGATTTGTGCGTTAGGCGCCAAAAAAGAACACATCTTTGTCGCTGACTCAAAAGGTATCATCGCAACCACTCGTCCTAACCTAGATGAGTCAAAACAGCGTTATGCTCGCGACACCGAAGCCAAAACCTTATCAGATGTGATTGAAGGCGCGGACATGTTTTTAGGTCTATCTGCCGCTGGTATGCTGACCCAAGATATGGTAAAACGCATGGCGCAAGATCCCATTATCTTCGCCCTCGCCAATCCAAACCCAGAAATCCTACCTGAAGATGCCAAAGCGGTGCGTCCCGATGCGATTATCGCTACAGGTCGCTCTGACTATCCAAACCAAGTAAACAACGCACTGTGCTTCCCGTATATCTTCCGTGGGGCGCTTGACGTCGGTGCCACGACCGTCAACGAAGAAATGAAAATTGCCTGCGTGCGAGCCATTGCTGCCATGGCACATGTAGAAGCCACGCCACAAAAAGGTCAAAAAACGGTGGATGAAACCCAACGTTTTGGTCGTGAATACTTAATTCCGGGACCGCTAGAGCCAAATTTGATTTTGGAGATTGCACCAGCGGTTGCCAAAGCTGCGATGGATTCTGGCGTTGCCACGCTACCCATCGAAAACATGCGTGCTTATCGCGATAAACTCTCAGAGTTTGTTTATAACTCTGCCTTCTTGATGAAACCTATTTTCACCCGTGCCAAACAAGAGCCAAAACGTATCGTTTACTGTGAAGGTGAGGATGAAAACGTATTACGGGCAGTGCAAGTGGTGGTGGATGAAGGCTTGGCAAAACCTATCTTGGTCGGTCGTCCCACCATTATTGCCAACCAAATCCAACGGTTGGGCTTACGCATGGTGGCGGGTGAAAACTATGACCTAGTCAACATCGAAAGCGACCCACGTTACAAAGACTACTGGCAGTTTTATTATGAGATGAACAAACGCAATGGTGTGACGGTTGAGTTGGCACGTCGTGATGTTCGCCGTAAAACTTCTTTGATTGGCGCGCTAATGGTTGAACGTGGCGATGCTGATGGTATGATTTGTGGTACTTTTGGCTCATACCATTTGCACTTAAACTACGTGCAAAATGTGATCAAAAAACAAGCGGATGCTAAAGATTTTTATGCGTTAAATGCCTTATTGATTCAAGGTCGTAACTTGTTCATCGCTGACACTTACGTGCATGAAGACCCAACTGCTGAACAACTAGCAGAAATGACGGTATTAGCAGCGCAAGAAGTCCGCCGCTTTGGTCTTGAACCCCGTGTGGCATTGTTATCACATTCAAACTTTGGTTCATCTGACTTTGAAAGCGCGAAAAAAATGCGTCAAGTCTATGATTTACTGACCGATATGAATGTTGATTTTGAGTTTGACGGTGAGATGCATGGTGATACCGCGCTTGATGACCGTATCCGCCATACTTCTTTCCCATTTAGCAAATTAACAGGTTCAGCCAACCTACTCATCATGCCAGACTTAGATGCGGCTAACATCGCATTTAACTTGCTAAAAACCGCGACCAATAGTGTCACTGTCGGTCCATTGTTATTGGGAGCGCAAAGACCTGTGCATATCTTGACATCTTCTGCGACAGCACGTCGTATCGTCAATATGACAGCTGTAGCGGTGACGCAAGCGCAAGAATTGGCAAAATAATTTTGTGTTGATTGATAAAACCAGTTTAGTGTTCTAAACTGGTTTTTTTATGGGTTTAATTTAGTTAAAACATCGGGGTGGTCATGCAAGTTTATTTGGTCGGTGGTGCGGTACGCGATTATGTATTAGCACGAGAGGTCACTGAACACGATTATGTGGTAGTCGGCGCAACGCCTGAGCAGATGCTGGAACTGGGTTTTTCGCAAGTAGGTGCCGATTTTCCGGTTTTTTTACACCCAAAGACCCATGACGAATATGCACTGGCTCGCACGGAACGCAAAAGCGGTAACGGCTATCTTGGTTTTAACGTACACGCTGACGCCGCTGTCACCTTAGAAGAGGATTTAGCCAGGCGCGATCTCACCATCAATGCCATGGCCATAGAAGTTAATGGGTTGTTTGACTGCGGTTTTAAACAGGGCAAATTTGATGTGCTCGATATCATCGACCCGTATGATGGCTTAGCAGATATTAACCAAAAAAAATTACGCCATGTGTCCGCCGCTTTTGCAGAAGATCCGGTACGTGTCTTGCGCCTTGCCCGTTTTGCCAGTCGTTATGCCCCGCTCGGATTTACGGTTGATGAATCAACCACGAAACTTACCAGCCAAATGAAAGCCGCGGGTGAGCTCAATCATCTTGTCGCTGAGCGGGTATGGTCAGAGACATCAAAAGCGTTAACGCAGGCTTGGCCGGATATTTATTTTGACACGCTTTATCAGCTCAATGTCCTCGATGTGATTATGCCAAAACTGTATCAAGCATCGAATGATAATCCTAAGCAATGGCAATTGATGCTATCTGCTCTGCGGATGGCGGGAGAGCAACAAGCGGACAACCTCATAAAGTTTGCTTTGGTTGCAACCTGCTTTAAGTCTGATCAGCAACTTAACAACCCAACTACCGAGTATTTAGAATTTTGCCAAGGTTTAAAGGTACCAAAAAACACTGAGCGCTTGGGGTTATTTATTCTTGAGCACTTTGATAAATTAAAAAATTTCGATCACTTAACTGCGGAGCAATTATTTGAACTGTTAAGATTAACTAATAGCCTTAAAGACACCTCACTTTTAGAGCAAGCCTTACAAGTCGTTCATCTTTATCAACAGGTCAAACAAACCGCGCTGTTAGCCACCATCAAAACGCAATTAACGCAAATTTCTGCCAAAGATGTGGCAAGTGAGCTGACCGGCAAACACATCGGCGAAGCCATTGATAAGTTGAGGTTGCAAAAACTTGAGGAAATTTTAAATCACCCACGATAAAGGAAGCATCATGACGACAACGACAGCAATAGCAACAAAGACCCAACTAACCCATGTGTTAGTATTAAATGGTCCCAATCTCAATTTGCTTGGCAAGCGAGAACCAGAAATCTACGGATTTCAAACCCTACAAGATATTGAAGATGATATAAGACAACTAGCCATCAATCATCAAGTTAAACTCACCTGTTTTCAAACAAATCAGGAATCTGCCCTGATTGATAAAATCCATCATCACGGTTTGTTGACCACAAATCCTAATGAGCAGATTGACGCGATTATTATCAATCCCGCTGCCTTTACTCACACATCGGTAGCAATTCGCGATGCCTTACTCGCCGTGAATAAACCTTTTATAGAAGTTCATCTTTCCAATATTCACACCCGTGAGCCATTTCGACAGCATTCTTATTTTAGTGACAAAGCTCAAGCCGTCATCTGTGGTATGGGCGCTTTTGGTTATACCGCGGCGTTTAATTATCTGGTTCAGAAATATCAGTAGCAACATAATATAGCCTAAAATTAATAGCAACATCGCAGCAAATTTTAAGTGTACAAACGTACACAAATATACCCTGCTATATCTATTTATTTTAGAAAAATCTTGTTACAATACGGCAATCTATGAATTAGTTGTCTATGAAGCGTATAATTTTAAGGTAGTTAGGATATGGATATAAGTAAAATCAAACAACTTATTGACTTAATGGAAGAGCGAACGTTAGCAGAATTAACCGTACAAGATGGCGATAAAAAGGTCTCTATTTCCCGCCATTTACCCCAAGCGAATGTTCAACCCGTCACAGCAACTACAACCACCACGACAACCGCTAATGCTGCCCCTGTAAAATCTGGCATGGTAGAAACATCACCAATGGTTGGGGTCTATTATGTTGCACCGAGTCCTAATGACGCGCCATTTATCAAGGTCGGTCAACAAGTACAAGCAGGCGATAGTTTAGGCATTATTGAAGCCATGAAAATCATGAACCCGCTTGAAGCAACCCAAAGCGGTATCATTGCAGAAATCTTGGTACAAAACGGCGATGTGGTGCAATTTGGTCAACCGATTGTCCGTTACGAGTCTTAATTTTTAACTTTTTTGTATATTTGAAGTTTGATTATCGATAAAAATTAGGGATAGCAATGATAAAAAAATTACTGATCGCCAATCGTGGTGAAATTGCACTTCGCATTGTTCGCGCTTGTAAGCAGCTTGGCATCCAAACGGTGGGCGTCTACTCAACTGCAGATGACAACTTGATGCACCTTCGATTCGTTGACGAATCCATCTGTATTGGCAAGCCCAATGCCAGTCAAAGCTATCTCAATATCGATACTATCTTAACAGCCGCAGAAATTTCTGGCGCTGATGCCATTCACCCAGGTTATGGATTTTTATCTGAAAATGCCGAATTTGCCGAACGCGTGGAAGAGGCAGGGCTGACCTTCGTAGGTCCTGCGCCTGAGCACATTCGCTTAATGGGCAACAAAATATCCGCTATCAACGCCATGAAAAAAGCCGGTGTGCCTACCGTCCCTGGTTCAGTGGGTAGCGTCACTCTGGCTAACGCTGAAGAACAAGCTAAAGCCATTGGCTTTCCTCTGTTAATCAAAGCGGCAGCTGGTGGTGGTGGTCGTGGTATGCGTGTGGTTGAACGCCTTGAGCAGTTACTATCTCAAGTGCAAGCCGCCAAACAAGAAGCCGAATTGTGGTTTGGGGATGATAGCGTCTATATGGAGCGCTTTTTAAAAAACCCACGCCATGTTGAAGTGCAAGTGTTAGGTGACGGCGAAGGCAATGCCATTCATTTATTTGATCGCGATTGCTCGCTACAACGTCGTCACCAAAAAGTGCTTGAAGAAGCCCCTGCCCCAGAGATTCCTGATGATATTAAAGAACCCATTTTGCAAGCTTGCGTTCGTGCTTGTGAGCAAATTAACTATCGCGGTGCAGGGACGTTTGAATTTTTATATGAAGACGAGCAATTTTTCTTTATTGAGATGAACACCCGCGTACAGGTTGAACATCCTGTCACTGAGATGATTACCGGCATTGATGTGGTGGTTGAACAACTCAAAATCGCATCTGGCTATGGGCTATCGTATCGTCAAAACGAAATCGAAATTCGCGGTCATGCCATCGAGTGCCGTATCAATGCCGAAGATCCTGTGACTTTCATGCCCTCACCCGGTACGGTGACCCACTTCTTTATGCCAAATGGTAGCGGTGTACGTTTTGACTCGCACCTTTATCCCAACTATGCCATCCCTACCTTTTATGACTCATTAATCGGCAAATTAATCTGTCATGGTCAAACCCGTGAACAAGCGATTGCCAAGCTTCGCCATGCCCTTGACGAGCTGATTATTACGGGCATCAAAACCAATGTGCCATTGCATCGCGATGTGATTTTGCAAGATAAGGCATTTTGTAAACAAGCGCAAAACATTCATTATCTAGAAAAAAACTTATTATCTCCCCCAGAGACGTCAAAAACCGAAAAAGAATAAAGTTAATGGTAAAAAAAAGAGGGTCATTTGAGCCTCTTTTTTTATGCAATTTTAATTCATCGCCAAATTTTTAAGAGACGCCTTAAGCAGATTTTGAATGGTTAACGGTGAATCAATGGCAGATTTTGCCAGTTTTATCGCAGCTTGCGCTTCTTTATCGCGATATCCTAGTGCAATCAACCCCGCTTCGACTTCAGCAATAATAATGCCTTCATTGCCACTATCGGTCTCTAATGGCAATGAAGGTGCAAAACCTGATGTATCACCTAAGTGCTTGATTTTGTCTTTTAATTCAACAATCAATCGCTGTGCGGTTTTTTTGCCAACACCTGGAATACGCGTCAATGCCAGCTCATCATTATTCATCACAAACTGGTGCAACTCCTGCACCGTTACGGTTGACATCATCGCCAAGGCCATCTTTGCCCCAACCCCATTGACTTTAAGCAACAGTCTAAACACTTCCCGATCGCTATGGCTTAAAAACCCAAATAACAACTGAGCATCCTCGCGTACCAAAAAATGTGTCCACAAAGTGACGGACTGATTTAATTGTACTTGGCAAAATGCATTGAGCGGCATCTCAATTTCATACCCAACGCCCGCTGTGGTCATCACTACTACCGTAGGTGCCATTAGATGATGCACTTGCCCTTGAATTAATCCTATCATTGATGACTCACTACAAATAATTTAATCCAATAAAAAAGTGGGCAACCTCAGTCAACCCACTTGAATGTCATGCTTTTTAGTCATTTGCTAAAACTTTAGTTCTAGTATTTAGTTATAGAAACTAACCATTTTTTCTAGGCTAATTGGGCGAATTTTATCCGCATTACCCGCCGTACCAAATGCGGTATAGCGATCGATACAAACCGCTTTCATCGCATCGATAGTCTTGGCAAAATATTTGCGTGGGTCAAACTCTGCTGGGTTTTCAGCGAGGAATTTGCGAATCGCACCCGTTGATGCCAGACGTAAATCGGTGTCGATATTAACTTTACGTACACCATGTTTGATGGCTTCTACAATTTGCTCAACTGGCACACCATAAGTCTCACCGATATTGCCGCCATTTTCATTAATCACTTTGAGCCATTCTTGTGGCACACTTGAAGAGCCGTGCATCACAAGGTGAGTATTAGGAATACGCGCATGAATTTCTTTGATACGTGCAATCGATAAGATATCATCGGTAGGTGGTCGGGTAAATTTATACGCCCCGTGGCTAGTGCCGACTGCAATCGCTAGTGCGTCGACATGGGTATCGTTAACAAATTGCTCAGCTTCATCAGCACTGGTTAACAGCTGTGAATGGTCAAGTTTACCTTCTGCCCCTACGCCATCTTCTTCGCCAGCCATACCTGTTTCAAGGCTACCCAAAACGCCAATTTCACCTTCTACTGATACACCACAAGCATGAGAGAGTTTTACCACTTCACGCGTCACTGCCACATTATAATCATAGTCTGCAGGGGTTTTACCATCACTCTTTAACGAGCCATCCATCATCACCGATGAAAAACCCAATTGGATTGAACGCTGGCAAACCTCTGGACTGGTACCATGGTCTTGGTGCATAACCACTGGAATATGTGGCCACTCTTCAATGGCAGACAAAATAAGATGGCGTAAAAATGGGGCACCTGCGTATTTGCGTGCGCCTGCCGATGCTTGCACAATCACAGGTGAGTTGGTTTCATCGGCTGCCATCATAATGGCACGCATTTGCTCTAAGTTATTGACGTTAAATGCAGGAACACCATAGTTGTTTTCTGCTGCATGGTCTAAAAGCTGACGCAAAGAAATCAAAGCCATATTACTTTCTCTTAGTAAAGTTAATAATCAATTGAAAATTTTAGAAAAATTGGGTTTTGCCATGTTGGACAAGGCTTGAGTATAACAGAAGTGCACTACAATTTAAATTCAAAAAAATAACTTTGAAATGATTGATATTATGAAAAAATAGTTAACTCAATAAAATAAAAAGCCCCAAAATGATTTTGGGGCTTTTTTAGGCTGAATGCTAAATTTAGTATTTTTGTTTTTCTGGCACGGTTGTTTGAATATCAGTATTGCTATTTGCTGCATCGTTTTTAACCGCTTCTGCACCTTGGGCTACATTGGCTGCACCAGTCGCTACAGCAGAGGCTACGTTTTCGGTGGCTTGCGCGGCGCCATTGGCAACAGCTTCAGTCGCGTTGATTGCTGCGCCTTGGGCAACCGCGGCACCCGTGGTAGCAGCACTGGCAACTGCGTCACCTGCATTTGCTGTTGCACTGGCGGCACTTGCAGTCGCGTCTTTAATGTCTTGACCCGCTGCGCTTGCTGCGGCTTCAGGTTGACCGTTAGCTGCGGCTTCTTCGGTTTTTTTACTACATGCCGTGATTGATAAAGTGGCTAATAAAGTTGCCAATACTAAATTACGTTTTAACATATTCATTCCTTAAACGCCAAACATATGGGTATACATACTTATATAATATCTTATCGACAAGATATTTTTGGTGCAATTAATTACAATGTTTAAAATACAAATATTAACTTAACATTACATTTATTCAGCCATGATAAATTTAAATCGCTGAATTAATGATAATGATTGGTAGCATTTAGGCACGTTGGCTCAGTGCGTGCACGGCAGGTAATGTTTTACCTTCCACAAATTCTAAGAACGCCCCGCCCCCGGTTGATGTGTAGCTTACTTTATCGGCGACCTTGTATTTATCAATCGCAGCGAGCGTATCACCACCGCCTGCAATGCTAAAGCCTGCACTTGCTGCGACTGCTTCACTAACGATTTTGGTACCTTCACCAAATTTATCGACTTCAAATACGCCGACAGGACCATTCCATAAGATGGTTTTGGCATTTTTAATCGCATCGGCAAGTTTCGCCGCACTGCTTGCACTAATGTCTAGAATCATTTCATCATCTGCAATGATATCGACTGATTTGGTTACCGCATCGGCAGATTCTAGCGAGCCCAAAAAATCATCAAAATCAATCTGTGATTTTTTGGCGACGACCACTTCGTCAGGTAATAATACATTGGTTTCTTGCATAATGCTTTTGGCCGTTTCCACCATGTCCGCTTCATATAAGGATGCACCGACATTGGCACCTTTGGCTGCCAAGAATGTATTGGCAATACCACCGCCTACAATGATTTGGTCACAGATTTTTGCCAATGATTTAAGCACATCTAATTTGGTAGAAACTTTCGAGCCACCAACAATCGCAAGCATTGGCTTGGCTGGGTTATCCAAAGCTTTGGCTAATGCATCAAGTTCTGCCGCCAATAATGGGCCTGCACAGGCAATCTTTGCTTTGGCGATAACGCCTTCTGTCGACGCTTCAGCACGGTGAGCCGTACCGAAAGCATCCATCACAAATACATCACATAAAGCAGCGTAGCGTTCAGATAAAGCGGCATCATTTTTCTTCTCACCCGCATTAAAACGTACATTTTCCAGTAGCACAACTTCACCTGGGGCTACTGTCACATTATTTTGGGCATAATCGGTCATTAATTTGACAGGTTTGCCAAGGGCATCGCCCAAATAATCTGCGACTGGCTGCAACGAATATTTGGCTTCAGGGTTTGATGGGTCTGGGCGGCCTAGATGCGAACACACGATAACCGCTGCGCCTTTATCTAAAGCCAACTGAATAGTGGGCAAGCTTGCTTTTAAGCGGGCATCATTGGCAATTTTGCCATCTTTTAACGGTACATTTAAATCTTCGCGAATCAAAACTGTTTTGCCAGAAACATCAATATCGTTTAAACGAGCAAATTGCATGGATTAACCTCTAAGTTAACAACAGGATGGTGACCCGTAGGGGTTGCTAAAACGTCGTCACATGACAACAAAAATTGAATAAAAAAATAAGCGTAGATTAGCATATTTTGAGTATTTTTAACATTATTGATGCTATCAACTAACGCCACGCGCGGTGATAACACGGTATTACTACTATATTACTACTTTATTAAGAAGGGTGTTGATGATAAGCTTATAATAACAAAAACATGAACGCAGCACTGCGTTCAATATTTTATTATAAAATTGGAGGCCGTATGGTTAACCTTGACAAAGCAAAACAACGATTACTTGACCTAAAACAAGAATACCAAACTCGCGTGTATAAAATCCAACATGATATGCAAAATCCTGATACGGATATGACCCAAGATTGGGATGACCAAGCGGTGATTAATGAGCAAAACGATGTACGTAAAAACTTGCTAGTCGAAGCCCAGCAAAACCTTGAATTGGTGAATAATGCCTTACTTCGTATCGAAAATGGAACTTATGGTATTTGCGCTGTGAGTGGTGAAGAAATCGAGCCCGCGCGCCTAGAAGCAGTACCTTTTGCAACCACCTGTATGAAACACGCTAAATAGCTGGTTTTGGTAGTTTTGTCCCCATAAAAAAGCAAGGACAGTTATCCTTGCTTTTTTATCAAAAAATCAGTCAGTAAATTGCGAATTGATTAGGTGAATCGGCGCATGCTTAAATTAGCAATAATGTTTTCTGCATCGTTCCAGCGGGTTTTTGAGTCATTGGCGCCCAATAAAACTACGATGGCTGGACGATTACCGACATTGGTTTCAAATAAAACACAGTTACCCGCTTCACGAATATACCCTGTTTTTGATAGGCCAATATTGTATAAACCATCACGCACCATGTAATTGGTACTGCGCGCTGCAACCGTGCGATAACCTGAATTGATATTATTTACCCCAAATTGGCGGCTAGGCGTGGTACTAAACTGGCTAATTAAATTATGCTTATAAGCATAGCGCGCCAAAATTGCCAAATCACGCGGTGATGCCACATTCCGAGAATCCAAACCCGATGGGTCATAATAACGGGTTTGCGTCATCCCCAATTCACGCGCTTTTTGGTTCATACGGCTGATAAAATTGTCATAGCCCATAGGGTCAGTACGTGCTAATGCTTTAGCCGCGGGATTTTCTGATTTCATCATCATCATCAGTAGCATTTCAGCACGATTAAGCTGATCGCCAACTTTTAGACGGTCACTACCCGATTGTTTTGGGGTTTTGAAATCTAATGGACTAATCGTCAATATTTCGCTCATATTAGCGCCTGATTCCGCCACTACCACAGCCGTCATCAATTTACTGATTGAGGCAATGGGACGAGCGATATCAGCATTTTTTTCATAAATGGTATTGCCCGTTAACGCATCCACTACCAAAGCGCCTTTGGAATTGGCAAAATAGCTGCCCGAAGCCCGCGTGGTGTCTTGAGACCAAGCAGGATTGTAGCTATCATCCTCGCTGTATGCATTGTTATAGTTATTATAATTACCGCTATTAAAACTTGTCGTCTGTGGCGTGCTGTTATACATGATGGCACGGGCTTTATCTAAACTACCTTGCCCACCCCAACTAACCTTAGCTTGGCTACCTGTCTGCATATTTAATTCAGCATTACTTTGTACGCCAACCAGTGCAATGACAGCACCTAACAACGTTTTCTTTAACAATGTTTTCATATCAACACTCTCAATCAAATCATGGTTAACTTGCTGTTGGATAAAGCATACAGTTACCAAAAATACCAATATATTTACGAAAAACAGATCAACAACAATACCTTAAGCCTAATAGCCATTAAAATCAAGCCATTAAAAGTTACAAAATCTAACAAGAATAACGGATTGATTACGCAAGACTGACTTAAATTTACGATGAGTAGTTTAGCACAGTACATATGTTACGCATGTAAAAAAATAACAAAACCGTTTAGCTAATACAATAATAAAACCATAAGTAACAATAGGTTAAGATATCCTTTTATAAAAAAAGCTGACATATTGCTATGCCAGCTAGTTTTTAAGTTAAAGATAATTTATGGTTTGAAACTGTCTTTTAAGGTCACAATACGGTTAAACACCAAATGCTCTGGTGAATAATCTTTACTATCTGCCACAAAAAACCCTTCACGTTCAAATTGGAACCGCTCGCCTGCATTGACTTGTGATAAAGAAGGCTCGACAATGGCATCTACTTCACGTAGCGAGTTAGGGTTAATCTCTGCAGCTAAATTATTGATGTCAATTTTGGCAGGGTCTTCTTGGGTAAACAGCTGCTCATACAGACGTACCTTCGCGGGTACACCTAGACTGGCTGACACCCAATGGATCACACCTTTAACCTTACGTCCTTCTGGATTGTTGCCCAACGTTTTTGGGTCAATAGTCGCTGTTAACCCCACCACTTCACCATTGTCATCGGTGATGTGCTCCTCAATCTTTAACACATAACTATTGCGTAAGCGGATTTCTGGGTTTTGCGGTGATAAACGTTTATAGCCTTCAGGTGGCGTGATTTCAAAATCCCCTTTATCAATATAAATTTCTTTAGTAAAAGGAATGTCACGCGTACCTTGGCTGTCATCATGGCTATTTTTAGGCTGGGTCAACCATAAAACACCATTGTCGAGTTTAGTTTTTACACTGTCTTTTTTGAGTGTTTCAACATTGGCGACGGCTTCATCAAAATTGGTAATGGTCACTTTTAGTGGGCTTAGTACCGCCATGGCACGATTCACATGCTCTAATGAGTTACGGATACTAAATTCCAGTAAGCCAAAATCCACCACGCCGTCTGACTTGCTGACGCCTACACGGTCACAAAAATCTCGCAAGCCTTCAGGGGTATAACCACGGCGGCGCATACCGGCAATTGTCGGCATACGAGGATCGTCCCACCCGCTCACCAAGTCATCTTCGACCAGTTTTTTGAGTTTGCGTTTACTGGTCAAAATATGGTTTACGTTTAGGCGGGCAAATTCATATTGGTGTGGTTCTTTGGCAAAGCCCACTTTATCTACCACCCAATCATAAAACGGACGGTGGTCTTCAAATTCTAGGGTGCAAATCGAATGGGTAATACCTTCGATGGCATCTGACAACGGGTGAGCATAATCGTACATGGGATAAATACACCAATCATCGCCTGTTTGGTGATGCGCTTGGTGCATGACACGATACAAAATTGGATCGCGCATATTCATATTGGGGCTTGCCATGTCGATTTTGGCACGAAGCACCGCTTCACCGTTGCCATATTTGCCTGATTTCATATCGTCAAAGCGTTGCAAATTCTCTTCAACACTGGCATCACGGTAAGGTGAATTTTTACCTGCTTGACCAAAATTACCGCGGTTTTCACGAATATCTTCAGGACTTTGCAAATCAACATAGGCATCGCCTTGTTTGATTAATTTCACCGCCCAATCATACAATTGACCAAAATAACTAGACGCATAGCGCGCCTCGCCTGCCCAATAAAACCCGAGCCATTTGACATCATCTTTGATATTATCGACAAACTCCTGATCTTCAGCATCAGGATTGGTGTCATCAAACCGTAGGTTACACAGCCCTGCAAACTCCTTGGCAAGCCCAAAGTTGAGACAAATAGATTTGACATGACCCAAATGTAAGTAGCCATTTGGCTCAGGTGGAAAACGGGTCACAATCTGGCTATATTTTTGCGAAGCAAGGTCATCACGTACGATCGCACGGATAAAGTCATTTTTTTCACTACTGGTTGCTGTATCGTCGGTTTTTGTATTTTTGTCGGTCGTCGCCGTCATTTGGTTGCCCCTTACCTATTACAAAAATGGTGAACTAATCTTCCATTCTAGCAGTTTTTTGACATTGAAAAAACTTAAATGAATTTAATTGAAACATTTAATTTTGCCAACTTTGCAAACTAAATACTGACTTTTTGATTGAAAATCGCTAGGATAGCCACAACAATTGCAAGATACGTTTTTTTAACCATAAAAACCATTAGGAGCACACAATGGATATGCCATACGTAGAATTAGAAACCACCATGGGTAACATCGTTATCGAACTCAATCAAGAAAAAGCCCCCAATACCGTGGCAAACTTCTTAGAATACGTCAAATCAGGTCATTATGATGGCACGATTTTTCACCGCGTCATTGACGGTTTTATGATTCAAGGTGGCGGTATGGACGCCAACATGACAGAAAAATCTACCAATGCCCCAATCCAAAACGAAGCAGATAATGGCTTGAAAAATGAAGTCGGCACGATTGCGATGGCACGTACTTCTGACCCACATTCAGCGACCGCGCAATTTTTTATCAATGTAAAAGACAATAGCTTCCTCAACTTCTCGGGCAAAAACCCACAAGGTTGGGGCTATGCGGTGTTTGGTAAAGTGACTGAGGGCATGGACATTGTCAATAAAATCAAAGGTGTGCCGACTGGTAAATACGGTTTCCACGCTGATGTACCAACCACGCCTGTGGTGATCACCCATGCAAAAGTAATTGAGAAATAATTTTTTTGTATGCAAAGTTTTGCAGATTTGGTCATCGATAATCCCTCTGCCATTGCGCAGGTTCTTATCAGTGACTTACATTTGAGCATGAATGAGCCTGCCACTAATCCTTTAGGGCAGGCTTTTTTAGATTTTTTAGATAAATTGGCTCTATTGCCCAACTTAACACAGTTTTTTATTTTGGGTGATTGGTTTGAAGCTTGGCTAGGGGATGATGTTGCCGATACAGACACATTAACAGATGCGCTTCAGCCGATTATAGCAAAGCTCAAAACATTATCTGATAAAAACTGCCAGATTTTTGTCATGCATGGTAATCGGGATTTTTTGCTTGGGCAGCAATTTTGCGACAAATTTGGCGGGCAATTGATTTTTGAGCCGTTTTATCTGACATTAAATGGCAGAAAAGTTCGCCTAGAACATGGCGATGCGCTGTGCACCGATGATAAAGGTTACCAACGCTTTCGCAAAATCATCCAACATCCTATCACTAAAAAAATTTTACTCGCGCTACCCATCAAAAAACGCCAACAAATTGCGCAAGATTTGCGCCAAAAAAGCAAAACTGATAATGCCAAAAAATCCCTGCAAATCATGGATGTCAATGAACAAGCCGTCAGACAAGCCTTGCAAAAAGCCGATATACTGATTCATGGGCATACTCACCGCCCTGCTCTTCATCAAATTGGCGATAAACAACGGTTAGTGCTCGGCGATTGGCGGATTAGAGATAATCAGGTACTTGCTGAAATTTGTCTTATTGATGAAACCTCGATTATCTTATTACCACTTTAGTCATCTTTAAAATTTTTTGACTATTAATAGAGGCTCTTTTAAAGTCCTGCTTCAATGAGTCTATTTCTGATTTCGTCAAGTGATTTTGGTTTTTTGAAATGCCCGAGTTCACCGCTTGTGAGGTATTCGAGAGGAAAGTGAAATTCATTTTGCCACCATTGAGCTAAATCAGGATGTTTAAGCTGAATTAATTGTATCATTTTTTGGGTTGGAACAATATCAAAAAAAGGTAATTGATAGCCAGTTAATACAACTGCTTGAATTACCTTACCGCCCATTGTTTCTATATAGCCTTTAAGTCCTGCTAATGTACCACCCATCGCCACTGTATCATCAACGATTAAGTATTCTCGACCACGTTCAACTTCGCCAGTAAAAATAGCTTGTCTGACGATTCGCTCATAAGCACTAGCCTTAGTATGGTTCGCTTTTACAGCTTGTACGATGTCAAAGGTGATGGGCAGATTTAACTCATTGGCAAGAATTTGACCAAATACCATTGGAAGTCTATTATTTCCCAAAAATTCTATCGCTAATACAGGAGCGATAATAGGAGATTTTCCTTGTAAGCAATGCTTGATACTTGCTATATCCTTTTGTGTCATCAATTGAGTTAAGAGTTTAATAGCGGATAATTCATTACCCGATTTAGCTTGTATATACAGGTCTTCATCGAGGTTTTTCAATGTATTTAAAGCATATAACACCAAAATGGGTGGAAAATCCACCCAAGTTGTTCTTTTAGCATATATACTATCCATGATATTGCTTAAACAACCGCTTTCACGGCTTGAATGACCGCATCAGTGGTGATGTTAAAGTATGGGAACAAGTCTTTAGCAGGGGCAGACTCACCAAAGGTGGTCATACCCACGACTTTACCATCAAGCCCTACAAACTTGTACCAATAATCGATATGGCTGGCTTCAACCGCCACACGCGCACGCACTTGCGGTGGCAACACGCTGTCACGGTAATTGATTTCTTGTTTGGCAAACACTTCAGCACAGGGCATTGATACAACGCGCACGCCCAAACCTTCGGCAGTCAACTCAGTGTAAGCATTCATTGCAAGCTCAATCTCTGAACCTGTGGCGATGATGATGGCACGTAGCTCGCCTTGTTCTTTGGCTAGCACATAACCACCTTTGGCAATATTGGCTACTTGCTCGATATCTCGCGCTTGGTGCGGTAGGTTTTGACGGCTAAAAATCAGCGCAGATGGCGTTGATTTTGCTTTCAACGCTTCTACCCATGCCACAGCTGACTCGACCGTATCACATGGTCGCCAAGTATGTAGATTTGGGGTGGCACGCAGACTTGATAACTGCTCGACAGGTTGGTGAGTAGGTCCATCTTCACCCAGACCGATTGAGTCGTGCGTATAGACATTAATGACGCGTTGTTTCATCAAGGCGGACATACGCACTGCATTGCGCGCATATTCCATAAACATCAAGAACGTTGCCACATACGGAATAAAGCCGCCGTATAAGGCAATACCATTGGCAATCGCCGTCATACCAAATTCACGCACACCGTAATGAATATAGTTACCTGCCGCGTTATCTTCGAGCGCTTTGGCATTTTTAAACCAAGTTAAATTTGACCCTGCCAAATCAGCGGAACCGCCAAGCAGCTCTGGCAATAATGGCTGCAAGGCATTGATTGAATTTTGGCTGGCTTTACGCGTTGCAATGTTTTCTGGGTTATCTTGACACGCCTTGATAAATTCTTGGGCTTGTGTCTCAAAATTTGCTGGCAAGTCACCATTCACACGGCGAAGCAATTCACTGGCAAGCTCTGGGTAAGCGTCTTTATAAGCATCAAACTCACTTTCCCATGATTGCTGTAGCGCTTGACCTTTAACTGTGCAATCCCACCCTTCATAAATATCGTCTGGCAGTTCAAAGGCTTCATGATCCCACTTGAGGGCTTGACGGGTAAGCAAGATTTCATCCGCGCCAAGGGGTGCACCATGTGAGGCCTCCAAGCCTTGCTTGTTGGGTGAACCTGCGCCAATCACGGTTTTACAAATGATGAGTGAGGGTTTATTTTTTTCAGCTATAGCATTTTGGGTCGCTTGGGTAATGGCATCGGTATCGTGACCGTCAACTTTTTGCACTTGCCAGCCATAGGCTTCGAAACGTTTTTGGGTGTCATCTGAGAACCAGCCTTCAACGTCACCATCAATCGAAATACCATTGTCATCATAGTACACAACCAATTTGCCCAGTTGCAGCGTACCGGCTAATGAGCAAACTTCATGGCTAATACCTTCCATCAAACAGCCATCACCTAAAAAGCAATAGGTTTGGTGGTCGATGACTTGGTGACCATCACGGTTAAATTGCGCGGCTAGGGTTTTTTCTGCAATCGCAAAACCTACGGCGTTGGCAATCCCTTGACCCAACGGACCTGTGGTAGTTTCCACACCTGCGGTATAGCCATATTCAGGGTGACCGGGGGTTTTAGAGTGCAATTGGCGGAAATTTTTGATATCCTCAATGCTAACGTCATACCCTGTCAAGTGCAGCAAAGCGTACTGCAACATTGAGCCATGACCATTTGAAAGCACAAAACGGTCGCGATTTAGCCAATTTGGGTCGGTTGGATTGTGCTTTAAAAACTTACGCCATAACACTTCAGCGATATCTGCCATGCCCATCGGCGCGCCTGGATGTCCAGAATTGGCTTTTTGCACCGCTTCAAAAGCTAGGGTACGGATGGCGTTGGCAAGACGACGTTCAGAAATTGGGGTTGTCATTGGCTTTCCTATATTACAGAATTAGTTACAGAATTAATTGCAGAATTAAATTTTGTCGTATGTAACATGCTAAAAATAAAACTGTGACAAATTTTATCACAGTTTTGGGTCATTTTTTTAGCTTTAACCGTTTAGTTTGCTCGGCTTTCAAATAAAAGCAAAATGGCAAAAGATGCAATTTTCTGTCAAATCACTTTTTAGCCGACAATTTTTGGTTCAAATTTTCTAAACGCTCAAGCGTGCCTACATCGACCCACGCATCGCTCAGCAAATCGCCAATTACCAAACCTGCTTGCATGGCTTGTTTGAGTAGTGGCGCAAGCGGCGCAGTTTCACCTACCTTGACCGTATCCAATAATCTTGGTGACATCACACTAATCCCTGCAAAAGTATATTTTGGCGTGCCTTCTACCTTGACCTTGCCATTTTCTAAGGCAAAATCGCCAGTTGGGTTGTGCGTCGCTTGGTCGGTGAGTAGCAAATAAGCCTGCGAATCGTTTAACTGAAGCTGGCTTAGTTGAGCAAAATCAAAAGGCGTCCACACATCCCCATTGACCAAAATAAATGGCTGGTCTTTTAATTTTCCGGTAGCCAAAGCCATCTTGATACCACCTGCTGTCTCAAGCGGTTCTTCTGGCTCAATCGACCAATGAATGGTGACACCGAATTGACTGCCATCCCCGATTGCATTGAGCAGTTTATCAGCAAGCCATGACACATTGATGGTGATATCGGTGATACCTGCTTGTTTGAGTGCTTTGATATGCCACACGATAAGCGGTTGCCCGCCGACTTCGACAAGTGGCTTTGGCGTGGTCAAGGTTAAAGGGCGCAGCCGGGTGCCTTTACCCGCGGATAAAATCATGGCTTGGGTGATGGTGGTTGACATGGGGTTTTATCCTTGGATTTTTTGATGAAAAGCAGGTTCAACGACGGCGGTCATCCAATCAGCAAATTTATCAAAAGTATGACGCTCATCCCTTTGGGTGATAGCTTTTAAACAAGTTAATAAATCATTGAAAACTTTGGGCAGGTTGACCAAATAACGGTCTTTGCCATCTCGCTCGAACAAACGTACAAAAATTCCCAATACCTTGAGATGACGCTGCATACTCATGATATTAAAATCCACAATAAACTCTGCCAAGCTTTTGTCAATTTGCGCCAATTGGTGATAATGAGCCAAATGCGTGTTGACCCATGTTTCATCATAATTGATATAGGCATCTCGCAATAAAGACGCCAAATCATAGGTGTAGGCACCGATGACAGCATCTTGAAAATCAATCACGCCCAACTCATCGCTGTGATTTAATACCATCAAATTACGGCTGTGAAAATCACGGTGCACCACCACTTGAGGCTGCGCGATGACTTGCTGGATAATATCAGACTGTAAATCTTGCCAAAGCTTCTCTAAGTCTGGGGTCATCGTCACGCCGATATAGGGTAAAAACCAGTCGCTAAACAAGCCCATTTCTCGGCGCAGCAGAGCATCGTCGTAACTTGGTATAACAGTTTTGGCATCATTGATATCAATTTTTTGAATCGCCAAAATTGCCTGCATTGCCTGATGATAATAGCGCGCAGTTTTTGCCAGCTCGCCTGCATCCGTTAAATCCTTGGCAATGACATCAGCAAAATCCGTGTTTCCCAAATCCTCAAGGACGATAAAACCTTGCTGTTCATCCGTGGCAATCATTTTTGGCACATGCACATGACCTGCCATTAAATTGTCCACGGCGATAAATTCTTTCACCGATTCTTTTTCTGGTGGCGCATCCATCACGATATAGTGTTGATTGCCGACAGTTAAGCGATGATAGCTGCGAAAGCTGGCATCACCAGGTATTTTTTCATGCTGCAATGACTGATTTTGAAAAACTTGGGTCAACCAAGTGTGCAGCTGTTGTTCGCGTGACTGTTGTTTAAGTGGCTCGGTATTTGATGACGAAGCTGCGCTATCGCAAGGGTCTTGGTTGGCAAGTTGTGCGGCAGGATGGTTCATAACGTGGGCTTACTCAATAAAAATAAGTTATGCTACCGAAAATCTGCGTATCTCTCAAGTGGCGTCTATCATGTTTGCAATTTTAAACATCTTTTGCAATAGTATATTGATGACGCTAGTGATATGATGTGAAGGTTTTTATATTGCGTCTTTGGTAAATGTCTAATGAAAAAATCTGTGAAATTGTCGCCTATTTCGTCAACTTCTAATCGTTTAACTTCACATTCGTCTTTGCCAACCCAGCCCACACGTCTGCATCAATCATTACACCAAATTTATCGACATACCAACGTTTTAGCGATGACGCTTGGTGCGATGTTCACTACTTTGTATTCAACATCAGCACTTGCGGTGTTGCCGACAGCCGCCGTTACGGAATCGACTGATGTAGCGATAGCACAAAGCACAGAAGCTCAAAACATTGAGTCACAAAGCCCTGAAACACAGAGTATTAAAAAACAAAACCTTGATACCTCAGCTGCCGCGCCCGATACCGATAGTAGTATCGCCACCACAGCAGACAGCGTCACTACTGTCGATGTGACGACTAATCAAGGCATCACGCCGATTAGCGCGCCTCAAATCAAACCAAACTCTGCGCGTACTCGTCCCAACTTTACCCCAAATCAACAGCAGCAAGCCAGTTTAGATAAGCTCAAAACCTTTTATCAACCCAAAACCCCGCAAACCACGGATGATACTAGCGCCACGGTTGCTAATCCAAATTTGCTGAACCCGCTCACGCCTGATAGTCAACAGTCAGGTGCTCAAGCAAACACGCAATCAAAAGCAGGGACCCGAAAAGACGCCATGTGTCATGGCAACTGGGTATATCCCACTTCGACCATCTATCAACAACAGGCATTAGCGGCAGCCGCTACCGACCAACCCAATAGCAGCTTCCCAATTTATGCGTCGGCTGACTATAGCTATTATGACAATGAAAATTACGCTGAATTGTCAGGCGATGTGCAAATTAATCAAGGTCGTCAGCAAATCTCTGCCGATAAAGTGGTCGTTAACGTGCAAGATGGCATGGCGGCCGCTCAAGGTAATGTTTTGTTGGTGGATGCCGCGCAAAGTACCCAATCGACAGACGGCAACCCACGTGTAAGCCTTAAAGATAGCCCAAAAGGGGGGCTGATTACCGTTGCCGATGAACTGGCGTACCAAACGGATAGCACCAAAGCAACCGCCAAAGATGTGGCGTTTGCCAGCGTGCCCCTACAAGCGTATGGTTATGCCAAACGGCTTAATAAAGTCGATGAAAGCCGCGTTGAAATTGACGATGTCATGTTTACCACCTGCGCGCCTGACAATCCGACTTGGCAAATCAATGCCAAAAACATCGATATCAATACCGACACGGGCCGCGGTGAAGCCTATAATGCCACGTTAAAAGTCAAAAACACCCCGGTATTGTACCTGCCGTATTTTAACTTTCCGATTGACGATCGCCGCACCAGTGGTTTTTTGTTACCACGCGGCGGCTTTAGTACAGAAGGGAGTTTTAATGTACAGTTACCTTATTACTTTAATCTAGCGCCAAATTACGATGCCACTGTCACGCCAACCATTTTTACTGACCGCAATCCGATGTTGACAGGTGAGTTTCGCTATCTGACAGAAAAATTTGGTTATGGTAGCTTGACAGGCTCTTATCTGCCAAACGACAAACAATATGATGATGAAGACCGTAAGCGCTTTTATTATAATCATCATTGGCAGTCAAAAGATATCCCTAACCTGTCCATTGATGCGCTATATCAGTATGTCTCAGATCCTAAATTCTTAAACGATTTTGAGACCTTGGGTGATGAAACCGTTCAATTAAATTTACCGCGCCGCATTCAAGCCAATTATTACAATGACTATTTGACTGCGCTTGCCAAGATTGAAACCTTTCAAACACTGGATCGTAATTTAACCAATTCAGAAAAAATCTTGGACAAAGACAAACCGTATGACCGTCTGCCGCAGTTATCGGTCAAATATCGTGTGCCTTGGGTGACCCAATTTGATTTGACGGGTATCAGCGATTTTGCCTATTTTAAACGCCCAATCGATGATGGCTCTGCGCCTGAGCAAAGCGGTGGTAGACTGTATAACAAACTCACTGCTGCCTACCCAATGATGCGGACTTGGGGATATGTGACCCCGTCAATAAGTTTACAGCACCTTTATACCCAATTCGACCAAGAATCAGCCGATGCCAATGGACTGGATGAAAATAGCAAAAGCCAATCTATTTTTGTACCGCAGTTTAGTATTGACAGTGGCTTAAATTTCTTTAAAGCAGGCACCCCATTTGGTAAATTTGATGAATCCTTGGGCGGCTATCAGTTATTAAGCCCGCGCCTAAAATATGTGTACTCGCCCTATAAAGACCAGACTGACGTACCCAACTTTAATACCCGTTTGGCATCGCTCAATTTTTCGCAATTGTATGAAGATTCATGGTTTTTGGGATATGATCGTCTCCCCGACAACAATCATCTAACCCCTTCATTAAATTATCGCTATATTGATGGCAATGGTTTGACTCGTTTGGATGCCAGCGTGGGCAAACAAATTTATTTTAGTGATATTCGGGTACATCTTGACAATACCGATGATGGGTTAAAAATTGACAATACCGGTACCGTCTTTGAAGTAAGCACCCAACCGCGTCAAGATTTTTGGGTGGATTTAGATGGCTCGGTTGATGACAACGCTGATTTAAACTATATCAACACCCAATTTCGCTATGCGCCAACTTACAATAGCCTTTATAACTTAGGGTATATCAAACGCAATGAGAGTATATTTGGACAAAAAGCCCTCTCTGCTTTCACAGGTTCTGCTGTTTTGCCTATTAATTATAATTGGCAGTTTTTAGGGGCTGTCCAATACGACAATGAGAAGAGTCGTTTTAGTGATGTGTTGGCGGGCTTTACTTATGATAGCTGTTGTTATGGCTTATCGATTTATGCTCGCCGTTATTATGATGAATTAAGTGATAAAGACAGTGCTGACCACGCCATCATGGCAGAAATTAGCTTAAATGGGTTATCCAATAAAGGTGATGGTCGACTGGCTAGCTTGATGCGTAATCGGGTATTGGGTTATGACCCTAAATACTAAACGCCTTTTACGCAAAAAACTGCCTAAAACTTGAGGTTTTTTAGGATTTATTATCATACAGACATACGCCAGCAAATATTATTGTATAAAATGACCCAAACTTAGCAACATCTAAATCTAAGAAATTTGATGTAAGAAACTTGGTGAAAGACCAGCCATTTTATTGAAATTGTTTTGCCCTAATTTTTTGAGTGATCAAATTTACTTTTTTTATTTTTTGGTTTTTATTTTAAGGATACATGCCATGAACCATGCTGTCATGCATAATTTACCCAATTTTCACCGTAACACCCTATCTGCTCTCACTAGCGCTTTGATATATGGCGCACTATTGGTTATGCCAACATTGAGCGCGCAAGCCGTGACTGCAACAGCGGTAACCACTAAAACCAACACAACCAGCAGCAAAACGACGGTGGAATCTAGTAAAAAATCTAGCACCAAATCTGCAGCGCAAACCACAAGCAAATCAACCAAAGCTGTGACAGCAAACAAAACCACCAACGCTGCCAAATCAGTCAAAGCTGACATCAAAACCAGCGGCTCAAAACCTACCACTCAAAAAACTGCACCGGCTGTCTCTCAACCTGCGCCCGTAGCACCAGAGGTCGCCAGCTCATTGGTTGAGGCAACGCCTGTCGTCACTAGCAACTCGCAAGATCAGGTCATTGATGGCGTGATTGCTATTGTCAACGACACCCCTATTTTACGCAGCCAGTTGGATCGCGCGGTTGCTCAAGCTTCTGCACAGCTTCAAGCGCAAAATAAAACTGTACCGCCGGCGCAGCAACTTTATCCGCAAGTATTGGATCAGCTAATTACTAAGCAAATTCAGCTTGATATCATCAAACACCAAGGACTGCAGGCTGAAGAGAATGCAGTGAATGCTGCGTTGACCAATTTGGCGCAACAAAACGGGGTCGCAAGCCTTGCCGAATTCCAGCAAAAACTTGATGCCCAGCGCGCAGGTAGTTACCAAGCATTGCGTCAAAAAGTCAGTGAAGACTTGGCAATACAAACTTTGCAGCAGCAGCAACTTGCCAGCCGTATCAAAATCTCAGACCAAGATGTCGATAACTTCTTAAAATCACCAGAGAGCAACGCTTTAGAAAAATCACAATATCGCACCTTACATATTCGCGTGCCTTTTGTAGCCGATGCCGCAGGTAAAACCAGCGACAAACAAAAAAAACAAGCGCTGACCGTAGCCACCCAAATTGCCAAAAACTTGCAAGCTGAGAATGCCAATATTGAGCAAATCATGACTGACGCGCAAACCAACTATAACGCGCAAATTCAAGGGGGTGATATGGGCTATCACGTCGCGGCAGAGTTACCGACAGAACTGTCAAAAAACATCACCGCCCTTGAAGTCGGGCAAGTCACCAACCCGATTGCCACGGCAGAAGGTTATAACGTGATTAAACTCGTAGATAAACGCGGCGGTCAACAAAAAATCATCGATCAATGGCATACCCGCCATATTTTAATTAGCCCATCGACTGCCCTACCCGCTGACATGGCAAAACAGCAGATCGACACTATCTATGAAAAACTGCGTCAAGGTGAGGACTTTGCTACCTTAGCGAGCACCTATTCAAAAGACCCGGGAAGCGCCAGTAACGGCGGCGATTTGGGCTGGGTCAGTGAAGGTGATATGGTACCAAGCTTTGAAGCAATGATGAAAAAAACGTCGGTAAATGACTATTCTGTGCCATTTCAATCACAATTTGGCTGGCATATTCTTAAAGTCGATGAAAAACGCCAAAAAGATGTGAGTGATGTCTATCGTAAAAACATGGCGCGCGAAATCCTATACCAACGTATGGCACCGCAAGCGCTAGACGATTGGATGCAGGATTTAAGAGCGCAGGCTTACGTTAAAATCATGCAATAATTTAGCTTTCACGAAAAAGGCAGTGTGTTAATCACACTGCCTTTTTTTATGATTGAATTACTCCATAAAAATCAGCGTTGCCATTCTACCTGTCGCAGGCAATTGATGCTGGGTTTGCCGACGATACGAATAAAATCGTGCATCACCATGGCTGTCCAAACCACTTTTATGCACCTGATGAATACCACAAGCCTTGAGCTGTAATTCTGCTATTGCAGGCAAATCGGCGAAATAATGACCGACCTTATCAGCATTTGGCTGAAACAACTGGGTAGCGACAGCCTCAGATACGTTTAACACTGACAACACGGCATCTTTGACACGACTGTCCACTTCATAGCTCGATTGTGCGATGCTAGCGCCTATCCAAGCATGCCAACCACGAGTGAGCTTGTGCATTTCGGCAGGCGCATTGTCCCCCGCTGCAAAGTCAAACTGGTGTACCATTTTTTGCACCGTTTTTGCAATGATATTTTTACTAAGACCTTGCCAGCCAGCGTGAATCGCGGCAATCAGCTTGTTATCATCTGCTGCATCGGTCGCTATCATGACAGGTACACAATCTGCTGTCATAATCGCTAAGGCAACATTAGGCAAACGCGTGATATGCGCATCAGCAGATATCGCTGCTGTGCCAATTTTATCGGTAACCTGATAAACGTCATTACCATGGATTTGATTAAGCCAATGAATGCTGTTTAATGTGGGATGATATTGTTGCAAGGATTGCAGCAAGTGCGCACGATTTTCATGCACCTGCATGCTATCATCCCCTACATGCAAGCCTAGATTAAATTGACCATATATAGCATTCAAACTAGACTGCCCCACTGCATCATTGTTTGACTTGGTTGGCATAGACTCACAGCCAGATAGGGTTTGAACCACGGTTACCCCTTGGCTAGGTGCGTGCGTCAGTTCAATCCAGTGTGAGTGCTTATCTGTCATTATTGGGCTCTTAGGTATTGGGGACTTAGTTATTAGGCTTTTAGGTATTAGGCTATAAGTTGGCTTGTGAATGATTTGTCGATTAAAACGCATCGCCCGGCACATACACCTCACCCGCCATCAGACGGCGCGCTGAACGGCTCATAGACACTTTTTTGGCTTGCCATTTGCCATCCACTTGCGAGGACTCACCCCCGACCAGTAGCGTGCCTGATGGGTGACCAAAGCGTACTTCAGACAACGCTTTGCCACCGGCCGCTTGGTTGACTAGCGTACCTTTAATGGTCGCTGCGGTGCCAATCGCAACCGAGGCTGTACCCATCATGGCATGGTGCAGTTGACCCATGCTCATCGCGCGTGCAAGCAAATCAATATCGCCTGCCTTGACTGCTTTGCCACTAGAGGCGGTATAATCAGCGGGTGGCGCAACCCAAGCAATTTTTGGGGTATGCTGACGAGTCTGAGCTTCTGTTAACTCTGCAATCAGTCCCATTTTAACGGCGCCATGGGCACGGATTTTTTCAAGCTTCGCCAAAATTTCTTGGTTACTGTTGATGTCTTTTTGCAGCTCAGCGCCCGTAAAACCCAAGTCTTTGGCATTTAAAAAAATCGTTGGGATTCCCGCATTGATCATCGTGACGTCAAATTCACCGATTTCAGGTACATCCAGTTTGTCAATCAAGTTGCCCGTCGGGAACATATCGCCATCGCTATCCACAGGGTCGATAAATTCAATTTTGACTTCGGCTGCTGGGAAAGTCACACCATCTAGCTCAAAATCGCCCGTTTCTTGCACCTGACCATCGGCCATGGGTACATGCGCGATGATGGTTTTGCTGATATTCTGCTGCCAAATTCGGACTTCACAAATGCCATTTTGGGGCACTTTACTGGCATCCACCAACCCATTGGCAATCGCAAATGAACCGACCGCAGCGGTTAAGTTCCCACAGTTGCCCGACCAATCAATCATCGCTTTGTCAATGGCGACCTGACCGAATAAATAATTCACATCATGATCGGCAACGTCTGTTTTTGACAAAATTACCACTTTGGAGGTTGATGATGAGCCATTTCCCAAACCGTCAATTTGCTTACCATACGGATCTGGACTACCCACCACCCGCAGTAAAAAACTATCTCGGGCTTGCCCTGGGGTTTGGCAGCGTTCAGGTAAGTCATCTAGCTTGAAAAAAGTACCTTTTGATGTACCACCGCGCATATAGGTAGCTTTAACAGCGACTTGTGGGGCAAAATGGGCCATGTTCATATCCTTATGGTGGCAGGCAGAGAATTGACGCATCAATTTGTTTTATGGTTAGTCACATTACTACATCAAAACATGCTAAAACAAATTGATGACTGGGTGACATACGTTAAACACATCATCTAACAGTGGTTTACGTTAGTATTGCTCGTTTTTTTCTTCGATGGTTAATTTTACATTGGTGTCGGTTGGGACTTTTTCATGCGATATTGACTTGGTCGATTTGTCTGTACTTGTGCTAGCCGCTGACTTAGTAGCGGTTGATTTGCTATCAGCATTTGAGGTGGTTGGCTCAGATTTTTTATCCGATATTTTATCTGCGCTATCTGATTGCGTGTTTTTCTTGTCTGATGTGGTGGTCACGTCAGTCTTGGTTTTTTCGCTGTCGTTTTTTTCACTGTCTGTTTTTGGTTCTTCTGTGGTTTGTTTTTTGACAGGTTTGGTGGTTGAATTTTGGCTGTTGTTGGCAGCGACACTGGGTTTGCTAGTCACGGGTGGTAGAACGGGTATGGCACCTGCCGAAGAACCGGCTAACGGCGTATTAGAGGGCTGGGTCAGCGTTTGCGCTAATGCCGAATTTGCCATAATCTCACCGACTAGCCCAATCACATCGTCGCCTGTGGTGCTATTGACTTGGTAATTGGCGCCACTGGCTGATAACCCAAAGCCAACATTGTTTGCCACTAAAGTGCTATTTTGTAATTGATAACCACGCGACGCGATTTGCTCGGCGGCGACTGGCATTTTTAGACGGGTATAAATTTTATCGGCGTTATCAAGCTGCGCTTGAGGCATATTAAACGACACCGTCGCTTGGCATTTACCATTGCTACCCTTCACGCTCTCTAGGTTGATTGCCACTTGCGACAAGCCATTTTGCAAGATAGTCATATCAACCACCGTACCTGCTTGCTGTTGAATGATGTCAGACTGTTTTTTGGCTTGCTGGTCGATGCGATTGACCAGATAACTGTGAATGGCATTGGTTGCCTTCTCATTGTTACAGGCAATATCAGACGTTTCAATTGGCTGTTGCTCACTGCTTGCAGCACTGCCAGTTTGCTCGTCTTTTTGCTCATTGCGACTACATCCCACGACGGCTAAGGCAAAACACGCCAACAATAACGGCGTACGCATTTTTTTTGACAACGTATTTTGTGGGAAAATCATAGACATAAGGCACCTTTCACGCAGAATTTATTACCATGCCATTATAAAGCAAAGTTTTGCAAATTGGGTAGTTGTTCACTATTATTTATAATAAAATTTAGTTGTAATAATTTTTAGTAGTCATAAAATTTTATTGTCTATTGCGAGCCATCGTATGCGCCATCCAAATCAAACGTATTATTTACTCGGTCATCGTGCGGCTCGCGCTGAAATGCTTGAGAACTGTCAAGACGGATTTGCCTACGTGCATCAATTGCAAAAACATGGTAAGCAGCTTGATGGGGTTGAATTTGATGTCCAAATGACCGCCGATGGCAAATTTGTGGTGGTACATGACGAAACCTTAAATCGGCTTGCAAAACAACAATCGTGGATTGCTGATAAAACATGGGCGGAATTAGACGCCATTGTGCAATCGGACTATGGGCGGTTTTCCCAACGTTTTGAACCCGGGTTTTTAAAACATCACGTATTGTTGCTGGACAATTTACCACCCTATCTGCAACACTTTCGCCATATTGAACTAGAAATCAAAACCCATGCTAAAAGCCAGCCAGCCTCGTTGGTTAAAAATCTGCTTAGGCTATTATCACAAGAAATATGGCAAGATTTACCTATCACTTTGACCAGTTTTGATACCGACATTTTGCACCAAATTCATAACCAACAGCAATTTTTAAACTTTCACTTTCCGACAGGATTATTACTTGAGCCTAAAATACTTGAACCCGAAACCATGATGGCAAGCCAAATTGCTTTTTTACCGACGCCTGATGCAGCGGGTAAAAATTTAATATTGCAAACCTTTAATCGCGCTTGTGCCTTAGGCTGTAGCCAAGTGGGCATTTATTATGCGCTTATCACCCCAACCCTGTTGGAAATTGCCAAAATTTATGGCTTAACAGTCACCGCTTGGACGGTAAATGAGGTTGATGTGGCAAAGCGCTTGATTGAGATGGGCGTGGATTGTGTGATTACAGATTATCCTACCCAATTTTTAACCCAATTATATGATTTTAACGTTTAAATTGACCCACTAAATTGACCAATCAGGAGATAACCATGAAACTTGCAGAAGCTTTGTTACGACGTGCTGATATGCAAAAAAAGCTCGCCAGCTTGAAATCGCGCATTGCTGAAAACGTCAAAGTCCAAGACGGCGATACCCCAAGTGAAAACCCGAATGAACTGCTGCTACAAGCCAATCAAGTCATGAGCGAGCTGTATGCGTTAATAGACCATATCCATCGCACCAATGCCATCGCTGTCATGCCCGATGGTTCAACCATGCTCAGCACTTTAGTTAAGCGTGATGAACTTGCCGAACGCCATCGCCTGCTGCAAACCGCGATTGATAATGCTAAGACGGAAGGCGATCGCTATAGCTATCGGGAAATCAAATGGCAAAAAGTAATTGAACCCGTCAGACTGCAAAAACAAGCAGATGACATAGCGGTCAAACTTAGAAATTTAAATATCCAATTGCAAGCCGCTAATTGGCAGATTGATTTAGTATAAGCTAGTTTGAAAAAACCCTACAATTTGCTATGATGGATTTGAACATACAGGGCGACTATCAGACCTTGTTTGGCGCGCTGTCCACCGAGAGGTTGAAAACAAATCGGGCACAGCTTGCAGGTCTGCGAGCAAGACCATCTTTTTACTCGTCATGCTCAGCACACCTTACTAATTAAACTCGCTCACAAGGCGACTTTAGACCGGCACTCATTACTACCGGATATTGACTGTATGTTCACCTTTTTGGTCTAAAATCCTCTGTTTGATGGGGGCAAAACTTTTGCGGTGCATGGGCAAAATACCGTAATGCTCTATCGCTTGGATATGGGCGGCGGTGGGATAGCCTTTATGCTTATCAATGCCATAATCAGGATACAACTTTGACAACGCCACCATATCTCGGTCACGCGTCACTTTGGCAATCACACTGGCGCCACTGATACACGCATGTTTGCCGTCCCCTTTCACAATTGCTTGCTCATGCGTAATTTGCTGATAATTGGGCAAGTCAAACAACACGGGCAGTTTATTGCCATCCACCATGACGCTAAAGGTCGCCGTTGGGTATTGCGCTAACATTTGCGCCATCACGCCTGCTACTGCTTGTTTCATCCCTAGTAATGTCGCTTGTAAGATATTGATCTGGTCTATTAAGCTGGCAGAAATTTTGACAACCTTATGCGCACTCGCCGTTTGTTCAATCAAGGAAAATAATGCTTCTCGTTTTTTCTCTGACAGTTTTTTGGAGTCAGTTAGCGCACTTAGGACATGATTGTGGCTAATACCTACACTATCAGCCGTGTGTAAATCAGTGCTTAGGCTATCTTCTTTGATAGATAAAATCTCCTTATCGAAGATGAGCGCACAAACCACCACATCCCCCAATAACGGACCTCGCCCGACCTCATCTACGCCAATAATAAAATGCTTTGTCATTTAATTTAGATCCCAAAATTTGTTACAATGCCTACGATACAGCTATTTTACATTTTTAAGGAAACAATATGAATATTTTAGTCATCGGCACAGGTGGACGTGAGCACGCATTGGCATGGCAATGTGCCAAAGATAGCAAAGTTAGCACAGTTTTTGTTGCCAACGGCAATGCAGGCACAGCGCTTGAACACAAACTACAAAATGTCGATTTAAACGTCAAAGACCATGCGGCGGTGATTCAATTTTGCCAAGACAATGACATTGCCTTTGTGCTGGTTGGTCCTGAAGCGCCACTGGTGGCAGGTATGGTTGATGACTTAACAAAAGCAGGTATCAAAGCTTGGGGACCCACGGCGTATTGCGCACAGCTTGAAGGGTCAAAAGCCTTTGCCAAAGATTTTATGATAAAACACCATATTCCTACCGCCAAATACCAAACTTTTAGCGATGCCGAGCAAGCGATTGCTTATGTGAAAGCCGAAGGCGCGCCGATTGTCATTAAAGCCGATGGTTTAGCCGCAGGTAAAGGCGTGATTGTGGCGATGAGCGAACAAGAAGCCATTGACGCTATCAATGATATGTTATCGGGCAACAAATTTGGTGATGCGGGCAGCCGTGTGGTGATTGAGCAGTTCTTGCAAGGCGAAGAAGCCAGCTTCATCTGTATGATAGATGGCAACAATATCTTGCCGATGGCAACCAGCCAAGATCACAAACGTATTGGCGAAGGTGATACCGGTCTTAATACAGGCGGTATGGGTGCTTACTCACCTGCCCCCGTGGTGACACAGCAAGTACATGATAAGGTGATTGCGCGTGTGATTCAGCCAGTGGTCGATGCCATGAACGAAAATGGCACACCTTATACAGGATTTTTGTACGCAGGCTTGATGATTGATGACCACAATGACCCCTATGTGATTGAGTTTAACTGCCGCTTTGGTGACCCAGAAACACAGCCCATTATGATGCGCCTAAAAGGCTCAATGGTCGATTTGATAGCATTAGGGTTGGATGGCAATCTTCCCAAACAAACCGAGTGGGATGAGCGTCCTGCCTTAGGTGTGGTACTGGCTAGCAAAGGCTATCCAGAAAGCGCGAGCAACGGCGATGTCATCCATGGGTTACCAACGCTTGAGTCTCAGTATGGGCAAACGGATATGGATGTCAAAGTTTTCCACGCAGGCACCAAAGCGTTTGATAATGGTGAAATTATCACCAATGGCGGCCGTGTGGTTTGCGTGACGGCGCTCGGTGACGATATTTTGGATGCGCAAACCAAAGCCTTAGCAGTTTGTGGCGCTATTAGCTTTGATGGTATGCAATATCGCCGTGATATCGGTTGGCGCGCTATTCAATCTAGCGCCGAATAACCAGTAATCAATGAGATGGCATTTAGACATCTAGCCACTATGTTACGCCAAGTGGTTACGGCAAGTCTTAATCCACTTTATTAAAAATCGGTAACAACAATCAAAGCAAATCATGTGTTAAAATGATTTGCTTTTTATTTGGCTTTTTCTTTCAAAAACATTAGGCACCCTGTATGGCAAATCCGCAAAATTACGATAACCAACCGCTTGAACAGCTCAAAACCTCGGCGCTTGACCGTCGGTTATCGATTGCCAAAGCATCGCTCAATATCGGCAGACGATGGGCGACCAATAGTGCCTTTGGATTATTCAAATCAAAGGAAGAAAAAGCCATACAAAAACAAGCTTTTATGCGTGAGCAAGCGCAATATTTGGTGGATGAGCTGGGTAAACTCAAAGGCTCGGTGGTCAAAATCGGTCAAATGTTAGCACTGTACGGCGAGCATTTTTTGCCCCCCGAAATCACAGAAGCCTTACAAACATTGAACAGCCAGACGACTGCTTTTTCATGGCCAATTATCAAATCCGCGCTACAAACCGAATTGGGCGATACCATCCATGAGTTTGATATCGACCATACCCCAATTGGCACCGCCTCACTTTCGCAAGTACATAGAGCGGTTCATAAAGCCACGGGCGAGCAAGTGGTATTTAAGGTGCAATATCCCAATATCGCTGATGCCGTAGACAGTGACTTGGATTTGTTTCGCCAACTGCTTAAAGTCACCAATGTTGTCCCACAAACCCGTCAACTCGATGATTGGTTTGAAGAAATCCGTGACCTGCTGCATCATGAAGTCAACTACCTCCTAGAAGCAGACACCACTGAGTTATTTTTTCAACGTTTTGCTGGCGATAGTCGCTATGTGGTGCCGCGCATCCTCAAAGCTTATAGCACCGATCGGCTGCTATGTATGACCTATGAAGATGGCGTGTCGATTTTGGATGAGCAAGTATTTGCACTGCCCCAAGAAAGACGAAATGCGATTGGGCAGGCGTCGATTGAAATTATGCTGCGTGAGATTTTTGAATGGGGAGATATGCAGACCGACCCCAATTTTGGCAACTATCTGATTCGCCTTGCACAAAAGCCTGATACACAGCTTGACCAATTGGTGTTATTGGATTTTGGCGCGATTCGTCAGTTTGATGACAATCTGCTACTCATCGCCCGTAATTTGCTGTTGGCAGGGGTTTTTCACGACCGTAGCAAAATGCGCCAAGCGATTGATCAAGCAGGCAAGCATTTTGAATTCTTTGCTAATCTTAGCGATTCGGTAAAAAATGATATGGTAGAGCTATGTTTGCTTGCCAGTGAACCCTTTAGTTTGCCAAGTCGTAATCCGACGATTCCACCGAATGTATTAGATGTACATGGCAATTATATTTGGGCAGAAAGTGATTTACATAACCGTGTCATTAAGCTTGCCAGTAAATCAGCGACTTCGAAATCCTTTAGCGTGCCGCCTAAAGAGCTGATGTTTATTAGCCGTAAATTCATTGGCGCTTATACCTTTATGACGGTGCTTGATGCCAGAACCAAAGCCCATGATTTGATTGCAAAATTCACCTCAGAAGATTGGACGTAAATTTGCCGTCAATATCACCACGCCCAACTTGATAAAGCGTCAAATTTCGTATGGGATTTTTACTGTTTTTTCCACGTCAGCCAATTATCAATCACCGCATTGGCGGGATTGATGTTGCTTTGCTCACGCAGCCATTCTGACGTTTGCCGCAAATCTCGCAGCTGTTCGTTATAATTTTTAACTTTTAATGATTGCTGTACCACACGGCAAATATTGTCTGGGTTGGCGTCTTCTTGTAGCAATTCTGGTACGATTTCTCGACCTGCCAAAATATTAGGCAGTGCCACATACGGCACTTTGACCAGCCGTTTTGCCAGCCAAAAGGTCATTTTATTGAGTGAATATACCACCACCATCGGTTTACCCAGTAGCATGGCTTCAAGCGTGGCGGTACCCGATGCGAGCAGCACTAAGTCTGACGCCGCCATCACCCGTTGGCTAAAATCCGCTTGTGTTTCATCACAGCTCACTGTGACATGATGGCGCACCTGCGCTGATTGGGCTTCTAGATATTGCTCTACGATAGTCAGTAGATGTTGGTTGACCGTTGGTACGATAAAGCATAGCTTATCATCCATAATCAACAGTTGATGAATCGCTTTAAGCATTTTTGGAAAAATCGCATCGATTTCACTGCGTCTTGAGCCTGGCATCACTGCAATGAGATGACTCATCTCAAGCTCGCCCATTTTGACAAAAAACTGATGATAGGTGGGATTATCCCAAATCAACTCACGGCGCAGCTCATCCATAGGCGTTGTAAGCAAATTGTCATCAATGGTCTTGAGAAGTGAATGCCCGACACACACGGCGGGATGATTATGTTTTTGATAGACAGACAACTCAAACGGAAACAAACACAGCACCAAATTGGTGGCGCGTTTGATTTTCTCAATTCGCCCTTCCCGCCATGCCCATATCGATGGGCTGACATATTGCACACAATAAATACCCGCTGATTTTAACCGCTCCCCCAATCGCAAATTAAAATCAGGGGCATCAATACCGACAAAAATATCGATTGAATTTTGTTTGAAAGCCGCCAAAATTTCATCGCGTGCTTTAAACAAATCTGGCAAATGCTTGACCACTTCCACCAAGCCCATCACCGACAAACGAGACATGTCAATCACTGAGTTAAGCCCCTGCGCCTGCATCTGTGCGCCGCCCACGCCCACCCATACAATGTCATCACGCAAATTATTCATCTGGCGCATGAAGTCTGCACCCAGCGCATCGCCTGAGACCTCTCCTGCTACGATACCAATGACAATCGGCTGAAACTTGGTTTTAGCCACGTTCTGTGGCAAGCTCTCTTCATTTAGCTTAGAAAAGCTCGCTTCGCTGACGTTATAAAAGTTGGCTGTGCTTGGGTTAGCAATATCGGTTGCGAGTGTGGCGTTTGCAGCAAGGTCTGAAATGGTTTGTGCAGGGGCGTTAGCGTACATGGGATTAAACAGCCTTGTTTGGTTATCATTTTAAAAAAATATTTTAGGGGTAAACAGATGAAAAGTAAAACCATCAAAAAATTTAAATGACAGTTATTTGTTATTTTGTACTAGTATGCTGATACAATAGTTGTTATACTGTTTTTGTAGGATATGCAGATATCCAAACAAAGTTTAAACATTGACAAAAAATTTTATCAACTGCCAAACTAAAAGTAGGCTTTCCTACTGACTCAAGTAATGACATTATAATTTTTTTGGTTTATAGTGATTTTTTAAATTTTTGCCAACAGCCTGTGAGAATTATGACAACTTTTGCCAAAACTGATATCGCTGATGTAGATAATGTGAATATTGAAGCAATTTTACCGCTAGTGACGCCTGCGGAATTAAAAAACGAACTACCATTGAGCCCCAAAGCTATCGAGACGGTGACCAAAGGTCGCGAAACCGTGCGTAATATTTTAGACGGTAAAGACAAACGTTTATTGATGGTGATTGGTCCCTGCTCGATTCATGACGTCAACGCTGCGCATGAATACGCCGATAAACTGTTGGCTTTATCCAAAGAAATTGAAGACAGTATTTATGTCGTGATGCGTGTATATTTTGAAAAACCTCGTACCACGGTGGGCTGGAAAGGCTTAATCAATGATCCAGACATGAATGATAGCTTTGATATTAATAAGGGCTTGCGTGTTGCGCGCAAACTGCTGCTTGATTTGAATGAAAAAGGCTTACCTTGTGCAACCGAAGCGCTTGATCCCAATACACCGCAGTATATCCAAGATTTAATCAGCTGGTCAGCGATTGGGGCACGTACCACTGAGAGTCAAACTCACCGCGAGATGTCTTCAGGTCTGTCTTGCCCAGTCGGCTTTAAGAACGGTACAGACGGCGGTATGACAGTGGCGGTCAATGCCATGCAAGCGGTCAAATCTGGTCATAGCTTTTTAGGTCTATCTGCCGATGGTCTAGTGTCTATCATTCAATCAAAAGGTAATCCATACGGTCATGTGGTGCTTCGTGGCGGTAATGGCAAACCCAACTATGATGCCAGTGCCGTTGCCCAAGCAGAAAATGAACTTGCTAAAGGTAAAGTCTCAGGCAAAATCATGATTGACTCAAGCCATGCCAATTCAAACAAAGACCCTTACCTGCAACCGATGGTCATTCAAAATATCGCTGAGCAAATCAAACACGGTAATCGCTCGATTATTGGGATGATGGTTGAAAGTCATCTCAAAGGCGGTCGTCAAGATTTGACCGCGGATTTAAGCCAGCTTGAATATGGCAAGTCCATTACCGATGGCTGTATCGATTGGGATACCACAGTCAAAGCGATGCATGACTTGCGTGACGCCATTAAAGATGTATTGCCCACTCGCGAGTTGAATGAGTAACTGTTATTTTTTAAGTGATTAGTAATGAGTAATTGATTATTAATTGACTCTAGTTGTTCAGATAGCTGATTAAAACGCCCTGTGTTACTTGTTTAGTCACAGGGTGTTTTTTTATTAGAGCTTTAACTCACTTGTACTTTGCGTGCCACCTTCACCACGTCGGCTTTTAAGTTTGATTTGCAACCGCAATTCGTTGGCAGAGTCGGCATTGCGAATTGCTTCATCATACGAGATGGCGCCTTCATCGTATAGATCAAATAAGGCTTGGTCAAAGGTTTGCATACCCAATTCCCGAGATTTGGTCATCAGCGCTTTAATTTCATGAAAATTACCCTTTAATATCAAATCCGCCATCAATGGGGTATTAAGCATAATTTCTACCGCTGCCCGACGACCTTTACCATCTTCTGTACGAATCAAACGCTGCGAAATGATAGCTTTCATATTCGATGACAAGTCCATCAGCAATTGGTTACGACGCTCCTCTGGAAAAAAGTTGATAATACGATCTAAGGTTTGGTTGGCATTATTGGCATGCAAAGTGCCTAAACATAAGTGACCTGTTTCAGCAAATGCAATGGCGTTTTCCATGGTTTCAGTATCACGAATTTCCCCAATCAAAATCACATCAGGCGCTTGGCGCAAGGTGTTTTTGAGTGCGTTATGCCATGAATGACTATCCACGCCTACTTCACGGTGGGTGATCATGGATTGTTTGTGCTTGTGCACATATTCCACTGGGTCTTCGACAGTGATGATGTGGCCTGCGGAGTTTTCATTACGATGGTCAATCATTGCCGCCAGCGATGTTGATTTACCTGACCCCGTTCCCCCTACGACCAACACTAACCCACGTTTTTCCATGATAATTTTTTTGAGCTGCTCAGGTAGCAGCAGCTGTTTAAAGTTGGGTATTTCTGCCGTAATAGTACGAATCACCATACCGACTTGTAATTGCTGCTGAAACACATTAACCCGAAATCGCGATACATTGGGCACATTAATCGCAAAGTTACACTCAAGATTGGTTGCAAATTCTTCGCGCTGTTTTTGGTTCATCAAACTATAGGCAAACAGTTTGGTTTTTTCAGCCGTCAGTGGTTGTTTATTGAGCGGCTTCATGAGCCCGTGATATTTAATACTGGGTGGAAAATCCGCTGAGATAAATAAATCAGAACCACCGATTTCTACCACTTTGGACAGCATATTAAACATGACTGTTTTGGCTTCATGTAACGTTTCTTCGGCAACACTGATTAAAGATTCATTATGACTCATATAGGATATTCCTAACAATAAATGAAAGCAGATTATTTGGTCACAGCACTATGCTTGCTTGAAATACTTGTGAAACTTATTTGCTATGCTGGTGAAAATTTATAGATACATGTACAAAATTTACTTTAAAAAAATGACTCATTTAACCTCTCATCCTTGCCTATCTTTGACGGCACGCCTTGATAAAGCATTGATAAAGCAGTTTGCGTTTGATATCCATCACGGTCAATTTTTGCAGAGTTTGTTGCTGATAGTCAGATTCAACTAGCTACCATTGTTTTTTCCTATTTAGGACATTGGCAGTCTATGGCGCATAAAACGCTTGCCATCTTGATAAAAATTTCAATTTTTGTCAATAAAATTAGTAATGCGGCGGTTTATCGCTCAACAAATCAAACGGCTGGATTTGTGAGCCTTGCGTTTGAGTTTCCAATTTTTGATAAAGTAGCTGTAATTGCCGTTGTTGGTCAGTAATCAACTGGCTTTGCTCGGTGACGATATTATCAAGTTTATCCAATGTATCTTCCATAAACACCACTTGCGTTTGTAAATCAATCAACGCTTGGGTTAATTTTTCTACCATGGTAACCCACCCATTGTCATCGCTTGTCTGTTTTTGGTAATCTTTTTCGCTCATTTAGAATGCCTCATAACTTTCCCCACAATTTTTTGCCATAAAGTCTGCTACAATAGCCGCATTTTCCTATTATACAAACATTTTTACTAAACTTTGAGAAAGTTATGGCACTGATTCATTTACGAGATATTCATTTGGCATTTGGTATTGCACCGATTTTGGACGGTATTGATTTTAATATCGAACAAGGCGAACGCGTGTGTTTGATTGGGCGCAATGGTGAAGGCAAATCAACTTTATTTAAGGTGATTAGCGGTCAAGTCAAAGCGGACAGTGGCGAATTCCAAATCAGTGGCAATTTGAAAATTGCCATGCTTGAGCAAGACATTCCAGAAACGTCAGGCAAAGTCAGTGACATCGTTATGGCAGGTGCAGGCGATGTGGCAACATGGCTGACAGCCTACGAGCAAGCCAGCGACAAATGCGCTAGTGGTGACATGAAAGCCTGTGAATTAATGTCAGATTTGCAGCATAAAATTGATGATGCCCATGGGTGGGACTTGACCCGTGAAGTACAGACCATGCTGTCCATGATGAATTTGGACGGCGATGCCGATATTAGTGAATTATCGGGCGGTCGCAAACGCCGTGTACTGCTTGCGCGTGCGCTGATTACCAAACCTGATGTGCTACTACTTGACGAGCCGACCAACCATTTGGATGTCGAAAGTATCGAATGGCTTGAGCAATTTTTACAAAACGCGCAAGGATTAACCCTGCTGTTTATCTCGCATGACCGCTCGTTTATTGACAAAATCGCCACCCGCATTGTCGAGCTTGACCGCGGTATATTGCGCAGTTATGACGTCACCAAGCAAGCAGGCAATGTCAATAAAGGCTATGCCCGCTACCAAGAGCTTAAAGAACAACAACTGAGTGCCGAAGAAAAAGCCAATGCCAATTTTGATAAAAAACTGGCTGAAGAGGAAGTGTGGATTCGTCAAGGTATCAAAGCACGCCGCACCCGCAATGAAGGTCGCGTGCGCGCGTTAAAGGCGCTACGTGAAGAACGTAAAGCGCGCCGCGAGCAAGTCGGACAAGTTAACATCAGCATGAACGATGGCGAAAACAGCGGCAAATTGGTTGCCAATGTCAAACATCTCAATCTAGGTTATGGCGATAAAACCTTGGTAAAAGATTTTAACACCAGCATCATGCGTGGTGACCGTATTGGTATTATCGGTAAAAACGGTGTTGGCAAATCCACGCTCATTCATGCGATTTTGGATATTCCACAGCCTGATATCACCAAATCTGGCTCAGTCAAATTAGGCACCAATCTACAAATCGCCTTTCTTGACCAATTACGTGACCAACTTGATCTGGAAGCGACCGTGGTACAAAACGTCGCAGAAGGTTCTGATTTTGTAGAAGTGGCGGGTAAAAAGAAACATATCATCGGCTATTTGCAAGATTTCTTATTTGCCCCAGAACGCGCAAGAACACCGGTCAAAGCCTTGTCAGGCGGCGAGCGCAACCGCGTTTTGCTAGCCAAACAGCTACTAAAACCTGCAAATATCTTGGTACTTGATGAGCCGACCAATGACTTGGATATGGCAACCCTAGAGCTGTTAGAAGAAGCCGTCGATAGCTTTAATGGCACTATCTTACTGATTAGCCATGACCGTACCTTTATGGACAATGTCGTAACATCAACTTGGGTTTTTGATGAAGATAGCGATGGCAATGGTATTGTCAAAGAATATGTCGGCGGCTATCAAGACTATTTGACGCAAAAATCCCGTGAACAAGCGATTAAACCCAAAGCGGACAAATCAGAAAAGACAGCAGTAAAGCCTAAAGAAGCCATTAACACTAATGCACCAAACACTGATACCGTGAAGAAAAAACTGAGCTACAAAGAACAGCGTGAATTGGATAGTCTCCCCGATGAAATCGCGGCACTCGAGCAAGAGCAAGCTGAAATTCAAGACAAATTAGCCGATGGCAGCTGGTTTGTGAGTGATATGGCAGCCGCTACCCAAGCCAGTGAACGTCTCAACGAGATTGATGATTTGTTACTTGAAAAAATGGCACGATGGTCAGAACTTGATGATTAAAATCATTAAATAATTTATGAAGGCAATGTTAGCAATTAACTTTGCCTTTTTTTATCTTTTATTTTAGTTAATATTTACAATCAACAATACTATGTAATTTATACTTGAAAATAGCCTTTTTGCTCCTATATTATAGCTATCAATAAGGAGAAAAATCATGGCCATGCAAAATAGCAAGCAAAATAGCAATAAAACTTACCGACAAGTCGACAAAATCCATGCCGCCCCGCGCCCCCATTGGGTGGGTGATGGTTTTCATGTCAACCCGATGTTCAATCACATGGTGGGTGATAAACGCACCGATCCTTTTTTAATGCTCGACTATGCGGCAACACAGTATTTCGAACCCAATACTCAAGCCCCTCGCGGTGTCGGACAACATCCGCACAAAGGCTTTGAAACGGTAACTATCGCCTATGCAGGTGAAGTCTCCCACCGTGATTCTAGTGGCGGTGGCGGTACTATTAAGACAGGTGACGTGCAATGGATGACGGCGGGCAATGGCGTGATTCATGAGGAATTTCACTCCCCTGAATTTAGCCAAGCAGGCGGTGATTTTAGCATGGTACAGCTTTGGGTCAATCTACCTGCCAAAGATAAAACCACGCCTGCCAAATACCAACATCTTGGCAATGATGATATGCCTGTGGTCAGTCTACATGATGATGAAGGACTACATGCAGGACAAGTTAAGGTAATTGCTGGGGAGTTTACCCCTGCTATCAATGCCAAAGCTCCTCAGCAGGGTGACAATAAGGCACGCGGCATTGGCACGACTTTTACCCCCATTAACTTGTGGGATATCAGTATTGAACCCAATCGCTCAATAGAAGTCGCGATTTCTCGCACTCACAATTTGTTGTTATTGTCGATGCAAGGCGATGTTATTATCAACGCCGATCACGACCAGCAAGCACACGCCAATCAATTAATCACTTTTGAGATTGAAAGTGGCGAGACGGGCGAGGATTTTGTACGCTTAACTGCAGGCAAAGCGGGGGCGAAAATTTTGCTGATGAGTGGTGAGCCGATTAATGAGCCCGTGGTGGGTTATGGGCCTTTTGTGATGAATAGCCAAGCCGAAATCCGTCAAGCCATCTTAGATTTTAATGCCGGAAAATTTGGCGGTATTCAATAAATTTTTGGTTAAAAAAAGCGATATCATGGATTTGATATCGCTTTTTTATTACTGATTTATCTTGATTATTTATCTTGGTAAGTACAAAGATAAGCCGTTTCTTCGTCAATTTTTACCTTGAATTTTTGGTTAGCATCGACGGTAAAGGTGTCATGGGCTTTAAAAGTTTGCCAGTCAGTTTGGTTTGGCAACAATGCCGAGATAGCCCCGCTAATGACAGTCATGGTTTCAAATTGACTTGTGCCAAATTCGTATTCGCCTACTTTCATCACGCCCACGGTCGCAGGTAGGGTGGCTGTTTGAAAACCGATTGATGCCACATTGCCATCAAAATATTGATTGACTTTTAGCATAGTTATTCCTCAAAATTAGCTAGTATAAACCGATTATCATAAACTTTTTTGACCAATTATCAATCCTATTTTCCAAAAAACGCTGGCAAAACTGCCAAAATCTGGCAAATACTTTTACCGCAATTTTTGTAGTATTTTTATATCAATTATTCCTTAACAATTAAAATTTCCTATTTTTGTGCTATATTCAATTTTTTTACCACTGTTGTTATGTTTGTACGCATTTAGCTTGTATTAATTGAGGTTATTGCTCTATGTATGTTAAATATTCGTCGTCTATCGTCGCTTTATCGCTCTGTTTGTCGCAGCGTTTTGCTGGTCAAAAACTGGCATTACCTGTCAGCTTGGCGGCATTGTTGGCAGCTTGTTCATCAGCACCTATTCAAACCCAACCCCAAAAATTACCAGGTACGTTGCCGACTGCCCCTGTGGTCATTACCGTACCACCTAAAGTCACGCCCGTGCCACCTGTGACTGTTCCAACCAATCAATACAGCAGCTTCTATCAGTGGAAATCGGATTTTATTGAACGCGCTGTGCAAAAAGGTTACCCCCGTGCTGATGTTGAACGCTTGCTGTCTAGTGCCAACTACAGCGAGCAAGTGGTGTCACTGGATAAAGGACAGCCCGAATTTGCCAAAATGCCTTGGGAATATATCGATGGTGCCGCGTCGAGTGGTCGAGTCAGTGGGGGTCAGCGCAATTTTGCCAGCCAAAGCGCGCTACTTGATCGCATTGAAAATCAGTATGGTGTGCCGGCCTCTATTGTGACTGCCATTTGGGGCATGGAATCTTCATATGGTCAAGGCACAGGCAACTCATCACTGGTCAATAGTTTGGCGACATTGGCATATGATGGTCGTCGCCGCAGTTTTGCAGAGGATCAGCTACTAGCGCTGTTGTCGCTGCTTGAGCGTGGTGATATTGATTGGTCGCAACTGCGCGGCTCTTGGGCAGGTGGGATGGGACATACCCAATTTATTCCCAAAACTTGGTTAGATGAAGCAGTAGATGGCAATGGTGATGGTCATCGTAACCCTTGGCATACCGCTGATGCGTTAGCCTCTACCGCAAGCTATCTTAAAAATGCCGGCTGGCAGCGTGGTATGGGCTCGTACTATGAGGTACGATTACCGAGTGGTTTTGATTATCGCCAGGTCAGTAGCAAAAAAACCATGTCGGACTGGCAAAATTTAGGTGTTCAATTTATCACCCCAAATGCGCCGATGGATGCGATGGCAGAATTGTGGCTCCCTGCAGGTAAAGAGGGTCCTGCGATTTTATTAACCAAAAATTTTGATGCCATTAAGGTATACAATAATTCCTCCAATTATGCTATGGGAGTGAGCTTACTTGCCAAAGCTATTATCGGGCAGCCAGGCTTGCAGCAATCTTGGCCACGCTATGAGCAGCCACTTGCTACTTATGAAGTACGCCAACTGCAACAGCGTTTGACGGCAATGGGCTATGATACCAAAGGGTCAGATGGCGTCGTAGGCACCAATACCAAATTGGCATTTCAGCGCTGGCAAGCCGACCATAACCAAATCCCAGATGGATTCATCTCAAAACGCTCGGCAAGTGGGCTGATTAATTAAGGTATTTTGTCATAAAAAAGCCACCGAATGATTCAGGTGGCTTTTTTATTTAATTATCCATACTAAATTCTTCAGCGTAGCTATTCCAGCCGAGTTTGGTACGGCAAGCTTCAAAAAAATCCACCCCAGGTGGGTGTAATAACGTGAGTTTGTTCGGATGCTTGTGAATCACTAAACGCTGGTTTTGGTTGAGCGGCACCGACGGTTTGCCATCTGCACTCACCATCGGCTGGGTGCGGTTATCTTTATGGATGCGGATTTTGATTTCGCTATTGCCGCTGACCACAATCGGGCGGCTTGATAAGGTATGTGGATGCATAGGCACCAGACAAATGGCATCCATACTAGGATGAATAATCGGCCCGCCACCTGATAGCGCATAAGCGGTGGAACCCGTTGGTGTGGAGGCAATCAGACCATCACTGTGCTGACGATAGACATTAAGCCCATCAATTTTTAAATGAAAATCTAGCATATGCACTGATTTTCCTGCATGCAGCACAATGTCATTTAGCGCCATATCTTCATAAATCACATGTGCACCTTGACGGATTTCCATCTTTAGCAAGAATCGATCTTCAAGCTGATAATGACCTTGTAAAATACTGGTCAATTTTACGTTTAAATCATCAGGATAAATGTCAGTTAAAAACCCTAGACGTCCGCGGTTCACCCCCACTACGGGCACCTTGTGTTTGACCAGTACTTGCGCCGCATGTAGGAGCGAGCCATCACCACCGACCACAATGACCAAATCACAAGCACCGCCGAGCAAACTTCGCTCAATCGTAGCAATGTCACCCAGACGTGCAAAACTCAATGCCGGCAACCGTGCCGTCTGATGGTCAATTAATAAAGGCAACCCTTGCTCATGAAAAAAGTCACAAATTTGGTAGATACTTTGAATGACACTTGGCTTGTTGGCACGACCCATAATGCCGATACGCCCAAAGGCAGGATTGGGAATAAGTGTGGACGTCATAGCAGAAAATTAACTGATAAAGATTGAACTATTTTATCACAGCTTACTGGCTCACGTTATGCCCAATCAGTATTTTATATTACAAAATTGCTAACCTTCGTTGTGCAGTTAATGTATACAAACTCATTGCTATTTGCTAATTTAAGGTGATTAACATATAGCTAACTTTTGAAATTTTTTAACTCTTGGGAGCAAATTTTTATGGCAAATCCGATTATATCTCGTGCTGAACTTGCGGTTAGTACGACACCAATGACGGTCAAAGGGGTCATCCGAAAAACCTCTTTTCTGTTAGGTTTGACAACCTTGTCAGGTGTTGGATTTTTTGGCTATTGCCTAGCTAGTGGCGTCACTTCAGGTTTTGTTAGTGTAGCGGCTTTAGCCAGTATCTTGGTGGCTTTTGTATTGAGTATGGTAATTATCTCAAAACCCCACATAGCTAAAACATTGGCGATTCCCTATGCCATTTTAGAGGGCATCGTGATTGGCGCGATTTCCCTGTTTGCTAGTATTAAGTTTCCCACAGTGGCTCCGACGGCGTTGGTCGCAACTTTTGTAACCGCTGCAGTGATGCTGGCGCTTTATCGCAGTGGCGTGATTAAAGTCACCCAAAAATTTCGTTCTGTGATGATGTCGGCTGTGATTGCTATCATGCTGGTGTATCTGGTACAAATCGGGTTTAGCCTATTTGGTAGCTCACTGCCGTATTTGTTTAGCGGTGGCGTGGTGGGTATTGGTTTTAGCTTGCTGGTGATTGTGATTGCGTCATTGAGCTTGTTATTAGATTTTGACAGTGTTGAGCGAGCATATGCCGCAGGGGTGGATGAAAGCTATGAGTGGGTACTAAGCGTTGGTATCTTATCAACACTGGTGTGGATGTATATTGAGTTTGTGCGTTTACTGCGTTCACTGCAAAACTAATTTTTATCAAATAAAAAAACACGGTTTAAAATACCGTGTTTTTTTATGGCTTGTAGTTTAAGGTAATAAGCGTTCCATCACCCATTGGTCGCCATCTAGCGAATAGACAATTCGGTCATGCATACGATTGGCTCTACCCTGCCAAAATTCGATTTTTTCTACGGTCAGCAGATAGCCTCCCCAAAATTCTGGTAAAGGAATTGGGTTGTCCCCGTACTGCACAGTTAATTGGGCAAATTTGTCTTCCATTACCTCGCGGCTAGCAACCACGCTGCTTTGTGGCTCGCTGACCCAAGCGGCTAATTGGCTGTCACGGGGGCGGCTATGAAAATACTGAGCAGATTGTTCACGGCTAACCTTTTGCACAGCGCCGGTAAGACGGATTTGTCTTTCTAGGCTCGGCCAAAAAAATAATGCTTCTGCATTGGGGTTGGTCGCCAAATCACAGCCTTTGGCACTGTCGTAATTGGTATAAAACACGAGGCCAATGCCCGCGTTTTCCAATTGGATAATTTCACGCATCAGTAGGGTACGCACACTTGGCTGCTTATCACGTCCACAAGTCGCCAGTGAAAACGCATACGCTTCCCCTTGCTTGGCATCAATTGCTTGTTGCACCCAAGTTTGTAGTAAGCCAAACGGCTGCTCTGGCAAGTGTGATTCGATAAGCTCGCCTTGCTCATAAGATAATCGTTGACTGGTAAAATCAATACTCATTTTTTATCCTTAGCAAATGTCAACTTTACGCCATCACTTGGCGTACTTTTTCAGCAAGTTCATTGGCTAGCATATCACACTCAATCTCATCATCGCTTTCGACCATTACCCGAATCAATGGCTCTGTACCTGATTGACGAATCAGTAAACGACCCCGTCCTGTCAATTTTTCTTCGGCAGCTTTAAACGCATTTGCCAATTCTGGGAAGGTATAGGGATCTTGTTTTTGCGCCAATCTGACATTGACCAATTTTTGTGGTAGCTGCGTATAACCCTTCATCAGCTCTGATAATGATTGTTTGCTCTGCGCCATCACCGCAAGCACTTGCAAACCTGCCACAATCGCATCGCCCGTACTGGCTTTATCTAGCGTTAAAATATGACCCGATGACTCACCGCCCAGTACCCAGCCATTTTTTTCAAGTCCTTGCATGACATAGCGGTCGCCGACTTTGGCGCGCTCAAAGGCAATACCGGCTTTGTCAAACGCCAATTGCAGACCCATGTTGGTCATCAAGGTACCTACCACGCCATCGACTTGTTGCGCTGCTTGGGTGGCTAAAATATATAAAATGCCATCACCATCAACCAACTCGCCTTTTTCATTGACCATGATGATACGGTCGCCATCGCCATCTAAAGCAATACCCACTTGGGCATCATGGTCAAGCACCGCTTGTTGCAAGTTTGCCGGATGCGTAGAGCCGACATTGTCGTTGATATTAATGCCATCGGGTTTATCGCCAATCGCAATTACGGTCGCACCTAACTCACGTAATACACGGGGTGCGACACTGTATCCTGCGCCATTGGCACAGTCAACGACGATTTTTAGGGCATTTAAATTTAGATTATAGGGGAAAGTGCCCTTACAAAACTCGATATAGCGACCTTTGGCATCTTCCACACGATAACTTTTGCCTAGCGCTTCTGGGGTATCAATGACGACATTGATATCTTTGATTTCATCAATTTTTTCATTGATGGCTTGTTGAATTTCATCTGACAGCTTTTTGCCTTCATTGGAGAAAAATTTGATACCGTTGTCATAAAACGGATTGTGGGATGCGGATATCACCACGCCCGCATCAGCGTGAAAACTTCGGGTCAAATGCGCGATGGCAGGGGTTGGAATAGTGCCTAGCATATGCACATCTACTCCTGCAGCGTTAAATCCTGCTTGCAGACAGGCTTCAATAACATAGCCAGAGAGCCGCGTATCTTTACCAATGACGACATTGGGACGATGATTTTCGTTTGGGGTCGCTTGGTTAGCTAGCAGCACTTTACCCGTGGCATAGCCTAGTTTGATTAAAAACTGCGGATGTATCGGAAATTCCCCAAACTTACCACGAATACCATCAGTACCAAAATAACTCATTTAATTCTCCTTTGTCGCCCATTGTTATAAGAATATAAAATTTTAGCATAGCAAAATTTCACGCATGTTGCGACATCTGTTTGTTTTTATGGGTCACTCGGCAAGGTGTCAATCTAGGCTGTAAAAACTTTGGGCGATAAATTGGGCTATAAAAAAACTGGGTAGTTAACCCAGTTTTAGCGCAATCAACGTATCACTTAGTTTACACGGTAATTAGGGGCTTCTTTGGTGATTTGTACGTCATGTACGTGAGATTCTTTCATACCGGCCGAAGTCACACGTACAAACTGTGGTTTGCTACGCATTTCTTCAATATTGGCACAGCCTGTATAGCCCATTGACGAACGTAAGCCACCGGCTAATTGGTTGATGATACCGTTCATTGGACCTTTGTAAGGGACGCGACCTTCGATACCTTCGGGTACCAATTTTTCTACCCCTTCTTTGGCGTCTTGGAAATAACGATCGGATGAACCGTTTTGTCCTGACATCGCACCTAGCGAACCCATACCACGGTAGGCTTTGTAGTAGCGACCTTGGAATAGCTCCACTTCCCCTGGCGCTTCTTCAGTACCTGCAAGTAGAGAACCCACCATGATAGAAGAGGCACCCGCTGCTAACGCTTTCGCCATATCGCCTGAAAAACGGATACCACCATCGGCTATCAGAGGAATGTCATTTTTTAGCGCATCAGCCACGTTACTAATCGCTGAAATTTGCGGTACGCCAATACCTGCGATAATACGCGTAGTACAAATAGAGCCCGGACCGATACCCACTTTGACCGCATCGGCACCCGCATCACGCAACGCGAGTGCCGCATCAGCAGTGGCGATATTACCGCCAATCACTTGGATGTTTGGATAGTTCTTTTTCACCCAAGCCACGCGATCGATGACGCCTTTTGAATGACCATGTGCGGTATCTACAACAATCACGTCCACATCAGCAGCGATGAGCGCTTCAACGCGAGCTTCGGTATCTGCCCCCGTACCCACTGCAGCGCCAACACGTAGGCGACCTTTACCATCGCGGCAAGCATTTGGGTTGTTTTCAGCTTTGGTGAAATCATTGACAGTAATCAAGCCTTTTAATTGAAAATTGTCATCCACAACAATCACTTTTTCGATGCGGTGTTCGTGTAGCAAACGTTTAATATTCTCTGTCGGCTCGCCTTCTTTGACTGTCACCAATTTTTCTTTTGGGGTCATGATATTGCGAACAGGCTGGCTTAGATTATTTTCAAAACGGATATCACGGTGGGTGACGATACCGACCACTTGGTTACCTTCTACCACAGGCACACCGCTAATTTTGTTTTCTTTGGTGATGCGAAGCAATTCGCCTACACTGGTATCGGGTGATACGCTGATAGGATCAACAACCGTACCAGCTTCAAATTTTTTCACCCGGCGTACTTGCATGGCTTGTAAATCAATGTCCATGTTTTTGTGCAAAATCCCCATACCGCCAAGCTGGGCAATGGTAATTGCCATTTGCGATTCAGTCACAGTATCCATCGCAGCAGATACGATGGGTAAATTTAGCTCAATACCGCGCGTCAAACGGGTTTTTAAATCTACCATCTTAGGCAAGACTTCAGAATAAGCAGGTAGTAGCAGCACATCATCAAAGGTAAGTGCTTCATCAACGATTCGTAACATAAAGACCTCGGAGCAGTTAAGAGTAGTTAAATAGTAATTAAAATTTTGTCGTGGTGAAAAATTTGACAGCCAAAAAACCGCAAAAGGCTGAACAGTTCCCTGCCCAGCCTTTGGATTTAGCGTGTTGTCATTGGTATGTTCAATTGACACCATCGTTTAGTTTTTGATTAACCGTCTATTCTAGCTAAAATCGGTTAAATTATCAAGCAATTTAAACCGTGACAGGTTAAAATCAGCTTAAACACGGCGCCAAGTCGTGCCATTTTTACCGTCTTCTAGCTCAACGCCTTGGGCCTTCAAATCATTACGAATTTGGTCAGCTTTGGCAAAGTCTTTATCCGCTTTGGCTTGCTTGCGCGCTTCGATGAATGCTTCAATCTCGCTATCACTTAACCCGGTCGTTTCGCCCACTTTCGCTTGTAAAAAATCGGTTGGATTAAGCTGTAAGATATTGAGCGGTTGTGCCAAATCTTTTAGCAATGTTGCCAGTGCCAGCGCTTGGGCATTGCCTTCAGCGGTTTCGAGATTAACCGCTTTGTTGATTTCACGCGCCAGACTAAATAATACACTCACCGCCCCGGCACTGTTAAAATCATCGCACATTGCTTGATTAAAAGGGGTTTCAAACGGAGCTTTATCAATCTCGCCCGCTGGTTGGGTTAGGCTTTCTACAGATTTTAAGGCTTGATACAGACGCGTGAGGCTGGTTTGGGCTTCTTTAAGCGCGCTATCTGAGAAATTCACTGGACTGCGATAATGACTCGATAAAATAAAGAAACGAATGGTCTCTGGGTGAAATTGCCCCATCACATCGCGAATGGTAAAGAAATTACCCAGTGATTTTGACATTTTCTCGCCATCAACATTTATAAAGCCCACATGCATCCAGTTGTTGGCATAAGTTTTACCAGTTGCGCCTTCAGATTGGGCAATTTCGTTTTCGTGGTGCGGAAACTGCAAATCATGCCCGCCGCCGTGGATATCGAAGGTGTCGCCCAAACAGCAAGTACTCATCGCCGAACATTCGATATGCCAACCTGGGCGACCCACACCCCAAGGTGATTGCCATTTGGTCTCAGATGGCTCTGTTTCTTTGGCAGATTTCCACAATACAAAGTCAAACGGATTTTTTTTGTCTGTCTCAACATTCACCCGCTCACTGGCACCCGCTTGCATATCGGCTAAGCGACGCTTTGAGAGCTTGCCATACTCAGCAAAATTTTCGACCGCATAATAGACGTCGCCCGTTGCGCCTTGATAGGCTAACTTTTTGCTTTCCAGCGTTTGGATTAGATGCTGCATCTGTGGGATAAAATCCGTGGCTTTTGGCTCACTATTAGGACGCTCACAGCCCAGATTGTCCGCATCTTCATGCATGGCTTTGATAAAGCGGTCTGTCAACTGATAGATACTTTCGCCATTGTCCTTAGCGCGGTTAATAATTTTGTCATCAATATCGGTAATATTACGCACATAATTGACATCATAGCCAATATGACGCAGCCAGCGCACGACCACATCAAAGCCGACCATGACCCGTGCATGACCAATGTGGCAATAATCATACACCGTCATCCCACATACATACATGCCAACTTTGCCTGCTTCTAAGGGCGTGAATGGGCGTTTTTGTCCACTCATCGAGTCATATATGGTAATCGGCATGGGCTGTGTCAGCTGTGTCATGGGATAGTCACCTTTGCAAGTTGGGTAAAAAAGACAATCGGTTATCATACCGAAATTTTGTTAAAAGTGCTATGATTTGGCATATTTCACACTTTAAGGTCTCTACAATGGGCAATCGATTATCAAAGATTTACACCCGAACGGGCGATGACGGCACCACTGGCATGGCGGATGGTTCACGGATGTCTAAAGCAGACTTACGCTTTGACGCCATGGGCAAAATTGACTTATTAAACTCCCAAATCGGTTTATTGCGGGGCTATCTTACTCAAGATAACCATACTAAAAACAGCCAAGCCCAACCTAACCATGTCCAACCCAACCACGCCCAATTTGATGCTAAGTTAAGCCGCTTGCAGCACCAGCTTTTCAATCTAGGGGGTGAACTTGCCATGCCCGAATACCGCGGGATTTTGGCAGACTATGTGACGGAGCTGGAAAATCAAATTGATGAGTGGAACACCCATTTACCACCCCTCAAAGATTTTATCTTGCCTGCAGGTACCATTGTGACTAGCCAAGTGCATATCGCTCGCTGTTATTGTCGAGACGCTGAGCGCCTACTCGTGGCATTAAACTCGCGGGATGATAATGTCTCACCACTCAGTCTACAGTTTATCAATCGTCTGTCCGATTGGCTGTTTGTATTGGCGCGTGTCGTTGCTCGGTTGGATGCCGGTCAAGAAGTGCTTTGGGATAAAACCACCCTGTCATAACTCTATCACGATACTTTAAAACGCTATACATTAAAAAAACTATACTTCAAAAAGCCATGCTGCAATTTAGCCAACTGTCTTACCAAATCGACAATCGAACACTCGTCAATCATGTTTCAGGTGAAATCCATGACCATAACTTTATTATCATCACCGGGCAGTCTGGCAGTGGCAAATCGTTACTGCTAAAGCTACTAGCAAGCCTATTACCTATGTCAGCAGGTCACATTACATTAAACGGCAAAAATTTGACCGACTTGACACCAGCTACTTGGCGCTCACAGGTGGCCTATATTGCGCAACTAAGTGAGATGATTGAGGGCAGCGTCTTAGATAACTTGACCCTGCCCTTTAGCTTTGCACTGTATAAAGACAAAAAACTCGATGTATCTTGGCATGAACAGCAGCTAGTTAACCTTGGCAAATCACCCCAGTTTTTACAGCAAGATAGCCGCAGCTTATCGGGTGGCGAAAAACAGCTTGTCAACTTATTACGCACGCTACAGTTGCACCCGACCATTTTATTACTCGATGAGCCTACTGCTTCCCTTGATACCACTACCACCCACCAAGTCGAAACATTGATTAACCACTGGTATCAATCCACCCCCAATGCTAGCGTGGTGTGGATCAGCCATGAGCCGACCCAAATTCAGCGCTTATTGGCGATTGGCACTAGCCACTGGACGATGGCTAATGGTCAATTGAGCAATGACGAGTTAACAATCGATAGCAAAATACGCGCATCCATAGTACAAGGCAATCAGCCATGATGATATTAGCAATCACCATGCCCGCTATCTCCTACCTACAAGTGGCGCTAGCAAGTCTGGCATTATTACTGGTGATGGCAATCAGTGTTTGGTTGAAATTGGGTATCGTCAAATCCCTGCTCATTGCAAGTTTTCGCACGGTGGTTCAACTAAGTCTCATTGGACTGGTACTTGCGTGGATTTTTGCCAGAGAGCAATGGTATGAAGTGTTGGCGATTTTGACTTTTATGTCGATTATCGCCACTATCGCTGCCAAAAATCGGGTTAACAAACCCTATAAAGGGTTATTTTGGGATACGGCATTGGCGGTGTTTGTCAGTAGTTGGGTGGTAGCTATATTTGGTGGTGGGTGGGTGCTGTCAGACAACGCTGCTACATGGTTTCGCCCGCAAGTGATGATACCGTTATTGGGGCTGATTTTAGGTAATTCATTGACCGCTGTCTCACTCTCTATGAACCAACTTGTCAGCAGTTTTCATCGCGAACAAAGTATGATTAATACTTATTTGGCATTGTCCGCCACGCCTTGGGAAACTGCAAAACCCTACGTCATTGCTGCCATTCAAAATGGCATCACACCGACGATTAACAGCATGATGGTGGTGGGGGTAGTGAGCTTGCCGGGTATGATGACAGGACAAATTTTGGCAGGCGCAGACCCGCACCAAGCCGTGCTTTATCAAATTATTACCCTGTTTTTAATTGCCACCAGCAGTACCTTAGGGTGTACAATAGCGACTTTGCTGATTTTTCGACGGTTTTTTAACCCGCAATGGCAGTTTGTCATTCCACCCACTGCCAAGACTTCTCATTAACCGTTGATTGGCTATCTTTCACTTATTTACTAAAAATTCTAATGACCCTGCAAAATTTCTTATTTTTTTTAATCAGTACTTGCCTTATCTCAGCAGCGCCTGGCTCTAATATGCTGTTAGCGTTCCAATTTGGTGTCAATTATGGCATCAAAAAAACCCTGTGGACGTTAGCAGGGCTGAGCATGGGTTTATTTATATTACTGACAACGTCACTGTTAGGGCTAGGGCTTATCAGTACCAATGCGCCTTTTTTGCTGACCATTATCAAAGTCGTTGGCGCGCTGTATTTAGCCTATCTTGGGATAAAATCTTGGCGCCAAGCTGACAGCGAATTGCACAGTGACCAGTTACAGGTCATACCGACCCCCGCGCAACTGTTTAAAACAGGGGTTTGGGTGTCATTGTCCAACCCCAAGGCGATTTTGTTTTTTGCCGCATTTTTCCCCAAATTTATCAATTTTTCCGCGCCTTTATTGCCGCAATACCTCATACTCACGGTGGGTTTTTTTATGATTGAGATAACGTGGCAGCTGGTTTATACCATGAGCGGCAAAAAACTGTCGGATTGGCTGCAATTGGGCAATCGCTTGATGTGGCTTAATCGATTATGTGGCTTGATATTTATCATCATCGCCATGGCGCTCATCACTGAGATTTTTTGGCATTAGGGGTTCAAAAAAAATAGCGGTGGACGATATCGACAATCAATTTGAGCGCTATGAGGGTGAGTAGATACGGCAGGACTTTTTCTAGCCAGTCTAAACGGATTTTATGGCGAAGTCGGGTACCAAGCCATGAGCCAACGGTTGCCATGATGACCATCATCACTAGCAATTGCCAATAATCGGCAAACACAAATCCCATCGCCACATAAACTATCAATTTAGCGGTATGCACCACCGTCATCATCAAGGCGCCCGTGGTAACGACGACATTGTTATCATCATAGTACTTATTGAGCATGGCGATATTGAGTGGACCCGGTGTGCCAACAAACACGCCCAAGCCCGTTTGTGCAAATCCGACCAAAAAGAAACTTTCAAAACGGCGAATCACTCGGTTAAAAGTGCTTGACCAAGTTATTAGTAAGATATAAATGCCGATAAATAACGGAATAAGCTCTAAATGGATAAAGCGCACAAGCACGCCAAATACCAACAGTCCCGTCAATGAGCCCGCCAAAAATTGCCAAAAATAGGTAAAGTCTAAGGCAGCCCGACCAAACCAAGCGCGCGTGGCATTACTGACAAGCTGGGTCACGCCATGCACTGGCACAATCGCTGCAGCAGGCACAAAAAATGGCATCAGTCCAATGAGTATCATGCCGCCGCCCACGCCTGTGATAGCGGTTAAAGCAGAGGTTAATAAATTGGCTAAGGCGAGTAAGCTATCATTCAGCATTTTTTACCCTAAAATAAAAAACCCGATGTGACATCGGGTTTTTTGATGAGTGAGGGTTAGGCATCGTATGGGTCGCGTAGCACGATGGTTTCGGCACGGTCAGGACCTGTTGAGATAATGTCAACGGGACACTCGATAAGCTGCTCAATGCGTTTGATATAAGCTTTGGCATTTTCAGGTAGCTTGTCATACTCTGTCACACCCACAGTGCTAGTTTTCCAACCTGGCAAAGTTTCGTAGATGGGTTTGACATTCTCATAAAACTCCGCATCGCTAGAGCCGCAAACTTCACCACTTGGCAACTCATAACCCGTGCAGATATTGAGCTGATCAAGGTCATCTAACACATCAAGCTTGGTCAAGCAGATACCAGATAGTGAGTTTAGTACCACAGCACGGCGTAGAATCGCTGCATCAAACCAACCACAACGACGGGCGCGGCCCGTGGTAGCACCAAATTCTTGACCCACAGTACCGATGTGCTCACCGATATCATCAAATAGCTCAGTTGGGAAAGGACCAGCGCCCACGCGTGTGGTGTAAGCCTTGGTGATACCCAATACATAGTCAAAGTACAAGGGGCCAAGACCCGTGCCCGTCGCCACGCCGCCAGCGGTGGTATTTGAGCTGGTAACGAAGGGATAAGTGCCGTGGTCAACGTCAAGCAACGTACCTTGCGCACCTTCAAACATTAAGTTTTTGCCTTCTTTGCATAGCTTGTCAAGCTCGCCCGTCACATCAGCTACCAAGTCTTTTAGCGCATCACGCCACTCTTCTGCCAACTTTAAGGTCGCATCAAAATCAACTGCGTCCACCCCATAATATTGGGTCAAGGCAAAGTTATGGTACTCAAGGTTAGTTTTTAGTTTATCGGCGAAGTCAGCTCGCAACAAGTCAGCAAAACGCAAGGCACGGCGCGCTACTTTATCTTCGTAGGCAGGGCCGATACCACGCCCGGTCGTGCCAATTTTGTTGTTACCACGTTTGACTTCACGGGCTTGGTCAAGCGCTACATGCTGTGGCATGATCAGTGGGCAGTTGGGTGAAATACGAAGTCGCTCACGCACAGGCACGCCTGCTTCAACCAGTGATTGCATTTCTTTTAATAGCGCGTCTGGGGCTAGCACCACGCCATTACCGATGTAGCAAGTAACCCCTTCACGTAGAATACCCGATGGAATCAAATGTAATACGGTTTTTTTACCGCCAACGACTAAGGTGTGACCGGCATTATGACCGCCTTGGTAGCGCGCCACCGCACTGGCTTTTTCAGTCAATAAATCAACGATTTTGCCTTTACCTTCATCGCCCCACTGGCTACCAAGGACAACGACGTTTTTTCCCGTATGTTTCATGATAAGTCACCTTTTATCAAAGTAATTGCTAAAAACAAATTTACAACAGCTTAAAAATTAATTTTCTGCCAAATGCTCTAAGTACCAAACCCCATTCGCTACTTGCAAGCGATGCGTGGTTTGCTCAGGTTCATCGGTTTCATCCAACGCAATCATCACCCGATGCCCTTCTTGGCGTAGTGAGTCAATCGCTTGTTTGAGGGCGGGCGCATCAGGATGATTGGGTACATGTAAAATAGTTTGTACATGGCTATAAGGCACCACGGTAAAAGGCTGCTCATGTATTTGGATATGATTTTGCCAACGGTTTAGCTCGCAGCTAAAGCCAACGCCGGAACGCACGGCATCGGTATTATCAACTTCGTGATGAAAATGGTTGCTAAAACGACCACCACGAATCAGCGGCAATGACTCATCTGCCACGTACACATTAAAGACAACGCCTGTATGATAGTGATATCCCAATCCTGTGACATCGACACTGACATTGGCATCCCAGTGGTTTTCAAGATAGCTCACCAAATAAGTCAAATCAGACAAGGCTTTGGCAATGATAGCATCGTGTTTAGCTTGAGTTGAGAGTCGTTCGCTCAGTTTTTGCAAGTCATTACCTGCCTCGCCAAGCACATAAAAATCGTTGGCAAATTCGCCAAACTGGCGCATTTTGCTGGTCAAAAGTTTCAGCTCGGGTAATGCTTTATTAGCATAGAGCTCAATTAGTTTTTCTTGCAGATGCGTAGGTACACTGCCAAGCTGGCAAAGCTGCTGAAAAATCGCCACATGACCAATATCAATATGCGAGCGTGCAATCACATCCGTACTATCTAACAAGGTAAATAGCACATCTAATAGCTCCACTTCACTGGCTAGTGAATCGGTACCAAAAATCTCAGCGCCCAACTGTAGCGGGGTGCGCGAACCAAATAAGCCCTTTGGCATGGTATAGATTACATGCCCTGCATAACAATAGCGGGAAATTGATTTTGATGGGTTACTAGTGTCTTGATTATTGTGTAGACGCGCATCAATCCGCGCAATTTGTGGGGTAATATCTGCGCGTACCCCCATGAGCCGACCGGTTAGCTGATCAATGATTTTAAAAGTTTGTAATTTAACATCTTCAGACGCATAGCCGAGCAAGCTTTCAGTATATTCAATCATAGGCGGGCTAATAAATTCATAGCCATGGCTGATTAAAATACGGGTCAGTTGATAACGCAAGGTTTCTTGCTTTACCGCTTCGGTTGATAGTAAATCGACAACCCCATCGGGTAATAGCCAAGTATTTTTTGTATTAAGATAAAAAGCAGACTGATTTGCCACGTTTGTGGAATTTGATGCTAAATTTGACACAATAAATCCTAAGGATGATTAAATGATATATCACTAGACATGACAACAAGCGGCCATATGAAAACATAGACCATGAATTACCATGTAAAATCATAGAATAATCGATGAGAAGGGCACTTACAAAAATAAAATAAGCAAAGAATAAAATAAGGGCACTTTTCCTTTTCATTGTATCATAGCTTCACTGGGCTTAGGCATTTTTTTATTGCCCAATTTTTTATGCTAAACTCCTATAAAATTTTATTGAAACTTATTTATTAAAACTTACACCCATGCAACCAGTATAGGGAAATCCAATTTACCCATGAAACTCTTTGTCTCAACCACCTCCCCTTTCGCCCGTCTCGTGATGGTCGCCTGTTTACGCCAGCAGATTGATGCCGAGCTTATATTTGTCATGCCTTGGGAAAACCCACAAGAATTATTAGCGGTCAACCCTTTTAGCCAAGTACCTGCCCTGCTCACCGATAATCAATTACTCATCACAGAAAGCAGTGTGATTTTGGCGCACCTTATGCCGCAAATTTTCGCTGATGAAAAATCTGCCGCTTTAATAAGCCTGAGCCTCGGCATTATCAACCAAACTGTTCGTGCCTTTGCTACCGAGCGCTTTCAGCCATCAATTGCTACCCCACATCCATTTATTGAGCGCTCGACCAGTCTATTGTCTAATTTACTGCCTAATGCACCACAGCTCGATGCACAAAGCGATGCGTTAAGCCAAATCTTTTTTGGTATCGCCTTAGGGTATTTAAAATTACGTTTGGCTGAGGTATTTGACAAGGCAGTAAGTGAGGCAAACAAAGCTGCACTCGAGCAATTTTACCAGCGAGATTTCATGCAAAAAACTCAGAGCACTGCTTTAGAAAAACTACCAACATCTATCTTTAAACTTTAGCCAATCTTCCATCTAAACCAATCAAAACATTAAAAGAGCTCATTATGTCCTATCATCCAAAAGCTGAATTAAACCAAACCAATGTACTGGGTACCGCACTAGCGAGTTGCTGTTTTGATCCATTAACAGGTTATTATCGAAATGGTTTTTGTCATACCGGCGCTGGTGACGTCGGCTTACACACGGTTTGCGCCAAAATGACCCGAGAATTCTTGGAATTTTCTGTTGCCAAAGGCAATGATTTGGTGACGCCTTTACCCGAATTTGGTTTTCCAGGGCTGCAGCCCAATGATTTTTGGTGCGTGTGTGCCCTGCGCTGGGTGGAAGCATTGGATGCGGGGGTTGCGCCGCCGCTAAAGCTTGCCGCATGTCATGAGAGTCTCTTAGAGTTAGTAAATATAGAGATACTGCAGCAGTACGCTATTTAAGGCGATAGTGAAAAAATGACCGTTGCTAAGTCCATGGTTAACTAGATTCAACTAGGTTTTAGGGGATTGACATGTATAATTATCTTGAGATTGTCATTTTTCACTGTTATCATTATCCATCTAATTTTAGCGGTACGATTGCATTGTCAATGCATGACTTCTTTTTTTATTCGTTTAAAAATAACTGAGAATTACAAAATAGCAAGAACAAACAGGCGAAGTGGCTTACTTTGATGTTTACTTGCTGTTTTGTGGTTGCTACCTTTTAGTACTTTGATAACGACTGGACACATTTATTCGATCTGATACAACTCTTTCAAATCGTGATAGCGAGGTTTTTGGTTATGACGCCACCCCACCAAAACAAAAATTTATCTGAACGCAGCGACGATTTATTAGAGCACCCCACTCAGACGACCCAGCGCGTAACGCCGCCTTTAGCCTCAACGCTTAATCCGCCACATGATATGTCTGCAGATGCTTTTACCCTCGCCAATGCGGATGTCATGTATGATGAAATCGCTGATGAAGAACTCGATTTGCATGGTGATGATAGTTATATCTATGGCGAAGATTATGACGATGATGGCACTGTCGAAGTCTATGCACCTACCGATGTACCACCCCCTGAGTATAACCCTGAAGCTGAAATCACCGAAGATCGCTTTAAAGGGAAAAATGAGATTGCCAACTGCTTTGCCTACTCTCGTAAATCTGGGGAAAAAATCGGCGAGATTGAGCTTGATGATGTGCGCCGCGAATTATCCAACAACAACGTATTTGTTTGGGTAGGACTACACGACCCAAGTATCGAAACCATTCGAGAAGTTCAAGAGGCATTTGACTTGCACGAACTTGCCATCGAAGATGCTTTTGCTGAACATCAACGCGCCAAAGTTGAAAGCTATGGTAATGATAGCGTGTTCGTGGTGGTACGAACCGCCAAATTGACCGAAAACACCATTCGTTATGGCACTACGGCTATCTTTATGGGCAAGCAATATATTATCACTATTCGTCAAGGTGCCTCTCATAGCTACCAAAGTGTGCGAGATTTTTGTCATCGCCGACCAGAAAAATTGCGCCTTGGACCCATCTTTGTACTGCATGCCATTCTAGACTTTATCGTCGATAACTACTTACCTATCACTGAAAAATTAGGACGTTATTTGCGTGAGCAAGAACGGGAAATTTTCTCTGAAAACTTTAACAAGCATACGCTGCGCAATTTGTATGAATTAAAATCACAGCTCGTACATATGCGTGCTGTCATCTTACCCGTACAAGATATCTGTAATTTTTTTATCAATCATAAAAAGACTGATTTGATTCCAAGTTTCCCTAGCCAAGCCAAACCGTATTTTCGCGACGTCAATGACCATCTACTGCGTGCGCTTGATGCGGTCAATGGACTCAACGAAATGCTCAGTGTTGCTATGGATACTTACATGGCCGTGGTGAATATGGGTCAGAATGAGGTGGTACGAAAACTTGCCGCTTGGGCAGGTATCCTCGCGGTTCCGACTGCCGTCGCAGGGATTTATGGGATGAACTTTGAAAATATGCCTGAACTAAAAATGCATTATGCCTACTATATTTTGTTGGCATTTATTTTGACCATTTGTTTCACGCTTTACTATCGATTTAAAAAGGCAGGTTGGTTATAACTTTTCCCATAGACTTTAACCATAAAAGCTTAACACCATCATCTATTAAGCTTTTTCTATTGCGCTATTCATTTGTCAATGACAAATAATTGTCTATACATCAATTAAATTAAATAACTCATCAATTTCTTCTTTCAAATGGTACATTTCGGTGTCATTCCATTTTTTGGATAAATGGCTGATGGGCAAAATCACACAGTGTAAATCGCGATAAGTAATGGCATTAAAAGTATTTCTCACCAGAATTTTATTGACTTCTCGTTCAAAATATTTAATTACATCAATATTTTGAGTGATAACTAAGACAGGTTTTAGAATACCATATAGCCAATCAAATATATGTGTGTGTTTATGCTGAGGGCTTAATAAAGTTTTTTTAGGGGTGATAACACTATAAAGATAAGTTTCAATCACAGGATGATTTGAGATTTCATCAATCAAATTTTGCTGAAATATATGGTTGCGATTCCACTGTAAATCATCATTGTAGCTAGCGATGTCATAATGCTCAGCAAACGATTCACGATCAAATCCTATGTCATCATGCCAAATATCGGCATCAAACACGTCTAAATTAACTTCGCGAGCCGGATTGTAGCCGACCATCATAATTTTGCAATTAAGGGGTGACCCTGAACAGATAAAGGGACGTACTTTAACATTGTCTAGTTGCTGCTCGCTAAGCCGCTGCTGCATCTCTGTACGGAATTTTTTTAAATCCATTTTCACCATTTATTCCCAAAAAATTTGCTATCAATAAAATCCCATAATTTTTATTATATTACCTAGTCGCTATACAACAATCAATATACTTTTAGCGATAATTAAGTCAGTGCTTAGCCTGTAAATAGCAAATAAAAAAACCTCAAAAAGCATGAGGTTTTTTTATATTTATCGCTTGGTAGATTATGATAGCGGCAATTACAATTTGCTAGTTAATTCTGGCAAGACTGTAAAAATATCACCTTCTAGGAAATAATCAGCCACTTGAGAGATAGGCGCTTCTGGGTCATTGTTGATGGCAACGATAACCTTTGAATCTTTCATACCTGCCAAATGCTGAATAGCACCTGAGATACCTGCGGCGATATATAGGTTTGGCGCGACAATTTTACCCGTTTGACCCACTTGTAGGTCGTTTGGCACATAACCTGCGTCAACTGCCGCACGTGATGCACCCATCGCAGCGCCTAGTTTATCAGCCAGTGGTTCAATATACTTGGTGAAGTTTTCACCGCTGGCTAATGCACGACCACCCGATACAACAATCTCTGCAGCCGTTAATTCTGGACGATCAGATTTTGCTAACTCTTCACCGACAAATTTTGATTTGCCCGCATCTTCGCCTGCGCTTACTTGTTCTATGCTGGCTGCGCCACCTTCTGCTGCCGCTGCATCAAATGCGGTGGTACGAACTGTGATAACTTTTTTGCTTTCAGTATCTTTAACGGTTGCAATGGCGTTACCTGCGTAGATTGGACGCTCAAATGTCTCTGCATCAATCACAGCGGTCACATCAGTTAGCATATTGACGTCTAACAAAGCGGCAACGCGTGGTAAGAAGTTTTTACCTGTTGTTGTTGCTGGTACCACGATATGGCTATAATCACCTGCAAGCGATACCACGAGTTTAGCGACGTTTTCAGCCAGTTGATGCTCAAAAGCAGCATTACTTGCGCAAAGCACCTTTGACACCCCCGCTACTTTAGCGGCTTGTTCTGCCACGGCTTCACAGCCAAGACCTGCAACTAATACAACGATATCGCCACCGATTTTGCTTGCTGCCGTTACGGTGTTGAGTGTTGCTTTTTTCAGCTCTTTATTATCATGTTCTGCATATACTAAAATTGCCATGAGATTTTCCTTAATATTTGATAATCGCTATCGTTAAATGACGAATTAAATTGAAGGTAGTTAAATGATTAGATAACTAATAATTAGATAACTTTAGCTTCGTTTCTTAATTTATCGACTAACTCGTCAACCGATTTAACCTTAACACCCGCTTTACGCTCTGCAGGTGGCGTTACTTTTACGATTTGAATGTTACTAGCGGTAGAAACACCATAATCTTCTGGTTTTTTCTCTTCTAATGGTTTTTTCTTCGCTTTCATGATGTTAGGCAGTTTGGCATAACGTGGTTCATTTAAACGTAAATCAGTGGTGATAACCGCAGGCAATGATAACTGAACGGTTTGTAAGCCACCATCGATTTCACGTGTTACGTTGACACTGCCCCCGTCGACTTTTACTTGGGATGCAAAGGTTGCTTGACCCACATCTAATAATGCCGCTAGCATTTGACCTGTTTGGTTGTTGTCATCATCAATCGCTTGTTTGCCTAGTAAAATGATGTCAGCAGCTTCAGCTTGTGCAATCGCTTTTAAAATTTTTGCCACTTGTAGTGGACGCACAGTGTCGGTAGTTTCAACTAAAATACCACGATCTGCACCCAGTGCCATTGCGCCACGGATTTGTTCTTGTGCTTCTTTTGGACCGATAGATACAACAACAATTTCAGAGACCACGCCCGCTTCTTGTAGGCGTACAGCTTCTTCCACAGCAATCTCATCAAATGGGTTTACAGACATTTTAACATTGGTTAAGTCAACACCAGTGTTGTCCGCTTTTACACGAACTTTTACGTTATAGTCAACTACACGTTTAACAGCAACTAATGCTTTCATACGTTCCTCGTTTGTTATATGAATTAAAAAAGGAGGATAAATCCAAGTATCCCCAGTCATGATAAAATGAACATCCTATTCTTTTTAACTTAAACTAGCTTGGTGAGCTAACTTAGCAAGCTAAAAAGAATAGTTATACTGTGAATACTCACAATACCCATTATCTTCGTTAATAATATATGTTGCGATAACTTACCCAACAAATCAAGAAAATCCTATGAATTTTAAGTCATAAAAAAATGGTTGGAAAACATCAAAAATTCTTGAATTTTTCGAATATATCATAACTAAAATAATTAGGGAAATTTTTTAACTAAATATTCAACATACAATGTCTTGTGTTTGATATGAATATGGAACACAAAACAAACGCGCAAAAAAAACAACCTATCGTCTGGTTGTTTTTCTTTATTGCAAGCTAATTAAGATAAGCAGTTAATAAACAAACAATTAAGCTTGTAGTTATTATTATTGTGCTTCGATTTGTTCGGCTTGTGGGCCTTTTTGACCTTGGCTCAATACGAAGCTCACACGTTGACCTTCTTTAAGTGTTTTAAAACCTGAACCTTGGATTGCACTGTAATGAGCAAAAACGTCTTGACCGCCATTGTCTTGAGCGATGAAGCCGAAACCTTTGCTCTCATTGAACCATTTTACAGTACCAGTAGCTTTATCTGACATAAAAAATCCTACATTAAAAATTAACTATGTTATCTATAACGCTTGCAATTACTTAGGTAAATACAGGGTGTTATAAATTGTCATCGCCAAAAATTTGTTAAGTGTATTTTAGCGAATAATCACAGTATAGCCTAGTTTTAGCGTTTCACCTACTATTATTTGAATTTTTTTACCACAAAGTTACAATTAAAAAGGGATTTAAATTGACTTTATTAAGCTAGATTAAAGGCGATAACACCGTTCATCAACATATTGATAAATATCGCAATGCTGGTCACCGTAATCACCAGTGAAAATGATAGGCTGTAGTCCATATATTTGATGGGCATACTCATATCATCGACATCTTTAATATCGCCTGCCTGATCTTTGAGTAGATAAAATCCGTAAATCCAACCAAATATGCTATACAAAATATAGGCAAATGGCACGACTTTGGCAATGCTACTAAATGCGCCATAATATACGGCGACCACGGATACCATGAGCCACACAGTTTCTAATATGGAGCTCACGCTAAATAACGCTGATTGCGGCAATTTTCCTAAGTTTTTCTTTAAAACTATAGATTCATACGCAATCAGTAGAGCGACAATTAACGTACCGACCAGATAAATTGCTTGCCAGTTTAACGTATAGCTATCCCCCATCAGGTGATTCAAAGGATTTGCCAATGCAGGCAAAGCATTCATGCCGCTAAAAGTGTGTAAAAAAGTTGCAGTCGACAACTGCCAAACAGACGCTATATTCAAAACAAATCTCATAAACTTTATATCGATAACCATTATTTTATACTAAAAAACCCTGTCCATGTAACTTTACACAGCGCAGGGTTATTGTCATTTTATCGTTTTTACCAATTGGGTATGATGTCATTGGTAAAACTAACTGGGTGCAAAACTAGTTTTTCTCTTTGTCGATGATTTTGCTTGAAGTAATCCAAGGCATCATACCGCGAAGTTTGGCACCTGTTTTTTCGATTTCGTGCTCAGCGGTTTGACGACGGCGCGCTGTCATTGATGGGTAATTTGACATACCTTCAGCGATAAACATTTTTGCATATTCGCCTGATTGGATACGTTTTAGGGCATTACGCATCGCTTCACGTGATTGGTCATTAATAACTTCTAGACCTGTCACGTATTCACCGTATTCTGCGTTGTTACTGATTGAGTAGTTCATATCAGCAATACCGCCTTGGTACATCAAGTCTACAATCAATTTTAATTCGTGTAGACATTCAAAGTACGCCATCTCTGGGGCATAACCTGCTTCAACCAAGGTTTCAAAGCCCATTTTGACCAGTTCAACCGCACCACCACAAAGTACCGCTTGCTCACCAAATAGGTCAGTTTCAGTTTCGTCTTTGAACGTTGTTTCGATGATACCTGAACGACCACCGCCGACACCCATCGCGTAAGACAACGCCACTTGTTTGGCTTGACCAGAGGCATCTTGGTAAACGGCGATTAAGTCAGGAATACCGCCGCCTGTGGCAAATTCGTTACGAACGGTATGACCCGGTGCTTTTGGCGCAATCATGATGACGTCTAGGTCTTTACGTGGTACCACTTGGTTGTAATGGATTGAGAAACCATGGGCAAATGCAAGCGTGGCACCTTGTTTGATGTTTGGCTCAATCACGTCATTGTAAAGTTGTTTTTGGAATTCATCAGGGGTCAAAATCATGACTAAGTCAGCTTGCTTGACGGCTTCTTCTACTTCAGCCACTTTTAGGCCGGCATTTTCTGCTTTTTTCCAAGAGGATGAATCTTTACGAAGCCCTACCGTAACATCAACACCGCTGTCTTTTAGGTTCAATGCGTGGGCGTGACCTTGTGATCCGTAACCGATAATCGCAACTTTTTTGCCTTGGATGATTGATAGATCACAATCTTTATCATAAAAAATGTTCATAACTATTTCCTTGTGTAAAAAACAACTACTATTAAAAGATTAAAAGGTTGGTAAATTTAGACGCTGAGGATTTTTTCACCCCGAGCGATACCAATAACACCAGAACGTACGACCTCTAAAATGCGTTCACGTCCCATCAATTCGATAAAGCCGTCCAATTTTTCGGTGTCACCGACAATTTGAATGGTATAGACATTGGGCGTGATATCAACAATACTTGCACGGAAGATATCCGCACAGCGCTTCACTTCTTCGCGGTTGCTACCCGTGGCGCGTACTTTGATCAGCATGAGTTCGCGCTCAATATGTACACTATCGGTCAGCGTGGTTACTTTAACGATTTCAATCAGCTTGTGCAACTGTTTGGTCACTTGCTCAATCTTATTTTGATCGGTATCTGTGGTCAAGGTCAAACGCGATAAAGTCGGGTCATCGGTTGGCGCGACGTTCAATGTCTCGATGTTGTAGCCACGTTGTGAAAACAAGCCAACCACACGAGACAGTGACCCTGATTCATTTTCCATTAAGACAGAAATTAAATGTTTCATTAGGTACGCTCCCCTTTGGCTAACCACATATCACGCATTGACTGACCCGCTAATTGCATTGGATAAACATGCTCGTTTTTATCGACTAGCACATCGATAAATACCAATCGATCTTTAAGTGATAAGGCATAAGCAAGTTGTTCATCAAGTTTGGCTGGGTCGGTGATTTGGATACCGACATGACCGTAAGCTTCTGCAAGTTTGACAAAATCTGGCAATGAATCCATATAAGAGTGCGAATGACGACCTTCATAAATCATGTCTTGCCATTGTTTTACCATACCCAACTGGGCGTTGTTAAGATTTAAAATCTTTACGGGTAAGTTATATTGTAGGCAAGTTGATAGCTCTTGGATATTCATCTGAATTGAGCCTTCACCGGTGATACAGACCACATCGCGCTCTGGGTTAGCAAGTTTGGCTGCCATTGCATAAGGCAACCCTACGCCCATGGTGCCTAACCCGCCTGAGTTTAACCATTGACGGGGCTCATCGTATTTATAGTATAGGGCGGCAAACATTTGGTGCTGACCCACATCAGATGTGATGATAGCTTTACCATGGGTTAACTCGTATAAGCGCTCAACAACGTGCTGTGGTTTCATGCCATTGCTATCGTCTTTGTCATAGCGTAGTCCATGACGTTTACGCCATTCATTGATTTGCGCCCACCAATCATTTAACGCGGCTTGGTCAAGCTGTGCGTTATTTTCTGTTAATACGGCGAGCATATCACTTAGCACATTTTTTACATCACCGACGATCGGGATGTGTGCGTTGATGGTTTTTGAGATTGATGCAGGGTCGATATCAATATGGATAATTTTAGCGTTTGGACAGAATTTTTGCGTATTGTTGGTCACACGGTCATCAAAACGCGCGCCCACAGCCAAAATCACATCTGAATTATGCATGGTCATATTGGCTTCATACGTCCCATGCATCCCAAGCATACCTAAAAACTGTTTATCCGATCCTGGATAAGCGCCCAAACCCATCAAAGTATTGGTCACCGGTAAATTAAGTAAACGGGCTAATGCGGTTAATTCTGCACTTGCGTTTGACGCAATCACGCCACCCCCTGAATATAGAACAGGGCGTTTGGCAGCAATTAAGGTTTCGATGGCTTTACGAATTTGTCCTGAATGACCGCGAACCGATGGTTGGTAAGAACGCATACTGACCGACTCAGGAAAATGGTAAGGGAATTTTTCGTTAGGCGCGGTTTTGTCTTTGGGTACATCAATCACCACAGGACCTGGGCGACCAGAGCTTGCGATATAAAACGCTTTACGCACGATTTCTGGGATTTCGCTGGCATGACGTACTTGAAAACTGTGTTTGACGACCGGACGTGACACACCAATCATATCAGTTTCTTGGAACGCATCATCACCGATGAGGCTTGAAGGCACCTGACCTGAGATGACAACCATCGGAATGGAATCCATAAACGCGGTAGCGATGGCGGTAACCGTATTGGTGGCGCCTGGACCCGATGTCGCCAATACCACCCCAGTTTTACCTGTCACACGGGAATAAGCATCTGCCATATGACCCGCTGCTTGTTCGTGACGCACGAGGATGTGCTCAATGCTATCTTGTTTGAACAAAGCATCATAAATATGCAACACGGCGCCGCCTGGATAGCCAAAAATGTATTCAACACCTTCGTCAATTAGCGCTTGCACCAGCATTTCTGCACCAGACATCATGACAGGTTCACCTGCTGAGGCTTTGGCGGTTTTTTTGTCAAAATTGGGTGCAGCGTGAGCCGTTTGGTTTTCTCCCGTCATATTGGGAGCTTGGGTAGTTTGAGTCACTGTCATCACCTTTTATGGTCGTCTTCAAAAATGATACTGGGAAGTTGTTTTAGATAAAAATTGCTAAATGATTAGCAAGAATCTTCAACACTGCCATGAGGTAACAGTGAACAAATCAGACGAGGGCAAAAAGCATGATAACCAAAAAAGAAAGCATCACGAAAATTACGTAATGTATAAATTGATGGCTACTTTTTGTCTTTGTTGACCGATAAGTCAGGGTTGTTAGATTCTTTTGTTTAGATTCATAAACAACAACAACGGTAAAAAATGCTCTCATCCAATTGGAGAGCCTAATCAGCGGATAGCGCCAATCAGCTTAGATTTTACCAATTAGTAACCAACGATAATTGTTACTAACGACCAGTAGAAGACTTATGATGTGAGTTTTTTTAACACTTGTCAATAAAAAAAAGCTACTAAAATTTATAACTTTTAGTTATAGGTAAATGAATCGTTTGAGGCTTGATTTTAAGGATTGGTTTTAAAGCTTGATAAACTTTAAAATTTCGGACTGATTGAGCCAGTCGTTTTTAGAAAATTACCTTTAGGAAATTAAACGATTATCTTGTCGAAATTTACTGCTAAAAGCTATCAAGCTGTGATAGGCTATCGCATAACTTTCTAGTTTCTTGCATAGGAAAAACAATGTTAAAGCCACTGTTTTTGTTATCACTCATGATATCACCATTCGTTATGGCGAGTTCAAATGCAGCAACTTATTACAAGTGGACTGACAAAAATGGTGTGCCGCATTATAGCCAATATGCGCCGACCAATGGTGTTAATTTGCGACAAGTGCAAGTGGTTAATACCCGTGAACTTGGACCTAGTAGTCGTTCACCTGCAACCGCTGGCAATAGCACAGGTGCTGCATCAGGTGTATCACCAACGCTGACAGCCGATCAAAAACGCGCTGCTGAACTTGAAGCACAAAATCAGCAACTCAAAAAACAGCAAGATGCGGAGCGCTGCAAATCCTTACAAAATACCCTGGCCAACTTAAACCAAGGCGGGCGCGTCTATGAAATGGACAATAAAGGTGAACGTAAATATTTAGATGGTCGTGAAATTGAGCTACGCCGTCAGCAAGTCGCGCAAACAGTGAGCCAATACTGTAAATAACTTTGCATGCTATATGACTTTAGCATTCAGTTAAAATTAAAGGTGCGTAAAGGTTAAAGGTGAGTGAATTCTCACCTTTTTTCTATTGAACCTTCTTAACCTGCCGTGATTTTAATCTTGCGTGATTTGATGGATGATGTCACCGATTGCCGATGCCATGTGATGGGCCTGCAACGCATATTCACCCATTTTTTCTGCTAACGTATCACCTGCTTTGGCATGTATGAGCACGGCGGTTAGCATGGGTGCGGCAATTGCTTGCCCCAATAAGCCCGCCATCAGACCTGCCAAGCAGTCGCCCATGCCAGCGGTTGCCATACCGGCATTGCCCAAGCCGCAAATATCAATGCTGTCTCGTTCAAAACTGTCACGCTCAAGACTGGCACGTTCAAGCACAATCGTTTGTGCCCCTTTGATAAGCCAATTGCCCCCATAGTGGTGAGCTAATGCCCGAATCGCGCTGATTTTGTCTCGATCGATGTCGGCATAGGGTTGATTGAGCAAACGTCCTGCTTCCGCTGAATGCGGCGTTAGGTAAAACCGTTGGTTTGACTGTCCCAATCGTAGTTGAATTGGAGCATTTAAACCGTCACTCGTGCCTGCCCAATCTGCCAAATGGTATAAACCATCGGCGTCAATGACACATAGCTTCTCTGATTGTTTGATAGCTGCAAGATACTGGTTAAATAAATCAAGCATTGCTTTATCTCTACCCAGACCCATGCCGATGGCAACCACATCCACCGCGTTAATCAGCTCAATGACGCTAGCGATATTGTGTAAATCCGCGGTCATGGCATTGGGCAAAGCGGTGACAATGGCTGAATGAAAATCACCATGACAAGCAACGGTGACTTTGCCTGCACCACTGCTCAATGCTGCACTGGCGGCCAATATCGCCGCCCCTGCCATGCCATGCCCATGCTGTAGCCGATTACCACCGATGATGAGTACATGACCATACGTACCTTTATGGCTCACCTGCTGACGTTGTGGCAAGTTAGGTAGTAGGGAATGCAACAAGATGCCTGATTGCTCAACAGGGAGCAAAGGCACATCGATAACGCTGCCAACATAATCTTTACTATCCCCGATATGCAGTCCGACTTTTCGCCCAATTAAACAAAGTGTCTTGTCTGCTTTAATCGCCGTATCATCATACACTTCGCCCGTAGCGGCATTAAGTCCGCTGGGTACATCGATGCTGATGACTTGACAAGCGTGAACTTGCTTGCGGTATTGATTAATCCAATTGATGATTGTCTGATAATCACCACTAGGCTTGCCATCGAGCCCAATACCCAATAACCCATCAATCACCACATCATAATGATAGCTTAAACCAAGCTCATAGAATGGCTGTAAAAATGCCGTCAAGGTCAGATATTTTGCTGCATTTGCACAGTTTGACAGGTACATCTGCTTTGCTGTTTGGCTGTCGAGGGTGCTAGGCGCTGCGACTTGTACTACGGTAACTGACCAATCTGGGCAAAGCTGGTTCACATAATGCGCCACCAACCAAGCATCGCCGCCATTATTACCCGCGCCTGCCACTACCAATACCGATTTTTGAGAGTGACTGCTTTTTTGAAGGTAACTGCTTTTTTGAAGGTTACTGCCTTTTTGATTGTTACTTTCATGCTTGATGATGTGTGCAAGTTGCCATGCAGCTTGTTGCATCAAGGCAAAACTGTCATTTTTGCTAAACCAGTTTTTTTTAAGGTCATAAATTTTTTTGGGGCTATATAAGGCAATGGCGTTTTGCATCACAGTAGTTTTATCCGTCCGTGCATTACTTTGCATAAGATGTTCCAATGATGTGGTAGGTGTTTATTTTGCTATAATAGCATTTTAATTTTACCTGGTTGTTGGCATGTTGGACACTACAAACGAACTCAATGCACTCAAGGGCTGGATAAAGGCGCAAGCCAAGGCGTTGGGGTTTGCTGATTGTGGCTTTGTGCATCCCGCCAATCCCATCTTTGTAAAACAGCTTGATGCCTTGCAAACTTGGCTTGCCCAAGGTAAACATGGGGATATGCTGTTTTTTGAAGACAATCATGATAAACGTGCTAACCCTGCCCTGTTAGTTGACAGGACGCAAAGTATCATTAGTGTGCGTTTAGATTATTTGGTCACGCCGCCGCCCAAACGCAGTGTACCAGACAACGAGCGCCCTAACTCAGCGATTATTGCCCGCTATGCTCGAGGACGTGATTATCATAAAACCATGCGAGGGTTATTAAAAACCCTAGCCAGACTGATTCAAGACAAACTAACCACCGATTATCCGCAATATGCCAACGACTTTGTATTTCGCCCCTTTAGCGACTCCGCGCCTATATTTGAGCGCGCGTTGGCTGAGCAAGCAGGTTTGGGCTGGACAGGCAAACACACTTTGCTGATTCACCCACAAGCGGGGTCATTTTTTGTGTTGGGGGAATTATTCACCAGCTTGCCTTTGGCAGAGGATAAAAAGCAAATCGAAACCATATCATCGCATTGTGGCAGTTGCCGTGCTTGTATTCATGTGTGCCCTACCCATGCCATCCGCAAAACACCCACCGGGCATTATGATGTCGATGCACGGCTGTGTATTTCGTATTTAACCATTGAATTAGATGGAAAAATCCCTGTAGAACTTCGCCCCAAAATCGGCAATCGCATTTTTGGCTGTGATGATTGTCAGTTGATTTGTCCTTGGAATAAATTTGCCAGATTAGCGACGATTGAGGATTTTAATCCGCGTCACCGTTTAGATGAGGTGTCATTGCTTGAGTTATGGGCGTGGGATACACAGGATTTTTTGACAAAAACCGAAGGCTCGCCGATTCGCCGCACGGGCTACGACAATTTTATGCGCAATGTGGCGGTAGCCTTGGGTAATGCACCATTTAGCCAAGCAATTATTGACAAATTGCAAGAAAAACGCCCAATGTTAGGCGAAAACACACAAGAACATATTGATTGGGCGATCCAGCAACAACTTAATAAAAGTTAAAATGATGAGTTGGGTTGTTGTAAAAAGGCAATTTCCTCCTCACTGGATTGTCTACCCAAAATTGCATTGCGGTGCGGATAACGCCCAAATTTCTCAATAATGGCTTGATGCTTATATTCAAACGCTAATGTATCGTCACTGGCGTATTTTTTAAACAATGGCAACGCCTGCTGATGAATGTTTGCCGATTCTGCATGCATAAAAGGCATTAAAGCAAAATTGCGTTCGTCTTGATTCAACTTGTCAAAATCTGGCTGTTTGACAATTTCTTGCGCCAATACTAACGCCATGTGATCTTGGGCAAAAGCTTGTGAAGAATCTCGAAAAATATTGCGCGAAAACTGGTCCAATACAATGATTTCTGCCAGTCGCCCTTTTGTACTGGTTCGCCAATCCCCTAACTCGCCTCGTTTGCCTTGCTCAAGTGTGGCTAAAAATTTAGCCGTTACAGTTTTATCAAAATCCTCATCTTTGGCAAACCAAAATGGCTTAGTATTTTCCTGCAACCAAAAATCTAATACCTTTTTAGCGTCCGCTGATAATGGTTGCGCTGCTACCTGTGATTGATTGGTCATTTGCTTTCCTTTTATAGGTTAATTATAGTGACTTGTCGGGTAATGATAGTGACAAATTTTGCTAAACAAGCGCGATTTACCTATAATGTGGCACAAATTTAGATTGAGAACAACCATGTATCCTTTTTTACGACTGGGCACCCATGCCATCAAAAGCGCGATTAAACAAAAGCAAGGTCATTCGCTTCAATTAACCGATACCAGCGAAATCACCTTGACCGCTAATATCAACGACATTGACCATTTTTTTGAAATGAACAACGGGCGTATTTTTACGCTGTTTGATTTGGGGCGAAACGATCTTGCCATTCGCTCTGGGCTTGCCAAAAAATTATTCAAGCACCGCTGGGGGCTGGTGGTCGCTGGTAGTACCATCCAATATCGTAAGCGTGTTCGTTTATTTGATAAAGTCACCATCAAAACCCGACTGATAGCCGTTGATGAGCACTGGTTTTATATTGAACAAAGCATGTGGGTCAAAGGTCAGCCGACTTGCGCTGCGCTGCTGCGCACCGGTATCACTAACATCGTGACAGGCAAGGTTTTGCCGACTGAGCAAGTGCTCAGCGCGCTGGATTATAAAGATATCAATATGCCACCTGATGACTGGGTCAAAGCTTGGTCGGACGCCGATAAAATCCGTCCATTTCCTAAAGCCAATGTCCACCTTACCAAAGATTCTGCTATCACCGAGTAACCCATAAATGCCTTTAACTTTAGATGATTTTGATTATCAACTGCCCGATGAACTTATTGCCCGCTATCCGTTAGCGGTGCGCTCTGCCTCTCGACTGCTGTATTTGCCTGCCCATGGTCAACCCAAAGACCAACAATTTGTGGATTTGCCAGAGTTGTTAAATAGTGGTGACTTGGTGGTGTTTAATGACACCAAGGTCATGAAAGCAAGGCTGTTTGGGCAAAAAGCCAGTGGCGGCGCGGTCGAAGTATTGGTTGAGCGTATTTTGCCCGATGATGATACTGGCAACCAAAAGCACACCGCTTTGTGTCATGTACGCGCCAGCCGCAGCCCAAAAGAGGGGCAAACGCTGAGCCTTGCCGATGGTAACATTCATGCCACGGTAATGGGGCGTGAAGACAATTTATTTTTGCTAGCGTTTGACCAACCGATATTGCCTGTGCTTGAGCACTATGGTGAACTGCCGATTCCGCCCTATTTTGAGCGCCATGCCGATGACAATGACGAAACCCGTTATCAAACGGTATTTCATGACCCAACCAAACTTGCCAGCGTAGCCGCACCGACCGCAAGCCTGCATTTTGATGACAATGTATTGGCTGCCTTCAAGTCCAAGGGCATCAATACCGCCTTTGTCACCTTGCATGTCGGTGCAGGCACATTTGCCCCTGTCAAGACAGAGGATATTTTGCGCCATAAAATGCACTCAGAATATGCTGAGTTGCCCCAAGCGACTGCCGATTTGATTAACCAAACCAAAGCCCGTGGCGGGCAAGTGATTGCAGTCGGTACCACGGTGACACGGGTATTAGAAACGGCGTTTCAAAAAACCGCCAATTTTGAAAACCCGATGCTATCGGCTTGGTCAGGTGACACCGATATTTTTATTTATCCGTCATTTAGGTTTGGGGTGATTGATAAGCTCATCACCAATTTTCATTTGCCGAAATCCACGCTGTTGATGCTGGTGTCAGCGTTTGCAGGCAGTGAGCCTATCAAACAGGCTTATCAGCACGCCATCGAGCAACGATATCGTTTCTTTAGTTACGGTGATGCGATGTTGTTGGAAAAAATGGTATAATTTCAACCTTTTATGATTTTAACCTTTTAAAAAACCTGTTACAGAAACTTTAGATTATGCAATTTACCTTACACAAAACTGCCACGGGCGAGAGCCGTGCTCGCCGTGGGACGGTTCATCTCGCTCATGGCGATGTGCAAACCCCTGCCTTTATGCCTGTCGGTACTTATGGCACCGTCAAAGGCATGCTGCCGCGCGATATCCACGAAATCGGTGCCGAAATCATCTTGGGCAATACCTTTCATCTTTGGCTACGACCGACTACCGATGTCATTGACAAATTTGGCGGGTTACATGACTTTATCGGTTGGAACAAGCCGATTTTAACCGATTCGGGCGGTTTCCAAGTCTTTAGCCTTGGCGCAATGCGTAAAATCAAAGAGGAAGGTGTGCATTTTCGCTCGCCGATTGATGGCGCAAAAGTATTTTTATCCCCTGAAATATCGATGCAAATTCAATACTCACTGAACTCAGACATCGTTATGCAGTTTGATGAATGCACGCCCTATCCTGCAACGCCTAGCGAAGCGGATACATCGCTTGAACTATCGCTGCGTTGGGGTGAGCGCTGTAAAAATGAGCATGAAAAACTTGGTAACAAGAATGCTTTGTTTGGTATTATCCAAGGCAGTATGTATCGCAACCTTCGCGAAAAGTCCCTAGAAGGGTTGCTCGCTATTGGGTTTGATGGCTATGCCATTGGTGGGCTGTCAGTCGGTGAGCCAAAAGAAGAAATGATGGCGGTGCTTGATTACTTACCCGATGATATGCCAGCCGATAAGCCCAGATACTTGATGGGTGTGGGTAAGCCTGAAGATATCGTGGAAGCGGTACGCCGCGGCGTTGATATGTTTGATTGCGTGATGCCAACACGTAATGCACGAAATGGTCATTATTTCACCACTTTTGGCGCCGTTAAAATTAAAAATGCGGTGCACCGTTTTGACCAAAGTCCGCTTGATAGCGAATGTGATTGTTATACTTGTCAGAATTTCAGCCGCGCCTATTTGCATCATTTGTTCAAGTGCAATGAAATGCTATCGGCACAGTTGGGTACTATACACAATTTGCGTTACTATCAGCGCTTGATGGCAGATATCCGTCAGTCCATTCAAGATGATAAGTTTGATGCGTTTGTCGATACTTTTTATCAGCAGCAAAACTTACCAAAATCTGATTTGCATTTGACCTGAAAACCACCTAAAAAAAAGAGCCGATTTTGCTCTTTTTTACTTTTCATTTTTACTTTTCATATGCTGCTGTTGATACGCAAAATAGCAACGCTATCCTTTCTTACTATCTTTTCTTACTATCTTGTCTTACCACGTTATCTGACTAAGCCACGTTCACTATGAATCAGGGAATCTAATAGCAATTGTACCAAAGGCTCTTGGGGTAATAGCTGCTCGCTCACCGCGACAATGGCTTCTTCCTTGGTCAGTCCTGAACGGAAAATCACCCGATAAGCTTGGCGCAGATAATCAATAGTCTGCTTGGACCAACCTTTGCGGCGCATACCTTCAATATTAAGACCATGGCTTTTGGCAGGGTTGCCCGATACCATATTAAAAGCCGCAACATCTTTTAAAATCAAGCTTGCGCCACCAATCAAACTATAATCATCAATACTACAAAATTGGTGAATACCTGAATTACCACCGACAATCACATGGTTACCGATGCGGACATGACCTGCAATCCCCACATTATTAGCCACAATGTTGTCGTTGCCAATCACGCAATCATGCGCAATATGGGTATTGACCATAAACAGATTACGGCTACCAACGCGTGTAATGCCTTTATCTTGTACCGTGCCGCGATGAATGCTACAGGCTTCACGAATGCGATTGTCATCGCCGATTTCTAGCCACGTCTCCTCACCTTGGTATTTGAGATCTTGGCAGTCTTCGCCGATGCTAGCGAATTGAAAAATCTGGTTACGCTCACCGATACGGGTAAACTTGCTAATGACGACATGGGGGTGAAGCACGGTCTGTGCCCCAATTGTGACATGTTCACCAATAATACAATACGGCCCTATCTTGACCGACGGGTGTATCGTTGCAGTGGCATCAATAATCGCCGTTGGGTGAATCGTCATGAAAAATCCTTATACCAGCCCACTATTCAAGAAGAATTAAACATACAGGTTTAGCTGAAACCAGGGGCAAAGCTAACCATAAACAGCAGGTTAAAATAAAAACGACATTATAGCATTTTTACTAAAGTATGCCATTTTTATCAAGGATTTTGCTTAACTTAAACAGATTTTATCGCTAGAGCTTACTCAAACGCGCCTTATTCAAGCCATGTAAAAATGAGGTTAAAGTCATGACTGGTGATATTGGGTACGCTGCTCTGCAATGGTGATTTCTGCACTGGCTGCCAACTCATCGCCCACGCACGCTGTGCAACTAAATTTATAGATACTGTGACGCTCCATGGTCTTTTCGGCACGTAAAATAAGCTGATCACCGGGGATGACTTGACGTTTAAACCGCACTTTATCGACCCCAGCGAACAGATAAATATAACCATCTCTTGGTTTGACATTTTTGCTGATAAAACCCAGTACACCCGCCACCTGCGCCATGGCTTCAATCATTAACACACCTGGCATGATAGGCTCTTCAGGAAAGTGACCATTAAAGAAAGGCTCGTTAATGGTGATGTTTTTAAGACCGGTAATCCACTCATTGGGTTTTACCGCAGTGACTCTGTCTAATAGCATAAAAGGATAACGGTGAGGCAGATAATCACGTAACACAACGGCATTGATAGGTAATGTCACCCCAATCTGTGCAAGGCCCTCGATGTCTTCATCAATCAACTTATCAAAATCCATGGATATATCCTTTATATTTTTAAATCATCTTTATCAAAAAAATAGATTTGTGAAAAACAACCATTGTAACGGTTTTAAGATTGAGTTTACAGTTGTTTTCTCAAATTATTTGATGGATAAAGGTAACGATTAACTTTTTGGTTTGCCAAGCTGCTTAAAATTAATATAGGCTCTTTTCCATAAGCTATTGGGCATCACTGGCATCCCTGAAGAATATACACCCGGTTGGTGAATCGATTTGGTGACCATCGTCATGCCAGTAATGGTGACATCATCACAAATTTTGATATGACCTGCAAAACCTGATGCGCCACCAATCATGCAGCGTTTACCAATTTCTGTGCTGCCAGCAATCCCCACGCATGCTGCAATCGCCGTGCCAGCACCAATTTTCACATTGTGGGCAATTTGCACCAAATTATCGATAATGACATGATTATCGATAACCGTATCATTAATTGCGCCGCGATCGATACAGGTATGGCTGCCTACGCTGACATAATCGCCCAGTATCACTCGCCCTAATTGGTGAATTTTTTGCCAACCTGCTTCATCTGTACTGCCTTTAGGCGCAAAGCCAAAGCCGTCATTGCCAATGCTGGCATGACTGTGCAAGCTGACATGTTTACCCAATACACAATCATGCCCGATGTACACGTGCGGCGCGATTAAGCTACCTTCGCCAATCACGACATTGGGCTGAATATTGACTTGGGCATCAATTTTAACGCCATCACCAATGACGCAGTTATCACCGATTTGGCTATACGCCCCAATACGTACATTGTCGCCCAATTGCAGATTGTTACCCAAAATGGCAGTCGGGTGAATCAAACTGTCCGATAAATTAGGGTTGACTGTCTGATGATACGCTTGCGTCGGTTCAAACAATGCCGTCAGTTTGGCATACGCGGCATAAGGTGATTTGACCACGATGGCAACGCTATGGCTTGGGCATTTTTCCTGCAAGGATGCGGGGACTAGCACGGCGCCCGCGCCCGTGGTTTGCAATTTTGATTCAAATAGAGAATTGGCAATAAACGTAATATCGGTGTCGGTGGCATCCTCAAGGGCAGCGATTTTGGAAATTTGTTTCTGCAAATTTTGGTCGGTTTGTACATCCCCTTGGTCAATGACGTCACTAGCTAAAAAATCCAAAATTTGTGCGAGGGTGAACGCCATGTGATTACTCCAATCGTTTGCTTAAAATTTGCCTTAATTTTACACACAAAATAAAAAACGCAATAGTCGAATATTGCGTTTTTGCTAAAACCTCTAAGCTTAAAAAATATTATTTTACTTGATCGTTAATCGCTTTGGTAAAATCTGCTGTTACATCCCATTCAGGTTTGACATAACTAACCGTTCTATCACGATTATCAATGAGCACATCAATATTTTTTTGACGCACAATATTTTCTTTAATGGCTTGGATTTTGGGGACAATTCGCTGCATCACTTCTGCCTCATTGGCATCAATGATGGACTGGATTTGACTGGCAACCTGTTCATAGTTTTGTAGGTTGGTTTGAATTTGCTTACGCAAATCATCCTTTTGTGCTTGGGTCATCTGAGCATTTTGCGTGGCATATTGTTTTTGCAAACGCTCAATGGTGGCTTTGTAGCTGTCAAGCTGCTGCTGCTTTGGTTTGACCGCCGCTTGCACCACGCCAATTTTGGTTTTGGCGATGTTAGTATTGTTAATGGCAACTTGGGAATTCCAAACCGCAACGGTATTGGCAAACACTGGCATTGCCAATACACTTAAAATACTTGCTGTGGCTAACTGAGTGATTATTTTCATATACATAGACCTTTTAGAATGTACGTCCAATTTCGAACTGTACATTGTCGATTTTATCTTTATCTTTATCATTAAGCGGAACAGCATAGCTTAATGAGATTGGACCAATTGGGGTAATCCAAGTGAAGCCTGCCCCCGCGCTAAAACGCATGTTATTGTCTTTTTCATTTAGTAGCGATACGGGATTGCCATTCACTGTGACTTTTTGGTCATATTTATTGGTGGTGTCAAACACTTGTGCCCCTTCAACAAATAACACCGGACGGATTTGGTCTGCCCAATCGCCTTTAAACGGCATCGGCAAGATTAATTCAGTACCCACTTGCGCGAGTGCATTACCGCCAATCTCTTCTGGGTAATTATCGAACCCACTATCATTCTTCACTGGGTAATAACGATTACTGGTAGGGCCTAAAGTGGCATTCTGATAACCACGCACTGAGCCATAACCCCCTGCGAAGAAATTTTTCCAGAAAGGTAAATCGTTACCATATCCTAACTTGGTATAACCGCGTAGTACGGTATTTTTTAGGAATGGGCGATAGTAGTTTCCTTGGTAGACCAGTTTTTGGTAAGTGGCATCGCCAAAGGCCAGTTCCAAATTGACGTTATGTGACATACCGTTGGTTGGAAAACGCCAACGGTCAAGCGTGTTCATATTCCAGCCTAAATTTAGGCTCGCGGTATTAAATGGGTCTGATTCGAATGATTCATTGCCATCAGAGTCTGAACCTACTTGCAGAGCACCTTCGTCTTTTAAGTATTGATAGTTTGATACCGCTAACAAAGCACCTGCTTTGATTGTGGTACTATCAAGTGTGAGACCGGCACTTAAACTCTTATTTTCATCAATCGGATAGCTAAAACCTAACGTGCCGCCATACGAATCGGTGACATAGTTTGAAATGTTTTTTCTGTCATATTTGGTTTTGCGGGCATAAATACTGGCACTTTGCGATATCCCATCTGGGGTAAAGTACGGGTTGGTATAGCCCAAATTATAACTATCTAACGTCTGAGAACGCGATAACGAAATATTGACCTGATTACCTGTACCCAAAAAGTTGGATTGACTTAAACCTGCTTGGAAAGTGATACCACCACTTTGTGAATAACCAGCCGCAATGGTACTGGTACCTGATGGTTGCTCCTCTACTGCGACATTGATATCCACCTGATCGGGGGTGTTAGGGACAGGTTTGACATCCATGTTGACAGTTTTGAAGAAGCCTGTACGCATCAAACGCGTGCGCGACAAATCGATTTTTTCATTGGAAGCCAATGCGCCTTCCATTTGGCGCATTTCTCGGCGCAATACTTCATCTACGGTTTTATTGTTACCGGTAAAATTGATACGGCGAACATACACAGGACGCACAGGATCAATAAAGAAATCGACATCTACGGTGCGAGTATCTTCATTGATACGCGGCACTGGGCGGATTTGGGCAAAATAATAGCCATCGTTACCATACAATGTGCCAAGATTTTGTAAGGTTGTCGTCATTTGACGTTGTGAATAACGCTCACCTGGCTTAAATGCCACTTGCTTACGAAGCTTGTCGGTATCGTAGTTGGGCGTACCCATAAAGTTGACATTGCCAAATTTATATTGCTCACCTTCAGTAAGATTGAGCTCAATAAACACTTTGTCTTTTTCTGGACTTAAATTAATGGTGGCATCATTGATGGTGAATTTGACGAAGCCCGCGTTTTGGTACATGGCAGTGACATTTTCTAAACTTGCTGCAAGCTTTTCTTTGGCATAGCGATCAGATTTACTAATCACATTGACCCATGAGCTTTCTTTGATGCTCATCGCTTGTCTGATTTCTTTGTCGCTAAAATGTTTGTTACCAATTACCTTGATATCGACAACACGCGCAGGTTTACCTTCAACAAAATTAAATTTAAGCGCAACGCGGTTATTGTCTAGGGGCGTTTGGGTCACCTTAACTTCGCTATTATAATAACCTTGCTGGTTGTATTGCTGTTTTAGCTCATTTTGCACTTGCTCAACCGTCGCCTGTTTTAATACATTGCCTTCTACGATGCCAATACGTTTTAGGCCTTCGGTTAATGCTTCTTTTGGAATCAGTTTATTACCCTCATAAGTGACACTTGCGATAATTGGGCGCTCTACCACGTCAAACACCAATTTATTGCCTGATTGGGACGCTTTAACGTCTGAGAAATTGCCAGTTTCATAGAGGGCTTTGATACTAGCTGCGATATTGGCATCGTTTGCTACTTCACCGGTATTGACAGCAAGCACTGGATAGAGGTTATCAGCGGATACCCGTGTCAATCCATTAAATTGAATATCGCTCACGGTAAAATTTGCCGCTTGTGCATACGAGGTAACGAGTGCTAACGGTGCAACCAAAAATAACGCTGAATTTCGCATATAACTTGTTTCCGAATTGACGACTGCCCAAAGATAATGCATGAAACCTGTCACTTTTAGGTATCCAAAATTAGTTAGCCAAAGGTCTTTATCTAGGTTTGTATCTAGGTTTGGTAATCTAAGTTTGGTAATCTAAGTTTAGTTCGCTAAAAATGACAACTGCTATCAAAAAGGGTGACTTGATTAAACTTCTAGTAATAGTTTGTCTTTGATGTGTAGCTTGTATTATCAAAGTACAAGAGATCCGTAAATAAATTTTACTGGCATAAGGTAAGCTAAATTTTGCGTAAAGTCTAGCGAAAAAACAAAACTACAAATCAATATTTTGGCCAAATTTGGGTCGGTTAAAACAAGCGTGAGATATCGTTACCAATCGCCAACAGCATGAAACCTGCAAGCAAAACTAAACCAATATTCATTCCCATCATTTGTATTTTTTCGGGCATGGGTTTACCAAAAATAGCCTCATAGGCATACATGACAATATGACCGCCATCGAGCACAGGTACGGGTAATAAATTGAGCACAGCAAGGCTTAAACTAATAATCGCCATAAACGACAATACCGCTTCCCAACCGATGCTAAAGCTTTGATTGGCGACTTTGGCAATGGTAATGGGACCTGATAGGTTCTCTACCCCAATGGTGCCGGTCAACATTTTACCCATTGATTTGAGGGTCATGGCACTTAAATCGACAGTTTGATGCACGGATTTTTCGACCGCTTGGATGGGCGTATATTGAATGGTTTTTATATACTCAGGTGGCGGCGTAATCTTAGATGCCGCTGCCGCTGCGCCAATTTGTCCAAATCGATTACCCATGGTATCTTTTTTTGCTTGTGGCATGACTTTTAAGGGGATGATTTTGCCTTGGCGCTGTACTTCAAGGGTTAATAACTTCTCGGGGCTGGATTTGACAACTTGTGAAAATGCCAGCCAATCGCTCACCGGTTGACCGTTGACACGGGTGATAGTATCACCGACTTGCAGACCTTGACGCGCGGCAGCGCTATTTGGGACGATTTCACCGACCACCGCAGGAATTTTTGGTTGCCACGGAATCGCGCCTAGACTATCAATGGGGTTGGTTGCTTTACCCGCTTCTACTTTCATAAAGCGCTGTATCGGCACGGCGACATTGGTTTGTCCTTGCGCGCCATTCACTGTTAAATTAATTTGTCCCGACTCGCCCATGCGATCGGCTAACGCATAGTTAATATCTTGCCAACTTTGGATGGGTTTATTATCGACCGCAACGATTTCGTCACCGACTGTCAGACTGGTTTGACTGACGGGTGAATGGGGCAAAATACTGCCGACTTTGGTCGCCAATACTTGGGTTGGGGTGATAAATAGCAGCCAATACAAAAAAATCGCAATGAGTAAGTTCATCACCGGACCTGCTGCAACGATGGCGATTTTTTTCCAAGGTTGTTGGGTATTAAAGGCTAAATGACGTTCAGCTGGATTGACTGTGCCTTCTCGCTCATCGAGCATTTTGACATAGCCGCCAAGCGGAATCGCAGAGACCGCATAATTAATCCCCGTTTTTTTACTTGTCCAGCTTAGCAGCTTTGGACCAAACCCAATTGAATAGGTCAATACCTTGACACCGCACAGCCGAGCAACCATATAATGCCCCCACTCATGTAGCGCAACCAAAGGTCCTAGTACCACAATCGCAGCTAAAACGGTCAAGATAAAATTCATGGCTATCCTTTTGACAAAATCACAGGCTAAAAATAATTTAACTATCGTTATCTTGATAAGTTATGTAGTCATTCTTAACGATTATCAACCAGTGTTGCCAACTATTTTTAAACTTTTTTAGCACTGTTTAAGCGTTTAAATCGGCAATACATTGGTGTGCTTGTTCACGGCTTAGTTTATCTACTGCCAAAATTGCTTGCAATGACCCAATCGGCTGTTTTTCGGCTTGCAACAGTACTTTTTCATTGATATCAGCAATATCGGTTAAACGGATGTCGCCATTTAAAAACGCTTGAACGGCTATCTCATTACTGGCATTTAATGCGATACACGCATAGCTTCCTTGTTGCATGGCTTGATAAGCCAACCCAAGGCATTTAAACTTTTCTAAATCAGGTCGGACAAAATTTAAATTACTTAACTTAAAAATGTCTAATCGTTCCACCCCACTGCTGATACGATTGGGGTATGCCATAGCATGGGCAATGGGGGTACGCATATCAGGACTGCCTAGCTGCGCTAAAAAACTACCATCGTTGTATTCAACCATAGAGTGCACGATGCTTTGCGGATGAATGACCACTTCAATCTCAGAGACTGGCATATCAAATAAAAAACTCGCTTCAATCAGCTCCAAACCTTTATTCATCATGGTGGCACTATCTACCGATATTTTTTGCCCCATGGACCAGTTCGGGTGCTTGACAGCTTCCGCCACGCTGGCGCGTTTCATATCGTCAAGTGTTCTGTGTAAAAATGGCCCACCTGAGGCGGTTAACCAAAGCTTTTTAATACCATGGTTATCATCATGAATGGCACTGCGCTGTTGTTGTACCGCGGTAGGCAAACATTGAAAAATGGCATTGTGCTCACTATCAATTGGGAGCAATTTGGCATTTGACTGCTTGACGGCTTTAATCATCAGCTCACCTGCCATGACTAACGCTTCTTTATTGGCAAGCAAAATCGTTTTACCCGCGTTAGCCGCTGCCAGCGTTGATGGCAAGCCTGCAGCGCCGACGATAGCTGCAACCACCATGTCCACTTCTGCTAACGTGGCAAGCTCAACCAGACCTTGTTCACCAATCAAAATCTTGCAGCTTAGATGAGCCTCGCTGAGCATCTGCGCAAATGTTGTTTCCTTTTCTTTAGCAACACAAACATACGTTGGCTTAAATTGCTGGCAAATACTCAGCAGTTTATCCAGCCGTGAAAACCCTGTCACCCCGATCACGTTATACAAATCAGGATGCTGACTGACGACCGATAGCGTACTATCGCCGATAGAGCCTGTTGCGCCCATAATAGCAATGTTTTTTTGCGGTATAGTGTGACTTGAAGATAGCATTACAATGACCTAGTAAGTTGGGGCAGACGGCGGTTAAACCTAATATTTTACGTTTACAGCGGCAAATTGCCACTGCTACAAGCATATTAACACGCGAGAAGATTTTTAAGCATCAATCAACAAGCAGTTGCGCAAAAAAGATTGAATGAAACACAAGCTTGCATTTATTAGCAGATTGAACAAATTGATATTGGCTAGATTGGAATTGAACAAATTAATATGAAGCATATGTGAAAATTTTTGAAAAATAAATGCAATGTAGCATTAAATTAATCCGTAAAATTGCATCGCCCAAAACCCTAGCGCAAAAATTGGCACGGCTGAAAGCTGCGAATCAATACGATCAAGAATGCCCCCATGTCCTGGCAACAATGCCCCGGCATCTTTGACGCCTGCATGGCGCTTTAGCATACTTTCAAACAGGTCGCCGAACACGGACATGATAATAGTGAGCAGCGATAAAAGCAAAAACACGCCAATAGCCGTCATCGACCAATCGCTTAACAAGCCAAAAGAAACGCCAATCACCACAAGCGTGCCCGTGGCAAGTCCACCTAATAAGCCTTCCACACTTTTATTGGGTGAGACGTGCGGTGACATCTTGCGTCTACCAAGTTTTCGTCCGACAAAATAAGCACCACTATCCGCGCACCACACCAATACAAACACATATAGTAGCCACCAAGCTGAAAGTGACCACAGATAATACATCGCAGTAATGGCGGATGACAGTATAATCATACCGATGACGTATAAATGCTTACCATACCAAACTTGCGTATTGTTGGGATAATGGCGAATCCAGCCAATCGCTACCGACCAAATCAGCGCCGCAACCAGCCAAAAAAATACCCAAGAGGCTATACTGCCTGTCAGTTTTGCTATCACAAATAACACACTGACAATCCCTAGCATCACAAGGGTATATATATAATCGATTGGTTTGGCAGGTTTGGTCGGAATTTGTGTGGTAGGCGGTACATAACTGTCGGGATTTTGTTCAAGTGACGGCATGAGCTTTGACCACTCAAAAGCCCCAAAGCCTGCACCGACTAACAATAGCGGCAACATCAAAATAGGCTCGCGGGTGGCAAACATTGCAACGCCAACAATCACTAACAAAATAATGGCGGTTCTAATGCGTTCCCACATGACAATTCCTATTGATTAATTAAAAGCCCAAACCTAATACTTGCTCGCTGGTCTTACCAAATCGACGCTCACGACCCATGAAAATATCAATCATTTGGTCTAATTCAGCCGCCTTGAAATCTGGCCAAAGCGTTTCGGTAAAAAATAACTCAGCATACGCACATTGCCAAAGGAGAAAATTAGAAATGCGGTAATCCCCCCCTGTACGGATTAACATATCAACCGCTGGTAAATCCGATAACGACAGGTGGCGTGCAAAATCGTTTTGGGTAATAGCATCGGCAGTAAGCGCGCCTTGTGCCACTTGTTTGGCAACTTGGCGGCAGGCATTGACGATGTCCCATTGACCGCCGTAGCTGATAGCAATCACCAAACTCATTTTAGTAAAATGGGCAGTTTGCTCTTCTGCATCTTGCATAATCGCGCGTAAATGCGGCGTCAAGGTACTCCTGTCACCGATAAAGCGCAAAGAAATTTGATGACGCAGCATCCGCGGTAATTGGTCATGGACGGTTTGCTCAAGCAGCTTCATCAATAGCGCCACTTCATTGGCTGGGCGCTGCCAATTTTCGCTAGAAAAAGCAAACACCGTCAACGCACGTATACCAATATCCATACAATGCTCAACCAAAGGGTCTAAATTATCTTTACCGGCAATATGCCCGCCACCGGTTGGTAGCCCATGTGCTTTGGCATAGCGGTTATTGCCATCCATAATGATGGCAATATGTTGTGGCATTGCTGCCTTTGACTCAACCATGACCTACTTCTTATTAATTGGTTCTCTTGTTGGATAAATAACGATTAAACAGCCATTAACTCTGCTTCTTTGCTAGAGAGCATTTTATCAATGCTATCAATGTATTTATCGGTCATTTTTTGGATGTCGTCATTGGCGCGGCGTTCATCGTCTTCTGAGATTTGCTTGTCTTTTACCAAGGCTTTTAAGGCATTGTTGGCATCACGGCGCGCATTACGCACAGATACACGGCGCTCTTCAGCTTCATGACGTGCCAATTTTTGCATATCTTTACGGGTTTCTTCCGTCAATGCGGGTAGTGGTACCCGAATCACTTCTGCGCTCATTGGGTTAAGACCCAAATCTGATTCACGAATTGCTTTGTCCACTGCCTGCACCATGCTACGGTCAAAAGGCTGCACTAACAGGGTACGCGAGTCTTCAACGTTGATGCTCGCCACTTGATTAAGTGGCATCTCAGAGCCATAGTAAGACACCATCACACCCTGCAAAATACCAGGATGGGCGCGGCCTGTACGTAATTTACTAAAGGCATTTTCTAAGGCTTCAATCGCCTTTTTCATTTTGTCTTCGCCTTGTTTTTTAATATCGTTAATCATGTTGCATCCTTTTAAAACTCTGTATGTCAAATTTAGAAATTAGTGATTGATAACTTTGGTGCCTTCTGACTCGCCCATCACTACATGAAGCAGTGCATTGGCTTTTGCCATATCAAATACCTGCAGCGGTACGTTATGCTCACGCAGCAAGGCAATCGCAGTCAAATCCATCACCCCCAATTTTTGATCTAGCACTTGGTCAAAGGTGAGTTCGTCGTATTTGACGGCATCGTCATGGGTATTTGGGTCTTTGTTATACACGCCATCGACTTTGGTGGCTTTTAGGATTAAATTGGCTTCAATCTCGATGCCACGTAAACATGCTGCGGTATCCGTGGTAAAAAATGGATTGCCGGTACCTGCGACAAACACGCACACTTCATTGTTCTGTAAATAGCGAATAGCGTTGCGGCTGCTGTAGTTTTCAGTCACTTGACCAATTGATAAGGCTGACATCAAACGGCATTTGATATTACGGCGCTCTAGGGCGTCACGCATCGCCAAGCCATTCATTACGGTCGCAAGCATACCCATTTGGTCGCCTGTGACACGGCCCACCAAGCCTTGTTTTTGTAGCGCAGCGCCACGATATAAGTTGCCACCACCGACCACGATACCCACTTGCACACCCAATCCTACCAAGTGCGCAATCGCAAGACTCATGCTGTCTAATACGCCTGAATCAATCCCCATATCATTTTTGCCTGCCAGGGCCTCGCCAGAGAGTTTGAGCAAAATACGTTGGTAACGGGGAGCTTTATCAGACATGGTTGACCTCTTGTTGGCTGTTGGATAACAAATAATGCAAATGGCGAAATTTTAACAAAATTAACGGTTTTTAGATAGTGTAAAGATAATTTCAACAGTCATTTTAATTTTACCTTGTTCTCACCTTGAAAATTCAATCGGCTTTAGCCATCAAACTGTCAAAGTACTATATTAGTGCGTGGCTGAATGAGAAAACAGATTAATCACAACCACACCCAATACAATTAGACTCATGCCCGCGATGGCGGGTAAATCCAATTTGTTACCCAAAATAAAGTACCCAATGATAGCGGTCAACACAATACCCACCCCTGACCAAATGGCATAAGCAATCCCCAGTGGTATGATTTTGATGACTTGTGAGAGAAGATAAAAAGCAATGCCAAAACAAATCATGGTGATGATAGTGGGCAAGGGTTTGCTAAACCCCTCTGATTTTGCCAAAAAAGTTGAACCAGTAACCTCACTAATAATCGCAATCGCTAAAAGACCATACGCTAACATTGATTGAGACATGACAATCCTTATCTTTATAACAGTTCAGCTGTAAAACTGGCAAAAAGGTCATACTCATTGGCTTCATCAATGGTGACGGTTAAAAACTCACCGACTTTGACCGATGCATCAATATTATCTACATACACGTGACCGTCAATTTCTGGCGCATCGGCATAGCTACGGCAAATGGCGATATTTTCTTCTTCATCAATCTCATCCACCAGCACTTTTAAGGTTTTACCGACTTTCTCAGCCAGTTTTTCGGCACTGATTTGTTGCTGTAGCGCCATCAATCGTTCATAGCGTTGTTGTTTGACAGCCTCTGGCACAGGGTTCGGCAAGTCGTTTGCCGCCGCGCCTTCTATTTCTGAATAGGTAAACGCCCCTACTCTGTCTAATCGCGCCTCTTTGAGCCAGTCAAGCAAATATTCAAAATCTTCTTCCGTCTCCCCAGGGAAACCCACCACGAAGGTGGAGCGAATGACAATATCGGGGCAAATCGAGCGCCAAGTTTTGATGCGCTCCAGTACGTTTTCGCTATGCGCGGGGCGCTTCATGGCTTTGAGCACATTGGGGCTGGCATGTTGGAATGGGATATCAAGGTATGGCAGTAGCTTGTCTTCACTCATCAGTTTCACCACAGCATCGACATGCGGGTAAGGATAGATGTAATGCAAACGCACCCAAATGCCCAGTCGATTCAGTGCCTCGCACATATCGTAAAATTTGGATTTGATGGGCATGCCATTCCAAAAACTGGTTTTGTATTTAAGATCTACCCCATAGGCTGAGGTATCTTGCGAGATGATTAATAGCTCTTTGACACCGGCGTTTTTGAGCGCAGCCGCTTCAGTCATGATACTGTCAATCGGGCGACTAACGAGGTCACCACGAAAGCTTGGGATAATACAGAATGTGCAACGGTGGTTACAGCCTTCGGATATTTTGACATAAGCATAATGTTTTGGCGTAAGCTTAATGCCCGCATCATTGATTAGGTCAATTTTTGGGTCATAAACTTTTGATGGTGCAGGTTTTGGCACATAATGCGACACGGCATTGACGACTTCTTCATAGGCATGTGCGCCAGTCACCGCAAGCACGGCTGGGTGCATGGTTTTGATTTTTTCGGCATCTTTGCCAAGGCAACCGGTGACAATCACCTTGCCGTTTTTGGTAATCGCCTCACCAATGGCATCAAGCGATTCTTGCACCGCAGATTCGATAAAGCCGCAAGTATTGACCACCACCAAATCTGCGCCATCATAGTCACTGGCGACTTGGTAACCATCACGGCTAAGCTCGGTGATAATGCGCTCGCTATCCACCAAGGCTTTGGGGCAGCCAAGCGACACAAAACCAATCTTAGGCGCTTTTGTCGTTACTATATCTTGAGCCAATTGGTGAGCCGTTTGGCTGGCGCTTTGACCTACAGTACGGTTTTCGTTATGGTTGGCTTGGTGGTGGGTGGCAGGTTTAGTGGTAGATTGGGGATTAAAAACTTGCGGTTGGCTTGGCATGACTTTCACTTTTAAAAAATTTAATCTGACTATTTTACTAAGTTTTGCTGTTTTTACCAAATCAACTTTTTAATTTTTCATCGACTCAAATTAACTGTATAGGTAAAAATTTCAAATGCTAAAAAAATTAATCTATTGTTGATAATCTATTGTTTGTAAAAATCCCTATCAACTGTAGCACTCCCAATCATGACTACTCAATATGAGCCATACCCTGCAAAAACGCTCGCCGTCATGGTTTTACTTTAAGTAAATGCTTGCAAAATTATACTCAATCAATACTTTATAAAAAATCCGCCAAATTTTGACGGATTTTTTTGTTAACCATTCAACTCATCCCACAATTTTTCTAGGCGTTTATCCGACACAGGTACGCGGGTTTTCATCGGCTGGGCAAACAGCTGAATCCGAAACTCCTCAACCAACCAACGATACGGCATAATTGTCTCATCATTACCCTTAACAGATAGCCTTTCCATGTGTTTATCAAGTTGATACACGGCATCAAGATCGGCATCCAAATTGTGCTCAAGCCTATCGAGTCGCACCAACAACGCCTGCAGATAACGCGGATATTGCTGCCAATCTTGATAACTCATGCGATACACAAAGTCCGACAAACTCAAATCATCGAGCTGGTCTTCGATATCCTCGATACTTTCTTCAAAAATATCACGGTCAAGTAATAGCAGTTTTTGGCGCACTTGCTGCCACTGCTCATACACCGATTTTAGCTGCGCTAGTACACTTTGCCCAACGCTCAAGAAATTGGCAAGCACCACGGCTTTGGCTTGGTTAAATTCATCCAACGTCAAAGGCAACTGATTGATGGCAATCACCAACTCTTTATCATGAATCCCTGCCGTAAATTTTTCATGGTCAAACTCTGCAACAAATTTGTCAAAAGTGGCATCAAGCGTGGCATGAATCAGCAAATCTTTGAGTCTATCAAGCTCACCAAGCGGCGCAAAAGCAAGTTTAAAGTTTTTATCAATTTGGCTGGTAAGCTGTCGGGCTTTTGCGCCTAATTCATTGCCGATTAAAGCAAGCAAGCCTTGACGGTGTTTGTTGAGTGCCACACTGACATCGGTAAATTGCTGAATAGACACAGCGTTTTTATCGCTATAGCTTGGTTGTCCATCGGCAACCAGAGCCGAAAACTGCTTGATCATCACGCCTGCACTGTGGCGGTTTTGCATAAAGTTAAAATGCTCGGGGAACTCGCTATGTACGCCTTTACCACTGGCGACGGCTTGACTTGTGGTGACTTGATGACGCAGTTTTAATGCGTCAATATCTCGCCCTTTTTCAATCAGGCGGTTTTTGTCATCGACCAGCGCAATTTGTGGCTGCAAATAGGTTTCAACCTCGCTTGGGTTAAAGTCTTTTGGCGCTACAAATTGATTGTTTGCCCCACGTACGCCGCGCTGGTTTAAGGCTTGGCACAGTTGCTTTAGCAATCCGCCATGGTGGTTTTTTTCAAGCGTGTCAAAAATTTGTTTGGCGGTATCGGGCACGGGCACAATTTGACGGCGAATATCTTTGGGCAACGTCTTTAATAGCTGCAAAACTAGCTCATAGCGCCACCCTGCAATACCCCACAGTAATTCAACCGCATCAACCTGTGGTAAGGCAACGAGCGGGACTTTAATGGTCACGCCATCATCGTCGCTGGTCGGGTCAAAAACATACGACAGCGGTAGTTTCAGATTGCCCAGTTGCCACGTTTCTGGGAAAGCTTGGGTAGCGGGTGCTTGTTCGTTCAGTACATCTTTATCACTAAAAAATAAAAACTGTGGCTCCGTCTTTTCTACTTCTTTTCGCCAATCTTCAAATACTTTGCGACTAGCGATATGCTCAGGCACTCGCTTGGCATAAAAGTCGTATAATTGCTCTTCATCAACTAATAAGTCTCGACGTCGCAGCTTATCTTCAATCAACGAGACATCAGCGACTTTATCTATATTATGCTGCAAAAATGGCGGCAATTTGCCCTTTTTACCATCGCCTGTGGATGGGGCATTTAAATTGCCCAACACCAAGGCATCTCGCAAAAAGATTTCTCGAGACTCGCTAAGGTTGACCCGCTCATAATTCATCAGTTGTTTGTGTACCACAATCAGACCAAACAAGCTGATTTGGGCGTATGCCTTGACATGCCCCGTTTTGGCTGACCAATGCGGCTCAAAATAATGGTATTTGAGCAAATCCCCTGCCATCGCCAATATCCACTCTGGCTCGATTTTGGCAGCAGTACGCATAAATACCTGCGAGGTCTCAACCACCTCAAACGCCATCACCCATAGCGGATTTTGCTTAAACAAGGTACTTGCAGGAAAAATCTTGGCTTTGTGCTGACGCGCGGTGACATACTCACCGCGTTTGGCTTTGATTAGCTTGCCGCTTTTGTCGACGTCATTGACTTTTTGGGCAATAAACGACAGCAGACCCGTGAGCAATGCCCGGTGAATAGACACATAACTGGCGGGCTCTTGGTTGATTGTTAATTTTAACCCATCCACCATTTGCAGCAACTGGCTATGGGTTTGTTGCCATTCACGTAAACGCGGCGAGCTTAAAAAATGTTTTTTGGCAAAGCTTTTACGTTGGCTGTTGGTTAGTTTGTCGTTTTCATACGGGCTTTGCGCGATTGGCGCGGCTTCATCGTCTAGCGTTGCATTTTTTTGTTGGTCAGAACCATTGCTTTTAAATCCATTGCTTTTAAATCCATCGCTTTTAAATCCACTGCTTTTAAATAAAGCCCCATGAATTGCCTGCCAAAGACTGAGATAAAATAAAAAATCGCTGTCGGCTTGGCGAAATAATGCGTGTTTTTGGTCGGCTTGGGTTTGCTTATCGCTCGGGCGTTCTCGAGGGTCTTGCACTGACAAGCCCGATACAATCACCAATAGCTCTTTTAAACAACCGTATTGCTCACCTGCAATCAGCATACGTGCCAAACGAGGGTCTATGGGCATTTTTGCCATCATTTGGCCGACTTTGGTAAGTTGATTTGGATGGCGGTTTTGACTATTTGGCTGTTGGCTAGCGCGGCTGTGCGCATTACGTTTGGATTGACCTTTGCTATTGTTATCAGATGTGCTTAGGCTATTTTCAGGTTTTTTAGTGGCAATCGCACCCAATTCTTCTAATAGTTTACGCCCATCATTGACCAGTCGATTGTCGGGTGGCTGGATAAAGTCAAAGTTTTCTACCTCACCCAGACCCAAGTTTGCCATTTGCAAAATTACCGACGCCAAATTGGTACGCAGAATTTCAGGCTCGGTAAATTCAGGACGGCTGGTAAAGTCTTCCTCTGAATATAAACGGATACACACGCCCGCCGCGATACGTCCACAGCGACCTTTTCGTTGATTGGCGGCAGCTTGGCTAATCGCTTCAATCGGCAAGCGTTGTACCCGCGAGCGATAGTCATAGCGTGACATCCGAGCAAATCCCAAATCAATGACGTAGCGGATATTGGGCACGGTTAAGGCGGTTTCGGCAACGTTGGTGGCGATGATAATGCGACGTCCGCCTGTCGGGTGAAAAATCTGCTGTTGCTCGGCAAAACTTTGACGGGCAAATAACGGCAAAATCTGGGTATGACGGGGCGCATATTGGTTTAAAATATCTGCCAAATCATGAATTTGTGCTTCTGTCGCCGCAAAAATCAAAATATCCGCTTGGTCAGCATGCCCTTTGCTGGCAGCGTCTTGGTAGCACTCTTCCACCGCTGCGGTAATCGCTCGCGGCAAATTTTCTTCGACATCGTCAAAGCTGTCATCATCCGAACCTGTGACAATCCCCTCCGTCAACGGACGGTAGCGCACTTCCACGGGATAACTACGACCTTCAACCACAAACACAGGCGCGGGCATCGCTTGTTTGGTTTTACCATCAATGCTAGAAAAATATTGGCTAAACCTTGCTGTGTCGAGCGTTGCCGATGTGATAATCACCTTTAAATCGGGACGTTTTGGCAATAGACGCTTGAGATAACCCATGATAAAGTCAATGTTAAGACTGCGCTCGTGGGCTTCATCAATGATAATGGTATCATAGCGGCTCAAAAACTTGTCATGCGCCATTTCGGCAAGCAAAATACCGTCGGTCATCAGTTTGACAATAGAATCCGATGAGCCTTGCTCAGTAAAACGCACTTTAAAGCTCACTGTCTGTCCGAGCGTTTCCCCTAATTCTTCAGCAATGCGATTTGCCACACTACGCGCCGCTAATCGTCTTGGCTGTGTGTGTCCGATTTGCCCTGTTACCCCTCGCCCTGCGAGCATGGCAATCTTAGGTAATTGGGTGGTTTTGCCTGAGCCTGTCTCCCCTGCCACGATAATGACTTGGTGGTCTTGGATGGCTTTGATGAGTCTATCGGCTTGTTGGCTGACGGGCAAGTCTTCGTTTAGGTGTATCGTTGGTATACTGGCGATACGGCTTTTCACTCTCTCTTGCGAGTGTTTGAGTTGTTTTTGATAGCGGTCAAATCTTGACGTATAGTCTTCACTTTCTTTGTCTTTGATTTGTTTTAACTGTTGGGCAAGGCGTGACAGATAATAGCTGTCTTTTGCCATGACAGGTAATTTCACACCATGGTGCTTGTCTGTTTGAGGTTTGTCTAGTTGAGGGTCATTTAATGGTACAGCAGTGGATATAAGTTCTTTCATTCACTTAGGCTATTCTTATGGTAAACATTGCCTAGATAATGTGGTATGAATAAGCTAAAATCAAGCGTTATCCCTATTTTTAAGCTATCGGCTAATTATTTTTATGACATTTGATAGTTTCACATGAAAGGAGAATTTATGAGTTTATTAAAAACGGTTGAAGTCATTCACAACCCTAATAACTTGCCGATTGACAGAGCGGTGATTTGGCTACATGGACTGGGCGCAAATGGTCATGACTTTGAACCGGTCGTCCCTGACTTGGGACTCGATGGTAACCATGGCATACGGTTTGTATTTCCTCACGCCCCCGCCATTCCTGTAACCATCAACCAAGGTTATGTGATGCCAGCGTGGTACGATATTTTAGAAATGTCGCTTGAGCGCAAAATCGACACGGCACAGATTGAACAATCCGCTCGCTCGATTGGAGAATTAATCAAGCGTGAAGCCGAGCGCGGTGTATCGCCTGAGCGTATAGTGATTGCAGGATTTTCACAAGGCGGTGCAGTCGCGTATCAGACGGCACTCACCTATGACAAACCATTAGCCGGACTGTTAACCCTATCGACTTATTTAGCGACCAAAGACAGCCTAGTTTTAAGTGATGCCAATAAAAATCTAAACATCGCTATTCATCATGGCACACACGACCCTGTCGTCCCAGTACAGCTTGGGCAAGAAGCCAAAGCATGGCTTGAGTCAAAAGGTTATCAGCCGCAGTTTTACAGCTATCCGATGGCGCACCAAGTATGTATGCCGCAACTCAAAATTATCGGTAAATGGCTAAATGATGTGTTGGCCTAACGGTGTTTTAGCATAATTTTTAGCATAAAAAGAGCGTACGTGACTTGGTGACTTGGGTACGCTCTTTTGGCAATTAGCCATTCATCTTTGGCAGTCGTTTTAACAAAATAAATAGCCAGTAATTGACCCATCCTAGCAAAACAAAATCCACCAACCACACAGTCATCAACCCCCAATGCGTTTGATAGCCGTATTTTAGTGCAACCATACCACTGCCGCCCAAATATACAAAAGTGAGCATACTTAGCAGCAATAGCGCGTATGGGCTTTTGCCTTTCACGATATAAGGCGTTGATAATAGCGCGGGTATCAACCACAAAGCTTGCCAAGCAATCCCGCCGACCATAGCAGGCTTTGCACTTGCCAACCAATGCGTCAATAACGGTACTGCCAGCAATCGAAACCCCAGCCAAACCCACCATACTATGGTTAAGCGTCGGTGGATGGGGTAAATGGGTTTGAGCGCAGATAGTGAGTGTGGGTCTTTTTCTCTCATGATACTTGTTTTCTCATAACGCTTGTAATGCCTTGGCAATTTTGGCTAGACGTTGACCTTGGGCGATGGCTAACGTTTTTTCATCCACGCTCATGATATGGTCATGCTTTGCGCCACTGACATGGCTTGCACCATACGGGCTTCCACCTTGGCTCGTGGTATTGAGCGCAGGCTCACTGTACGAAATTCCCACAATTACCATGCCATGATGCAGTAGCGGCGTCATCATGCTAGTTAACGTCGTCTCCTGCCCACCGTGCATGGTACCCGTACTGGTAAATACAGATGCCGGTTTGTTTTGCAAATCCCCCGCGAGCCAAATTGTGACGCTATTATCCCAAAAATACTTCATCGATGCTGCCATATTGCCAAAATGGGTGGGGCTGCCGAGTGCCAATCCCACACAGTTTTTTAAGTCATCCATGGTGGCGTACAGGTCACCTTCATCAGGAATACTTGGCGCAACTTTTTCAGTCTCGCTACTGACCTTGGGTACGGTGCGAATCCGAGCGGCTATGCCTGTGCCACTATCTTCAATACCTTGTGCGACCAGATACGCCAAATCTTTGGTCGAGCCATTTTGGCTGTAGTACAAGACTAAAATATAAGGTTGACTCATGGTTTTTCTCACATCAATTTTGATAATTGTTACGTCAAGCTAGTTTGGGTGAATAAATTTTGATGGATGAATTTTGATGGCAGGGTCAAGGCAATCTACTAGCCAGATTGCCAATTGCAAAACACCAAAACTGTTCACAGTAATTCAATAAACAAATTTTTTGAATATGATACCATACTGCCATACAATCACTGCCTTTTTCGCCGATTTGATGGTCAAACTTTGAAATTTTTTATCAATAAGAACTACTATGAATGAACTCATTGCCAAACTAAAAAAATTATCCATTTTTAAACATAAATGGGTGCAGTTTTTGATGTACCTTATCAAAAATTTTATCGATGATAATTGTAGCCAAAAAGCTGCGTTATTGACTTATACCACGCTGCTGTCTATTGTGCCGATTTTAACCTTGTTGGTGGTGATTCTCTCCACCATCCCGCAGTTAGCAGAAGCGCGTGAGCAGATTCAAAACTTAATATTTAGTAATATTTTGCCCAGTACCGGATTACAGGTCACCAAGTATCTTAACCAATTTACCAGCAATTCCTCCAATTTAACCATCATCGGTGTGGGTATCTTATTTTTTACCACCATTTCCACTTTAATGACGATTGAAACCGCGTTTAACCAAATTTGGCGCGTTGAAAAAAAAGAGACCAGCTGGCTCAATCTTGTGCGTTATTGGGTGATTATTACCCTGTTGCCTATTGTGCTTGCGTTAGCGATGATTGTCTCGAGTACCGTTCAAAGTTTGAGTTTTTTAAATCAAAAGATTGGTGGTTATGGGATTGACTGGGCGATTTGGGTACAAATCGGCTCCATTGCAATTATGCTGATGGGTCTGGTGGCCATGTATTGGTTTGTACCACGCTGCCAAGTACGTTTTAAACATGCGTTGGTTGCCGGTGTTGTGGTTGGGATTATCTTTGAAATCCTAAAACTCACCTTTGGCGCAATTGTTGACAACTTTACCAGTTATAAAGCGGTGTATGGGGCGTTTGCGATTTTGCCGTTGTTCTTACTTTGGATTTATATTTCTTGGAATATTATCTTGCTTGGCGTGCAAATCAGCTACTGTTTGACCATTTTTGAGACCAAAGAAATCTTCCCACGTCATGCCTTGTTTAGCTTGATGGATATGTTAAACGTGTTATACCGTGAGCATAAAAAAGGCAATGTCGTTACCGAAGCTGGTCTGCGTGATGTGCTAGGTCGCCAAGAGATGCCAAATTGGTACACTTATATTAGCTTTTTACAAGATAACAATCTCATCACAACCAGCGACAAAGATGAATATGTGCTTAAACGCTCGCTCGATGATTATAGTTTTTGGGAGTTTTACCAAAATATGCCCTATCCTTTACCGCATGAAAAGGATTTGCGAAAACTTAAAAATAACGCGCCTTGGACTGTGCAATGGATTAATACCTTAGCCCGTGGTGAAGCCATGCTCAAATATAATTTTGATGTATCGATGGCAAGTATTTTTGATAGTATCGCGCCGCGTCAAACCCCAAATGCCGAAGACATCGAGCCAGATAAGGGAAAAAAAGGGAAAGGTAACAAACTAGCCGGTCAACGCGAAGGCTCAGGACTATCAGGGGGGCAAGTCAGTGACGTGGTCAATGAAGATAAACGCATCAAAGAAACTGACGCCGAGCAAGCGACTGGCTTTGATGGTACGCTTGATTTTAAAGGTCAGGGTAGCTTATCGAGTCAACCGCGTGATTTTAATGCCCTAAATAACGATGAGTTATCGGATGAATTATCACATGAATCATCAGTTGCTAAGCAAGGTCATGATAATCACACTCGCCTGTCAAATGATAATGGGTTAGATGACAAACATCCGCTAAAAACGCTTGAAGAAAGTAACAGTGAATACGACAGTCATAGCGAAAACAAAGCGACTCCCTCATCCCCACAAAATGGCAATGCCACAGACGAGCATAAATTTGCGATTGACAATTATTTGAATGCCAATAATTTTGACAATATGCGTTGGGATATCAGTAACCTAGATGACACGAGTTTTAGTAATGAAATTACCACCACCCAAACAGTCCAATCAAAAATCCTAGCGGATGATGACAAACCAAAAGGTGATAATACAGCGGTAATGGCTAAAATTCGTCAGATTGTTCCTGCTGCAGTGTTAGAAAGTCCCTACAATCCGTTTAATTTTATCGCTAAAAAGATTCAACAGCACTCTGAAAAAAAAGATCCAAGAATCATCACGGATGATGATAAACCCGGCAGCTAGTTTGGGAAGTAAAAACAGCTAGTTTGGCGAGTAAAAAAGGGCAGATTCTGCCCTTTTTTTATCGCCTTTTTTTATAGATAGCTTAAGCCTGTGTCATCTTTTTACCCAACAACCCTTTGGCGTGCATATTGCGATAAACCACCACAACAATGATTATATTCACTAGCAGTATCAAAAAGTTAAGCCAATTAAACCGATGGCTAAACAACTCATAGACCTCAAGCGGTAAAAACACGCCGTAGCCCAAAACGCTATACCAATACGCCCATATCTTATCTCGATAAAGACCGTAGCTTTCCACAAAACGCAGCAGCGCATAGCCTACGACTATCCAAAAGGCTTTTTGCCAATTTTGGTTGGCGACCCAAGCATAGTGATTCAATGCCTCTATTTGGTGGTGCAGTGCCATACCCATGATACGATGCAGCGCCTGTGAAACCACCCGCGCAATCCATTGCAATTTATCATGCCCTACAAAAATAATAGCCGCCACCCCTAGCGCTACCAATCCTTTTAACAGCTCATAGATAGCAACCATGATGATGGCGTTCTTGGCATGATGCCTATTAGGCACTGGTGGGGCTATCTGCTTAAACGCCTTTGGCATAATTCATTACCGTATCCAATCTTGAAAAAAACTTAAAACAAGCTTCAAACAAGCCTAAAAATAGACTTGCTCGACTTTCCCTGTCAGCTCGCTATTGATAAATGGCGTATTTTTGCCTTGCGATATCATCGATTCTTTTGTCACGGTCCAAGTCAAACTAGGGTCAACCAGCACCGCCCCGCCCGTTTGATGATAGCTAGCTTCAATTCCAGCGATTTTAGCAGGATTGAGTGCGATTTTTTCTACCAGCTGCTCTGGGGTTAAAATACCTTCTTTGACCAATTGACAAGCTAGCCCCATAAAAGTATCAAAATTGCTAATACCGGGTTTACACTCCGCAAATGGCGCTTGTTTAGCGGTTTTTGCCAATGGCTCATGGTGGCTACAAATCGCATCAATCGTGCCATCTTGCAAGCCTTCTTGCAGTGCTTTTTTATCCGTATTGGAACGCAGGGGCGGCAACACATACGCCAAGGCATTAAAACCAATCAACGCATCATCGGTTAAATGTAACTGGTGCATCGCCACATCACAGGTCACCGGCAAGCCCCTTTGTTTCGCCCAGCGAATCAAATCAATCGATGATTTGGTGGTCAGCTGACCAAAATGTGCCGATACGCCTGTTTCTTCAACAATCAACAGCTGCTTGGATAACGCCACCGTTTCAGCAATCCAAGGAATCCCTGCCAAGCCATGATAAGATGCGATGTAGCCATCATGGGCGACGCCGTTTTTGGATAAACTGGGTTCATCAGGGTAAAAAAATACTTTGATGTCATAAGTCGCTGCATAATCCAGTGCTTGCAGTAGTACGTCATCATTGGCGAATTTGCGGCGAGCATTGCTGACCCCGATGATGCCACCTTGCTTCAGCCCAAGCATATTGGCGGGTTTTTCACCTTCAAGACCTGCGGTCATCGCCCCTAGCACATGCAGATAGATGCCACCATCTTGATAAGCCCGCTCTCGCAAGCCTGCTAGTAACGAGCCATTCTCAAGTACTGGGTTGGTATCAGGTGGTATAACGACATGCAAAAAACCGTTTTTTCGAGCCGCGGCGCCTTCTGATTTTAATGTACCATGCGACTGGTGCCCAGGTTCACGCAAACGCGCACATAAATCCACCAGCGGCGGTAATAGCCATTTGCCATCGCTGTCGATAGGGTTAAGCTGCGTGGTATCAAATTGCCAGTTGGCAGGTAAAAGATTTTGAAGCGTCATTGTTTTGCCTACTTTGGTTTTGCCTACTTTGGTTTTGCCTACTTTGTCATTTTTTTTGCTAAATTTTAAGATGCGCTGCGTGCGGCACGTTGCCCTTGCATGGCCAGTGCCAACACCGCCATCCGTACCGCAATGCCGTTATTGACTTGTTTTAAAATCACTGATTGCTCACCATCGGCAACAGTTGATGAGATTTCAACACCGCGATTCATCGGTCCTGGATGCATCACAAGCGCGTCAGGTTTGGCAAGGGCAAGGCGTTCGGTAGTGATGCCATACGCTTTAAAATACTCGGATGTCGATGGCAACAAAGGCGAGCCAATACGCTCATTTTGAATACGTAGACCAATGATGACATCACAGTCAACTACCGCCGCGTCCAAATCGTTATAGACATTGACACCATAACGCTCAATGCCTTTTGGTAATAATGTCTTGGGCGCCACAACGCGAATTTCTTTAACTCCCAAGGTTTTGAGTGCTGCAATGTCTGAACGGGCAACGCGGCTATGCTTGATATCGCCGATAATCGCTACCGTTAATTCCTCAAACGGTCTTGGCGCTTCACGATAAATCGTGAGCATATCGAGCATCGCTTGGGTCGGATGCGCGTGCCAGCCGTCACCACCGTTGATGATGGCAATGTTTGGGGTGACTTCGGTTGCCATAAAATGCGCAGCCCCACTCGATGAATGACGCACCACAAAGATATCCGCTGTCATCGCTTCAAGGTTCCACAGCGTATCCCGTAAGCTTTCGCCTTTTTGGGTGCTGGATTTGGCAATATCGATACTGATGACACTAGCGCCAAGACGTTTGGCAGCCACATCAAAGGTGGTGCGGGTACGGGTAGAGTTTTCAAAAAACAAATTCATCACCGTACAGCCTTCAAGCTCATCACTATTGCGAATGCTGTTGGGGCGACCGGCATTGTCGGTTAAGTAACCATTGGCTTTTTCGATGATGGCCATCAGCTGCGTTTTGGATAACCCTTCTACGCCGATAAAATGCCGCAAATCACCTGCTTCGTTCATTTCTGGCTTTGCCATCGCTTGATCAAGCTTGCTCTGTAGCGCTTCGTTGGATAAAGTTTGGGTGTTTAAAATATTCATCAGCCACCTAGATTTGTTGTTATTTGTATAAATTTTGCCTATTTTACCGTAAATCGGCTGGAATAAATACGCCAATATTTTGCGATTATCGCTGATAAGACGGCTCAAAAAGTGCTACAATTTGCGGCAAATTGTCTATATTTTTTTTAATTCATGAGGTCTAAATTCACCCTGCTTAATCGTATATGATTGGCTTAGGTTGTTAATTTATAATTTTATAATAAGGTCTACTATGTCAAATCTTGAAACTTATCTTGCCGCGCAAAACGCCCAACCTGCCGTTGCCGACATCATTACCACCATTACCAAAGTCGGCATTCAAATCAGCGACTTGCTCAAACGCGGCGCGCTCGCGGATATTTTGGGCGAAGCGGGTAACCAAAATGTGCAGGGCGAAGAGCAAAAAAAGCTCGATGTCATTGCCAATGATTTGTTGCTAGACGCTTTGAGCAGCAATCCGCATTGCGCGGGTGTGGCTTCTGAAGAATTAGATAACGCCACCCCTGCCAATCAAGATGGCGACGTGTTGGTACTGTTTGACCCACTTGATGGCTCATCTAATATCGATATTAATATGGCAGTCGGTACAATTTTCTCGATTTTACCCTACAACAACCAAGGTCATCCTGCGACGGATGAGGACTTTTTGCAAAAAGGAACTGCGCAGTTGGCATCGGGTTATATTTTGTATGGCACGTCAACTGTGATGTCAATCACGCTTGGCAAGGGTGTGGCCATGTTTAGTCTTGACCCCGATACCAAAGCGTTTGTGCAAATCAAAGACCAAGTGCAAATTAGCCCAGATACCAAAGAGTATGCGATTAATGCCTCTAACTATCGCTATTGGTTGCCACCGATGCAGCGTTATATTGACGAGTTTACGGCGGGTAAAACTGGCGTGCGTGGTAAAGACTTTAATATGCGCTGGGTGGCGGCGATGGTGGGCGATATTCACCGTATTTTGTGCCGTGGGGGAATTTTTAGCTATCCGTTTGACACCAAACACCCTGATAAGCCAGGTAAATTGCGTCTGATGTATGAAGCCAATCCGATGAGCTTGCTGATTGAACAAGCGGGTGGTTTGAGTACCGATGCAGTCAATCGTATTTTGGATATCGAGCCGACCAGTATCCACCAACGCGTGCCTGTGGTACTGGGGGCAAAAAACGAAGTTGAATATGTGAAAAAATTACATCAAGAAGTCAAATAATGCTTATCACTTCAAAAGACAACCCAACCATCAAAACTGCCCATGCCCTACTCACAGGGTCTCGCCAGCGTAAAAAACTGGGCAAAACCGTGATTGAAGGCACGCATTTGCTTGAAGCGTATCTAAATGCTGGTCTCACGCCCGAAACCGTGATTGTCAGCGAAAGTGGTTTGCACAATGACGAAATCAACGCCCTGCTCGGTCGGCTTAACCAGGTAAAAACGTTAACGGTTAGCGATAATCTGTATAAAGAGATTCGCACGCTGGGCGAGAGCCTGCCCATCATGGCGATGATTGATATGCCGCATTTAGACTTTAATCAGCCCATCACCAGCGACTGCCTAATCGTCAATGGCGTACAGGATAATGGCAATTTGGGTACACTATTTCGCACCGCATCCGCCGTGGGAATTAAAACGATTGTCTGTACGATGGGCACAGCATCGGCGTGGTCGCCCAAAACCTTGCGAGCGGGCATGGGGGCGAATTTTAGTTTAACGATTTTTGAAGGCATCAGCGTAGATGAGGTTTTGATGAATGTCAAAGTGCCGATGTTTGCCACGAGCTCACATACCGATCATATTATTTATCAGACCGATTTGAAACAACCGTTAGCCTTGATTATGGGACATGAAGGACAAGGCGTGGATGAGAGGTTACTTAGTCAATCTGCCCCGATTGCCCTACCGCAGCCCAATGGTCAAGAAAGCCTAAACGTGGCGATAGCAGGGTCACTGTGTCTGTATGAAATGTTACGGCAAAGACGCTACGCATGATTGCCATAAATGCTATCAATGAATAAGTGTGACATAAATGACTAGACAGCCTGTGTTTAGTCTTTTTTGTCGTCACTATCACCTGGTATTACCGCTTTAGCGACGGCTACCGTGCCTTTGACCACCCCTTTGGTAGTCTTATAGGCAACTTTGACAGGAACAGTGACAATTTTATGCACACACCCTTGTAAGATAACAGCGGTGGTCAGCAAAAAAAGCAGGGTGGTTAGTTTTTTCATTCGTTACCTTTAATTGACTTTAAGATTGACTTTAAGAACGATAATCAGCATTGATTTTGACATACTCATATGATAAATCACAGGTATAGACGGTATCACTCGCCTGCCCGCGACCCAATTCAATATGAATGGTAATTTCAGGACGCTTCATCACCTCGCTGCCACGCGCCTCGGTATAGTCATGTGCCAAGCCGCCACGCTCGCAGATACGCACATCATCGAGTGATACCGCCACTTTTGACTGGTCGAGCAGCACGCCCGCTTTGCCTACCGCTGCCAAAATACGCCCCCAATTTGGGTCACTGGCAAAAAATGCGGTTTTTACCAGCGGTGAATGCGCCACTTCATACGCGATTTTGGCACATTCTTCAGAGGTTTCACCACCTGTCACTTTGACCGTGATAAATTTGGTTGCCCCTTCACCATCACGTACAATCAATTGCGCGATTCGAATCATCACATTGTTAATTGCCTGATAAATCGCTTGATAATGCGGGTGATTTTCACTGTCAATCATCTCCCCAACTTGTCCTGTGGCAATCAACGTACAGCAGTCATTAGTTGAGGTATCGCCATCCACCGTGATGCGGTTAAATGACTGATTCACCGTGTCGGTCAAGATATGTTGTAGCAACGATTTTTCAATGTTGGCATCGGTTGCCACAAAGCCAAGCATGGTCGCCATATTGGGGCGAATCATGCCAGCCCCTTTTGAGATACCTGTCACGGTATAGGTGACGCCATCAATCGTGACTTGTTCACTATGTCCTTTTGGGGTGGTATCGGTGGTCATGATGCTGTGGGCGGCGCCAAGCCAATTATCTTCGGTTAAATTGGCTAAGGCGCTGTCTAACCCCGCGATAATTTTATTCGCCGGCAAGGTTTCCCCAATCACCCCGGTAGAGTAAGGCAATACTTGCTCGGCTGCGACACCGGTTTTTTCTGCCAGTGCCACACACGTTGTTTTGGCACGCTGCTTACCGTCTTCACCTGTGGCAGCGTTGGCGTTGCCTGTGTTGACAATCAAATAACGGGGGCTGTCTTTGGCGATAAATTCTCGCAGCAACTGCACAGGTGCGGCACAAAATTGGTTTTGCGTGGTGACAACCGCGGTATTTGCGCCCGCTATGATGTCAAAAACCGTTAAGTCTTTGCGCCCTGCATAGCGCACGTGGGCTTCGGTGATGCCAATTTTTATCCCTTTCACTGGGTTTAATTTTACAAGTTCGACATTGCCAACTGACATGAGAGCGCTCCTTACTGTTGTTTAATTGATTAATCCAAAAAATCTGCCCAAATCGGGGCATGGTCGCTGGGTTTTTCCATGGCACGTAAATCATAGCTGACGCCTGCACCGTTGAGTTTATCCGCCAAATCAGGCGTCATCAAAATATGGTCAATGCGCAGCCCCCGTTTTGGCTCATCGTCAAATCCCTTGCTGCGATAATCAAACCAGCTAAGTTGCTGACCGTCGGCATATAACGCCCGATAAGTATCATACAAATCTGTCGCAAGCAAGGCTTGGTACCACTCTCGCTCCTCTGGCAAAAACGAGCACGTGCCATTTTTTAGCCAACGTTTAACACTATCCTCGCTAATGCCAATATCAAAATCAAGCGGCGCAATATTCATATCCCCCATCAAAATCATACTGCGATTTTCTGCTTTAAGCTGCAAGATATAGTGGGTTAAATCGGCATAGAATTTACGCTTCATCGGAAATTTGGTTTCATGCTTGCGATTTTCGCCTTGCGGGAAATAGCCATTGAGCACATCAATATATTTGCCATTAAAATCATAGCGCGCATGGATAAATCGTCGCTGCGCATCGTCGCTGTCGGTTGGAAAGCCTTTTTGTACAAAAATAGGTTTTTGTCGCGATAATAACGCCACCCCATAATGAGATTTTTGCCCGAAAAATTCGACATGATAGCCCAATTGCTGCACGCTCTGTAGCGGAAATGCATCATCATGTACTTTGGTTTCTTGTAGCCCAATGACATCGGGCGCGATGATATCGCGAATGGCTTCAAGCTGGTGTGGGCGCGCCCGCAATCCATTGATATTAAAACTGACAAAACGCGGCATGTGTTTTCCCCAAATTGATAAATGTGGCTTGGTTAAGCGTTAAATGCCGACTATATTAGCGGATATTGCCCACAAGCTCAATTTGAAAGCAAATTGGGTCTGCAACACTGAGGTTATGCATAATGAACCCGCAAATAGCAGGTGAAGTTTAAAAAAATTTTGGTATAATCAAAAAACCTTGCACTTTAATCACTGCTAACTTTGCAAAATATTTTTTTCAATTTTTTCTGGCGACGTGCTGACCCTAGACTTAAAAAGACAATATAATGGCTCGAGTTTCTTCTATTACCCGTGTTTTAAAAATCATCGAAGCCGTGTCTGCGGCACAGCGTCCTTTATCCCCGCTGGATTTGTCTGAGATTTTGGATATTCCAAAACCAACCATGCACCGGCTGATACAGCAGCTGCAAGAAGAAGGCTTTGTGCGGGTCGATATCAATGGTACGATTGTGCCTGCGTCGCGTACGCGGCATATGGCGATTCATCTTTGGCAAAGCCAGCAAGTGGCGATTCAGCGGTTTGCGATTTTGCAAAGACTGGTCGATAAAATCGGTGAAACCTGTGGCATGGCGGTACCTTATTACGTCAACATGGTATATACCGACCGCGTACCTTGTCCTTCTGCCTTACAAGTGTATATGCCCACTGATTCGCAAGCACCCATTTGGTGTACGGCGGCTGGTAAAATCTACCTAAGTACGCTCACAAAAGATGATAGGGTGACGCTACTAAAAAATTTATCGTTAACCGCTATCACCCCTGCCACGATTACCGATAGGGATGCGCTCAATCAAAGTCTTGAGCAGGTAGCCAAGCAGCGCTATGCAATTTCTGATGAAGAATATATTGCCCAAGCGGTCTCAATTGCCGTGGCAATCAATGACACCCAAGGTCGTTACATCGGCTCACTGTACACAACCGCACCTAAAACGCGCAAATCCCTCGAGGACTTGATTGGGTTTGTACCTGATATGCAAAAAGCTGCCGATGATATTCGTGATGCGTTTTTTGGGGAAATTTAAATGTTATCCTTGGCACTTTTGACAAGGTAAAGTTAAAACGCTCAAAGCGATTCTATTGATAGATTTTATATAACATGGCGGGGCTTAATCATTTGATGGCTCATCAATGTGGCAATAAACCTAAATGTTGTAAGCCTTGATAGATACCATCTTCCCACGCAGTTGGGCATACATAGTCAGCCGCCGCTTTCACATCGGGATGGGCATTCCCCATCGCCACGCCAAAGCCGACTGTCTGTAACATTTCGATATCATTCACCCCATCGCCAAATGCCATGGCATCTTCAAAATCCAGCCCCAGTTTATTGAGTGCCTGCGCAATGCCGCGTGCCTTCGAGCCTGTCGCATCTAGAATATCGATGCCGTTTTTATGCCAGCGCATGATTTTTAAAGTCGAGGGAAATTCAAAATTTACCTGCGTGTTGTCAGGATGAAATGCCACAACTTGATAAATAGGTATCGACAAATCAATGTCATCATGACGGGCAGTACGGTAAGCTATTTTAAGCGAATTCAAAGCGTCTGCCAGCGCATCATCTTCTGCTAACGCAATGATTTCAGTATCTGTCATGTAGGCATAGGATAAATTATTTGATTCAACATAATCGGTAATGAGTTTAATTTGCGCAGGCGTCATCGGATAATGCGCTAACAATTCACCTTGGTGGTGACTGCATTGACCGTTGATGGTGACCAGCACATCGATACCTACGGTTTCAATGAGCTCATACACAGCTTTGGGAAAAACAGCACGACCCCGACCGGTGGCGATAGCGACCATAATGCCTTGCTGCTTTAATTGTTTGAGCGCCTCAATCGCGGATTGCGGTACCCTTTCTTGCTGCTTGATGTACAAAGTATCATCAATATCAAAAAAGACAATTTTTGGTTTTTTGGGGCGTGCTGTTGGCTTAGACATAATAACACTAATGCGATAAATTGGAATTGACGCTAATTCTACCCTATTTTTGGGTTAACTTTTGAATTAACGACCAGAAAAAAGCCAGAAAAAAATCCTAGCTTTTTGCTGAATGCCAAAACTTATTGCAGAACGTTCGCATCATAATGCGCCATAATGCTTGAGAAATCCTTATCGCCATGCTGCTCACTATGTTTGCTATACAGTGCCGTGGCTTGGTCTGCCATGGGTGTCACCACCTTGGTATCATTGGCCGTTTGTTTGGCAAGGTTCATGTCTTTGAGCATGAGTTTGCTCATAAATCCACCCGTATAACCACGGCTTGATGGCATGGCATCACCAACATCGGGATGCGGATTACACACTTCTAGCGCCCAGTTACGACCGGTGCTGGCTGACAAAATACTGGCTAAGACTTTTGGGTCTAATCCATTTTTGGCGCCCAAATTCATGGCTTCAGCTGTCCCTGTCATAATCACGCCAAGCAGCATGTTATTACAGATTTTGGCGACTTGACCTGCCCCGACCTCGCCCGCGTGAAAGATATTTTTTCCCATGGCCTCTAAAACGGGTTTGACCTGCTCAAATTGCTCAGCTTGCCCGCCCACAATAAAGCTGAGTGTCCCTGCTGCTGCCCCTGCGGTACCGCCTGATACGGGCGCATCCATAAACTGAATGCCTTTATCTGCCGCAGCTTCGGCAACTTCACGCGCATCACTCGCTGCGATGGTGCTACTATCGACCAGCAAGGTATCTTTACTCACCACATCGAGCAAGCCTTGATTACCGTCTTTACCCAGATACACCTCTTTGACATGTTGACCTGCAGGTAACATGGTGATGACCATATCCACCTCTTTGCTTGCGTCCACAGGTGAAGTCGCCACGTTTGCCCCTTGTTTGGCAAGGTCGTCTAGCACGGCGGTGTTTAGGTCAAATACGTTGAGGGCAAAGCCATTTTTGATGAGATTTTCTGCCATCGGTTTGCCCATGTTACCAAGTCCGATAAAGGCAATTTTTTTAATGGCTGTTTGTTGATTATTTGGCATATACATTCCTTGTATGTTGTGGTGTTTTTAAACTTTATACAGCAAGTTTGGCTAATTTTGCTGAGAGCGAATCGCTACCCAACCAAGACTCAAAGGGATGTTCGCTATTGGGAAAAGCTGACGCAAGATGCGACTGGATATAGCGGGCATCGCATTCATCAAGGGTTTTGCTCCATTTTGGCGATTTGTCTTTATCAATCAATAAAGCGCGTACACCCTCACGAAAATCGGGGTAATTAACACAATGTAGCGACGCATTCATCTCCATATATAGCACTTGCTCAAGCGATAATTTGCTGGCATGTTTAAACATCTCAACCGTCAATGCTGCACTGACTGGGCAACCGTGCCGATAAGTCTCGACCGCTTTGGCGAGCCATTTATCCGCTTCGCCGTTGACTTTGGTGAAGTTGTCATCGCGCAAGGCTGCATCTATATCATGCACTGAGCCTTTGTTTACTAGCGCTTGGATGGTATTAAAATGCTTCATCAAATGACTGTCTGCTAAATGCTCGGTATGATGAATTTTGGCTAAGGCTTGACTTGCGATATCATGTAAATTGTTGTCAGCTTGCCAATTGGCTTGTTTTAGCGCGTCAAGCACTTTGTCGTATTCGCTGCTTGCCACGGCATACTCGGCCAGGCTAGAGAAAATCGCATCGTTGGCGTTACAGTTCGCCCCTGTCAAGCCCAAAAACAGCCCAATTTTGGCAGGCATACGCGCCAAAAACCACGAACCTGTGGCATCGGGATATAGCCCAATGGTAATCTCCGGCATGGCAAAACGGGTGGTTTCGGTGACGATACGATGGCTACACATCGCCATCAAGCCCATACCACCGCCCATGATAATACCATTACCCCACAAGATAATCGGTTTTGGGTAAAAGTGCATTTGCCGGTATAGGCTGTACTCGTTTTCGAAGAATTCAACCCCGTACGGATTGGGCTGCTGCATAGGCACTTGGGGCGGAGTATCAGTCATACTGTCGTACAGTTTGCGGATATTGCCGCCTGCACAGAATGCCTTGTCGCCACTTCCCTTTAGCAAAATAGCGACGATGTTGTCATCAGTTGCCCATTTGGTGAGCTGATTTGCCATCAGTTTGCACATATCGACACTTAGCGCGTTTAGGGCTTTCGGGTCGTTCAATGTCATCGTGCCGATGTAGTGACCGTCTTGGGTGGCTATCGTTTCAAATATTACAGGTTGTTGATTTTCCTCGTTCATTTTTATTTTCCTATTATAGTCCGATATGTACTAAGCATTTATTTGGGTTATTTTCAACAATCTGACAAAACTCAACTAATTGATAAAGTTGCTTTAAAACAGTGGATTTATCAAAAGTTTGAGTTTGGTTAAAACGGTTTAAATCAAATGTTTGGTTTGCATTTTCAAAAAGTACAACCCAAGCCAAAATTAACTTTTTAAAACTAGTGATTTGATTTGGATAAAGCGTATTCACACCTTCAAAATCTAATCCTTGATAAACCACGTCTTTATCATCAACACTAAAATTAACCCATTCTAAACTATCGGCTAAATATCTAAGTAATTTATCATCAATATAAATATAATGATTTTTTATTAGTAGTTTATTTTCCCATTCTTCATTTAATGGGTGCTCATATGCAAAAATTAAATTGGTAATATCGGTTATGAAGAATAGTTGAATTTCACTCATAAATAGTTTTTGTTTATTTCCACTCTGGCTGGCGTTTCTCAAGGAACGCATTGACGCCTTCTTTTTGGTTGTCGCCATCAAATAACTTGATAAATAACTCACGTTCCTTTATCCAGTTAAAACTTGGTGGTTGATAACGTGCCGACATAATCAAGGTTTTACTCGACGCAATCGCATCGGGGGATTGCTTTGCCACTTTTTGAGCCAATTCTAAAGCTGTTTGTAACCCTTTGCCACTTTCCACGACTTCTTCCACCAAACCAATTTGCAGCGCCTTATCTGCCTTGATACGCTCACCGCATAAAATCATGCGCTTTGCCCAGCCTTCACCCACCAGCCACGGCAAGTTTTGCGTACCGCCTGCACACGGCAACAAGCCAACAGATAGCTCAGGGAGTGCCATTTGGGCATGGCTCTCAGCAATGCGGATATCACACGCCAACGCACACTCAAGACCGCCGCCCATCGCATAGCCGTTGATACAGGCAATCGACACGCCACGAAAATTGGACAAGGCTTCAAACGCTTCACCAAACGCCATTGCCATCTCCGCTGCTTGACCTTTGTCACCACTGGCAAAGCTGTTCAAGTCCGCCCCTGCGGAAAAAAACTTTTCGCCATCGCCATGCACCACCAAAGCGGTAACTTGTTTGTTGGCATTTAAGTCGCCAATCAGTTGTTTTAAACTGGCTAAACTTTCTTTGGTCCAAGTGTGGGCAGGCGGATTGTTGAGCGTCAAAACCGCAACGTGATTGTCGATGGTTAATTTTAAATTGGTGTAATTTGACATGGTAAATTCCTTTTAAAATGCCTTTAAATTTATTGCAATCTTGCCAACGCCCCAGCTTCCATCATTTTGCGAGACACAATCATCCGCATCACTTCATTGGTGCCTTCTAGGATTTGATGCACGCGCAAATCGCGTACATGACGCTCTAGCGGATATTCTTGTAGATAACCATAGCCCCCGTGTAGCTGCAGCGCTTGGTTAGCGATATCAAAACTCAAATCCGTGGCAAGGCGTTTTGCCATCGCACAATACGCCGTGGCATCGGGCGATTTGCTATCCAAATGATACGCCGCCAATCGCACCATCTGCCGAGCCGACACCAAATGGGTGAGCATATCGGCAAGTTTAAACTGCACATTTTGGAATTGGTCAAGGGTTTTGCCAAACTGGCTACGCTCCTGTACATACTGCACGGCACGGTCAAGGGCAGCTTGAGCCGTACCCACCGCACACGTAGCGATATTGATACGCCCGCCATCCAAGCCTTTCATGGCAAAGCTAAAGCCCTGTCCTTCTTCACCGAGTAGATTTTCGGCAGGAACTTTGACATCAGTAAAATGCACCGCGGCGGTCGGTTGGTTTTTCCAGCCCATTTTATGTTCATTTTTGCCGTAGCTGATGCCATCGCTATTGGCATCAACGATAAAGGCAGACACGCCTTTTGCCCCATTGTCCGAGGTGCGCGCCATCACGATAAGCACATCGGTCGCCCCTGCCCCAGAGATAAACATTTTTTGCCCAGTAATGTGGTAATAGTCGCCTTGTTTGACCGCTTTGGTTTTTAATGAACCCGCATCTGAGCCAGCATTAGGCTCTGTCAAACAGTAACTACCCAATTTTTCGCCCGCTAATAGTTCAGGCAAGTATTTTTCGGCAACCTCGGGTTTGGCAAACTCGCCAATCATCCAAGCGACCATGTTGTGAATGGTCATGAATGCGGCGGTTGACGTATCGCCATACGCCAGTTTTTCAAAGATAATTGCCGCATCAAGGCGCGGCAAGCCCAGTCCGCCAAAATCAGGGTTGGTGTAAAGCCCCATAAAGCCCAGTTCACCTGCGGCTTTGAACACCTCTTTGGGAAAATAGCCTGTGGCATCCCATTCGGCAGCGTTAGGTGCTAGTGATTTGGCGGCAAATTGAGCAGCCAAATCGGCAAAGGCTTGTTGGTCTTCGGTAAGAGAAAAATTCATATTAAATCCTTTTAATTAAAATATCTTTCTAAAAATTAACAATAGGCTGAATCATAAATAGCCTTAATCTGATTTTTTTGGACAAATTCGCTATTAAAAAATCTATCAAGTTCACCTTGTGCATAGCCTCCTGAGAATTCAATTTGTTTTAGATTTGTCCAACTTTTACCATTGATAAAATCTTCTGTCAATTTGTAGTCTTTGCAATTAGTAGGCAATCCATCAATCCGTTTGAATTCATCATCAACAGCCCAATCAAGGTCTAAATCAAGCCAAACGGTCTCCAATTGTGGAAATTTTGAATTGAGTAAATTATTTAAAGTCTCTTGACTTATATAACCACCATTTCCTGCAGTCATTGGGTCATCTAAATGGATTGTCAATTCCGTTAATTCATTTAAAATAATAGGTGAGTTAAGCTCAAACTGCCCACCCAATTCTAAGTAATTCAACTTAGGCATATTGGATAGAATCTGAGTTATGTCACCTAATTTTCCGTATAAACAATGAGAGTTACCTATCAACAACCATTCACCAAAACTAAAAGAATGTACATTTGGGAAACTTACTTGACTAAGAATTTTAGCTATTTCTCTATAATCTAACGGATGCCCTGTATTCTCAGAGCACACTCCAATATGTAACACTTCTAAATTATTTAAAAAATCAGAAACTACAAATGCTTGAATAATAGTTTTTGCATCTGAACCCAAAAAAACAGAAAATTCTTTTATTTCATTGGTGAAATTATCTGCTTTTGATATTTCCGTTTTATCGATTAAACTTGTATAAATTAAGTCTTTGTTTTCAATACCTACTATACATTTCTCACCCGTTTGACGTATGTTTTTAGGTAGTTTTAATAATTCTTGATAAAACTGATTCATTGTGTTTTCTCTTTGCTACTAAGGATTAAAATTGTCTAACCCTTAGTTTATCAACAAATAAAATTATTTTAATGAAATCGTGGTATTAACGCCTTTACTGGCTTCATCATCAAACCAACGGGCGGTGACGGTTTTGGTTTGGGTATAAAACTGCACCGCTTGTTTGCCATAAGGACCTAAGTCACCCAACTTACTGGCGCGAGAGCCGGTGAATGAGAACATCGGTAGTGGCACAGGAATGGGTAAATTAATACCGACTTGCCCCACATCAATATCTTGTTGGAATTTATGCGCTGCCGCACCTGATTGGGTAAAGATAGCCGTGCCATTACCGTTTGGATTAGCATTGATAATGGCAATCGCTTCATCTAGGCTATCGGCGTACATGATATCAAGCACCGGTCCAAAGATTTCTTCCTTATAGCAAGTCATATCGGTAGTGACGTTATCTAAAATAGTCGGTCCGACAAAGTTACCGTTTTCAAAGCCTTCGACCTTGATACCACGACCATCGAGCAGGACTTGTGCGCCTTCATCTGCGCCCGCTTGGATTAAGCGCTCAACACGCGCTTTGGCAGCTTGGGAAATCACAGGCCCTAAGTCTTTGTCATCTTTACCGGCTGCCACCACCAATTTTTTGGCACGTTCCACGATGTCACCCACCCAGTTTTTGGCTTCCCCGACTAAAATCACCACGGATAACGCCATACAGCGCTGACCAGCCGCACCAAATGCGGCGCCCGCCAGTTGGTTAAGACATTGTTCTTTATTGGCATCGGGTAGGATGACGGCGTGGTTTTTAGCCCCCATCATACATTGGACACGCTTCCCTGCTTGACTGGCGCGGTTATAGACGTGTGTGCCGACGGCAGTAGAGCCGACAAATGAGATGGCTTTGATATCTGGGTGGTCACAAATGGCATCAACGGTATCTTTTCCGCCATGCACCACGTTTAACACACCTTTTGGGATTCCAGCTTCGAGCGCCAGCTCTACCAAGCGCATGGTGACCATCGGGTTTTGTTCAGACGGTTTTAATACGAATGTGTTACCGGTGGCAATCGCCATTGGGAACATCCAAAGTGGAATCATGGCGGGGAAGTTAAATGGGGTGATACCCGCACACACGCCGAGTGGCTGTTGAATGTTATACATATCTACGCCGGTGGCGACGTTTTCGATGAATGCGCCTTGTTGCAGGTTGCCAATGCCTGAGGCATGTTCGACGACTTCAAGACCACGGAACACATCGCCTTTAGCGTCTGCTAGGGTTTTGCCTTGTTCTTCGGTGAGCATGGCGGCAAGCTCGTCCATGTTGTCACGAATCAGTTGTTGGTATTTTAAGAAGATACGCGAGCGCGTGTTGATTGGGGTTTTGCGCCAGGTTTTGAACGCTTCTGCCGCCGCCGCGACGGCTTGGTTGATTTCATCGCTAGTAGTTTGGGGTACTTTGGCAATCACTTGTTGGGTGGCTGGGTTGGTCAGGTCAATCCACTCGTTAGTGGTTGATTCGACAAATTCGCCGTTGATGAGTTGTTTTACAGTTTGGGTAGTCATCGTAACAATCCTTGTTTTTACCGTGTTGGGTGTATAGCGTTTGATAGCATTAAACGCGTTGCAAAACAGTGTGAATGAGTTAGGGGGTACTGTCAATCATACTTAATTACTTAAGTAGTTTTTCTGGAGTGGTTTTGCTGGGCGGCCGCCATAGGGTTAATGACAATAATCTTTGAGGCTAGCTCACCTTTGCTGCGAGCGCCCAGTTTTTTCATTAAGTTGGCTTTATGCACTTCAATGGTTCTGGGGGATAAACCAAGTGACTTACCAATCTCTTTACAGGTATAGCCATTGACCACAAATTGCGCAATTTGGGCTTCACGTGCGGTAAGCTGGGATTCGGACGATACTTGCGGTTTTTTTTCAAAATGCCAAATTGCCAGTTTGAAGGGGTCATCTGGGGTTAAGGTGCGTCCGTGGGTAGTTGCCCAAAATATTTCCCCTGTTTTGTGACGCATAAAGCGCTCATCGCAGTAATCCATATTGGTCTGTAATCCCAAACCTGTTAATGCTTCTTTGCCAATTTTTTCAAAATCTTCGACACTGGGAAACAATTTTTGCATCGATTGATTGAGTAGCTCATCGTGCGCATACCCAAACAAATTGGCAAAGGCATCGTTGAGCGCTTTGATACGCCGATAGCTTAATACCACTATCGGCGTGGGCGCGTGCCTAAAAGCCAGTAAGGCATAATTTTCCATGACCATCACCCCTGACTTTTAAGCCCTGAAAATTTATTGGTTGGCAACTTATCGATTGCCATTAATAATCCGCCATCGCTTGTCTGACCGCCTCAATCGCAGTTGGGTCATCCAGCGTACTCATGTCGCCTGTTTCTTTGCCTTCCGCCAGTGCCTTGATAGAACGGCGTAAGATTTTGCCTGAACGAGTTTTGGGTAAAGCTTTGGGAAAATAAATAGCCGCAGGTTTAGCAAGGGCGCCCAACTGTCTTGCGACTTCACCCACAATTTGCTGCTCAATGCGGAAACGGTTTTCGGTTTCTGCTACTAAGTCATGATTTTTTAGAATACAAAAGGCAATGGGTAGCTCACCTTTAAGCTCGTCATGGATGCCAACCACCGCTGATTCGGCGACTTCGGGGTGATGACCGATGGCCTCCTCGATTTCCTTGGTACCCAAACGGTGACCTGCCACATTGATGACATCATCGGTTCGCCCTAGAATATAGTAGTAGCCGTATTCATCCATCACCGCATAGTCTGATGTTGCGTATTGTTTGCCATCAAGTAGTGAAAAATAGCCATTGATAAAACGTTCGTCATTTCGCCAAACGGTGGCCAAACAGCCGGGTGGTAAAGGTGCGGCTAACACCAGCATGCCTTTTTCATTGGCTTGGCAGGGTTCGCCTGTGGTTTCATTGATGACTTTGGCGTCATATCCAAACATCGGATAGCCGGGTGTGCCTTGTTTGTGTGGCTTGTGGTCGGGATTGTCTGCAAATTTTGGGGCATGGCTTAGGATGGGCCAGCCCGACTCAGTTTGCCAATAGTGGTCAATGATTGGCACGCCCATGTGACCTGTTAGCCACTGGGCAGTTGGCTCATCGAGTGGCTCACCTGCCAAGAAGAATGCTTTTAGGCTTGAGATATCGTGACGGCTCATCCACATTTCGTCTTGTTTACGTAGCATCCGTACGCCTGTCGGTGCGGTTAACAAAATATTGACTTTATTGGCTTCGACAATTCGCCACCAAATCCCTGGGTTTGGCGTAGTTGGCAAGCCTTCATATATGATACTGGTCATGCCTGTCAGTAACGGGGCATAGATGCTAAACGAGTGCCCGACTGCCCAACCGATATCCGAAATCGCCCAAAACGTCTCGCCAGCCTTACCGTTATAGACAAAATCCATCGCGGTGGCAAGGGCTACTGCATGACCGCCTGTATCACGCTGTACGCCTTTGGGTGTGCCTGTCGTGCCCGAGGTATATAATAGATACGATGGCGCATTGGACTCTAGCCAAACACAATCGACTTTGGCATTGTTGTCGGCACTTATCGCCCGCTCAGTGGCATAGTCGATGTCTTGTGGCTCTGCTGTATATGGCATGATACCCCTGTCAATCACCAGCACACGGGGTTTGACTTTGGCTTCTTCGACCGCTTTATTGACCAAGTTTTTATAATTAATGAGCTTGCCACCGCGTAGCCCTGCATCGACTGTAATCACCATTTTGGCTTCGGCATCATCCATACGTACGGCGAGGTTATGCGAGGCAAATCCGCCAAATACCACCGAGTGAATCGCCCCGATACGCACACAAGCGAGCATGGCATACGCTGCTTCCAAAATCATCGGCATATAGATGACAACACGGTCGCCTCTGTCGATGCCATGACGTTTTAGCACATCGGCAAAATAGTTCACTTCTTTGTATAAATCGTTGTAAGTTAAACGGCGTTTGGCATAGTCGGTATACAGTTCAACAGGGTTGCCCAGTGCCTTAAAAGCTTTACAAATATTGGGGTAATTATCAATCATTTCAGCATTGATTTCGGTAGACACCCATACAAAGGCATCTTGCTCTGCCCGGTTTTCAAGGTGGCGGTCGACCATGTTGTAACACAAATTGGTTTCGCCGCCGACAAACCATTTGGCAAAGGGCAGCTTACTATCATCTAAAATTTGGGTAGGTTGTTGATGCCAATAGATTCGCTTGGCTTGCTCGCCCCAGAAGGCTTGTTTGTCGTTGATGGATTGATTGTATAAGTCAGAGAAATTCATTGGCTGTCCTTAGCTAGAATCTTAACGGATGGTGAAAGTCGCTTGCAGGTTTGGTTTTCAGAGGTTGGCAAAATATCTTATTGCTTAGCAAAGCCTATCATTGCATTCATTCTTTGAATTCACTCCTTGAATTCATTTTATAAACTCAAATGATACGTTTTGTATCGTTTTGAATATAGCAAATAGACTTGCTAACGTCAAGCCTTGCCAAAATAATTTTAGCGCTGTTTATATTTCGGATTTTTAACGATTAGTATTTCTTATAGTGATAATAGTTTGTGCTAACATAATTGTCCTGTTACACTTTTTAGACTAAAGCAAATAAGGGAAAAGTCATGAGCCAGACCAACGCCAACCCAGCTGAAAATGAAAAAAGCCTTGCACCGCCTCACGTTTTAAGCTTAACCCCTTTAAACTCGCATCCGTCAAATACGGCACTTGTTGAGCTTATCGACAATGATAAAGACTCTCCTTTGCTAGCGGACACCCAGTTACTTAGCCGTGTGCTGATAACGGTCGTTGAGCAGCAAACCTCAGAACCGGTCAAACAAACCATTAATAAACTGTTAAATGGCGAAGACCCCCAGCAGACTATTCAAGCCATTTTGCCAACGCTCAACCATCAACAGCGCAAGAATCTCATTCGGGCTTGCGGCTTATTTGCGCAAGTGTTTAACATCGCCGAAGACATGCACCATGAGCGCCGCCGCCTTGCCCACGAACAAGACGAATCTGCCTCAAAAAGTAGTTTTGCCCATGTGGTTGATGAATTAAAAGCCCAAGGGATTGACAGCGATGAGTTGCAAGCACAGCTTGATGATACCTTTATCAGTGCGGTATTGACCGCGCATCCGACCGAAGTACAGCGTCAAACGATTTTATCACTGCGCCGTCAAATCCGTGCTTTACTTGAGGAATACCACACTGCGATTGGCTACCAACGTCATCGTATCGAGCAACAACTAGAGGCCACGTTATTATCGCAGTGGCAAACCAATGAAACCCGCCATTTTAAAATTACTGTCAAAGATGAAATCGACAATGGCATTGCCTATTTTGATTTAAGTTTTTTTGAAGCCCTGCCAAGTTTGTATCGCAAATTAGATTATCAGTTAAAAGAGCGTTTCCCCGACACTGACATGCCAAACTTACTTAATATCGGTGGTTGGATTGGTGGCGACCGTGACGGCAATCCGTTTGTGTCAGCCGATACCCTTCGCTATGCGTTCAAACGCCAAGCGGCAACGGTGTTTTACTTTTATCGTGACCAACTGGGCAAGCTATACCAAGAGTTGCCGCTGTCTATCCGCCATGTCAACGTGAGTGATGCGGTACTGGCACTCTCCGAGCAATCCAAAGAAGATAATATCTCTAGAGAAGAAGAGCCTTATCGCCGCGCCATCGGGTTTATCTCATCACGTTTAGTCGCTACCTCGCATACGTTTGATTTGTCTTACGGTTGTCGCTTTGGACTTAGTGAGCCCTACGCTGATTGTGACGAGTTTTTAGATGATTTGTACGTCGTTTATCAGTCATTGGTCGACAATGGCAGTGAGTTACTGGCTAACGAACGACTCACCGATATCATCCGCGCGGTGGAAGTATTTGGTTTTTATCTGATGCCATTGGACTTGCGCCAGTTTTCAGGGATTCATGCCGAAACCGTCCATGATTTGTTCAAACATGCCGATTTAGAAGATTATCTTTCTTTGTCTGAATCCGCACGTCAACGTGTGCTGCTGCGTGAATTGGCAACTGCGCGCCCTTTATACAACCCCTATATCACTTATGAGCCACAAACCCAGCGTGAGCTAGAGATTTTTCAGGCCGCAGCCGATATCAAAAATCGCTTTGGTGACAAAGCGATTACCCAAAGCATTATCTCCAATGCCGAACAAGTAAGTGATTTGTTGGCATTGGCGTTGTTATTGAAAGAATCAGGGCTATTATTGGTCAAAGATGGCGTACCCGTGAGCCGTATCAACATCGTACCTTTGTTTGAAACCATTGAAGCGCTGCAAAACAGTACCCGTATTATGAGTGAATTGCTGGATAAACCTTGGTACAAATCGGTGCTAGCCAGTCGTGATAATCTGCAAGAGATTATGCTCGGTTATTCAGACAGTAACAAAGATGGTGGTTATGTCACCAGTCAATGGTCGCTATACCAAGCTGAAATTCAGCTGGTGGAAATGGCAGAAAAATATGGTATTCAACTACGTCTATTCCACGGTCGTGGCGGTAGCGTGGGTCGTGGTGGTGGTCCGTCATTTGAAGCGATTTTGGCACAACCAGAAGGCTCAGTAGATGGTCAAATCCGTATTACCGAGCAAGGGGAAGTTATTACCGCAAAATATGCCGATGCGGGCAACGCGGAGCGCAACCTTGAAACGCTGATTGCTGCAACGCTCAAAGCGAGCCTATTGCCAAGCCATAGCGAAAGCCCTGATAGCGACCTAATGAATCAATTATCGCATGAAGCCTTTAATTGCTACCGCGCGCTTATCACTCAGCCGTATTTTATTGACTATTTCTTGCAGACAAGTTTGGTCAAAGAAATTGCCAGTTTAAATATTGGCTCACGTCCTGCTAGCCGCAAGTCTTTGGCGCGTATTCAAGATTTGCGCGCGATTCCTTGGGTATTTTCTTGGATGCAAAATCGCTTGATGCTGCCAGCGTGGTATGGCTTTGGCACCGCAGTCGAAAAACTGATTGCAGATAACCCAGAAAACTTAGCAAAACTGCAACACAACGCCCAACATAGCGCCTTTATGCAAGCCATGTTATCAAATATGGCACAGGTGATGGCAAAAACCGATATCGAAATCGCCCAAGCCTATGTTGAGCTTGCCAACGATGCCACTGAAGCCAACGCTATTTTTGCTCTCATTACTGCAGAATATCACCGCAGCCTTAAAGCCTTGCTGACACTGACCAATAAAGAAACACTACTGGATGACAACCGTACATTGGCACGCTCACTTGCGCTACGCCTGCCGTATTTGAATGCGTTGAACTGGTTGCAAGTCGCCTTACTAAAACAACTTCGCGAAGCGACTGCTGATGAAGCGACTACTGATGAAAGGTCTACCACTGAAACCACCAATGAAGCGACGAGCGATAATGAAACGTCTTATACCGCAGCGCTTAACTTGGTTCATTTAACTATCAATGGTATTGCCCAAGGCTTAAGAAATACTGGTTAGTAAGTGTTCAAAACAGCCTTAAATTACTTATTTTAAAAAATCGCTGGTTGAGTACTGGCGATTTTTTTATTGATGACAATTAACCCAAATAAACCTTATCAAAATCCAAATGGTGTACCCATTCTCGTAATAGCAATACCTTTGCATAAAACGCTAGGTCATTGGGCATAGCAGGCAAATCTTGCAGCGAGCGATAGCCCGCCAGCACTGCAAAAGCTTTTTCTAGTATCTCAGCCCGAATATAGCCGCCATTGTCATCTTGCTCAAACGCTAGCAAGCGTAAATCCTCTGCCCCTATCACCTTTAATAATTCATCTTTGGGCAAGCTAGGTTTTAGCGGTGAAAAAGCATCTTCTATGCGCATAATTGCCGTTTCCCATGCCAATTCGGTGGGTGGCAATGCGTACAATGTCTCTGCAATTACTTTTAGCGTAAGCCCAATGTCCCATAGGTTATCTTGCAACGTTACACTGATATGGTCAGGATTTACTGTTAACACTAACATAGCACGCCTTTTTGTGATTTTGATTCATTATAACTGGATTGTGATTAAATAGCTTGATTGTCATTAAAATGCGCTCGTCTAACCGGTGGATTTGATTTTATAAAAAAAACCCTTATCTAATAACCATATAAATAAGGGGATAGCCATGTCAGAAATTCAATTTAATGCCAACTTAAAAAAAGCCGAAAGCGATGCGCCACTCACTGAGCAGCAATTAGAGGCACTGGCACAAAAACGCGCCTATTTGCAAGAGCAGGCTGAAGACATCATTGCTATTGCACAATTACAAAATAACTCTGCGCTCAACTGTTTACACAAAATCAATGTCTTAGGTGGTACCTCAGAAAAAGCTTATAGAGCCGTAAATACCCGTATCATAACCGACCAAGACCCTCATGGCGCTTATCATGCGGTGGCAATGGCACAATCAACTTCGGACTTGCCCTTTGATGTGCCTACCCTCGTAGATATTGTTATTGAGCAAGGTGAACCAGCATTACAACTGCGGTTGTTAAAGCTATTTGATAGTCAGCCGATTGCTGCCGAGCCGATTCCAAAAATTCGTGACAGTATCAATCATTTAGGCGACAAAGCGGTGATTGCACAGCTTAATCAGCATTTGTTAAATCGCCAGTGACACAAAAACAATAAAGGTTAGGAACACTCCTAACCTTTTTTATGTCTGTCCTGTCGTTATTGCTGTCCTTTTTACATTTGGGCTTTTTACTTGTACTTCTTGGCTTGTATAAAGGGCTTAGGTATAAATTAGGGACATCTAAACGTCATGGTATATTCGTAATCATCATCGCGGGCAAGGGTTTTTTTGCTGCCAAACACACTACCAATCATGCCTATGGCTTGGTCAGCCGCGCGTCCCATGTTTTCATCCAACACGCCATTATACTGGTAGCTATCGGTCAACACGATGGGCGATTTTCCGCGGCACTGCTCGGTTGCGATATGTAACGCATTTAATTTGGCGATATTTTTACTTTTGCCTAACCCAGTGGTTTCTAAGGTGTTGTTCGCGCGCTGTAGCACAGGTAAATTAGTTGGTGTGCTTTGACAAGCAGATAAGGTTATTGCCGCAACAAACGTGATGCTTGTGACTTTTAATAAAGACGGTTTGAAAGATGGTTTCATGATCTGCAGGTTGTCCATAATAGGGTTTGGTTTGAAACTTGGTGATAAATTCGGTAGTAATAAACTTCAAAAATATCGGCAAACTGCCACTTTCAGAAGTTGAATGGGTTGCCTAGGCTTAGTAGTGTGTGGTAAAAATTAAGCCGCCGCAAGTGGTCTTACAAATCATAAAATCCGCGCAACAATTGGCTGCTTTGTTGATTTTCAAACTAGCTATTTTGGGTGAAATTGGTTAGCATGATGGGTGGTTTTTTTAAAGTTTTTTGCTTAGATTAGGACGATTATGCGCTCACCTGCCCATTCACAATTAACCCATTCGCAATTAATAGATGCCCCTTGCGGCAAGCTTGAAGTTGACGCGCTTTGGCAAGCTGACTCAACGGGCGTTGCTAACCCAAACGCCGCGTCGGTTGAGCGTGTTGCCATTCTTTGTCACCCAAACCCATTGCAAGAAGGCACGATGCTGAATAAAGTGGTGACCACCATGTATCGTTTTGCCCGCGACCAAAATATGCATGTGGTACGCTTTAATTTTCGCGGCGTGGGTCAGTCAACGGGCGAGTACGGCAATGTAACAGGTGAAATCGAAGACGCCTTAACCGTGCTGCAATGGATTCATAGCCAAACCGAGGCGCGCAAGCTATGGATTGGCGGATTTTCGTTTGGCGGATTTGTCGCCGCCAAACTTGCTCAGCTTGTCAATGAACAAGGCGCATTTTTGGGAGTGGATGATTTTGACATCACGGATTTGGCCTTGATTGCCCCTTCTATTGAAAAAAACGACACCTCAGATTTGCTACTGCCCACTGCACAAACCTTTATGATTTATGGTGCGAATGATGAAGTGATTGCGCCAAGCTCGCTACAACAATTTGGGGAAAACTTTGGTATTCAAACGCACATCATTGACGATACAGGGCACTTTTTTCATGGTAAATTAGGGCAATTAAAACAGCTGCTTGAAGCATTAAGTAGCAAATAACGCAGTTTTTATTTTATTCTAGTTCCTGATTTATGTTTTTTATGGGTGTTTTTGATTCGGGTTTTTGGTGTCTTTGACATCGTGAGCTATTTCGCACCTTAATGCCGTCTATTTAATCGCATCTATTTATTTAATACCCCTACGTCAAAGCACGTTGAAATGGAATTTTGACAACTTTTTAATTTACGCTGAGAGATAACATGCCCAACTCAAATTTACGACCCTTACAACGCTATGAGCTTGCGCTAAAATCTGGTGAGTTTAGCGAAGACGCACAGCAGCGCGCTGCGATGACTTATTTGGACAATGTCTATGAACAAATCATGGACAACCGCGCCAAACAACGTGGGCTATTTAGCTTTTTAAGACGTACTGAGCCGCCCAAAGGGCTATATATGTGGGGCGGCGTGGGTCGTGGTAAAACTTGGATGATGGATATGTTTTTTGAGTCAGTGCCTGCCGACAACAAAATGCGCCAACACTTTCATCACTTTATGAAACGGGTACACGCCGAGCTCAACAAGCTACAAGGTCAACAAGACCCGCTACAAAAAGTCGCCGATATCATCCATAATGAAGCGGATGTGATTTGTTTTGATGAATTTTTTGTCTCCAATGTCTCCGATGCGATGATTTTGGGTGATTTGTTTACCATGCTATTTAAAAAAGGCATCACCTTGGTTGCCACATCAAATATCGCACCAAATGGCTTGTATAAAAACGGTATTCACCGTGACCGTTTTTTACCTGCCATTGCCGAAGTTGAAAAAAACTGTACGGTAATGAATATTGACAGTGGTATCGACTACCGTCTGCGCGTATTGCAGCAAGCCGAACTTTACGTGTCTCCGTTGACCAAAGAAAACATCCACTGGCTTGCCAACCGCTTTACCGCGCTAAGCAATAACCAACACATTATCCAAGACCCCATTCATATCAATGGTCGTGATATCGCCATCAAAGGTCGCACTGAAAACACCTTGTACATTGATTTTCGGGCATTATGTATGCAGCCGCGCTCAGCCAGCGATTTTATTGAAATCGCCAATGAGTTTAGCACCGTGCTAGTCGATGACGTGCCTGCGCTCAATGATGTGATTGCCGACCCTACACGCCGTTTTATTTATTTGGTGGATGAGTTTTATGATCGCCGCGTCAAGCTTTTGGTACGCGCAGAACAGCCAATTTTACAACTGTATGATGGGCAAAAATTGGCGTTTGAAATTGAGCGTACGCGCTCACGGCTGTTAGAGATGCAATCAGAAGAATATCTCAAAGCAGAACATCGTTTGGATGAGATAAAAAAAGAAGATATGACCATTTAGATAATCCAAAGCCTTAATTGTTATGCAGGTGAGTGGCTTTAACGATGTATATTCCCAAAGATTTTTCCCAAACCGATTTTGAAGCCGTTAAAGATTTTATTGCTCAGTCGCCATTAGCCAATATAATGGCATTAACCGGCGATTCGGTTGAAATATGCCCTGTTCCGCTACTTTGGCAAGTAGATGAACAAAATCCGCTTGGCTATTTGATGGGTCATGTGGCAAAAGTAAATCCGATTGTAAAGATTGACGCTAAAAACTGGAAAGTTGTTTTCACTAGCCAAGGTCATTATATCAGCCCAAATTGGTATCCTACCAAGGCGATTACTCATAAAGAAGTGCCGACGTGGAATTATCAATCGGTGATTTTTTCGGTGACACCGCAGCTAATCACAGACGCAACTCAAATCCAGCAGATTGTCGCGACGATGACGGATTTTTTTGAACATCAGCTTAAACAAACTAACCCCAGTCATGAGCCTTGGTCTTTAAGTGATGCGCCAAGTGACTATATCAATGCCATGTGCCGCGCGATTGTGGGGGTTAAGTTGACCATTCATAATTTTGAAGCCAAATTTAAACTTAGCCAAAATAAAACCCTGGATAATCAGCAAGGCGTGATTGACGGTTTAACACAACTGCAATCAGCTTCAGCGGATAATATGGCAACGCTAATTAATAACCTATTTAAGGAATAAAAATGACAAATTCAGAAATTTTAGACTTTATCAAATCGCGCCGTTCAATCGGCAATCTTGTCGCCCCTGCGCCCACTCATGCACAAGTCGAACAAGCGATTGAAGTGGCGCTATCCGCCCCCGATCACAAGGATTTAAACCCGTACCGTTTTATCGTACTTGAAAACCAAGCGCTCAACAACTTAGGCACGGCGTTAAAAAATGCGGCGATAGCACAAGGTGAAACCGATGAGAAAACCCTCAAAAAAGCGGAAAATATGCCGCTGCGTGCGCCGATGATTATCGCCTGTGTCACCGATTTTAAACCCCATGATAAAGTCCCCCATTGGGAACAAATAGCGGCAAGTAGTTGTGCGGTGCAAAATCTCCTGCTTGCCTTGTCGGCACAAGGGTTTGCCACCGTATGGCGCACCGGTCCACTTGCCAATGCGCCTGCAATCAAACAACTGTTTAATATAACTGCTGATAACCAAGTCATTGCTTTTGTCTATGTTGGCACAGCGGTGTCGACCATCCCGCCGCGTTCTAAGATAGACGCCACACCATTTATTGTTTATGATAATGGCACAAACTAACGGCTAAGCTAGCCGTTTTTATATTTTGCTCATGTAAAGGGTGCCCTGTTGTTAGTATTTGCAGGACAAGTGGATTCAAGGATTTTCAATGAAAAAACCCCAGTTAGCAACCAATCTAAGTGAAAATTTAGAAAAGCTGAATGTCAATCGTGAAAAAGCCAGTAAGCTGTTTGCCGACGTCATTGAAAAAGCGGTCAAAAAGTCTAAACCTGACACCACAGCGGTATTAGAGACAGACTTAGACAATCAGCTCGCCAATCAACCTGCGCCCCTCAAAATTGCCGTATTGGGCGGTGGTAGTTTTGGTACGGCAATGGCAAATTTATCGTCCAAAAATGGCTGCGAAGTCACGCTTTGGGTACGCGATAAACGCAGCGTCAAATCGATGCAAAAAACCCATATCAACAAAAAATATTTGCCCGACCATAAGCTTGATGAGCGCCTGCAATTTACCCATGATTTGCAAGCAGCCGTCAAAGGCAAAGATTTGATTTTTGTGGCAGTGCCGAGCTCAGCGTTTCGTGAAACCTTACAAAAAATTGCGCCTTTTATCAGCGCTCAAGCCATCGTGTCTTTAACCAAAGGTATGGAAAAAGATACCTTTGCGCTAATGAGCGATGTGATCGCAGATGAATTGCCCAATGTGGCTTTTGGCGTGATGAGCGGTCCCAATCTCGCCAAAGAAATCATGAATAATATGCCGTCTGCCACCGTGATTGCCAGCCAATCTGCAGCGCTACGGCTTGCCGTGCAGACAGCGCTGCACAGTGCGTTTTTTCGCGTGTTTGCCAGTGATGATTTAATTGGCGTGGAGCTTGGCGGTGCGCTCAAAAATATTTATGCCATCGCCATGGGCATGGCCGCTGCCTATGACATCGGAGAAAACACCAAAGCCATGATTTTAACCCGCGCATTGGCTGAGATGAGCCGATTTGGTGTCCAAGCAGGGGCTAATCCGCTGACCTTTTTGGGATTGTCGGGCGTGGGTGATTTGTATGCAACTTGCTCATCGACCTTAAGCCGTAACTACCAGATTGGTAATATGCTAGGGCGTGGTATGAGCCTTGACCAAGCCATCAAAAAACTGGGGCAAACCGCTGAAGGGATTAATACTATCCAGCAGGTGAATGAAAAAGCCATGAAAGAGGGTATTTATATGCCGATTACCCATGCCTTGCACGATATTATCTATGAAGACAAAGCGCCGCTTGGGGTTGCGTTAAACTTAATGGAAGCAGGATTTAGAAGTGATGTGGAGTTTGTCATGCCGCATCAAGTGCAGCCAAAGCATAACTGACAAACATAACTTTAAACATTTTTAGGTAAATACATGCAATTAATTTTAGTTCGTCATGGCGATGCAGGCGCGTATACCCTGCCAGACCATGAAAGAAATTTATCAGCACTGGGTCAAGCCCAAGCTTCACAGACCGCACAATGGCTTGCCGAAAACTTTGAGCCCGATCATTTTATCGTCAGTCCTTACAACCGCGCCCAGCAAACACTTGCCCAAATCCAGCAATTTTTTCCCCATGTGCCTGTGACCACGTATGAGGGCATCACCCCTGATAACGATGCAGACATCGCAGTGGAGGCGCTAGGCGAATTGGTTGGCGACTGCATGGTGGTGGTTTGTCATATGAATATCATTGCTAAAATTGCCCATATTCTCACGGATGATCCCTTAGAGGGTTTTGCACTGGCTGAAGCGCGTGTATATGATATGGGTATATTGGCACCCAGTCTTGCCGCTGAGATCAAACGCTTTGTTCCCACCTGTTAGGTGATTTAATTTGTCAATTTTGTGTAGGACACTTCTGTGATTCATATTTGGTTGCCAACTCAGCATGCTGCCTTACGTTTATGGCAACAAACCACCCAGACTTGGCAAACGGCTGACGATTGGCAAACGCTTGCGACCCTTGCTAATCTGCAAACCACGCAATCAGCCAAGCTACAAGCCTGTCTCTATTTTCCTAGTGTCAATTTATTAACAATCCAGCCTACCCTTTCAGCAAGCCAGCTCAACGCTTTGGGCGACACCGGCAGACGCTATTTATTTGAAGATATCAGCATTGGGTCGGTAGAAGATTTACAAGTCAAAATCCAGCCAACCTCAACCAACAGCGAGTTACCCGCATTATTTGGGCTTCATGCTGCCGATATTCATTCATGGATCAATGCTGCCTCGTTGGCGGGTATTGAGATAGGCGCTTTAGTGCCAGATTTTTTATTGCTGCCGACCATAGATACAAGCATAGCTACGGGCACAAACACGAGGGCTACAGAGACGAGAGTTACGCCTACCACAAGCGCGGTCTACTACCAAGATGCAGATACCCAGTTATTAAAACTCCATACTTATCATGGCATGGCGGTTAGTTTTTTACCGCTGGTACTCACCAAATTACCCATGCTAGAAACGCTATATTTAACGGGTTTTCACGATGAAACCGTTGCCCAGCAGTTAGCCAGTATGCCTAATTTATCCATAGAATCGTCTGAGTTGTTGCCTACCCCAATCAAAGACCCGGTCAGACATTTTTTTAACTTTGCCACAATCAAAGGCAAAACGACGCTTGCGCCTTATGCCAAAGTCATCGCCCTAGTCACGGTTTGTGCCCTGCTGACAGCGTTTGTGGTGGATGCGCTTCGTTGGTATTATTATAACCAAGCACAAAAACAAGCCAGCACCTTGCTGGCGCAGCAATACGCCCAGTGGTTCCCCAATGAGCCGCTTAGTAGCAAACTCACCCTACAACGACAGTTATCTAGCAAATTAACCACCCAGCAATCAGCCACGCCAAACGTACTTCAGACATTGTCGTCCATACAGCCAGTATTGCAGCAATACCAACTGACCGCCAAGCAGCTTAATTTTCAAAATAATCACTTACAACTGCAGCTTTTATCATCAAGCGCCGATTCATTAAACAAAGCCGTCAATGACATGGTAAACAAAGGGATAAAAGCAAAACTAGGGTCTGTCGATGCCGCGATACCCGCTGCGATGTCTTCGAATACTGCCAGTGCGGTTCCCAGTGCCGTGGCGCCAACTTCTGCTGGCAGTGCCCTTGCCATGATAGATATTGAATTGGCAGAATAAACCCACGACTGAGATGAATTTATGAAACCGCACGCTTCACTGAGCCAATCCCTGCAAAAACTAACCACGCCTTTGGCTCATGCCTTTCAAAATTTATCACGTCGTGATCAGATTGCGCTGCTGATATTGGCAATGTTCTTGCTTTTTTTTGTGGTCGGTGTCGGTGGTTGGACGCTGCATAGCCAAGCCAACCAAGCACAAAAAAAATACGATGACACCATGGCAGATGTGTTTTGGCTACGCAGTCAAGCAGGCAACATCAATCCCAACCAAACCCAACAAGTCAGTCAAGCCGATGCTATCAAACAAATACTTAGCCAATCAGGTATTGTTAATGCGCAAGTGGTCGAGAATGGCAATACTATCCAAGTGGCCTTTAGTCACGCGCAGGCCAGCGTAATCACCAATATATTTAATCAGTTTGAACAACAAGGTATCCGCATCCAGCAACTACAAATCAACCAACCAGCCCTCGATAAGCTTGAAGTACAATCTGTCTTATCTATTAACTAATGGTAAAAGACCATAAAAAACGATGCACTTGGCATCGTTATTTTAGCGCATGGGGGCGCATTGGCTGATTATTTTTGCACCCACTGACGGATTTTATCACGCTCTGCTGGCGTTGCTCTCAACCATAACTGCATAAATTGATCGAGACTATCCGATGAACTGACCGTGGTCACAACAGCTTGATTGCCATATTGATTACTAGGTTGATTGATAGCGGGAATCGCACCCCCTGATTGTCCTAAGGCATTGATGGTTTGTTGATTGGCTTCAACCGCTTTTGAGCTACCACCAAACACACCGCCTAACGCATTACCCAAGCCGCTAAAAATGCTTGAACTACTGCTGGATGTAGCTTGCTGACTTGCAATAACTTGCTTGCCTTGTAGCACCGCTAGTGTGGGTTGTTTGACATATTCTTTGGCGGCATTATAGTCTTCTGGTTGACCTAGCATATCTAACACATACGTTTGATTGTCGGCAAGCTCTACTGGAACGCTAATATTGCTTGAACGTAACACATCGTGATTGTCACCGCGCAGCTCGTACAACCGATTGTACTTGGCAGTAATCACATGTTTGCCTGGCTCAAGTTTGTAGGTTTTTTGCGGTTTTGAAAGCAAGCCGTTTTTGACTTCTTGACCATTAATGGCAGTCACCACGGTATTGTCAGCAACATTCAAGGTGACTTGGGCAAATGTTTGTGTGGTTGCGAACACGCCCGCAGTCAACACGGCAGCCGTCCATAAGTACTGTTTATTCATAGGATATCCTGTTGTTTTACATCAAACTGTTGATGGATTCTAACCCATTTATCACGCAATTCCTATGACAAACCCGGTCAAAAATCTAAAAAATTTTCATTTTCTGCAATTTCATCAAAATCCGCCAATTCAAAATTCAGCGTTAAATTATCAATGATATTCATCGCATCTTGAATTTTGGCTTTGGTCACTTTGTTTAATGGGGTGCGTTCCATGTTAGAAAATAATGGCTGCAATTCGTTTAACACTGCCAACATCGCGCCGATGCGGTGTGGACCTTCGTTGAGCAAATAGTCAATAATGCGCGGGTCAAAGTGCCAATGACGACGGCGTAATACCGATTCCAAAATCAGCTGTCTATCAAGCCTATCACTGCCCGTTGGCAACTGAAAAGTTGCGGCTCGCGCAAGCCTTGATAGCAAATCTCGCAGCTCAAAATTTAACGCCTTGACTGGCAACCGACTGGCAAAAATAATTTTATTACCGTATTCTTGCGATAAATTAATCAGATGAAAAACCGCTTCTTGCCACTCAGGATGACCTTGAATTGCATCCATATCATCAAGCGCAATCACCTTGGTATTCTCTAGCGATGACAACACCATGGCGTCCATATTGGCGTTTATCAGCTCACGCAGCGACAGATAAATAACAGATTGGTCGATATCACGGAAGGATTCGCAGATAGCGTTGAGTAGATGGGTTTTACCTGTATCGCGCTCGCCGTATAGATACAGCTGCGTCAATAGCCCTACATGCATTTGGCGCACCACATCGATGATAGATACCCAGCCTGGACCACTAAAGTCACTGATACTCGCGGACTGCTTGATATTTAAGTTTAGACTTAATTGTTCCGACATTCATGCACTCGCAATCGGTAAGATATCGCTTTTTGAAAATAAATCATAAACCACTATAAATATAGGGCGGCAAACATAGTGCTGCCCAGTTCGCCGCCCTATCCTTAAAAGTTTAAAAGTTTAAAAGCAAAAAATAAAGCGTCTAACTAAATTTTCACCATTATAACCTAAATTTATGAAATAGCTACTCACACGCCTTTTGCCCCGTGTCGGGTTATTTCAAATTTACTTACCTTTGTTATTTACCTTTTAAAACAGTCAATACCATTCTAGGACTGAACGCGATGATATAACCAAAGATTGTACATGTCTTATCATTTTAGTAGTATATTTGATTATCTTTGTAATGGAGACCCCTATGTCTTTTGTTAACCAATGGCGTGATGCGAATTTTTTTAGACCATTACATATCACTTTGAGCACCTTGAGCGCTATGGGGCTAGGCTTGGGACTTGCCGCCTGCCAACCCACCCCTGAGACAAATACCCGAGCGAGCGACACTGCCCCTTCAACCGCTAATGTACCTGAAGTCATCATTGCACAAACCCCAGCCAGTATACCACCTGCCACAGTTGGGTTAAAACGCATGGATTTTCCGGTGTATTTGGCAGGTGTGCCAAGCCTACTGCATCCAATCATTCCGTCAGTGCCCATCAATCGCAAAGCTGAAAGCGATGCCAGTGATGCTAAAAAATCACCCGTTAGTTACTTTCAAGAAGTTGCGCCCTATGATTTTCAAAGCAGTGTTTACAATATTGTGTTTGAAGAGCTAAAAACCGGGCAAGTACACCGGCTGTTTCCACACGATAATTTTGTGATAAGAGCGGTGCACACGCCCTTGGTAGATTTAAGCCAAGATGACAAAACAGCGCAGAAAAAAGCTGCTATCACGCAAACTGCAACCAACCAACCGCAAGCCGCTAAAGAAGCAACCAACCCATTGGCAGTCAAAGTCGGCAATACCTTACTCTTAGGCTATTTTATCTATGAAGTCAAAGAGATCGCTGATGATGATGACAATAAAACCAATCTCGATCAGCAGCTTACCTTGTATTTAAGTGATTTAAATGGCAAAAATTTATTGAAACTCACGCCCAATAATCAATATTTTAAACATTATAAATGGCTGCCTGAGAGCAAGCGTTTTTACTTCTCAACCCAAGCTGATACCAACGGCGATCGGGTGATTGATGAGAATGATAAATACTTCTATTATTTCATCGATTTTGCCAAAAACGCGCAAATAGTCACGGCGTATGATTTTAGTAAGCCAAAAGCATAAAGCTTGGATAAATTGCGCCATTAAGCGCGTTTGAGACGTAAGGCATTAAGCACTACAAATAGTGAGCTCAATGACATACCAATCGCAGCCAACCAAGGCGGCACATAACCTAACGCAGCGGGTATCAGTACGATAAAGTTATACCCTAGTGCCCATTTGAAGTTTTGGGCAATAATGCGATCGGTCTTGAACGCCACCTCACGCGCTTTTGCCACGGCTTGGATTTCACCATTGAGTACCAAAGAGTCACTGGAGACTTGCGCCAAATCTGCCGCCCCTGCCATGGCGGTTGAGACATTGGCAGCGGCAAGTACCGGCGCATCGTTCACCCCATCACCGACCATTTGCACGATGTGTCCTTGCTGCTGCAGCGCTTTTAAATGTTGTACCTTATCATTTGGGGTAAGACCTTTATAAACCGTGTCAATACCAAGCTCGCGCGCTACCTCAAACGCCTGAGCACTTGGGTCACCGGTGAGCATCAACACCTGCGCGCCTTGGTCTTTGAGATGTTTAATGGTAGCTAAAGCGCCTTCACGGACTTTATCATGAAAATAAAAATGCGCCAGTGGTTGCCATTTTTTGCTTAGGCTATCTTGTCTCGATAAGGTCACACTGGTACTGGCTTGGTGCTTGGTCAGATTTGGTAGTAACTCATCATCTAATCCTAATGAAGCCGCAAAACCGTAATGACCTAAACGGTAACTTAGCCCATCAATCGTGGCTTGCAGACCGCCCCCCGGAATGTGTACCAAATCGCTGGTAGTGGGCAAATGCATTTGCCGAGTCATTGTCAATAACGCATGAGCAATGGGGTGACGACTACCCACTTCAAGGCTCGCTGCAATACTTAAAAAATGGTTTTTTATCTCGTCTTGGTTTTTGGTGTCATCTTCAGTAAAATCCACTGACGGATTTTGTTTAACACCATCCGGCATATCCAGCGTTTCAATCGCCATCAAATTGGGTTGACCGTACGTCAATGTACCGGTTTTATCAAACGCCACATGGGTGACTTCAGCGAGTGTGGTAATGGTATGCCCGCGCGTCGCCAAAAACCCTAGGCTTGCTAATCGATTAGTAGAAACGGTTAATGCGATGGGCGTGGCCAATGACAAGGCACAGGGACAAGTAGCGACCAATACGGCAACCGTTGCCCAAATGGCATGACTGGGCTCAATAAAATACCATGCCAAAAACACCATACTGGCAATCACCAGTACCCGCGCAACAAACCAGCGTGCCAGTTTGTCTGCTTTTAACGCGATTTGCGGTTTTTCACTGAGCGAGCGATTCACTAGCCTGTCAATCACGCCCATTTGGCTATCATTGGGTAATGTGGTGATTTGCATCACAAACGGCTGACTGTCATTTTGGCTACCGCCCACAATGCTATCGCCCAAGCGTTTGATAATTAAGTCACTCTCCCCGGTCAATAAACTTTCCGACACCGTGGCACTATCCGACAGCAAAATACCATCACTGATGATACTGCTACCGGCATCAATGCGGACAATATCACCAACCTTTAACGACTGCGCCGAAACCATTTGCTCATTATCACCCCTATTGGCAGGGTCTAAACTCAGTGACTGATAAAAAAGGTCTTTATATTGACTGGCATATAGCGCGACTTGTAAGGCATCCATATTCTCTATCGCTAACGGCGCTTCATGACCCAGCTTTGCGACCAACACAGGTTCGACGACCACCAAATCATTGGCTAAATTGGCAGCTTTCAGCCTGGCATTGTGCTCGACAAATTTTCCCGCCAATAAGAAAAATATCAGCATACTAACCGAGTCATAATAGGTCTCGCCTGTGCTAGTCAATGTCGCATATAAACTTGCCAAAAAGGTAATGACAATGGCGATACTAATCGGCACATCCATATTGACTTGGCGGGCTTTAATCGCTGACCACGCCGATTGAAAAAATGGCAATCCTGCAATCAAAAACACAGGAATACTAACAAACAGCGATACCCAGCGTAAAAATTGCCGATCGTTGACGCCGATACCTGAATATTCCCCAAAATATAGCGCCACTGCAAACATCATCGCTTGCATGGCACCCAATGCCGCAATGCCCAATTGAAACAACATGCGGCGATTATCTCGCTTGAGCATCGCTTCATGGGTATCTTGCCGATAGGGTTTGGCATCATACCCAATGGCTTGCACATTTGCCAAAATTTGGCTAATCGGCAGTTTTTTGTCATCCCATACCACGCGCATCCGTTGATTGGTGAGGTTGACTTGGCAAGTGTCCATGCCATCAAGGCGATACAACTGGGTTTCAATCAGCCAACTACAGGCAGCACAGCGCAAATTGCTGATTGACAGCTCAGCAACGCTGTGCCCTTGCTGATGGTAAATAAATTGCGATTTGATATCATCGTGGTCATATGCTTGCAGCTGATATAACGAATCAGGGAGACTGGCGGTACGATTGATTTCACTGCGGTCAAGATAGTATTGCTCAAGCCCCGCCTCGATGATACTTTGCGAAGCAAGCTGACAGCCCATACAGCACATCGCCCGATCTTCACCCAATACATGGGTAAAAAATGGCGGGCTTGGCAGCGGGTCGCCACAATGAAAACAATGCCCTTCTGCTGGCAACACCAGCTCCACATCTTGATATGTGGTAGTAAATTTGCTATCCGCTTCAACAAGCATACGGCTAGGCACATCGGTTACAACCGACTGCCCAATATCCGATTGTTTTGCCCCAAATTGGCTATTGTTTGGCATCATCAAATCCCCTAGGGCAAAAACCCTAACTCACCCAAAAATGACTGTTATTGTACTCCAAAACGGTCTATTAAAGTTCAAAAATCCTGTATAAACGTGGCAAAATAGCACGATGTTGACATTGTATTTTGGCGTATTTTGGGTCATGATAAAGCACTTTTTTATACCCTTGATCGTGACGCATTTTTGTATGAATTCAACCGTTATCTCTGCCGCTAAAAATCGCCTAAACTCGCCTAAATTCCAGCATGGCTCAAACCAACAAGGGATGTTTATCCTGAGTTTTATCTTTGTGGTGGCAGTATTGGTCGGCTTGGTCTTGCTTGGGTTATATTTGGTGCGCCAAGATAATGTCATCACCCAAAAATTTGAGGGCAAACGCTGGAATATCCCTGCAAAAGTCTACTCGCAACCATTAACGTTAACGGTAGGTAATCCCCTTAGCGATGATGAATTGGAAAATTGGTTAAATTTACTCACCTATGCCCCTGACAAAAACTATGACAATGCCGGGACTTATACCAAAAAAAATGGCGAGTACTATATTCATACCCGCGAATTTAAATTTGCCGCCAACGATACTGAACCATCGCAAATTATTAAGGTCACGCTCAAAGATAACCAAATTGAAAAATTACAAAGTACCCGTCCCAATCCATCAGGTGTGGCGCGGGTTGAGCCCATTTTTATTGGCGGTATCTATCCAGACAACAATGAAGATCGCATCGTTTTAACCATCAATGACTATCCCCAGCCATTAATTGATGCGCTGGTGGCAACAGAAGACCGCAGTTTTTATCAGCATCACGGCGTATCTATCCGCGGGATAGGACGTGCGATTTATAGCAATTTTATGGGCGGTTCACGCCAAGGCGGCTCCACCATCACCCAGCAACTGATTAAAAACTTCTATCTCAACTCAGACCGTACTATCAAACGTAAAGCCAATGAAGCGGTGATGGCGATTTTGCTGGAAATGCATTACACCAAAAGTGAGATTTTGCAAGCCTATATGAATGAGATTAACTTAGGTCAAAATGGCAATCACTCCATTAACGGGTTTGGGCTTGCCTCGCAGTTTTACTTTAACCGCCCGCTAAAAGAGCTTCGACTCGACCAAATGGCGATGCTCGTAGGGCTTGCCAAAGGTCCTACTCAGTACAATCCGCTACGCTACCCCGATGCTGCCCTAAAACGCCGTAACGTGGTGCTCAGCAATATGCTGATAACCGGTAAAATCAGCCAACAGCAATATGATGAAGCGGTGCAACAACCACTGAGCATTTCTTACAATCCTGTGATTGGTAAAACGCGTTTTCCAGATTATCTCGACGTGGTCAAACGAGAACTCACCCGTACCTATGATGCCAACGACCTCAAAAACGAAGGGTTAAGAATATTTACCAGTTTTGACCCAAATGTTCAAAAAACCGCTAGCAGCGCGGTCATTCAAAGCGTCAATCAGTTAAAAAAAAGTAATCCCAAACAGCTCACTAATTTGCAAGCTGCCCTAGTCAGCGCCAATCCCAACAACGGTGAACTGCTCGCTGTGGTGGGAAGTAGTCGTGATTTTACCGGTTTCAATCGCGCCATCGATGCCAAGCGCCAAGTTGGCTCTTTACTCAAACCCATTATTTACTTAACCGCATTTGAGCAGGGTCGCTATAATTTGTCCAGTAGTGTCGATGACAGCCCGATTGTGCTAAAAATGACCGATGGTAAGACATGGACACCCAGCAATTACGGTGGCGGTAGTCATGGAATTATCCCCCTCACCAGCGCTTTAGCCAATTCCTATAACCAAGCCGCGGTGCGTGTGGGTATGGAAGTCGGTATTCCCAATTTTTTAAATCAATTGTACCGTATGGGTATCAATAGCCCATTGCCCAATTATCCATCTACCTTGCTTGGCGCGGTGAATCTATCGCCCATGGATATGTTGGGGATTTATCAAGTACTGGCAACAGGTGGCTTGCGTCATGAAATTCATACCATTCGCACGATTATTGATGACCAAGGACGAGTGGTTCAAGGCATGGAACAAAAAAATCAGCAAGTCATCAACCCCACGGCTGCCTATCTCACCAATTATGCGATGCAGCAGGTCATCAAGCAAGGTACCGCCAAAGCGGCGCTAGCGCTCGGTGACAACCTCAATCTTGCAGGTAAAACAGGGACTACCAATGATTATCGCGATGCGTGGTTTGCAGGCTATAGTGGCAATGTGGTCAGCGTTGTTTGGGTCGGTTTAGATGACAATAAACCCACAGGTCTAAGTGGCGGTAATGGCGCTTTGCCGATGTGGATCAATTTTATGAAGCAGCAAAAGCTTACCCCGGTTAATCTCATCGCGCCAGGCAATATCGAATGGCTATGGATGGAAAACGGCAAATCACAATTATCCCATGAAAAATGTCCAAATGCCATCTATGTACCTGTTGATACCGACAATCTACCGCAAGATAGTAGTGAATGCGCGGTACAGCTATACCAAAGTGAGCAAGAAGCAAGATTTGCGGCACAGCAACAACAGGCAATGAGTGATTTTGGACAAAGCCAACAACAGCGGTATGACAATATTGAGCGCAGACAAACCGAGGCAGACACCATTGGCAATAACCCACCTGCAGCCAATCCCTATCAAAATGAGGGTGCCAATACGGGGAATACCCAGACTAACCCTAATACCCCTAATAACGGCGGCGACCCGACCAATAACAACCAACCACTCAATGCGGCGCCGCGCTCGCAGTCTTGGTTAGAAAAATCGGTCAAAGAAATGTTTTAGAGACGATAACAGGCGAACCTTCTTATTTGTCCTTACCCTTACCGCTAGGTGTTTTGGCTTGGGTGCGCCAAGCAATAACATGGGCGTTTTCATTTTTGAGTCACATCGCATTTTTGGCTGAATGCGTTTATACTACCCAGCCAGCACGCTCGCCTTTTATTGTTTCATTATTTTATTTTTTCATTATTTTATTTGTTATTTTAAGGACTTTTTATGCCTTGGCAGCAATTACATATTCGATGCGAAAAATCGCAAGCCGAACTGGCGGAAACCTTGATGCTAGAAGCCAATGCGCTCAGTATTAGTTTAGACGATGCGGGTGACCAACCGTTATTTGAACCATTGCCAGGGGAATCGCCACTGTGGGATGATGTGATTGTGACTGGTCTATTTGATGGCGACTGTAATCTGGAAACTGTGAGTCAAGATATCGCCAATGATGTGGTGGCGACACGAGTTTGGACCAGCCGAGTGGATGACAAAGATTGGGAACGTGAATGGATGAAGAACTACCATCCCATTGAATGTGCCAATGGACTTTGGATTGTGCCCAAATGGATGTCACCCCCTAACCCCAATGCGATTAACATCATCATGGATCCAGGCTTGGCATTTGGCACAGGTTACCATGCAACCACCCGTCTTTGTATTGATTGGCTGACAGAACAACCACTGCAAGGTAAAGTGGTGATTGACTATGGGTGCGGCTCAGGTATTTTGGGCATTGCGGCACTTTTGTTAGGCGCAAAGCAGGTGTACGCGGTCGATATTGACCCCCAAGCGGTATTAGCCACCCATCAAAATGCCGAGCGCAACAAGGTAGCAAATCAGCTTCAGGCATTTTTACCTGAACAATTTAGTGACTATTGTAAAGAGCAGGCTATTTTGCCCGTGGACTTGATAACTGCCAATATTCTAGCCAAACCGCTAATGAGCCTTGCCCCTTATTTTGCCACATTATTGAAATCTCAAGGTAGCATTGTGTTGGCAGGTCTTATCGAAAACCAAGTGGAAGATGTAAAAGCTGCCTATCAGCCTTACTTTGAGATGGATGGCGAATTTACCTTTAGCGCGCAGGAAGATAAACATTGGCATCGCCTCTCGGGTTTTCGTCGTGATTAAAACAAGTAGCTACTAGTATAAAAAGCCTTACAAGGCGGTAAGGTTTTCTTTTCCCCGTCAAAGCCTAGTAACAGCCTAACAACATAGCTAGCAACCTAGTGAACATAAACGCTAGGAAATTTGTTGACTTTATTTTTTATTCGTCATTAAATGATTTAACACACGACATTATTAACAATCAAAGACGCAAACTAAAAATGCTAAAAGGGAAGTGATGTTGCGATGAATTTGTACAATGCTAAATGCCCAAACTGTCAACACGCATTTAAAATCAATGATGAACAGTTAGCCATTAAAAATGGGTACGTTCGTTGTTCCTATTGCAAAACCATTTTCTCCGCCGCCGACCAGCTAGAACAACAAAAAATTACTAACAACAATCCGCCGGCAAGTCCAAACCATCAGACGTCCTCGGCGCTCATCGATGATAAATCTGAGGAGATTTTATTTGACGATGAGTCAGGTATTGATGAAGCCGGCAATCTCATTGTCGATGAACCAGTTAAACCCATCTCACCCTATCCCTTGTCACAATCTCATACAAAATCAGCCTATGCTAAATCAAACAGCACCATAGATGACTTAGAGATTATAGACAATTTTGACCAACTACCCATAGCCAAAAATAGCAATCCCAAAGTATTGATTGGCGATGAGGACGCCGTTGAAGCGATAGACCTCGCCCAAGATAACGAGACGTTAGGCGATGAGCAGGCTTGGCTGCTAAGCTTAATGGCACAAGCGGATGACAACGAAGCAGCAGACGACACAGCCGGCGCCAAGCGAGGCATGGATGGGGTGTTTAACACAGATATTTTTGACCAAATTCCGATTGATACTCGTAGTGAGCAACAAGCAGATTTGTTAGCCTATCAACAAAAGATTGATGAACGCTTGTCGCAACAAGTTTCCTCGCAGCAATTGGCGAATGCAAAAATTTTTAATATGAGCATTATTTGGGGATTAGGCAGTTTACTATTAGTCTTTTTGTTAGCCGCGCAATATATTATTTTTAACATCGACACCTTAATCACTTCAAAAGCAAACGCGGCCGTGCTCTCAAATATTTGCCATAAAATCCCTGCCTGTCAATTGCCTATCGCTGATACGGGTCTTATTGATGTGCAGATGCTAGCGCTTGCCCATTCATCAAAACAAGCGGGGAAAACTGACTTGGTATTTACTCTGACCAATACCACGGATAATAATATTGTCTACCCGAGTGTTAAGGTTTCGCTGCGCAGTGGCAATACCATACTTGCGCAAACCCTACTCACCCCTAGCCATTATTTGGAAGCCGGTAACAACTATTTGATGCCGCATCAAATAAAACCCGTCAAATTGCGTATTGACTTTCCAAAAACCAAAGTTCAAGCCGCTAATATTGAGCTGATTTATTAAATTTTTTTAGCTTCATTCAATTGAGCTTCTTTTTAGCTTCATTCCAATAGTGATAAAACAAGCCTCCAGCACCCAGTATTTATCGCAGAATTTTACATATTGTAAACAACTTAAGCTTGCTATCAGTTTCATAATTGTTTTAGTATAAGTATTAATAACTTTATTATTCGTCTTGATATTTAAGTTTTATTTAATCTGTTAACTAACGAATTATTCAATAAATTTGTCAGCAACTTTAGTTTGAGAATCTGTTATGCCCAATTCTGTTGCTTTACAAAATCGCGCCAAGTATTCCAATATGTCAGATAACCCATCTAACCCCTACACTACCCATACCCCATCGCAAACTTCTCCCAGCGCAAGCCTAGCTCATCACATTGAGCTTGTGGTACGAGAGTACTTCGATAATTTAAAAGAACAACAACCGACCCAGCTGTATGAGCTTATGTTGTCACAATTTGAAAAACCGCTGATCAGTGTCGTCCTTGAACATACCCGCGGCAATCAAACCAAAACCGCAGAGATTTTGGGACTTAATCGCGGCACATTGCGTAAAAAACTCAAAACCCACCAATTATTATAATTGATAAAAATACCCGCTTTTTTATGATAAGATATCCCTATATTTTGGGATTTATAGAGTTGGGGTATTAAAGTCAATCAGTCAGTTCGTCATAACTGACTTTTTTGTTTTTTCTGCACCCAGTGTTTTTTTGTCAACGAGTCGAGTCAATTATGAATCAATCTTATGCATTGCTCTCTGTTTCTGATAAATCGGGTATTGTGGATTTTGCCAAAGGTCTAATCACCCACGGTTTTCGTCTGCTATCAACGGGCGGCACCTACAAACTACTCAAACAACATGACTTAGCAGTGACTGAGGTCGCAGAATACACAGGTTTTGCAGAGATGATGGATGGTCGGGTAAAAACCCTGCATCCAAAAATTCATGGCGGTATTTTAGGTCGCCGCGGCACTGATGATGCCATTATGCAAGAACATGGTATCGACCGCATTGACATGGTCGTTGTCAATTTATATCCATTTGCCCAAACCGTTGCCAACCCGAATGTCACCAAAGAAGACGCCATCGAAAACATTGATATTGGTGGACCTACCATGGTGCGTGCCGCGGCAAAAAACCATGACCATGTCAGCATCGTGACAAGCCCCAACGATTATGCAGCAATCTTGGGCGAACTAACAGCAAACGGTCGTATCAGTGATACCACCCGATTTGATTTAGCGGTAAAAGCATTTGAGCATACCGCACATTATGACGGTATGATTGCCAACTTTTTAGGCAATCGCCTGCAAAGCTTTGAATCGGCTGACCAATTCCCGCGTACCTTTAACGTGCAAATGGACAAAGCGCAAGACTTACGCTATGGTGAAAACCCGCATCAACAAGCCGCTTTTTATATCGAAAAAGCGCAGGTTAATGGTCAAAAAGAAGCCAGTATTGCCACCGCCAAACAATTACAGGGTAAAGAACTATCTTACAACAACATCGCAGATACCGATGCGGCGTTAGAATGCGTGAAATCGTTTGATTTGCCTGCGTGTGTCATTGTTAAACACGCCAATCCTTGTGGTGTGGCCGTGGATGCCGATTTAACCAATGCTTATCAAAAAGCCTTTGCCACTGACCCAGAATCGGCGTTTGGCGGTATCATTGCCTTTAACCGTGAGCTGGATATCAAAACAGCAAAAGCGATTGTGGATCAGCAATTTGTTGAAGTCATCATCGCCCCAAGCCTTGCCGACGGTGTACTCGATGTCACATCTGCCAAGAAAAATGTGCGCGTGTTAGTCTGCGGTGAATTACCAAAACCCAGTGAGCGCCAAGCCCAGTTTGATTTCAAACGCGTCACCGGTGGTCTATTGGTGCAAGCGCAAGATTTGGGCTTAGTTACTTTAAATGATTTAAAAGTGGTGACAAAAGTACAGCCGACTCAGCAACAATTCGATGATTTACTATTTACTTGGCAAGTCGCCAAATATGTGAAATCCAACGCGATTGTGTATGCCAAAGATGGGCGTACCATTGGGGTAGGTGCAGGGCAAATGAGCCGTGTCAACTCAGCACGTATTGCCGCGATTAAAGCTGAGCACGCTGGTCTATCGCCTGTGGGTGCGGTGATGGCATCAGATGCCTTCTTCCCGTTCCGTGATGGTATTGACAATGCTGCAGCGGTGGGGATTAAGGCGATTATCCAGCCAGGTGGCTCAATGCGCGATGATGAAACCATCGCCGCAGCCGATGAACATGGCATTGCGATGGTGTTCACCGGTATGCGTCATTTTAGACATTAATTTTTGTTAGGCATAAAAAAGGCGAAACTGACCAGGTTTCGCCTTTTTTAATTGATAATTTTTTTCTTTTTATAGCTCAGCTTAGGTTTATAGTTTCGCTAAGGTTTGGCAAATATCGAGCATCCGATTGGCATAACCCCATTCATTATCATACCAAGCAAACACTTTAAACTGCCGCCCCACACTCATGGTTTGCAAGCTATCAATCACCAATGAATGGGCATCATGGATAAAGTCACTGGACACCAATGGCTCATCGCTGTAATCCATGATACCCAATAAATCTTGTTCACTGGCATGTTTTAACAGCTGATTGATAGCAGTAACATCCGTGTCTTTGTCAAAGGTAAATGTCACATCAATTGCCGCGACATCCATGGTCGGTACGCGGATTGAATACCCATTCACCTTGCCTTCCATATGCGGCATCACCCGATTGACCGCAGCGATACTACTTGATGTGGTTGGGATAATGTTATGCCCAGAAGCCCGTGCACGGCGCAAATCACGGTGGACTTGGTCAAGCACGGTTTGGTCAGCAGTCACCGCATGGATTTCGGTCATCATCGCTGATTCGATACCATAGGCTCGGTGCAATACATACAGTAAAGGCACGAGCGCTTGGGTGGTACACGACACACTGGATAAAATCTTTTTATCACGGCTAAGCTCATGGTCATTGACGCCCACTACGATACTGCCATCTACATGATCAAACGGAGCAGCCCCAATCATCACCTGCTTGGCGCCCGCGATAATATGCTGTGACGCCTGTTCATAGCTACGAAAATGACCCGTGCTCTCAAGCACCATGTCGATGCCCAGTTTTTCCCAAGGTAATTTGGTGGCAATGGGCTGCTGTATCAATGCAATTTTTTGCCGAAATTCTCCTTGGCTTAATAGCAAAAAATGCTGTTGTTTTTCCCCCAAATCCACTGTTTTTAATTCAATATGGATATCACTGACCGCCGATAATCGACCGTGGGTACTGTCATATTTGAGTAAATGTAGCAGGGTTGCTGGCTCAGCAATATCATTGATGGCGACGATATTTAACGGCTGTAATTGTAAAGGATTTTGACAAAACCGTTCGATATAAGCACGTAGCACGTTGCGCCCAATACGACCAAAGCCATTAATAGCAATGTTAAAAGGTTTGATGGTAGAAGCATTCAATCAGGGATATTCCTTACTAAACAAGCGCTCAATTGCCATGCGGTTTTAAAAATAACAAGGCAAGTTTGACATCATTATAAGAATAGGCGTTTCTTAACTCTTCGACAATCGCGCGAATTTTGATTTTGCCATCGTTATCTTTATCGCGTTTGTCATCACGTTTAGCTATTTTTTGATACGCCTTATCAATCGGCTGTAGCCATTCGTCATCAGGGCGTAGATGCGCTATGTTGGCGCGGGGAAAATGCTCAGCAATTTTCTCGATATGCCCCATCACGGTTGATTGGGCTAGATTACGGGCTTGCGCAATTTCTGCGATGGTCAAACTTTCATCCAGCAGGGCTTTGGTTTCCAGCACCGTGGGGGTGATAACGCCCGCCGCATCATCCGCCAAAGATTGCAGCTGCTGTACAGCATGGCGACGTTTTTCCATCAGTTTTTGCTGTTGTTTGGCGCGATTTTCATACGCAGCGATTTTTTCTTTATCCAGCGTACCCCGGCATTGAATAATAAATTCACGATGAAGGTCATTGAGCTGTTTTTTACTGCGCTTCAAAAATTCACATTCTTGTTCTGCACTGATCGCCTGAAATCGCTGATCAGCGCCGCGTGCTAGGGGATCAAGCTGTAAGCTTAATTCATTGACACCCAGTAATTGTAGTCCAGATAGCTGCTTTAACCGTGATAAAGCCACATAGCCCTGCCCTTTTTCAAAGGTTTTTGACAAATCCACTTCTGCCGCATCCAGCGTCATGCCTTGGCTTTTATGAATGGTAATCGCCCACGCCAGCGTCAAGGGGATGTGGTAATAGGCAGCCAGTATTTCGCCCTCTTCATCATCAATACGCCATGAGTCATATTCGGCGATGACTTTGCGGCCGTCATTGAGCTCAACCAAGGGGTACAGTAACTCCGATAATTTGTCATCGGCCGTGTCTGTCGGGGCGGTATCATCCTCATCCCTGGGGTGAGTTTGTTGTGATTGACCGCCATTGACTTCATCGAGCAAGTCTGCCATATCCGCTTGTTGCTCTTGCTTAATGGCATCTAGCAAGGCAGTTGAATCTGCTGCTAGCGCTTGTTCATCAAGCGGCTTAGATAGGTGATTGTTTGATGGGCTGTTTTTTGATGCGCTATCGTTTATTTGTTTATTTGGTTGTTTAAGGGTGGTGGCAACAAAATCAACTACCTTGCCCATGGTGCCATTTGAGACATTAAGCTCGGCGTTGTTTTTGATAAACATCACTTTTGCGCCAAGTTTGAGCACGAGTTCTGGTGTATTGCGTACAGATTTTTTTAGCGTTTCTACGAGCTTTTCATCACCTTCTCCCCAAGCGCGAAAAGTATGCGCCGCTGTGGTAAGTTTGCCAAGTTCCTGCTCATTGATGGCTTGCACGTTGACATTGTGAGTAAAAAGTCGGGTACGGTTGTCGGCTAGCACATGCTCAGCCGTAGCGGTCAAAGCAGGCATGATATGGGGGGTAAACTGCTGGCTACGAATTTGATTTAAAATCGCATTTAAATCCAACCCATAATAGGTGTTACCCGCCACCGCTGTTTTGTCAGTTTTCTGGCGGTGCTGCTCGGATAAATAGCAAATTTGAAAATCTGCATCCAGCCAAGCTTGCGCCATAAAGGCAAATTTATCACGGTTGCTCTCATGGGGCTCACCAATCGGCGGCAACTGAAAAAAATCCCCGGCAACCAATAGCTGTATACCACCAAACGGCAATGTGTTTTCTTTGATGGCTTGTAGCACTTGGTTAATCAGCTCAAATTGCTGTCGATGCAGCATCGAGATTTCATCAATCACCAATACTTTGGTGCGCTCAATGCGCTCCACAACCACCGTGCGTTTTTTGATTCGGGCGATGTCTTTGGCGGTTAGCTCGTTACTGATGCCGATGCCCGCCCAGCTATGAATGGTCATGCCGTTCATGTGGGTGGCAGCAATGCCTGTGCTTGCCGTTACCGCGACCGCCACATCCCTTGCGCGCAGATAATGCAAATACTGATTGATGGTATAGGTCTTACCCGCCCCTGCTGAGCCTGTTAAAAACACATTTTTACCAGTTTTAAGGATATCAAGGGCGGTGGCTTGTTTCATTAGTTATACAAAGCTTTTATAGATAAAAAAGAAGGGGTTAAAAATGAGCCTACTATAAAGGCAAAGCCTATGAAAGGCAATGATTGACAGCACCAAAATACGCCATCAGACGCGTCACCGGTTAGTCAATCATAGTTCTGATTTGCTTTAGACTTAAATAACCAATATGCAGCGTATCGTCAGGTAGCTGATTTTTTTCAGGTTCGGTTAACGGCTGAATGGTTAATGCCACGTCATTTGGCAGTAAATCAGCCACACAGTGAATATCATCCAAGTCTAGTTGATGCTTATCATCTACATGACTGGTTGCCACGCCGCTTTTGGCGGTATCGACATTATCAAATGTATAGTCTTGATAAAATGCCGTTTTTTTAACTTGCGCCGTTGCTTTACCTAGCGTCTCGGCTACCACAAGTGTTTTATAATGAAATTCTTCAAATTGACCCGGCAGATAACCGCCTAAATTGACAAAATAAAGTTGTTTGTCCTGACTATCTAATTTGTTATCTGCAAGCGCGTTATCTTTTGAAAATCCATCTTTTGACAACAAAATTTGATAATCACCCACCCGCTTCACTTCTCGCCATGCGTCTAAGTGCCAGTTGTTTTTGACTGCCGGCCAGTGCTGATTGACACTCTCAATTGTTTCACTTAGGCTATTTGCAATCACAAACATCACATCATGCTGTTCAATGAGTCGTCCTGGGGGACGCGCCCCGATTTTTAACATAAATAGTTTCATAGTTATACGCCCAAATGTTTCAACATTAAAAAGTTAAAAACCTGCCAAGCCTCATAGGTTTTCGTCACGGGTTTTTGTCACAGGTTTTATCACCACAGGTTTTTATTATTTTATCTTACGGTTATTTTTTAACCATCGGCATTTTAGCGCTTTCTAACTTTGCCAACGCATCTGGTAGTTTATCAATCGCCGTCGCTACCACCGCTTGTGCCGCTTGCGAGATGCCTAGCTTTTGCGCGATGGTCGGTTTTTGGCGAGATTGAATGGCATACAATTCGCTATCCGTCATCTTCTCTAAGATATAACTGTCCGATGTTTGCAGGGCATCGACCAAATTGCGCGTTATCGCATCTTCCCCGTACCAATGCTCACCGGTTGCCACTTGTTCAACATCCAAATTTGGACGGTATTTACGCACAAAGTCTTTAAATAGTTTGTGTGTTTCTTCCAGCTCTTGTTGGAATTTTTGTTTGTCTTCTTCGGTATTTTCACCAAAAACGGTTACCGTGCGTTTATATTTACCTGCGGTAAATACCTCGACATCGATGTCATGTTTTTCTAATAAATCATGAAAATTGGGCACTTGTGCCACCACACCAATTGAGCCAACCACCGCAAATGGCGCCGCTAAAATTTTATCAGCCACACACGCCATCATATAGCCACCACTGGCGGCGACTTTATCAATACAAACCGTTAAGTGTAGCCCTGCTTCTTTTATACGTGCCAACTGCGCTGCCGCTAGACCATATGCGTGTACCATACCACCTGAGGATTCAAGGCGCACAATGACTTCATCTTCAGCTTGCGCGACCGTCAATAACGTGCTGATTTCTTCACGCAGTTGCTGTACTTCAGTGGCTTTGATATCGCCATGAAAATCTAGCACAAAACAATTTTTGTTGGCGGGTTTATTTTTGAACAGACCAAATTTTGCGGGGGTTTTTTTGGGATTGTCTTTTTTCGTCAAGTCGGTAAATGCGCGGCTGATGAGTGATGTTAACCCTTTATCATTCACCATTTGCAATTGTAATTGTTGTTTGCGCTGGGCTTTGACTTTATTTAAATGGGTAACTTTCATTTCAACCGGATGTTTGGCATTTTGAAATAGCATAATAACTCTCTAATTAAGGGCTCTAATTAAGGAAAAAATTCACACAATGGATTTTATATAGCGTTTATTTTGCTGTTTTCAATCGCTTATCCACACAATATTCGCGAAAAGTCTGTGACAGGCATGGCTAGTAGATATGCATGATAAACCGTGTTTCATATTGTGAAATTTGAGTAAACAAGGCATAATATTCGTTTATAAAAATTTTTGCTACTTCTTACATTACGAAAAATATTGGGATTGCTTCATTATGATGCGTACACACTATTGCGGGCTTGTCACCGAAAACTTAAACGACCAAACCATCACTATTTGCGGTTGGGTGCATCGTCGCCGTGACCACGGTGGGGTTATTTTCTTGGATATGCGTGACCGTGAAGGCCTACTGCAAGTGGTCATCGACCCAGATACCCCAGAAGCATTCGCTACAGCAGATAGCGCGCGTTCTGAATATGTGCTCAAAATTACCGGTCGTGTGCGTCAGCGTTATGCCGGTACTGAAAACAAAAACATGACCAGCGGTCAAGTGGAATTATTAGCGAAAGATATCGAAACAATCGCCACCTCTGAGACGCCGCCATTCCCCCTCAATGATGAGTTCACTAACGTTTCTGAAGAACTACGCCTAAAATATCGCTTTTTAGACATGCGCCGTCCAGAGATGCAAGAGCGTATGAAGTTTCGTGCAAAAGCGACATCAACCATTCGCCGTTACCTAGATGACCAAGGTTTCTTGGATGTAGAAACCCCCATCTTGACCCGTGCCACCCCAGAAGGCGCGCGTGATTATTTGGTACCTAGCCGCGTGTCAAATGGTGAGTTTTATGCCCTGCCACAGTCGCCTCAGCTATTTAAACAGCTGCTGATGGTGGCGGGTTTTGACCGCTATTATCAAATTGCTAAATGTTTTCGTGATGAAGATTTACGTGCTGACCGCCAGCCAGAATTTACCCAAATCGATATCGAAACCTCATTCTTAAGTGATGAAGATATCATGAACATTGCCGAAGGATTAACAAAAGACTTGTTCAAAACCATGATGAACATTGAATTTGATACCTTCCCGCGTATGACATACGCAGAAGCCATGCGTGATTATGCGTCTGACAAGCCAGACTTGCGTATTCCTATGAAGTTAATTGACGTAGCTGATATCATGCAGTCTGTGGAATTTAAAGTATTCTCAGGCCCTGCCCAAGACCCAAAAGGTCGTGTGGTGGCGCTTCGTGTGTCACAGGGTAGCGACCTTACCCGTAAACAAATTGACGAATATACTAAATTTGTCGGCATCTATGGCGCAAAAGGTTTGGCTTATATCAAAGTCAACGATGTGAGCAACATCAACAACGGTGTCGATAAAGAATCAGGCCTGCAATCACCGATTATCAAAAACATGACCGATGAAGTATTGGTCGAGCTGATTAAACGTACTGAGGCGCAAACCGGTGATATCATATTCTTTGGCGCGGATAAAGCCAAAGTCGTTAATGATGCCATGGGTGCGCTGCGTGTCAAATTGGGTCTGGACCTAAATATGCTAACCTGTGAGTGGGCGCCGCTTTGGGTGGTGGATTTCCCAATGTTTGAAGAAACCGATGACGGCAAATGGACGTCGGTTCACCACCCCTTCACCAAGCCAAAAGGCACGGTTGAAGCGATGAAAAACAACCCAGAAACCGCGCTGTCTATCGCTTATGACATGGTATTAAACGGTACTGAAATCGGTGGTGGTTCACTGCGTATCAATACTTTGGATATGCAAAAAGCGGTATTTGAAGCCTTGGGTATTTCTGAAGCCGAAGCCGAAGAGAAATTCTCATTCTTACTTAACGCGCTAAAATACGGTGCGCCACCGCACGGTGGTTTGGCATTCGGTCTTGACCGGTTAATTATGCTAATGACAGGCTCACAATCGATTCGAGACGTCATCGCCTTCCCAAAAACCAAAACGGCTGAATGTCCGCTGACTGAAGCCCCTGCGCCTGTGGATGGCAAACAACTGCGTGAATTGGGTATCCGTATACGCGAAAAAGACAGTAAAGCGCCACAATCTTAATCAAGGTCACCCCTTTAATTAGATGAATGCCTTTACTCTCCTCAAATATGTGCCAATGTGGATGCTATATCTATTGGCACATATCGCAAGCTTTATCATTTCACTTCGTCGTGACAAAAGTATCATGAAAACCGTTGATACTAACTTACGACTTGTCTATCCTGAACTCACCGAATCTCAGCGCGACCAGCTTGCCAGAGCCTGTATTACCAATCAAAGCAAAAACATGGTGGAATCGGCTAAAAGCTGGGCGATGCCACCTGCGTGGTCGGTCAAACAAATCCATACCGTGCATCATCAACAAGTTTTAATGCAAGGCTTACAAAACCCCAATGGCATGCTTGCAATTGTGCCGCATTTGGGAACATGGGAAATCATGAATGCGTGGCTCAACCAGTTCGGCGCACCGACCATCATGTATAAACCCGTGAAAGGTGAACAAGCCAATCAGTTTGTGCTACAAGGGCGTCAGCGAATAAATGCAACTTTGGTACCAACCGATGCGACTGGGGTCAAAGCGATTTTTAAAACCCTAAAAGCAGGCGGCTTTAGTATCATATTGCCTGACCATGTCCCTGACCCATCTGGCGGTGAAGTGGTGCCTTTTTTTGGTATTCCGACATTGACCAGTACCCTTGCTAGCAAATTAGCCAGTAAAACCAAATGTAGCTTGGTAGGTTTGACCTGTGTACGCCGTGACGATGGACAAGGCTTTGATATTTATTGTGATGAGTTAACTGACCCCGCCTTGTATGACAAAAACATGGTGACAGCGACAACCGCGATGAACCACGCCATCGAGCGGATGATTGACCGTTTCCCCAGTCAATATATGTGGGGCTATAAGCGCTTTAAACGTGTGCCAGGATTTCCGGTTATTTATAATGCAGAGCCATCCATCGCAGTAGCGGTTCGCCAGCGTTATCCAAAACTTAGCAATCATGATATTATCAATTCACTTACTTAATATGATAATCATTGACTTATGACTTTACCAAATTACACTTCAGCGCCTGCTTTGCCCGATGAAAACCGTTACATTATTTGTATGAAATGGGGCACCAAATACGGTGCTGAGTACGTTAATCGCCTGTACAATATGGTTAACAGACATTTAACATTACCGTTTCAAATGGTATGTTTGACGGATGATAGCACAGGGATAGATGCCAACGTCAAATGCTACCCAATTCCTGAGCTCAATTTACCCAGTAATATTCCTGAACGTGGCTGGAAAAAACTGACCACCTTTAGCCCTGAATTATATGATTTAAAAGGCACGGCGTTATTTTTGGACATTGATATTGTGATTGTCGATAATATTGATTGCTTTTTTACGTATCAAGCGCAGCACGATGACAGTGTGGTGATTATCCGTGATTGGAAAAAACCGTGGCGCATGGTGGGTAATTCATCGGTGTATCGCTTTAAAGTCGGACAACATACTTACCCAAATCTGTTATCAAATTTTGAGCAAAATTTTGACAAGATTCGTAGCCAAGTACGCCATGAGCAAGCTTATCTATCCAATTATTTGCGTGAACATCATCACCTTGAATATTGGGATGCGTCTTGGTGCGTGAGCTTTAAATACCAATGTGTGCAGCCATTTCCCTTAAGTTTTGTCAAACCGCCGATTTTGCCTAAAGGGGCAAAAATGGTGATTTTTCATGGGGAAGTGAATCCGCCTGATGCCATCATGGGTAAAAGCGGTAAATGGTATCGTAAGGTATTACCAACTAACTGGATTAGGGATTATTGGCGATAACGCAATCTTTGATAGTTAAGCCTTAGATAGTTAATAGATAATTGAGCATCGGATAATTAAACCTAAAAGAAATTTCACATAAGCTTGCGGTTTTAGGAATAATAAAAAATGGCAAACTGGTATCGTAAGTTTATTTTATTATTTAAAAGTGAAAAACGTCTTGGGGCGACTCAAATTATTGACCACTATGCATGGCAAAATATTGAGGCGATGAAAAGTCGTGTGATTGATAGTGATACTTGTTCTATCATTGATACGATTATTCAAGCTCACCCCTATTTATTAGATGATACCCAACGAGATGAACCGATAAACCCGCTTATGGACTATGAGCCACGGCGTATTCGCAATTTATACACGCATTTAACCACGTTGCAACACGAGTTTATAGGACAATCTGAACTTAGTTTTTACCATGCGATACTGATTGTATTATTACGCCGTCGGTTTCAACCTGAAAAAACTTTTCAAACCTTTACCCATCTTTGGCAAACGCAGACTGATTATTTGATGGATAATTTAAGTTTACGGTGGATTGCCTCTGCCTGCGATACCTTTATTGATTTTGATCCAAAACCCACTAGAAAGGCAATATTACTCAATATTATTACTTTGATTAATACGGTAAAAGTCTACGAAACCCAGCAGTATCTGTGTCGTTCATCTGCCAGCCTAGATGAGGAAAAATCCGCTATTTTGTACGCCCATCATAAACCGCTGTATGCTGGTTTGACCTATTTTAGGCTAGGTAAGGACGATACACTAAAACATATGCGTGAACGGTATCAGCATTTTTACGCTGAAGACCCTTTTTCTACCACACTCTTACTCAAGGTGTTTGCTAGATTGCATGACCAACCTAGCGCATTCAACACATTAAAACAACTACATAAGGATGAAAAATCAGCATGGTGGTAGCCAATCATTCTTTGATATTTACCCGATCTACTCAGACAATCGCCCTACGTATTGTCAATCCTGCATTTGTGCTACCAAAAGTCTCTGATACGACAGTACATATTTTGGCGTCAGGACCGAGCATCCAAACCAATGCCATCGACTCGCTTGGTTGTGAGTCGGTTATATTTGTAAATGGCAGTATTAGCCTGACCGAACACTACAAATTTGACAAGATTGTGGCTTATGTCATCACCGACCCACGCTTTATTAAGCATAACTGTAGTATTCCGCTGCAGTATTATCGGGGTGGTTATCCGCTGTATATCAGTGCGTTAGTGGCAGAACAACTATGGCAAGATGCGCCCGATTTTTTAGTTCAATATGCTGACCATATCTATATCATCTATCCAGTCGATAGACCGATTGATGATAGCTTGATTGCCCTTCAGCAAACTAGCCTTTTAGGAAAAATAGCTGTCACACTCAATAAACGTACCCGACTAAAACACCTAAAACATAGCCCTTATCATAGCATCAATAAAAAAATTGGGGTGTCTTGGGATATTCGTTACGGCTTTGTTGAAGGAGGAACGGTAGCGTTGGTGGCGTTACAGCTTGCTTATTCTCTAGGATTTCACATGATACATCTGTATGGCATTGATTTAATCAATAGCCAGCAGCCACGGTTCTATGAAAGCCAAGACAATGCTGCCCCCACCAAACTTGATAAGGCTATCACCCACCGTATCGTACCATCGTTTGATTGGGTAGCCCACAACTATCAGCAAAAAGGCGTGCAAATTTATAACCACTCGCCCATCTCTAAGGATTTGTTTACATTTATTCCGTATCGGGCAAATTAAAGGTCACGAATCGCTCAATGTATTGGTTAGCGATATTTTTGGGTAAAAATCGCTCATTAAACGGCACGGCAAACGCCGATGGATTTGCCATTGCTTGTTCTAATAATTGGGCTAAGGCGTCAATATCATCGACAGGGACAAGATTTTGCCTTGGTAACAACTCACTAGGGCCATACGGACAGTCAGTGCTTATTACAGGCGTATCCACGGCTAATGCTTCGGCAATCACTCGCCCAAAGCCCTCAAATCGAGAACTTAACACTAAGCATTTAGCGTGTTTGATATACGGATAAGGGTTGGATTTAAAGCCAGTAAATACCACCTTATCGCTAATCCCTAAATCAACCGCAAGCTGTCTGGTTTCTGCCATCAGTTTGCCTTGACCCACCAAATACAGCGGATAGCGTTGCGAGGTTTTGGCATAGGCTTTTAGCAGAATATCATGCGCTTTTTGGTATTTAAAGCTGCCCACATGCACAATAAACTCCGTAGTCTCTAGCGGGTATGCCTCTGCCATTGCCTCAATAAGTTTGTTATCAATCGGGTTATAAATCGTGGCAATATTCGTTAGCCCTAATGTTGCCTTAAAATCCACCGCCACTCCTTCACTAATCGCCACACAAGGCTGCGCATGATAGGTCGTCTTTAGCTGCGCTATATCCATAGGCTTATTGCGAGCTTGGGCTAATTTCAGTTCTTGAGAAAGGGTGTTACGAATCACATGAATGACATTGGGTAATTGGCTATAGCTTAACACCTTGTCCGCCCGTTCCAAATTTGCAATCGTCAAACATGGCTGACCAATATGCGTTAAAATATAGTTATCTAAATGTTTGGCAAATTGTTGGTAACGCACCCTATCACTTGGGATTAATTTAAACCACTTAAAGTTGACAATATGAAAATCAATATGTGGGCTAAGCTCATATTCTGTGGTGGCTTTAAATCGGATGACATGGACTTTATAGCCCAGTTGATAAAAGCCTTCCGCGAGCGTCAATACTGACTTTTCTGCCCCGCCCCCCTGCAAGCAGTTGATAACCAACACAATGATATTTGAGGGGTTGCAGCTCACAAGTGGCTCCTTGGGTTTATTCAAAAGTAATGTTGGTCATATATAGCGGGCGTGTCGCACGCAGGACTTCACGTTTGATTTTTTGTAGCCCTGTTAAGGGGCGTTTAATTTCTTGGCTTCTGGTTGCCTGCAGGCTGCTTGCCAAAGCAACTTGCGGTAATAGATGATGCTCCTGAATCACAATCGCCGGCACAAGCTGATATACAGGCAGGGCTTTGGGGTATTTCCCCACATCAAATAGCATCACATCGACTGCCTCAAGCTGCGGTAGGTTTCTAATATATTGTAATAGATACTGACAAGCGCGATGGGATAGCAGATAACCTGCCCCGCCTAAATGACGAGACTTTAATTCATAAATCGTCCGTTTACTCTGAGGTAAGACTATCGGATGAGCCAAATGAACCCTTGGGCTTACCTTTTCTAATTTTAAAATATCGATAGCTTGGCTTTGCAAAACATCAGTTTGACGAATTAACAGCTCGAACTGCTGACCTAAAAAAATATCATCCTCATAAATCCCGATATAATCAAGATTTTCATCCAAACAGCGTTGCCACAAGCTAACATGACTTAAAAAACAGGCAATTTCGGTGTCACTAGATACCGACTTTGTGATATCAATCGCCAGTCGCTGAGCGACTTGGGTATTTTTATCCGGGGTGACCGCCGAAAAAAAAGTAAAAGGTATGTGCTGCTTAGCAAACTCTTGTTGAATATGGCTTTGCCGCTTGCTATGATGAGCGAGACTAATCACATAATTTTTTAGCATCACTTTTCTCGCTTGGATTTATTCAAAGCCAACCCCCATAAATGCCAAATACTGACGGGCAACATTTTGCGGCAAAAAAGCTTCGTTAAATGGCACGTTAAACTGGCTAGGATGGCTCATTAATTGGTTGATTTTTTCAGTTAACGCAGGGATATCTGCCACTGCCACCAAATTCTGCGGCGGCAAAATCTCACTAGGTCCTGAGGGACAATCGGTGCTAATCGCAGGCACGCCCAATGCCAATGACTCTGCCAATACCAATGCAAAGCCCTCAAAATGCGATGACAACACAAATCCTGTGGCGTGCTTTAGCAATGGGTAAGGATTCTTTTGAAACCCAGTTAAAATCACCTTATCTTGCAAGTTTAACGCGATAATGTTTTGTTCAATTTGCGCTTGCAGACTACCCTTGCCCACCAATACCAAGGGCAATGTCTGTGCCGAATTGGCATAAGCTTGCAATAAAATTTCATGCCCTTTTTGGGCTTTAAAACTGCCCACATGGATAAGATAGCCCTGTCGGGTAATGGCAGGTAAATCTGGGTTAGCTGCCTCAGCTAACACACGGATTTTATCACGGTCGATGGGGTTATAAATCGTGGTGGTTTTGGTTGGTTCACCAAATTGACGGACAAAATCTTGCTCCACCCCGCCGCTCACACAAATAGCAGGATACTTGGTATAAATCCGTTGAAAGTAAGAAAGCTGCTTGGGCGGCAAGGTAGCAAGTTTTAATTTTTCACTCAGTTGATTATGGATGACATACGCCACCTTTTTTTGCCTTGAATAATAAAATACCTCATGTTCACGGTACAAGTTCACGAATATTGCCACAGGCTGACCAATATGTTTACTGATATAGCCATCAACCGCGCGAGCAAAAAAGAAATACCGAATTTTACCTTTCGGAAACCGTCGATAATTGCGAAAAGCAATAAGATGATAGATTAAATTTTCGCTTAATGTATGTTCGACAATCGGGTCAAATCGGACAATATGCACCTCAAAGCCCATCTGGTAAAGAGCTTCCCCCAAGGTCAAAACAAATTTTTCTGCCCCACCGCCTTGCAGTGAATTAATCACTAATACGATTTTTTGTGACTGAACCAATGCCATTTAATACTCTATTAACTATTTAAACCAACGACTAAACAAAGAAGGTTTTTTCGCAGGACGAGTGACCGCATTACCCTTGTAACCTTTCTTGTAAGTTCTCTTTGGAAACTCGCCAAACGGCGTAGTGCGATAGTTTTCAATACTATAGCCCGCTTGTATCGCCTCTTGATAGTAGGTATCGAAAAGCTCAACCAAATCTTGACGAGGGTGCGGCAAAATCTGCCCATCAAACCAATGCGTTTTGCCCTCGGCTTGTAAGCGCGGTAAGGAATATTTATGGCTAAACTGCGTTCCCATGTCAGAATAATGCAAAATCCGAATATCCTCAATCGCTAAATCTTCGCCATCCACACAATTAAAACTGTCTTGATAGAGCTGTATGAGTTGCGGATTGGCTTTAAATTTTGCCATCATTTTGCTATGGCTTTCAGGATCGGCTTGTAGCTGGGCGACAGGCTCAAGATAATTCTTGGCTTTTTGGCAATCCCATACGCAGGTGCACAGTCGCATCAAATCGCCATCGCCTTTAGCCGCAAGAATCGCCTCATCGGATATCGGGTGCTGCCACAATTTAGCGATATCGTCCAACATCACCATATCGGCATCCATATAAATCGCCCGTCCGCTAAAGCCACAATATTCGGGGATTGCCCAACGAAAGCCCGAAAACGGGGTCGCCCATTTTTCGGTATGCCAGCCTTCGCCTGTTTGCGGGTTGGAATACCATACGCTGCTTGGGTCACGGCTTAACTGCATCCAGATAATCTCGACAGGCTCGCTGGTATGTTTGTGCAAGCTATAATCTAGCACCATCATCTGCTCAAGGTCGCTGTTATTAGGATCACAGCCGATAAAGATTTTGATAGGTTGGTCTAAGTTCGCCATAGTTTATCCTCTATTCTCGCCAATGCGTTGCCACCCAATCAGTCGGCAAAATAAAATGGCGTAAATGCGAAATCGGTTTTTTGATTTTTTCAGCGGTGAATAATTGCCCTAAATGTTCTTTAGCGTTATCAGCAGAATTTTTATTGTATTGTCCTGCAATCGCATTTTGCGGATACAAATCCCCAGGGAAAATAATAATGCGTGCATCATGAGGCAGTTTTGGCGGAATAAAATAATTTAGCGGAAATGGCTGGCGGCATTTGCGGCGAAAATGCACCACCCACTCTTTGGGAAAAAGCTTAACCCCGCCTGGGGCATTACGAGTGACAAAACGCTGCTCAAAGCGATATTTATCCGCCACGCCTTGTGGATCGGCACGGAATTTTTCTAGCAAACTAACCAAACTACCGACTTTAAAGCGAAAACACGAGGTTTGACCTAGCTTCTCTAAAGGGTTACTTGGGTTATAAGATAACACCGTCTGATCGTCATCGCCAAAACTAAAAAAGTCGTCAAGGCTACCCACTATGACTACATCAAGATCTAAAAACAATACCGTTCCTGTGACATTGCCAAGCTGTGCATTCCAAAGCCGTGACTTAGGCCATTTACCAAGGGTATTGGTAGGCATCACAATATCACTGGGCGGCAAATCCTGACATTCTACTTCAGGACGGATGCCATCGGTATTGTCGGTAAAACAGACAAAGCGAAACGGCGGGTTGATATTACGGCTTACCATTCCATAGAGTTTATTAACGTAATCTGCGCCATATTTGGTGCCCCATTTGATACAAATAATTTGTTTAAGCGGGGTGGTTGCACTCGATGTTGTCATGTCACTTCCAAAGTACCGATAATTTTTCAAAAAATAAGGATAGTCATTTTAACATAACTATCCTTTTATTTTCACTTATCTACAATTTTACCGATTATTCATCCACGTAGCTGAGCCAGTGCGCGTATTTATCATTTTTGCCTTGCACCACGTCAAAAAATAGACTTTGCAGTTTTTCGGTGATTTCACCACGCGCGCCGCAGCCAATGACGTGGTCATCATATTCACGAATTGGGGTAATCTCGGCAGCAGTACCTGTCATAAAGATTTCATCCGCGATATAAAATTCATCACGGGTGATTCTACGCTCATGCACTTTGATGCCCAAGTCCTGTGCAAACTGTATCACCGTGCGACGGGTAATGCCGTCTAATGCACCTCCTGACAAATCTGGGGTATGCAGCTCACCATCTTTGACCAAAAATAAGTTTTCCCCTGAGCCTTGACAAACATAGCCTTGGGTATCCATCAATACCGCTTCATCATAGCCATGACGGGTGACTTCTTGGTTTGACATGATAGATACTGGGTAGTTGCTGACGGCTTTGGCTTTACACATGGTGACGTTTGGATGGTGATGGGTAAAACTTGAGGTTTTTACACGGATACCTTTTGCCATGCCTTCTTCACCCAGATAAGCACCCCAAACCCAAGCGGCAACGATGGTGTGAATGCTATTATCTTTGGCAGCGATACCCAATTTTTCAGAACCGACCCAAATCAATGGGCGAAGGTATGCCGATTCAAGGTTATTTTCACGTACCACGGCTTTTTGTGCTTGTAATACTTCTTCATACGAATAGGGTACAGCAAGCTGGAAAATTTTAGCGGAATTTAGCAGGCGCTGGGTATGATCTTCCAGACGAAAAATCGCCGTGCGTCCATCATGGGTTTTGTAGGCTCGAACCCCCTCAAATACGCCCATCCCGTAGTGCAGTGTATGGGTTAATACGTGGATTTTGGCATCACGCCAGTCTACCATGTTGCCATCCATCCAGATAAAACCATCACGGTCTGCCATGCTGGGAATTGTTGCCATTGATTACTCCTAGTGCTTTGTTTGAAATAAAAAGTTTTTTGTTTGAAATAAAAAGTGCTTTGTTCAAATAAAAATTGAGGTTACATCTATTCTGGACGCTGCCCGATTAAGCGATGCCATTGCGCATCAACAAAATTCCGTAGTTCATGCCACTGGGCTTCATCCACCAGTATTGGCTGCTCTGCCAAAGCCAAGCGATGCGTCATACTGCGGATGCGAAGATAAGCGTGCGTTAGCTGTTGGCATATTTCGGTTTCGATAATACCTGTTTTGGCAAGCGCTTCAAAGATACGCACATTGTCACTCCAAACTGCCAACGCAGGATAACTATTGGCATACGCCAAGACAGCAAACTGGGCAATAAATTCAATATCAACCAATCCGCCTGCATCTTGTTTCAGATGAAACAACCCTTGCTGCTTGGTATGCGGTTTGCTGCCCAAATGGTCTTGCATCTTATGCCGCATGGTGGACACTTCGATACGGACACTATCTTTATCGCGCGGCAGACACAATACTTCTTTACGAATTTGGTCAAATCGCGTCATCACCCGGCTATCGCCACAAATGGCACGAGCGCGAACCAACGCTTGGTGTTCCCACGCCCAAGCTTTGTGCATTTGGTAAAGTTCAAACGCATGGGTAGATACCACCATCATACCCGCTTGACCCGAAGGACGCAGGCGCATATCAATCTCATAGACACGGCCATCGCGCGTTTGGGTAGTCAAATAATTCATCAGTTTTTGGGCAAGGCGGGCGGCAAACTTCATACCGCTGATGGGTTTTTCACCGAGCGTCATCGCTTCTTCATCAATGTCATGAATAAACACAAGATCAAGATCTGAGCTATAACTCATCTCAAGCCCGCCAAGCTTACCATAACCGATAATCGCAAAGCCATTATGCGCCTCACTCACAGGCTCGCCTTGGGCATTGACAGGATAGCCATGTTTTTTTACCAATTCACCAAATACCCGTTGCAACGCTTTTTCAAGCACCACTTCAGCGATAAAGGTGAGTGAATCAGAGACTTTCATCAACGGTCTATCCGCCAACACATCACTCGCCGCCACTGCCAAGACTTGGGTTTTTTTGAAAAAACGAAAGGCGTTGAGTAGCCCTTCCTCATCATTAGGTTCTACCCGCAACAACTGCTGACGCAAGATGTCACTAAGTTCTGCCTTATCAGGTAAATGACGGTATTTTTCACGGATAAATGAATCTAGCAAAACAGGATAACTTACCAATTCGCTCGCAATCCAAGGGCTCGCTGCCAGCATGGGAATCAATTTGGCGGCTGCCGTTGGGTTTTCGGCAAACATGACCAAATAAATTGACCGACGACTTACCGCCTCTAGCAATGTCAACATTCTAGGTAACGCCACGTTGATTGCATCTTCGCTTAAATCAGAATGTAACAACCCATTGATTAGAATCGGATAGGCAGCATTTAGGCGAGTCTTGGCTTCTTCACTGAGTCCTGTGATGAGCTTACTTTGCCAAAACTGGCTTAATTTATCTTTATTGTCAGCGCTTAATTTTTGCTCAAGCTCAGATAAATTGTGCTGATGATCCACTTGCAGTTGTTCATCAGACTGCTTACGATCACTGACCAGCTCGTCAAAAGGTATTTTTACCGTTTGGCGGTATTCATTGAGTTTGGCTAACAATGCCGCCCAATCAGCAAACCCCAACACTTGGGCAAGCTGATGTCGCTGCATGGCATCTTGTGGTAGTCGCTGGGTTTGTTCATCATTGATGGCTTGGATACCATGCTCCAATCTGCGTAAAAAACGATAGGCTTGTGCCAATTGCTCATGGGTCACAGCATCGATAAAGCCATGTTTTTCCAGTTGGCTCATCGCTTGTAGGCAGTTTTTTACCTTGATATCACTGACACGCCCGCCATAAATCAACTGAAACGACTGCACGATAAATTCAATATCACGGATACCACCTGCCCCAAGCTTGACATTGTCGGTATCTTGACGTTGTTCGACTTGGTTTTGAATCAGTGATTTCATCTCACGTAGTGCGGCAAAGGCACTATAATCGACATAATACCGAAATACAAACGGCTTGATAAGGGCTTTTAAGCTATCGCTAAAGGTGACAGGGTTGACGATTCTGGCTTTTAGCCAAGCAAATCGCTCCCACGCCCGTCCATGTTGGGCAAAATATTTTTCCAGTGCCGATAAATGAATTGCCAAATCACTGCCATCGCCCCAAGGACGCAGGCGCATATCAATGCGAAATACAAAACCATCTTGGGTGTTTTTATCAAGCAGATTGATGATGCCTTGACCCCATTTGGTAAAAAATTTCTTGTTATCGATGGATTTAGCAGCTTTTGACCCTTGTTGTTTTAACGGGTCAACCACCGTCTCACCTTGCCCTTGATGGACAAAAATCAAATCGATATCGCTGGATAAGTTGAGCTCTTCTGCCCCCATTTTACCCATGGCGATGATGGCTAAATCATCCTTGTGTGGTTTATTTTTTTCATCAAAAAAATACGGCTCGCCATAGCGACTGATTAAATCTTGATACACATAGTCTTTGGCAAAGATGAGACAATAATCGGCAAATTTTGATAGCTCCCATGTCAGCTGCTCTAGACTAATCAGATTTAATGCATCTTGCCAAATCCAGCGCACCATCAACAAATTGCGTAGATGACGCAGCCCCCGCATCACGCTTGCTTCATCCGCCAATTGGTAATCTTCATCCAGCGTATAATCGCGTATTAAATCTTTGATATGTTGAACATCGAGCGTTTGGGTAAGCGGATAGCTTTTTAAAAAGCTTTGTGCAACGTTTGTTTTAGTCTGCCAATACTGATAGCCAAAATTACTAGCTTGCTGTAATACAGCGATTTGTTCTATCGTCGGTAAGAGTTGCGGCATTCTAATTTCCGTATGGCAAATAAATAAACAGACTAAATAAACAGACTCATCTCATCGTGGTATATATAAGTACTAAGCATTCACGCTTGCGTATCGATACAATCAATCTTGTCCAATCAAGTTTGCACAATTAAGCCAAGTGTGTACCATCAGGAAAGAAATTTAGCAATTAGGCTTGATTAACTGCAGTTGATACAGGGTATTTTGCTCAACCTTACATTGCTTAAAGTTATCCTTATAGCCTAGCACAAACCGCTATTGTTGCAAATTTTTTTAGCACACAAACTTATAAATACTCGTTTGCGCGTAGCAAAATGTTTGTCATAGAAATAAAAACGTAAAAAATATTGGTAGTTATCAAATTTTCATATATGATGAAAAAAACAAGGAAGTAAAATTCAATAAATTTATGTGAATACTCGGTCTATAGTTTTTTTTTGACCCTGATATCAATCGCGTGTGACTGATTTTTTAGCCGCATGTTCAATTGTAAAAAAAACACATTTATCTTATAAACTATTTTAATCATTGAATTTTTTAGTACAACCAACAATCACAACAAACAAGGAGCGTACTGTGATGACAACGGACAACTCAACTGCAAATAAAAAAATTGCCCTGGTAACAGGTGCGCTAGGTGGTATTGGCACTGCTATTTGTCATGCGCTAATCCAAGTTGGCTATCACATCATTGCAACCTACACCCACAAAGCGGATAGCACGGTCAACCGCGGCGAAGCTTGGTTAACAGAAGAAGGGATGAATGCCAGCGATTTCACCTTTGTTGAGACCAATCTCACTGACCATGAAGCAGCCACCAAAGCCATTCTTGATGCAATTGAAAAAGCAGGTCACATTGATGTGTTGGTAAATAACGCAGGTATCACCCGTGATACGACTTTCAAAAAAATGACTTATGAGCAATGGTCAGAGGTGATTGATACTAACTTAAAATCACTATTCACGGTCACCCAACCTGTTTTTAACAAAATGCTTGAGCAAAAATCTGGGCGTATTGTCAGTATCAGCTCAATTAATGGCTTAAAAGGTCAGTTTGGTCAGACCAACTACTCAGCCACCAAGGCGGGTATCATCGGCTTTAGTAAAGCGTTGGCACAAGAAGGCGCTAAATCTGGGGTGACCGTTAACGTGGTTGCACCGGGTTATACAGGTACTAAAATGGTGATGGCGGTGCCGGAAAAAGTGATGGAAAGCATCAAAGCAGGCATTCCAATGGGTCGTATCGCCCAACCGGAAGAAATTGCTGCTGCCGTGATGTATTTAGTCAGCGATGGCGCTGCTTATATAACAGGTGAGACCATCAACGTAAACGGCGGTCAATACATGCACTAATGAGCTTGCCATCAAGCTTGCCATTAGCGGTTATAAACTAAATTGGTTATGAACTAAAAAAGACCCGTCATCGTGACTTGGTCTTTTTTGTGGTATGACGACATTGCTGATAACCGTTAACTTGCTGGTAACTTACTTGGCTGTTAATTTTTTTACGCCATCTGCCGTTGCCATCAGCAAGATATCAGCGCGCCGTGCGCTAAATAGCCCATTACACACCACCCCAACGATATTGTTTAATTTTGCTTCAAACGCTGCTACCTTCTCAATGTCCAAGCCGATATCTAAGCCATAAACATCCAAAATCAAATTGCCATAATCGGTGACAAATCCTTCACGGTATACCGGCTCACCGCCAAGCTGAACCAACTCGCGCGCCACATACGAGCGCGCTTGCGGCAATACTTCAATCGGTAGTGGAAAGCCAACGCCTAATTGCTGCACCCATTTGCTTTCATCAACCATGCAAATAAACTGCTTAGAAGCAGCGGCAACAATTTTTTCACGGGTTAAAGCGCCGCCACCGCCTTTGACTAGCTGTAAGTGCTCGTTCACTTCATCAGCACCATCAATATATAAGTCTAACTCGCCCGTGAAATTTAAATCCATCACCTCAATACCGAGCGCTTTGAGCTTATCTTCGGTGACTTTTGAGCTTGCCACAGCGCCCTTTAGGTTAACTTTTGGCAATAATTCAATGAGACAGTTGACGGTACTGCCCGTCCCCACGCCCAAAATCATGCCTGATTCGATATATTTTAACGCGTCTGCTGCCACGGCTTGTTTTTGTTGTTGTTGCGTGCTTGCATTCATCGTACTCATAGACCCAGCCTTGTTAGGAATTTATCAAAAAAACAGATAGAAAACTTAATGCTATCAATTACCCAACTTATTTTACCGTAAAAGCACTTGCAAGCTAAACCCTAAAGTCCTAATCTAATCACTTATTTTTTACTTCTCTAACGATTTGCTGTGTTTTGGTTATGAAAGCACACAGAGGGTAAAAATAAATCTTCAAACGTATTTTTCAAACTTAGGTCATTATTATGTTATCAGATTGGGTACGCCTTATCCTTCAAGCGACCGTGTATGATGCTGCTATTCAAACGCCGCTTGAACCCGCCAAAAAACTCAGTGAACGGTTTAACAACGATATTCGTTTTAAACGTGAAGATTTTCAGCCAGTGTTTTCTTTTAAGCTGCGGGGTGCCTACAATCGAATTAGCCAGTTAAGCGAAGCAGACAAAGCCAAAGGCGTAATTTGTGCCTCTGCCGGCAACCACGCGCAAGGTGTCGCCTTCTCGGCTAGCCGCTTGGGACTCAATAACATTATCGTGATGCCGACCACCACCCCCGATATCAAAGTCAGTGCCGTCAAGTCCTTGGGCGGCAATGTGGTGCTATATGGCGATAGTTTTGATGAATCAAACCGCTATGCCATTGAACGCGCCCAAACCGATGGCTTGACCTTTATCCCGCCGTATGACGATGAACTGGTCATCGCAGGTCAAGGTACCATTGCCATGGAGTTAGTGCAACAATGGCGTAAAATGGAATATGTGTTTGTTGCCGTTGGTGGTGGTGGCTTAATCTCAGGTGTGGCGGCGTTTTTGGGGGAAGTCGCACCACATGTCAAAGTCGTGGCGGTCGAGCCAGAAGAAGCAGCGTGTCTCAAAATCGCCTTAGCCACCAATGAACGCAAGCGCTTACCCCAAGTGGGGTTGTTTGTCGATGGGGTGGCGGTCGCCCAGTTGGGTGAAATACCGTTTGACGTCTGCCGTATGCCAAAAAGCGATAACTCAGGTCCCGTGGTCGAGCCTGATGTGGTCACTTGTAGCAATGACGAAGTGTGTGCGGCGATTAAAGACGTGTATGATGAAACCCGCACCATCGTCGAGCCTGCAGGTGCATTGGCGGTCGCAGGTATGAAAAAATACATCGAAGATCATAACCTACAGGGCAAAAACTGTGTGGCGATTTTATGTGGTGCCAACATGAATTTTGACCGGTTACGCTATATCGCTGAACGTACCGAAATTGGTGAGAAAAAAGAAGCGATTTTTGGGGTGACCATTCCTGAGCGCACAGGCGCTTTCTTGGATTTTTGCCGCTCACTCAAAGGTCGCAACATCACCGAATTTAACTACCGCATCAACACTAACCCCAACTACGCCCATCACGCTGCCAATATTTTTGTCGGTATCGCCCTCAAAGAAGGGGAAAAAGAGCGCAAAGCAATCCACCAGTTACTCAATGAAGCCGATGATGCCGCGATTGATTTGACCGATGATGAAGTTGCCAAGACCCATATTCGCTATTTAATCGGTGGGCACGCCGGATTAAAAGACGAGCAATTATTTCGCATTGAATTTCCCGAGCGTCCTGGCGCGCTGCTCAACTTCCTTGAAAAATTGGGCTCACAGTTTAATATTTCTTTATTCCACTATCGCAATCATGGGGCGGCTGAAGGGCGTATCTTGGCGGGCATCCAAATGGGTGAACAAACCGCCGAGCAATTACTTGCCAAACTGCAAGACATTGGCTATGAGTGCGAAAACCTCACCGATAACTTAGGTTATCGCTTATTTTTACAATAATTTTTAACGGTTTGGATAAAAAAGGTGTCATCGTGGCGCCTTTTTTTATGCCAAGTTTTTTATACCGAGCTATGCACAAAATTCGCTAAATTTCAGCACGGTACATAGCAAAAATAGCCATTTTCTGCTAATCTCAATACTTAAAACTTGATAATTTACCTGATAGTTTCACTGATAAATTAATTAAAAAATTCTGCTATAAGACAACCACTATGTCATCAAAAAAACGTTTTTTAAAACTTGCCGGTATGACTGCCAGTATCGCAGGGAAAGCAGCTAAAAATTCTATTAAGTCTTTTGCAGGCTCTGAAGAAGATAAACTCACAGCCCGTAGCGAAATGCTGCAAACCGTGGGGCTGCAAATCGCCGACACCTTAGGCGAAATGAAAGGTGCGGTGATGAAAGTCGGTCAAATTGCCTCGCAGTATAAAGATGTGTTTCCGCCTGAAGTCTCAAAAGCGCTGGAGAAATTACAAAAAGACGCGCCGCCCATGCCGTTTGCCGTCATCAAACAGCAGGTGGAAAAAGAATTGGGGCAACCGATTGAGGCGTTGTTTGCCCAGTTTGAGCAATCACCTTTTGCGGCAGCCTCTATCGGTCAAGTCCATAAAGCGGTGTTGCCAACCGGTGAAGCGGTCGTAGTCAAAGTGCAATACCCCGATGTTGATACCAGCATCGACAGTGACTTAAAACACGTTCGCTTGGCGCTTAAGATAACGGGCGTGCTTAATATGGATAAAACCTTGCAAGATAAAATTTTTGCAGAAATCCGTGATAGCCTGTATGACGAGCTTGACTACAGCAAAGAAGCCCATAATTTAGCAATTTTTGGCAGTTTTCACAGTGAGGATGATGGGCTAATTATTCCCAAAGTTTTTCATAGCCATTCGACCAAACGGATTTTAACCCTATCACAAGAACTGGGTGAAAAGCTCGAAGTGGCTGCCACTTGGGACAATGACATCAAGCAAAAAATCGCCACTCGCTTATTTGATTTTAGTGCCGGTCAATTGTTCAAACTGTATCGTCTGCATTGTGATCCCCATCCAGGTAACTTTGCGTTTCGCCCCGATGGCTCGGTCATCGCCTATGACTTTGGTGGTATCAAATCTTATAGCCATGACGAAGTTGCGTTATTCAAACGCTTTGCCATCCACTGCCTGAGCGGTGATGTGACAGCGCTTGAGCAAGATTTGGTCAGCATTGGCATCAAAAAAGACAATGATGAACCACTGCCCACAGACTTTTATAACGATTGGTTGCAGATTGGTTTAACCCCGTATGGTTTTACCCAGTTGTTTGATTTATCCAAACACGCGCCTTATGACTTTGCCACCAGCCAAACCCATTTTCAAGCGATTGCCAAAGCAAAAGAGTCGCTTAAATACTGGCAAAGCTTTCAACCTGCCCCACTTACCATGATGCTTGATCGAACCATTTCTGGACAGTATTGGAACTTGGTGAATTTAAAGGTAAAAATTGATTTAAGTGAGTTGATACACCGCTATATTGATTTGCCGACATTGCCACGACCTGACGACTCGCCTCGCCTTTAGGTTTGATTTTAACTTTCAATAACATTTCCTGCGATGACATAAGTGCAACCCCCTATCAAAAATCGGGGTTGCTCGTTTATAATAGCGCACGCAAAATTTTGAAAATCAGATTGTTACGTTAAGATAGTTACGTTAGATAAAGGATACACTCATGGCCGGACATTCCAAGTGGGCAAACATCAAACACCGTAAAGCCAAACAAGATGCGGCAAAAGGTAAAGTATTTACCAAAATCATTCGTGAGCTAGTCTCTGCTGCCAAACAAGGTGACCCAGACCCAGCGAGTAACCCGCGTTTGCGTGCGGCGGTGGAAAAAGCCAACTCAGTTAATATGACCAAAGACACTGTAAAACGGGCGATTGAACGTGGTGCAGGCGGCGGTGACAATGACAACATGCAAGAAATCACCTATGAAGGCTATGGCTTGGGCGGTGTTGCGGTGATTGTCGAGACCATGACGGATAACCTCAACCGTACCGTTGGCGAAGTGCGTCATGCTTTTAGCAAAAATGGTGGCAACTTGGGTACATCAGGCTCAGTGGCCTATATGTTTAGCAAACGCGGTGAAATTACCTTTGATGATGTGTCGCTAGAAGACACTATCATGGAAGTCGCACTTGAAGCCGGAGCAACCGATATTGAAAATAACGGTGATAGTATCACAGTGGTCACTGAGCCAGAGAACTTCGGTGACGTGATGGATGCTTTAGAAAAAGCCGGTTTAAAATCCGACAACGCAGAAGTGACCATGTCCCCTTCAACCATGGCGGATGTCACTGATGTCGAAGATGCTAAAAAAATCATGAAAATGATTGATATGCTAGAAGATTTGGACGATGTACAAGAAGTCTATACCAACGTCAACTTTACTGAGGATGTCATGGAACAACTCGATGATTAAATGAAATTTTTCAGCATAAAAAAGGCTAAATGTAGATTTAGCCTTTTTTATTTAGCAACTTGTAGTAGTGTCGTGGTGGGATATAAGGTTAAAAATACTCGATTAAACTCACTACCGTGATGCAATACTTCACTTGTATCAAAAGTTAATAAGCCCTTTTCTTGCTGTTCATTGGTATGAATCAATAACCACACTTCATCCAACGCCCTTTTTTTGCAGTACGCTTGGACTTTATGCGCTTTTTTACTCATCACCGCATCAATATCACTTTGATTGATGTAGGAATCAATCGGTAAATCTTCGTTTTCATCTGCCATATCGGTAAAAAACGCACTGGGTAACCAACGCATGGTTTTGGCAATACCGTTTTGTAATTTACTACTGAGTGTAGGATGTGGCAAATCAAGGGATTGCTCGATAAATTGCTGGGATAAATTCAGAATTTTACGGTTATCAATTTTTTGCCAATCGACCCGATTGGCCCAATTAGCTTTGACACCTACTATCTCACCTTTACCATTAAACCGCGTTGGTGTCAATTTGGTTGACACCTGTAGCAGCGACTGCCAGTACCAACGTTTTAGCATTAAATTGTCATTACCGAGTCTATCGCGTAGTCTTGGCAACGTGGTCAATTCGATGCCAATTGCATATTCACCTTTGTCACAATAAAAAATACAGGTAAAATCTGGCTCATTACCATCATCCGTACCTGAGATGGTTTTGGCAGGATGTAAATGCAGCATGGCTAAAAAATGCGCCAAATACACCCATTCACGCTGGCGTTTGAGCTGATTTTGTGACATCCGCATGATGCTTGGCGAATTTTTTTTATTCCCTGTCATCCATTAATTATCCGATTAGCTTATTCAATTGACTCAGTCTAACTTACCTATTTTAATTTACCCAGCCTATTATTTCTTTGACTAAAATATATCAAAAAAATTTTACTTACTTTAACCCCTCAGCTTATCAGCTCAATACGTCAAATACATGACAATAATCTGAACGGTTTTGGGGTCTGTGTGTGTTTTTAGTAATTTATCTGACTATTATGACGTTTAGCCTTGTATTTTAAGCTACTAACCTTATATAATTAACAGTTCATTTGGGGATGTTCTGGCTTCGACGCTGGTAATGAAACTCAATGATGCATGTCGAGTGAGTATGTCCACTCGTAAATAAAATATACATTTTAAACTAGTCGCAAACGACGAAACTTACGCTCTAGCAGCCTAAGGGCTGCTTGGGACGGCACAGATTGCCATTGGTCTGGTTGCTCTCCTTGAAGCGAACGCACGATGGATAGCTTAAATTGTTGTCTCGCCAATTTGAGCAAAACTTAAGAGGCTCGTGGTTGGCATCCTGACTGTCGGTTCGCCTACCATTAAAGCCATAGACAGAATCTAAACATGTAGAGTCATGGGCGTAGTGCTGGCGGACGCGGGTTCAACTCCCGCCATCTCCACCATATATAAAAAAGAGAATGCAATAACTTGCATTCTCTTTTTTTTGCATTTTTTATAGCTGATTAGCTACTTAAGATATCATTTTTACACAAAATCAACAGGTTAGAAAAACTAGCTGATATAGTTACATAATTTATATGTTTAGCAAAATACATCCAATATTAAAGATTTTATTTACAATAAAGTCTTTGCAATAACATAACTTTGTAATTAGAATACACACCGCTTAAGTGATATTAAACAATATTACTTTGTTTTTACTATGTAAATCACGGGAAATGCCCCTTGATACCTTTAAGCGGTCAGATTATTGACCGCTTTAATTGATAAAAGGAACATCCGATGAAATATATCATTGCCAGTTTGATTGTTACTACTTTAGCCACCCAGCAAGCCAATGCTGATGTTGTTTCATGGTATGGTGGTAAGCATCATGGTCGCACCACGGCATCTGGCGAGAAATTCAATCAACATGCACTGACTGCCGCCAGCAATGTGCACAAATTAGGTAGCCGGCTCAAAGTTACCAACAAAGCCAATGGTAAAAGTGTGGTAGTACGAGTGACTGATACAGGCGGGTTCGGCAAATATGGCCGTACGCTAGATTTGTCAAAAGGTGCTTTTAGTAGAATTGCTAATCTTTCAAACGGCCTTGCTAAAGTCGATATCGTTAGATTATAAATTTATTTTCACTATGTTTTAACGTAAAAAGGGCGCTATTGATTGATAGCGCCCTTGATGTTTTATCAATTAAAAAATTTAATCCTCTAAAAAACGGGTGTCATTCGACCATTGCTGCATTTTGATACTTTCATCCAAATATTGCTCGATAGCCGGCAAATTAAACCCGTCGTTTTCACTGATAAAGCTAATACTCATACCTTTATTGCCTGCCCGACCTGTACGACCGATACGATGAACATAATCATCAGGACTATCTGGCAAGGTATAATTGACCACACAAGCCACATCATCCACATGAATACCTCGCCCTGCGACATCAGTCGCCACTAAAATATTGGCATCGCCTTGACGAAATTGTGCCAAATATTTCTCGCGTTTTGCTTGGATGACATCCCCTGACAATATCACTACTTTATACTGACGATTAAGTTTGTCATAAAGACGTTTAACTTGGTCTTTACGATTGGCAAAGACAATCATTTTCTTGGGAGAAATTTTTTCAATAATTTGCTCTAACGCCGCCAGTTTATCCGATTCCATTAAGGTAAAAAATAACTGCTCGATGTTTTGACTGGTTTTTTGCTCAGGCGCAATCTCTACAAAAATCGGCTGATATAACCAGCGATAAGCTAAATTCATCACATCTTGGTTAAAGGTAGCGGAGAAAAGCAGGGTTTGCCGATGCGTATTGGCAGGCATCATACGAATCAAGCGTTTGATATCAGGTATAAACCCCATATCTAGCATTCTATCCGCTTCATCTAATACCAAAATTTCAAGACGATCGAGATACACATGGTGCTGAAAGCAAAAATCAATCAAACGACCTGGGGTGGCGATGATGATATCGACAAACTTTTGATGAAGCTGCTTTGACTGCGTGTCATAGTCTGTGCCACCGAGCAAACAAACAGTATGCAGTTTGGTAAACTTGGTGAGCTCAAGGCAATCTTGATAAATTTGTTGAGCCAGTTCTCGAGTCGGCGCGAGCACCAGCGCACGGGTTTCACCCAAAAAACGATCGCCATCAACCTCAGGGTTTAGAGGATTATTCAGCAATTCATTGATGATGGTGAGTAAAAACGTTGCTGTCTTACCTGTACCTGTTTGCGCCTGCCCAATGGCGTCTTGCCCAGCGAGTGTATTGGGCAATATCTGCGCTTGGATAGGGGTCAGCGTTTGATAGCCTAGTTGGTCAATCGCTTGTTTGAGCGCTGGATGAAGGGGTAATTGTGAGAAAGTTTGAAACACAGAGAGTTAACCTATTTTGACCAATCAATCATTGGCTATGAGAAACAACAAAAACCAAGTTAATTGAATCAACTTGGTTTGCAAAAAGGTCAAAAATAACACTTCAACCCCTTTTTGGCTCAACTTATTCGACTTTGGTAACTTCTTCAGCTTGAAGACCTTTTTGACCCTCAACCACGATGAATTCAACTTTTTGACCATCTTGAAGTGAACGGTAGCCGTCACCTTGAATCGCGCGGAAATGAACAAAAATATCTTCACCGCTGTTACGTTGAATAAATCCAAAACCTTTTGAATCATTAAACCATTTTACAATGCCTTGTTCACGAACTGACATATTATAACTTCCTTTAACACTATTAATAGTAGGTTTTTAAAGTAGTTTTTTAACCAAGGCTAGTTAAGCCTAGGTAAGTTTAGCTACTCGCTACCTACACCTGCTAAATAATGTACTAGTTAAGCTTTTGTAATAGTTTGTTAAAACATTTCTCTACAATGTCGCTTACATAGTAAATTGTTCTTATAGCAATCATAGCATGGGTTTTTTACAAAAAAAAGTAATTTCGTAAGAATTGGTTATTTTTTTAAACAGCGATTTTTTAGCCTTATTTAACGGTTTACAATAATAAAACTACAGGGTTGGCTACTAAAATTGCCAACTATTTTAGCGTCGGTTTGCACACATTGTATGGGCTTATCTTTAGCCTTATCTTTAGCATTTATCTCATCGATGCCAATGAGTTGATTGATAACTTCCTCACCCAATTCATCTAGCACATCATGTTTTAATTCTTTGATTAATTGCTTGTCGGCATGTTGATGGGTTTTGATGGCACATTCTTTAAGTCGCCATAGCAGATTTCGTAACATTGCTTGATGGACTGCAGGCTTTTGATTCAACCATTGGTATTCATGAGGTGAAAAAAAGCGTGAAGCAACGTGATGACTAATTGCGCTGTCTTCGACATCAACGCCGATATTTGTATAGGGCGAAATCAATACTGCAGCATGTTGGCGGCTATGGCTAAAACTGACATACCAAGTGCAACCATCAGCGGTTATAAAATGATAAGGAAAGTTTGCATCCATTAACTCGCCTGTCAAATTAAGCGCTTGCTGTAAGTTTTTTAGCAATTGACGACAATACCTAGACCCTGCTTTATGGGTTAATAGGGTAGCCTGTTCACCCAAATTATGGTGAATATCAATAGCCACCCAGCTATGGTTTTCGATTGGATAAAGGTGCATCGGTTATGGTAGTGCCTTATGGTATAAGCAAATTTAATCACGCCTTAAAGTATTTTTTTATACCAAGGTTGATTGGCTTGCTTCTTTTGTGCTTGCGCAATCGCTTTACGTTTCTTTTGATACAGTACATTATTACTGATGAGAGTGATAGCGCGAGTGTCTTGCGCGATGATTTCCCCTAAGACGTTTTCAACCCCTACGGTAATGGTATAAGGGTTAGGATCGAGCGTAGTAGTAGCGATAGTATAGCTAGTGGCTTTTATGGTTGCTAAAGTTTGGTTATTGAGTTGATAGACGATTCTATCCCCTGTTTTTAAACTCGGTGTCAAAGCAACGTTAATCTCAATGGGTTGACTACCCCGTCGCAGCGTTTGCCCGGCTTCAGGCGATACAATTTTTATGACATAATCGCCCTGCTGGCTTGCTGAGATGGATTGGGTGGATAAGCGACCAGTTAAGCTATCACCTAAGCTATCAGGCAGGCGAGTGTCAATAGCCGTACTTGCTGCATTATCAACTTGATTGTTCAAGCTAATGGATGTCGTTGCGGATTGATTGGTCGTCGCAGATACTTGTGATTGGGTGGGTAATTTATCTAATACGCTGATACTCTTGCTGTTTTTATTGTATTGATAAGCGGTATTAATATTATCAGTATATACCACTTGACCCTCTGAGGTGGTCGTCTTGTACACTTCAGCATGACTTAACTGTGACAACAATAACACGACAGCCGTGAGTGCAAAGTTATCGCGCAAACTACTATTATTATTGGACTTGTATTTTGTCAAAATCATATAAGTCTTCCCCTCAAAACCCATTATTGTGCATATTTTAGCAAGCTTGATAATCAATCCCTAAATAATTTTGCCTATTAGCCTAAAAATTTCCTATAAAAAAACCCAACTTTACTAAGTTGGGTTTTTTGAAAAGCGAACTTATTAGCAGCTGTAGTACATATCAAATTCGATTGGATGAACTGATACGTTGTAACGCTCTACTTCTTCTTTTTTCAAGGCAATGTAAGCGTCAAGCATTTCTTTGGTAAATACGCCACCTTTGGTTAAGAACTCATGGTCGTCTTCTAACGCTTTAAGCGCAACTTCCAAGTTCTCCGCCACCGTTGGGATCAATGCTTCTTCTTCTGGTGGAAGGTCGTATAGGTTTTTATCTGCGGCTTCGCCTGGATGGATTTTGTTTTGGATACCATCAAGCGCTGCCATCAACAATGCGGCAAAGCAAAGGTAAGGGTTGGCTGCTGGGTCTGGGAAACGTGCTTCGATACGCTTGCCTTTCGGGCTTGCGACGTATGGAATACGAATTGACGCTGAGCGGTTACGCGCTGAATAAGCCAGTTTAATAGGCGCTTCGTAATGCGGTACTAGGCGTTTATAGCTGTTGGTTGATGGGTTAGTGATGGCATTTAATGCACGAGCATGTTTGATGATACCACCGATTGCGTATAAAGCAGTTTCTGACAGTCCTGCGTATTCATCACCGGCAAAGGTATTTTTGCCATCTTTTTGGATTGACAAGTGAACGTGCATACCTGAACCATTATCACCAACCATCGGTTTTGGCATAAAAGTCGCGGTCTTACCATATTCGTGTGCAACGTTGTGTACCGCATATTTGAACTGTTGTACTTCGTCCGCTTTACGAACTAGGGTATTAAATGATACACCAATTTCTAGTTGGCAAGAGGCAACTTCATGGTGATGGACTTCAACACGGCCTTCACCCATAATCGCTTCTACCGCGGCACACATATCAGCGCGCATATCTTGTGAGCTATCAACGGGTGGTACTGGGAAGTAACCGCCTTTAACGCGTGGACGGTGCGCATAGTTACCGCCTTCCATTTCTTTATCGGTTGACCAAGCGGCTTCATCAGCTGAGATGGTGTGACGGGCGCCTGACATGTCGATTGACCATTTTACATCATCAAATACGAAAAATTCTGGCTCTGGACCAAAGAATGCGGTATCACCGATACCCGTTGATTTTAGGTATTCTTCAGCACGTCGCGCGATTGAACGTGGGTCACGGTCATAACCTTGCATGGTTGATGGCTCGATAACGTCACAGGTCACAACAACGGTCGTTTCACGAAAGAAAGGATCGACGAATGCGGTATCAGCATCTGGCATCAAAATCATATCTGACGCTTCAATGCCTTTCCAACCAGCGATTGATGAACCATCAAACATTTTACCTTCTTCAAAAATGTCTTCGTCCATGCTGTCAGCTGGATAGCTTACATGTTGCTCTTTACCTTTAGTGTCAGTAAAGCGAAAATCTACCCACTTTGCTTCGCTAGATTTGATTAAATCTAAAAATTTATTCGACATTGCTCGTTTCCTTTTACTTACGCAAAAAATGATTAAAAAAACGTTACGCCACTTTATACTCTTTTCGGTGCTGTGACAAGAGATAAACAAAGTAGTGCTTGTTGAGCTTAAACTTTCAAGTTATGTGCCAACTTTTTGCATGTCATAATAAAAATTAAATTTTTATATATAATTCAATTAGTTATTTGAGATTGGATTTACTGATGAAGTTGGCTGATATGACTATCTGCCTAGATAACCTTCAAATCGCCATGCGGCTGTAACAATCGCACCATTTTAATGAAAATTTTATCAATATTCACTTTTATGGTGCATAAAATATGTTCTTAACTATTTTAGTGAAAACCATTAACATTACCGCCTGCGACTCGGCTTCATTTATTCGGTTTCATTCACTTGCTATCAGTCACTTGTAGAATGGTTGTGATAAAATAATTAACTAAAATAACGGTGAAGTTTTTTCATCGGTTAACCATCGTCCAACAATTACAGCATAGGGTTTCTGGATTGCTACTTTTTATTGATAACTACGACAGTTTTACCTACAACTTGGTGCAGTATTTTGAGCAATTGGGACAACCTGTTGAAGTCTGGCGCAATGATGCTTGCAGCAGTGAAGACATCATTCGTTTAAATCCTGATTATTTGGTCATTGGCCCTGGACCTTGTACGCCAAGCGATGCAGGCAATACGTTGAGTTTTATCAAAGACTTTGCCGGCATTATTCCTATATTAGGCGTTTGCTTGGGTCATCAAGCGATTGGGCAAGCATTTGGCGCCAATATCATTCGTTGCCCAACGATTATGCATGGGCGGGTGTCGCAAGTTTTTCATCATCATCAAGGGATATTTGCCGGGCTTCCCTCCCCTTTTAACGCCACTCGCTATCATTCTTTAGCGATTGCGGCAGACAGTTTGCCTGCTTGCCTAGAGGTTACCGCATGGTGTGATGATATTCACCCAAATAATTCTCTGCCATCCGCTACTGTGATGGGCATTAAGCATCAAACATTGCCGATTGAAGGGGTGCAGTTTCATCCAGAATCTATTTTGAGTGAGCATGGGTATACGATTTTGAAAAATTTTTTAGTTAATTATGAAGACTATGAAAACTATCAAAATGCTAACCCTTAGACTGGGGTAATTGAGTTTTGCGGGTTAAAGTTTGGCTTTAAAGTTCGGCTTTGTTATAGTATACTAGTACAATGATATATCAAGTGTAAGCCATAAAACTCATACGAGACTGACATGACCCATACTGTAACGCCCTATCTTGGTGACATTACCACGGCTATTGAAAACAACCAACCATTAACCCCAGAGCAAACCCAACTACTACTTACTACCGCGCTGGATCGCGCCATCAATACCATTGACCTAACTTATGCAGAAATGCGCGGCGTCATGCTAGCCATCATGCAAGGTCAATGCCCCGATGCCATGATGGGCGCGCTGCTCACCGCGCTGCGTATGAAAGGTGAAAGCATCGAAGAAATCACTGCCGCCGCCCAAGTGATGCGGGAGCTTGCGATTAAAGTGGATTTATCGGATGTGCCCAACGTCGTCGATATTGTGGGTACAGGGGGCGATGGCGCAAATTTGTTTAATGTATCTACCGCCGCTACTATGGTCGCAGCGGTTGCCGGCTGCCATGTCGCCAAGCATGGTAATGGCGGCGTTTCCGGCAAATCTGGCAGTTCCGATTTGCTTCAGCAAGCGGGTATTAATTTGGCGTTAAATACTGAGCAGATTACCCAGTCGATTAAGACCCATGGCATCGGTTTTTTGTTTGCGCCCAATCACCATGTAGCAATGAAACATGCGATGCCCATTCGCCGCACCCTAAAAACGCGTACGGTGTTTAATATTTTAGGACCTTTGATTAACCCGGCGGGCGTCAAAAATGCCATGATTGGGGTATTTAATCCTTCGCTGTGCGAACCGCTTGCCAATGTGTTCAAAAACCTTGGCGCAGAGCATGTGCTAGTCGTCGGCTCAGTGGATAACCTTGATGAAATCTCACTAGCGACTTATACCCACGTGGCTGAACTTAAAGACGGCAAAGTCAGCGTATATGATATCGAACCTGAAGATGTTGGTATCGAATCGCAAACGCTCAAAGGCTTAATCATTGACAGTCCAAGCCAAAGCCTAGCCCTCATCCGCGAAGCACTCGACAACAATCCCAATAAAACCCCCATCGCCAAAAAAGCAGCGGATATGATTGCCTTAAACGCCGGTGCGACCATCTATGTAGCAGGTAAAGCAGATACCATAAAACAAGGCGTAGCCATGGCACAAGATATCATCAGCAGTGGCAAAGCCTTGCAAAAAATGGCAGCATTAGCAAGCTTTACTCAGCAATTCACCTCTCATTAAATTTTTGGAAAAACCATGCCTCATCAAGCAGTCCCCTCGGTATTACAAAAAATTGTCGACACCAAACGTCAAGAACTAGGCAGAGCCAAACAACAACAATCTTGGCACGACCTTGAGCAAATTGCCGCAACGAACCGCGATGACATCCGTGATTTTGCCGGCAGTTTGCGCAAAGCGGGTATCCGTGTCATTGCAGAAGTCAAAAAAGCCTCGCCATCCAAAGGCATCATCGCCCCTAATTTCGATGCTGTCGCCACTGCAGTTGGCTATGAACAAGCGGGTGCCGCTTGCCTATCGGTATTGACGGATACCGACTACTTCCAAGGCTCGGATGAGTATTTATTGCAAGTACGCCAAGCGGTAAGCCTACCTGTGCTACGCAAAGATTTTATGATTGAGCCGTATCACATTTTGCAATCACGTGCGCTTGGGGCAGATTGTATTTTGCTAATTATGGCGTGTTTATCGGATGCGCAAGTCGCTGAGCTACACGAATTGGCGTTAAAACTTGGCATGAGTGTACTCATCGAGTGTCATGATGAGATAGAAGTGGAACGCGCGTTACGCTTGCCAGCCCATCGTCAAAACGTGTATGGCATTAATAATCGCAATCTACATAACTTTGATGTGAGTTTGGACACTACCCTACGCCTAAAAACCCTGTTTCCACAAGATAGCTTATTGGTGACAGAAAGTGGGATTCATTCGGCAGAGGATGTAAAATTGATGCTCGACCATGACATCCATGCGTTTTTGATTGGTGAGCAGTTTATGAAAACGGGTGATGCAGGTAGTGCTTTAGCAAAGTTATTGGCACAATCACAACAAAATGCGTAAAATAGCCAAGTTAAATAATTGATGTTAGGGCGTTTCATCGATAAACGCCCTATTTTTTATACCGATTTATAGAGTTATTGTATGGCAAATTTATTTTCTAAAGAAATGCAAGACCAGTTAAAGCAGCTTAAAGCTGAACTAGGTAAAGGTCGCAGCCAAACCAAAGAGACCGATGAAAACGGCAAACCGACTGAAACCGTGGGTTTACTGAGCAAGCAACAAGTCGCCAAACAAGTTAAAAAATATAATAGCGAACATCTTGATGACGATAAATTGCTATTTATGCAAGCCATGTCAGGCGTGCAGCCAATCAAAGATAAAAACTTGGCGGATAAAAATAAAGCGAGCAATAAGCTTGATGCAACAACGCTAGCCAAACGCGCGGCGGCAGTCGGTGGTGACGATGATAGCGGGCATGTATTGTCTGATATGCAAGCGCTGCTCAACCCCGTCTCTGGCGATGCTTATTTAAGTTATAAAACCGCAACGCTACAAAACAAAGTGTTTAATGAGCTCAAACAAGGCAAGATTCGCTGGTATGATGCCGTAGATTTACACGGTGCCACCATTGAAGAGGCCCGTGAAGCCATGAGTCAGTTGATTTTGCAGGCTCAAAAAAACAATGAAAATTGCGTAAAAATCATTCATGGCAAGGGCATTGATAGTATCTTAAAAACTTGCGTCAATGGCTGGTTGCGTCAGATTCCTGAAGTGCTTGCTTTTTGCTCAGCGCCTGCGGCACAAGGTGGCAATGGTGCAGTATTGGTGTTACTCAAAAAACGCGAAAAAGCCAATCGCGACCAATAACCATTGTACTGCTATTTTGACTATAGGTTAAATTTTACAAAATCATGCATAAAACAAGCGATGCATGATTTTTTTTAACAGGATTTTTTAATTGTTAATAGTTTATTCTTAGTTTTTGTTTATAATAGGCTCTTTTTTTTCATGGATTAAATGCTTTGCATTAATCTACTCTCAACTGGCTAAGAACAGCGCCCATTTGTCTTTTGACAGCTGACTGTTTTTAACACCACTGGGTATAGGAGAAAGGTAGCTTTGAACAATACCACCACTGCGACTAATTCGCCCGCTAAATTGCAACGTCATTTAGCCCTTTGGCACATTATCATTATTGGTTTGGCGTATATTCAGCCCATGACCGTATTTGATACCTTCGGCTTGGTTTCTGAAGCCAGTCATCAGCACGTTCCAACATCTTATATTATTGCATTGATTGCTATTTTGCTTACCTCGCTAAGTTACGGTAGCATGATTCGTCGTTATCCTTCGGCGGGTTCGGCATATACCTATGCGCAAAAATCGATTCATCCCAATGTCGGGTTTATGGTGGGTTGGTCTTCTTGGTTGGATTATTTATTGTCACCTTTGGTGAATATTATCCTAGCGGTGATTTATCTTGAAGCACTGTTCCCGGATGTCAACAAATGGATTTGGGTATTTATTCTGACGGGATTTATGACCTGGATTAATGTGCATGGCTCCAAAGTCGTGGCTTATTTTAATAGTTGGATTGTGTTTATTCAGCTATTGATTATTGGTGTATTTACGTGGTTGGTGTATAGCAAATTGATGGCGGGCACCAATGCGGACGGCACTATCAATGCCGCAGCTTACCAATTATGGAGCTTAAAGCCGTTTTGGAGTGATATTGCCAACATGACGGCACTCATCAGTGGTGCAACCATTTTATGTTTCTCTTTCACAGGCTTTGACTCACTAAGCTCATTGGCAGAAGAAACCAAAGATGTGCAAAAAACCCTACCAAAAGCAATTTTCTTAACCGCATTGATTGCAGGTATTGTGTTTATCATTAGTACTTACTTTATGCAGATTTATTTCCCACAAACCCCTGACAAATATTTCCCAGATGTGGCTGCTACCCAGCCAGATATTTTGATGTTAGTGGGTGGTTCTGCGTTTCAAGCCGCTGTACTGGGCTTTGCAATTGTTACGGTGATGGCGTCAGGTATTTCTGCGCATGCCGGTGTCTCTCGTTTGATGTATGTAATGGGGCGTGATGGGGTCATTAATAAACGTATTTTTGGTCATATTCATCCAAAATACTTGACCCCAACCTACAATATCTATATCGCGGGTGTGATTGCGTTAACTGCGGGTTTTATTGAGTTTGATGTCATCGCGCATTTGATTAGTTTTGGGGCATTGACGGCGTTTAGTTTTGTTAACTTATCCGTGATTGCGACCTACATCATCCGTGAAAAACGCTACCACAGTGCCTATGATTTATTTATGTATTTGATTGTGCCGCTGTTGGGCTTTATCAGTGTTGCGCTGATGTGGAAAGAAAGTGAGCCAATCGCCATCAAAATGGGTTTAAGCTGGGCAGTAATCGGACTTATCTATTTGGCGTTTAAAACCGGTGGCTTTAAGCGTCATCCACCGATGCACAACGAACATGAGTAATGGTTAAGGTGGTGAAAAGGTCAGATACGATTCTGACCTTTTTTATGTCTGTGGCTTTTGGGAAAACCCTATGTTAGAAATTTTATATCAAGATGAACACTGTGTGGCAGTCAATAAGCCTGCGGGTATGCTCGTCCATCGAAGCTGGCTCGATCGTCATGAAACCCAGTTTGTGATGCAGACCCTACGCGATCAATTGGCTCAATATGTTTATCCGATTCATCGCTTAGACCGACCGACGTCGGGGGTGTTACTGTTTGCTTTATCGAGCGAATCAGCGCGGCAACTGTGTGAGCAATTTGAAAACAGGCAAGTGCAAAAATCTTACTTAGCCATCGTGCGCGGATTTTTGACAGTGAATGCGCAGACATCCCAGCAGGCATCTGGGTTAATTGATTACCCACTCACACAAATTTTGGATAAAATTGGCGATAAACCAAGTTTGCAGGCGCTACAACAAAGAAAGGTTAGTTCGACAGACATGTTTGATGAATCCCTTAGAAACCCTACAGAATTAACCTTACTGCAACCTGCGCAAACGCATTGGCAATGCTTGGCAACAACTGAACAGCCGTTTCAAGCGCGCGCACGCTATCCCACTTCACGCTTTAGTCTGGCTAGATTGACGCCCATTACCGGGCGAAAACACCAATTACGTCGCCATATGAAGCATGTTTTTCATCCGATTATTGGCGATACCAGTTATGGCGATCATCACCAAAATCGCGCCATCCGTCAACATATCGGCGTGCATCGCTTGATGTTACATGCGCATACCTTGGCTTTTAATAGACTGACCGACAATCGCCGTGTTGATATCACTGCACCTGTGGATACAGATTGGCTAACGATGTGTGCGCAGTTTGGCTTTGATTTGCCTTAATAGTTAGCGATATCATTATTTGGCGACATCCTTTACGCAACCAAGTAATCACTTACTTTGCTACCGAGGGTCGCAAATGTTGCACCAATGCCTGCCCCCACCAACACATCGGTGGGATAATGTAACCCTAGCACCAAGCGCGATAATGCCACCAGCATCGTAAATGGTAGCAACACCCATAACATCATCGGCACTTGATGACCTATCATGGTGGTAAACAATACCGCTTGCAGTGTATGCCCCGATGGAAAACTAAATACATCCAAAGGCCGTTCGCCTAAAGTAATGGTCTGGTGTACTTGGTAAGGGCGTGGACGCACTGTGTGCACTTTTAAATACTTATACAGCAAATAACCGCAAAAACTGCTGAGTAACACCGCACACACTTTCACAGCGACGATACTAGCGACCAGTCCTTGTGATAGTAAAGCTACTAGCATCACTACCGTCGATAGCGCCCAAAACCAACCATCGCCTAAGCGGCTGATGGTTTTGAAGAACTGCGCAAAAAACTTCAATTGCGACAGTAAATTTACCCGTAAACATAAGCGGGTATCCCATTGCAGCACGCGCTTTTGCAAATGATATAGTTTAGGTTTACTGTGCAAAAACTGATAATAAGTGCGCATTAAATTGGGTAAGTTTTCGACAGGGCTAGCAGAGGTACAGGTGAATTCTGAATTGGCAAGTGACAGATTGGATTTTTTTATGGGTTGATTCATGGATTGATTCATGGCGCCATCCTTTTTTTGCCTATTTGAACCTCACGTTTTGGAGAAAAACGCGGCAGATTCAGCGGGTCTTTGGGCTGGGTGACTATTTTGGGTTGAGTGGCTATTTTGGGGAGAATGACTATATCGTGGCTGTTTTTTTGCCCCGACAGTCGGGTGAACTGACTCAGGTGTGAGGGCGATTGTCAAATCCGCTAGCGGATGTTGAGCTATTGATTGAGAAGGCAAAATGGCTGGCGTCACTGGGCTAGCTGTTACGGTATTGGTTTGGATTGATAGCACTTCATAAAACATGGTCAACATTTCTTGGGCAGGTTTTTGCCAAGAAAAAGCGGCTACCTTGTGCCTTGCAGCTAGTCGCATCTGATCAAGCTGTTGTTGTTTGGGTAATTCACTAATCATCTCTACAAAGCGTTGTTCTTGCCCAAGCGGTACGGTTTTACCACAACTATCATCCACCAACAGCGCCGCAGCCGCATCATGATAGGCAAAAATTGGCAAACCCGATGCCATCGCTTCGGTGACGACATTACCAAAAGTTTCCACTTGACTAGCAAATACAAAAGCATCGGCACTAGCATAATAACTTGCCAGCGCCTCGCCTGTTTTAAAGCCTGCAAAAATAATGCTGGTATCATTGGCATGCCGTTTAACGAGCGCTTCTTTATATGGTCCATCACCGACAATCACTAATTTGACATGACGATGCAGCTGCTGTAATTGTAGCGCTTTGAAGCTTTTAATGACGGTATCCATACCTTTTTCAGGAGAAACACGGCTCACACACATTAACACTGTGGTGCCCTCGCCCACGCCCCAACTTTGCCGTAATGCTTGGCTACGTTTGCTCGGTGCATAGCGCGCTGTATCAACGCCACGACCGACTTGGTACAAATGCTTGAAACCAAATTCAGCGAGCTGATGTTGGGTGGTCTGGCTTGGAATACATGTAGCATTGCAATGGTTGTGAAAACGCTTCATATACGCAAGCAAAGGCACTGAGACAACTTTCCAACCAAAATATCGGCTAAAATCATGAAACGCGGTGTGATAACCTGAAGTGACTTTAATGCTTTGCTGTTTGCCAACAATCAACGCCGCAAGCCCCAAAGGACCTTCCGTCACGATATGCACAATATCAGGACGAATTTCACGAAACTGTTTTGTTAAAAATCGGTAACAAGGTAGCCCCATGCGCAGATGCGGGTAATAGGGAATGGGCAAACTTGGCACTTGCAAATCAGTGGTAACAGCCGCAGTATTAAGCCCTGTCGTTAGGGTATGTTGTTCGACTTCATCGCTTTGTTTGGGGCGAATCAAAGTGATGCGATGCCCCATCGATTTGAGTTCGCGCATGATTTGATAAACGCTTGACGCTACCCCATTGATATCAGGCAACCAAGTTTCAGTCACCAAAGCGATATGCAATGATGGCCTATTGTCATGAAAAGGCGTGCCTGCAACTTGAGTTGAGGGACTCTGGTGATTGGCTGACGTCGTCTGAGTGTCAGACGAAGCCTGGTACAAATTAGTGTTTACAGTGTTGTCACTCATAGTATGTTATCAACCATTACAACCGACTGCTTTATTTGACTACAAAAGCCGTTTCGGTAAATTAAATCAATCCTTTGTATGGGTTAAGCTTATAAGCCGCCATTGACAACCTCATGTCAATTTGATAACAGTTTGATGACAATTGCATCGCAGCTATTACAAGTATCGCAAATGGGGGTCGATTTTGCTAAAATAGCGGGCAGATTGCAGCTTTATAGATTAATGCCTTATAGATGGTTAAATGACTGATTTGATAACTACATCGAATAATACCGCTATGCCCAATACTTCGACGCTCGATACACCAATTGTGATGCTGATGACACATGCGCCTAGTCATCCGCTTACCAAACGAGCGCTTGAATGCGCCCAATCGCTATGTGCAAACGATAGTAAAACAACCGTTGAGCAAAACTCGTTAACTACTACCGATTTTAAAATTTTCTTATATAGTGATGCGGTGATGCTTGCCAACCGATTAATTTGGCTGCCAGAGGATATCGAAAATATGGCAAAAAATTGGCAACACTTTGCTATGAGTCATGATATAACCATTCAAGTGTGCGTGAGTGCCGCTTTGGCTCGCGGGGTGACAGATGCTGACAATGCAACTAGACATCAGCTACAAGGTGACAATTTGGCAGATGGCTTTGAATTAGTCGGTTTGGGTGAATTAGCCATGCATCTGCACAGGGCAAAAACGGTTTATCAGTTTTAATTGGGATGGGTTTAGCGATAGCGGTTTACTATGAAAATTGTCATTAATATTCACGCTGACACGTTTTTGCTTTGTCATGAAGCCTTATCAATGGCGTTTGCGCTGGCGGCGTTTGACCACCAAATTCAGCTGACTATCGGTGATGGCATGCTAAACTTACTACTTGATGCGCCCACGGGCAAGCTTGCCCATATGCTAGCATCCCTTGATATGTATGATATGCCGCCGGCTTGGCTGGCACTAGCGGATTTTAATAGATTCAAAGCATGGCAAGCAAACCAATCAGCAGACTTTGATTGGTGTGCTCAAATCACCCTACAGCCCACCACAGCGCCTAATTTTGATACCACTTTTGACTTATAAATACTATGACCCAACTTCCCCACCTTGACCAAGCCGCCCTTGACCAAGACGGTCATTTGATAGCTCATCAAACCTGGACGCCAGATATCGCCCAACAATTGGCGAACACGCTGGATGTCACGTTAACCCCTGAGCACTATCAAATCATAGACGCGGTACGTCAATATTATGATTTATACAGCCATCCACCGACGACCCGTCCTTTAATCAAGTTTTTATCCAAGCAATTGCCCTCATTGGCGGTTGATAATGCCAAATTGCAAGCCATGTTTAACACGGGTCTTGTCGCGCGCCATGTTAACCGCATTGCAGGGTTGCCAAAACCTGCAAATTGCTTATAAATTTTGAGATTATTTTGGGTCATAAGGGATGAGATTGTCATAACCGATACTGTGACCGTTATCACCGCCAAACCCCTGCTGACGCCAAACTTCAAATAATGTAATTGCCACGCTGTTAGATAAATTCAAACTGCGAGAGGTCGGCAACATAGGCAAACGTAGCCAGTTGTCTTGCCCAATTGCCGCGCGAATTGGATCGGGTAATCCGGCTGTCTCTGACCCAAATACCAAAGCGATATTTGCCAGTTGCGCAAAATCTTCATCATATAAAGGTTTGCTAAGCTTGGTGGTCAAGGCAACGATTCTTTGCACCCCACTTTGACTTAGACTATCCTGAGCATCCTGCCAATTGGCATGTACTTTGACATTTGCCCATTCATGATAATCGAGCCCTGCTCGGCGTAATTTTTTATCTTCTAACTCAAACCCTAGGGGCTCAACCAAATGTAGCGTTGCGCCCGTATTGGCGCATAACCGAATAATATTGCCTGTGTTGCTTGGCATTTTGGGTTCAACTAATACCACATGAATCATGTCGACATCCTTAACCAGATTGAAATAAAAAAACGCTAAATGCGAAGATTAATTTACAAAAAACCTATACTTATTGCGTAAATTTAAGTTTTTTTTACAACTTGATAGTTTTGGTTACATTAACGCTATAGCGACGTTAGACTAAACTGCATTACCATGACTCTACCAAGCATGTTTTACTTTATTTTAACTTCTATGAACCAATCTTCTATGAATCAATAAAGTCGCATGATTTAACCTGGTAGCTAAAAACTGTTAAAAAATAATGGATATATCTGAGGAAATTTAAAATGAAAAAATTAATCGCTGCATCAATCGTTGTTATGTTTGCTGTCACAGGTTGTAATACAATCCAAGGTTTTGGTAAAGACGTATCAAAAACAGGTGGCGCAGTAACCAATACCGCACAAAAAACTGAAAACAAAATCTACCGCACAAATAACTGAAAACAAAATCTAATCGTAGATTCTCTGTTTAAGTAAAAAAACCCATCTCGCTGATGGGTTTTTTATTGCCTATTTTATTGGCTATCGGTTATAACCCTAGTAGGTTATAAAACTAGCCGTTTTTTGGCAAATTTTCAGGTAAATAACAACGTAGATAAGCAATCACCGCTGTAATCGCTTCTTGGCGATAGGTATCGGTAATTTCTTTTTCTGAGCGATAGGCTAAAATAAAAATACCATTAATGATACCGTATGCGACTAACAATTGCTGATGAATGGTTTCTAAAGCCGGCATTTTATAATGCTCAGACAACTTATCATACACCATTTGGGCGAGGCTTTTTTCGATTTCACTACCAAACGCATTGCCCTCAAAATCTGGGGTATTGGTCTCATAAATCAAACGGGCAACCGTTAAATCAGATTGAATAATATCAACGCCTGTCTCAATGACTGTGGTGATATAAGCCTGCCAACGACTAAATTGTTTGGCATCGACTTTTTCAAGCTTGTTAAAAATTTCTATCGCATTTAAAAAACGTAATGCCAAAAAAATCGCTTCTACGTTTGGAAAGAAGTGATATGCCGAAGCTCTGGGAATGTCCGCTCGTTCACACACATCCGCCAAACTAATCTCACTGACAGGTCGGGTCGCGCTCAACTCTTTGGCAGCGGCTAATAATTTTTGGCGACGCAAACGACCTTGCTGGCTAGTGAACTTGAATTTGTTAGGGACCAAGCGGCGAGCGAGCTCAGAGTCCACCAACACATCCTCAATTTTTTCATCATAAGCGCTTGACATATTTCCTCTCTATCGACTGATTATGAATAAAGTTTAATTTGTGCCCGTACCAATCCATGATCGGTTGGGCGTTGTTCTACAATAAATTTGAGATGATCGTTAAAATAATCAACTTGTAATACTTCACCGATGTTAAATTTACTATCAGCTAAAAATTGTTCAGATACCAAAATTTGGTCAAGCACTTCTGGCATACCTTGGTGGATATGGGTGTACGCCACATCTTTAAGCCAGTGCATACGGCTTTGTATTGTAGAGGCATCATACAGCACGATATCCCGCATCGACTTATCATAAAATACTTCGCCCGATTCGCTTAAAAGCTGACAAGTGACACTTTGCATCACATCATTCATATCCCCTAACAAAATCAGCGGATGGTTGTTGTGCGACAGTTTTTCGATGACCACTTGGCGAATGCCTGCCGCTTCCGCCGCCCGCATACAAAGACTGCGCAGCTTGGCGCGGACTCGAATTAGCGGATCATTGCGATCTTCTAACGGCTCGCCTTGCGCGTTTTCTAAAAACTCAGGGCGTTTACTTTTTAGATGCGCCACAATCACGGTGACCACCATGCCATTTGGCAATCTGATGTCGGCAATCAGCGGGGGGCGATTAAATTGTTGATAAAGCCCAACATCAGGAACGTCCAACAACGCAATCGCAGGCATCTGCGTGAGCAATTGGGTGTTAATAATCTCAAAACGCGATACCAAACCTACACTCGGGGTGCCAACTGCGCCTCGTCCTTGGGTCAATGGACTGTCTGGCTGATTACTGGCTAACGGCACTGTGACATGATAGTCATTGAGACCGGCTGCATGACATAAGTCAATGAGTGCTTGCTCATCCCAAATTTCTTGGCAACCAATGATATCAGCTTGCAATTGCCGAAAAATGGGGGCAAGTGCATTAATCTTTTGTTGATATTGCTTTGGCGTATACCCATCTTGGTTTCGATAAAAAACCCGATTGGGCAGTGCAAAGTTGAGTAAATTTGCCGTAGCGATAACAAATTGATTGTCCACTGTCATATCCTTAATGTTTAGTTACCAGTTATCCCTGCTTTGCGCCAACCTTGTCCAAAAAAATTTCGTAACTTTTATCTATCATCGCAACTGTCATTAGCATTATCAATGCCAACACAGTGTCGAATTTTGCAGCATTATACATTTTTTTAGTCGATTTCCACACTAAAAATCACTTTTTTTAGCCAAAATTTGCTGATATTTTTAAGCATTGTTTAAAAATTGGGTGCATAAAGTGCTTTTTTTTACTTAATGCATTTAATTGCTAACGAAAATCACTCTCGTGTCGAGTCTTCAAAAAAATTCTTCAGATATTTAACTATTTGTTTTTACATTATTTTTAGTTGTTTAGAGCTATGTTAATGATTTTCTTGCTTTAATTTTGTTCGTTTAATAGTTGATTGATATAAAACTGCCAACGCTCCACGATGGCTTGGCGCTCAGACACTGCCATCTTAGGCTCAAAGATACGGTCTAACTGCCAACTTTCACCAATGCTACTGTCATCATATAATCCCACCGCTTGCCCTGCCAATAATGCCACCCCTTTTGCGGTACTCTCTGTGGTCGTTGGTCGAAGCACAGGGACATTGAGTATATCGGCTTGAAATTGCATTAAAATATTGTTATTGGCAGCGCCTCCATCCACGCGCAGTTCGTGCAGTGGTACCGGGCTATCTTTTTGCATGGCGATTAACACATCATAGGCTTGCAGCGCAATCGCTTCTAAGGCGGCTCTAGCGATATGCGCTTTGGTAGTGCCGCGTGTCAGCCCGATAAGTCTTGCGGTAGCATCTGCTCGCCAGTAAGGTGCACCAAGCCCGGTAAAGGCAGGAATCAGGGTCACTCCTTGGCTATCTGGCACTTGCGCTGCCAAGGTTTCAACGTCCTCACTGCGCGCTATCATACCTAAGTTATCGCGTAGCCACTGCACGATGGCACCTGCCATAAACACACTGCCTTCAAGCGCATATTGTGTTTGCGTGCTTGTTTTTTTATTTCGTTGTAAATTTTGTAAAGGTTTTAACAAGTTGGGCAATTTACCTGAAGGTTCATGCCGGTTAGGTTGACGAGTGTGATTCGCCTGTGTGGTTTGCCAAGCGACGGTAGTGAGTAATTGCTGATGACTGACACAGGGCTTATCGCCGGTATTCATTAATAAAAAACAGCCGGTGCCATAGGTGGATTTTGCCATGCCTGCTCGGTTACAGCCCTGCCCATACAAGGCGGCTTGCTGATCGCCGAGCACTGCCGTGACTGGGATTTGTTTGCCAAACATCCCTTGTTTGGTGACCCCAAAATCGCCATCCGATGGCTTGATGGTAGGTAACATGGTTTTGGGAATATCAAATAAATCCAATAACTCCTCAGACCAGTCGCCTGTTTGCAAAGACATCAGCATGGTGCGTGAGGCGTTGGTGATATCAATGCTATGCTCGCCTGTCATGTTAAACAGTAGCCAACTATCCACAGTACCGAAAGCCAACTCACCTGCTAGCGCTTGTTGGCGAAGCTTAGGGTTTTGGTTTAACAGCCATACGATTTTGCTGGCACTAAAATACGGATCTATACGTAATCCGGTAATTTGCTGGATTTTGGCGTCAAAGCCTTTATCACGCCAGTCTCTACACCACTGATGGGTACGTCTATCTTGCCAGACAATGGCAGGTGCGACAGGCTTACCCGTTTTTTTATGCCAAATTATGGTGGTCTCACGTTGGTTGGTGATACCGATGGCTGAAATATCTGTCGCCAACAATCCTGCTTTGGCAATCACTTCTTGGGCGGTACTAATTTGGGTTTGCCAAATGTCATTGGCATTTTGCTCGATAAACCCGGATTTTGGGGTGATGATACCCAGCGGCTTTTGGGCGATGGCGATGGGTGTTAATTGGCTATCAAAGATGATACTGCGGCTTGAGGTAGTGCCCTGATCCAGCGCTAAAATAAATCCGTTTTCTGTTTTAGCCATGTTGTTGTCTCAAACGATTGTGTTAAGCGTCAATATGTTATCTTAGCAAATACTTACCCATCAACTTTTATATTACTGCGGCTGAAACCTTAAGGCAACGATTCACGAAAAAATAGCCATTGATTTTATCAACAAAAAACCACATCATACTGATACTTTATTACCACTTACCAAAACCTATCTGTTAACTATAAGTGACCCTAAACCTTAGACTTCAGACCCTAAGCACTGTCACTCTAACTGTCACTGTCATTGTTTATCTTTCCCACTACCGCTTTTTAATGCGTTGATGAAACTTGTTTTATGAAAAATACCCTTGCAAAATCTGTTCGTACTACCCCTGTGACTTCAAAATCCGCCGCTATCATTACCGATACCATCAAATCTAACAATTTACAGCCTGTTGCAATTTCGCACTTGCGCCGTTATACCGACCCAGCGACCTTGCCAACAGATAGCAACCATACCAAAACGCTTGAAATTGGCTTTGGGCAAGAGCGCGCCTGTAAAGCGATTGCCACTGCGCTTGATATCAATGCCAATGGTTATCATATCTTTGCTGCAGGTGAAAACGGACTGGGCAAACGCACCTTAATCACTCGCCTGCTACAAGCACACGCCAAACAAAAACCCACACCCAATGACTGGGTATATGTGCATAATTTTGTTGATGCGCGCACCCCGATTGCGCTTGACCTTCCTGCTGGCATGGGCAAGCAATTAGCGGAAGATGTCAAAACCTTTTGGCTAACCACCAAGCGTCAGCTCAATCAGCGTTTTCGCAGTGAGCACTATCAAAGTAAAGTAGAAGCCATAAAGAATGAAATTAGCCTTCGTGAAGAACAGGTCTATCATGCGCTGCATGAAGAAGGCAAACAATATTCACTTGCATTGGCGCTGCGACCTTCGGACAACAAACCGATTTTTATCAAATCTGATTTTAGTGACAACCGAGCCGATGGCAATGACAATGACAGTTACAATGATATCGAGCCAAGCGATGGTTATTTATCAATCAAACCTGCTAATAAATGGGGTCGCCAAAAATCGAGTGGCAAAGCGCCAGTTTTACCAATTAAAGCCAATCAAACGTCTAGTACCACAACTAGCACCTCTAATAACACCTCGAGTGCAACCAATCAAGCCAGCTTTGGCTTAACCCCAAAGTCGCCGTATGTTGCCAATTATCAAGATAAGAACCACATGCAAAAACGCTTGAGCCAACTGACCGTTGAGCTTGAGCAAATTGAAGATGAAGCCAATCAGACCCTGCAAGCGCTACACCATTCATTGACTCGGCGTACCTTAAAACCATTGATGGAGCCGTTATTTGACAAGTATCAAGCCTTACCAAAGGTTCGTAAGTATTTGCAAGACGTGCATGACGATATCGTCAATCATGTAGAACGAATCATCAATGAAGATGATGAAGAGTTTTTGCCCAGCCATTTCTCGCCATTGCCAGCGCGCTATTTTGTCAATGTGATTGCAAGCCATGCGCCCGATCAAGGCGCACCGATTGTGTTTGAAGACTTACCCACCCATTTAAATTTACTCGGTCATGTCGAGCAAATTACCCATTTAGGTACTGTGTCAACGGATGTCAGTCTAATTCGCGCCGGTTCACTGCATCGTGCGAATGGCGGTTATTTGGTGCTTGAAGCAACTAATTTGCTTGAATATCCGTATGCGTGGCAAGGTCTCAAACGTGCGCTGCAAAGCCGCCAAATCAAGATGTCGAGCCTTGAGCAAATGCTGACACTGACTGGTAGTATCAGCCTTGAGCCACAACCGATTAAGCTTGATGTCAAAGTTATTTTACTCGGTGAGCCAGACTTATATTATGACCTGCTAGATTTTGAGCCTGAATTTAATGCCGTATTCAAAATCCGTGCAGATTTTCATGATCGCGTGGTACGCAGCCACGCCAATGAACAAGCAATGACCGCCAAAATTGCTGATATGATAAGCAAATACCAATTGCTAACGTTTGATAACACCGCGTTGGCGTGTTTATTGGATTATCTTAGTGAACAAGCAGAAGACCAGCATGAGTTAAGCCTACATGGGGACAGATTGGCGCAGCTCTTACTCGAAGCCAATCGTCATGCCATCATCAATCAATCAGAGCTTAGCCCTGAAAACACAGTAACTGCTAGCCATGTCCGCCAAGCCATTGATGATATTCGCCACCGCTCGGGTTATTTACGACAATTGTTCTGGCAAGAGCTAGAAAAAGGGCAACAGCTGATTAGCACCCAAGGCAAAGCGATTGGTCAAATCAATGCGCTGACAGTCATCAGCTACGCAGATAGTGAATTTGGTATGCCTGCCCGATTGACAGCGTCAGTGCATCACAGTGCCGCGCACGCCGATATTGTTGATATCGAGCGCGATGTGGATTTAGGCGGCTCTATTCATGCCAAAGGCGTGCTGATTATGAGCAGTTACCTAAAAGCGCTGTTTGCAGAAGACCACACGCTCAACTTTACCGCATCGCTGGCTTTTGAACAAAGTTATGGCGGTATCGATGGCGATAGCGCGACAGTAGCCGAAACCTGCGCGCTGCTGTCTGCCCTATCGCAAACCCCGATTAATCAAAGCTTAGCGGTGACAGGATCGATGAACCAATTTGGTCAAGTCCAAGCGGTTGGCGGCGTCAATGCCAAAATCGCCGGGTTTTATGATGCGTGTGTCGAACAAGGCTTGACGGGTAAACAAGGGGTGATTGTACCCAAAGCCAATTTGGCGCAATTGATGCTACGTCAAGATATCATCGATAGCGTGACGGCAGATAAATTTACCATCTATGCCGTAGAGCATGTCAATGAAGCCATGTATCTATTGACGGGTCTGGCGCCGGATGAGATGACCAAAAAAGGCAAGTATCGTAAAAATACCGTTTATGGTCGTATTTATGAACGCTTAGAAACTTGGGAAGAAAAAGACGCAGATGATAAAGAATAACGCTTCATTGGGTTATTGTTTATCGCTGATAACTTGCTTGCTCTATATCAAGCAATGTTTGCTTAATCTCAATCCCACCGGTGTAACCGCCCAATTTGCCATCGCTGGCAATCACGCGATGGCAAGGAATGATGAGACTTAGTGGGTTGCGGCCATTGGCCTGCGCGACTGCGCGAAAGCCTTTGGGATTATCCACTTGTAGCGCAAGCTGTGCATAGCTGATTGTTTGACCGTAAGGGATTTGTCGTAATGCTTGCCATACTTTTTGCTGAAAGGGTGTGCCTGTGGATAAATCTAAGGGAATATCAAAAACTTGTCGCTGTCCATTAATATATTCGTCAAGTTGACTGATGGTATTTCGTAAGACTTTGGCATCGTCATCTACTGAGTCAGCCAAATCTTTGCTTTGTATATAGTGCGCTTGTGCAGTTAATTGTTGTAGGATTTTTTGGGTTTGCCAATCAAGCGCGATAAGACAACCCTTATGTGCGACAAGGGTAATTGTTGGTAATTTGATTGATAGTTGGTAGTTTGTGGTAAGCATTTTATAAGACAAATTTATCTAGAAGTGATTTAAGAATTTTCTGCATTTTATAACTTTCTTCAATCAAAAATTCATTTGCACCCCGCCATTCAGACTTGTCTGAATATCCAACTGCTTCGTTTGTGATAATTATAAAACTATATACAGTTTCAGGACAACGCTCCCAATTAACAGGATATTGAAATTTTGATTCGATTTCTTCTTTATGCTGATATAAATAGTCGAATATTTTTAAAGTGTCTTCTTTATTATTACCTTTTATTTCAACTCTAATTTTTACAGATTCCTTTGTAATTACAACACTTATTCCGACACCATTTCCTAATTTAGTACCTAACCAATTATCTTTACTTGGTGTCCTATTAGCATATAAATTTTCAGCATTTGATAAAGTCGCATTGATAAATTGCGACCAAAAACTTATTAGTACGCTTTGTTTATTATTTTTGATTTGAATGTCTTCTTGTTTTTTCTCCGCAATATCTATCATAAAGCTTTCAACTTCGGGTACAGGAATAATTTGCTGAGTATCAAAGAAAAAGTCATTATTAAATTTAAAAAGTTGGCATTTTATACAACAGATATTAATACCAAAATTCATCAGCCATAATACAGCTGATGTTACTTCTTGACGGAATTCAGCAGCGACTAAAATGATTCGTTGCGAAGTTTCATTGGGATTTAATCCAATATCATCTTCTGTGCTATCGCTAAGAAATTCATTTATTTTTTGTTTAGCGCTTGCAATATAATCATCAGAGTTTTGGCTATCATATTTTCTAAGATAGTCAGCAAAAATATTTATGATTTTCTCATCTGTAAGTCGAGAGCAATAAGATGCATATTTCACAGACTGCCATACAACATCTTTACCAGAACTATCCGTTTTATTTTCAATAATGACTAAATTACCACTTTTATCTAACGCCAATAAATCTAATCTTTCAGACGTATTGTCAAACCCGTTAAATTCTTTTTGAATAATTAATAATGGCTCGCCAAGACATTCTGGATTGCTCACAATCCATTCTTGCAAATCTTGGCGCTCTCTAAAACCCACTTCACTAAATTGAATTTTATCAATATTAGTCATCTGCTTATTAGCAATATTTAAGTGATACATGAGTTACTCATCTTTTTCAAACAGGGCTTTGACAAAATCATCGGCTTGAAATGGGCGCAAATCATCAATTTTTTCACCCACACCAATAAAACGAATCGGCACATTGGTGTTTTCAGCGATATTAAATACCACGCCGCCTTTTGCGGTGCCATCCAATTTGGTGACGGTCACGCCTGTCAATGGCACTGCTTCATTGAATATTTCTACTTGATTTAGGGCATTTTGTCCTGTACCCGCGTCGAGCACAATCATGGATTCATGCGGCGCTGTCGGATCGGCTTTTTGCATGACGCGAATCACTTTTTTCAGCTCTTCCATCAAATTAGTTTTATTTTGTAGACGCCCTGCGGTATCGGCAATCAGTACGTCAATGCCACGGGCTTTGGCAGATTGAATGGCGTCAAAAATCACCGAGGCACTGTCTGAGCCATGACCTTGGGCGACAACAGGGATATTATTGCGCTCCCCCCATACTTGCAATTGCTCGGTGGCTGCCGCACGGAACGTATCGCCCGCTGCTAACATCACGGATTTGCCTTCAGCTTGCAGGCGTTTGGCAAGTTTACCGATGGTGGTGGTTTTACCCACGCCATTGACCCCCACGACCAAGATGACAAACGGTTTTGTACTAGCATCCACCACCAGTGGTGCAACTTTGGGTGTCAAGATATCGGTTAGTTCTTTTTGTAGCGCTTTATACAGTGAATGCGAATAAATCAAATCGCCGCGTGCAGTGGCTTCGGTCAAGTTTTTGATAATGCGATTGGTGGCATTCACCCCAATGTCGGCGACCAACAGTTGGTCTTCCACTTCTTCAAGTAGCTCATCATCAATTTCTTTACCACCAATCAAAATATTGGTTAAGCCTTCGGTCAAGTTTTTACGACTTTTTGACAAGCCTTGCTTCATGCGGCTAAACCAGCCCCCTTTTTTTTCAGGCTCTGCACTTGGCTCAGCCGTATTGGCAGATGGCTGCTGTGTGGTTGCAGGCTGCCCTTGGTGTTGGCTTTGCGGCATTGGTGACACAGATTGAGGGGTCACGACGGGTGTTTGCAGCGTTGACGTTTGGGCGGTTTCAGCGATACGCGGCGTTTCAATAATTGGCACATCTTGCACAGGCAGATTGGGCATCGTAGCATCATCAAAATTAGTCGGTTGGTTATTAAAATTAATTACCACCTTATTAGAAGCATTGTTATTAAATTGGTTGCTACTCATATCATCGCCTATGGTTAAATTTGTCATTAAAATATCGAGATGTATAAAATTATAACAGTGTTTGTTCGCAGTTTGAAATAAACATGCTGTCAATCCCTTCAATCCATAGGATGTGTGGTATGGGAAAAAACTGTCAGCTCACAGCTTGTTGCGCTAAAAATTTGCAGGGGGTATTTATTCAGATTTAATCGTGCAATGGGCTTTCAAATAGCAATCAATGCCAACATCCGTTATCATGGTTTATCTTTTATAATGCCTGCAAACCCCATTGCCCCACAATCAGAAAAACCAGATTAAAGATTAAAAGTTAAAGAGAAACTATGTTAAACCGAAACCCTGTGTCAAAACCTACATTTTTTAACCTTACCATCCTTGCTGCCGCCCTAACCTATACGTTCTGTGTATCAGGTTGCAGCACTGCGCAGACCATCGCAGCCAAAACCATGCCGACCAAAACTACCCCGACTGTAGCGAATACGCCTATTAACGCGCACCCAACTGCTAACGCGGTAACTGACACAACCCAGCAAACGCGCAGCCCCACAGATTTTGACAGCGATAAGGCAGCAACGCGCCATGAATATACGCTGGCTAATGGCTTAAAGGTGATTATTAAAGAAGATCACCGCTCCCCTGTGGTGATAAGCCAAGTATGGTATCGCGTGGGTGCCGCGGATGAACCCACTAACTTAGGCGGTATGTCACATTTGCTTGAGCATATGATGTTTAAGGGAACAAAAAACGTGTCTTCAGCAGATTTTGAACGCCTCATCGCCAAATTTGGCGGTAGCAATAATGCCTTTACCAGCTATGACTACACCGCATATTATGAAATTTTCCCTGCCAATCGTTTAGCGCTCGCCCTAGAGCTTGAAGCCGATCGGATGAGCCATTTAGAGCTAAAGGACAGCGACTTTACCGCTGAGCGCCAAGTGGTGATGGAAGAGCGCCGCCAGCGGACCGATGATAACCCAAACGCCCGCGCCTATGAGCAGTTTAGCAAAATGGCATATCCCAATAGCCCCAAAGGGGAATCGGTCATTGGCCCCATGGCAGAAATCGAATCCATTGGATTAAACGACCTAACTGATTGGTATAAAACATGGTATGCACCCAACAATGCGACCTTAGTAATCGTGGGCGATGTCAATCCAACAGACGCGATCAATGAAGTCAAAAAATACTTTGCCGATAAAAAACCGCAAACCCTGCCAAAGCGCCCCAGTGTGATACAGCCAGGCTTTCGTGGTTATCAAGAAAAAACCACCCAATTGCCCGTGCAAGTGCCTATGGTCATGATGGCGTTTAACGTGCCTACGCTTACCACAGCAAAAGACCCCAAAACCGCCTATAGTCTATCGTTACTAGCCGATGTGCTCGATGGTGGTCTATCTGCACGCCTAGAAAAACGCCTAGTACGGGAAAAACAGCTACTAGCCTCAGTCGGCAGTGGTTACAGTGCCTTTAGTCGGGGCGATGGGCTATTTTTAATCCAAGCTACCCCGCGAGATGGCGTTACGCTTGCCCAAGCCAAACAAGCAATCATTGCTGAGATTAACGCGCTCAAAACCCAACCGATTGCACAAAGTGAACTGACCCGTGCCAAAACCAACACCATGACCAGCTTGATTTATAGCCAAGATAGTATCAGCGGACAAGCGCAGATGATTGGCAGTCTAAACAGCATTGGGCTTGATGATCGAATGGTGTTTAACCTACCCAAAACCTTAGATAGCATCACAGAAAGTGACTTACACGCTGCCGCTAGCAAATATTTGGTTAACGACAATTTAACCGTGCTCAATGTGGTAAAAGAAAATAAACCCAATAAATAACTATAAAACCAGTAACTTAACTTATCCTGACTTAATTTGCCCACATTGCTTGTCAGACCATCCTTAGAATTTTGAGAAAAAAAATGAAACCACGCTTAGCTAAAATCTTATTACTAATGACCACCATTGCCACGCAAGGAGGCCATGCCGAACCTGCCACCCATAGCGATGCTCACAGTAGTGGCAATGTTGACCCCACCGCACCTATTGCCGCTTTAGACAAATTAACCAGTCTAAAAACGACGGCACCGTTAAAAGTGACATTACCCGATATCATCCACTTTACGACGGATTCGGGTACCCCAGTGGCTTTGGTACAAACCCACAATTTACCGATTGTGGATGTCAGTGTGTATTTTAATGCAGGCTCGGCTCGTGATGAAGCCATTAAAAAAGGCGGTTTTGGGATTGCCAGTCTGACCGCGAGTATGCTCGATCAGGGCACACGCCATAAAAGTGAAGATGAGATTGCCGAGACTAGTGAGCAGCTTGGGATTGATTTATCTGCCCGGGCTTATAAAGATATGTTTATCGTGAGTTTGCGCAGTCTATCCGATGAGGCGCGTTTATCCTCTGCGCTTGGTTTAATGAGCGATATGATGACCCAGCCTACGTTTCCAAACAAAAATTTTGAGCGTACCAAAGCCCAGTATCTAATCAGTCTGCAACAAGCCAAAGAAGATCCAAATAGCATCGCAACCAAAGCCTTTGCTAACGCGCTTTATGGCAATCATCCCTACGCCCACCCCACCCAAGGCACAGAAGACAGCATTGCCAAAATTAATGCCACCGATCTTAAAGCTTTTAGCCAGCAGTTTTTGGTGGCGAAGAACGCAAATATTGCCATTACAGGCGATATCAGTCTTGAGCGCGCGCGAGCGCTTGCCAATCAGCTAACCGCTCAAATGCCTGTTGGCACAGCTGCCCCAAAGCTTGCCGATGCCAAACCTTTGAGCGCCGCTAAAACGATTCATATCCCATTTGACAGCACCCAAACCACTGTATTAATGGGGCAATTGGGTCAAAAACGCGTGGCGGATACTTTAGGCTTGCAGCATCAAACCAACTTTGCCATTGCCGATGAAATCGTCGGGGGCGGCAATTTTCAAGCCAGATTGATGGAAGAAATCCGTAAAAAACGTGGGCTCACCTATGGCATTTATAGCAGCACCACGCCGATGCTTGCCCAAGGTAGTTATACCATTAGCTTTTCTACCCGTAACCAAAAGTCGCAAGAAGCGATTGAGGCGACCAAGCAAGTCATCAAAAATACCCTAGAAAAAGGGGTGACGGCAAACGAATTGGCTTTAACCAAAGACAGTTTAATCAACAGTTTCCCAACTAGCTTTGCTAGCAATGCCGCCATGAATGCCACAGTTGCTATGATGGGGTTTTATCAGCTGCCAGATAGTTACTTGACCGAGTACGTGACGCGCGTACAACGCGCCGACCTTAACGCTGTCAATCAAAGCTATAAAGACCTCATTGACCCTAACAAGTTTTTGATTGTGACCGTTGGCAACGCCACGCCAAACACAACAAAAACCGCTAAATAGCCAATGCTAATAGCTTAACAGTTATGTTAGGGTTAAAAACGACAGGGTGATGAGCTTGAGCTATGGCTTGCGCCCCATTTTCGAAAGCCTTGTGTATCGAGATGCACCGAACCTGTCGGATATAAGCCGAGTCCAAAATTATAGCTTTGCCCGTTGGACTGCCAAAACTGGCAAAGCCCATCAAAGGTGCTTTCTATCGCCCATTTATTGGCTTCGTTTTCAGGTATCCAAATATCAATTGCGCCATTGGTCATGTGCTTACTCTCCCCCGCGCCGCCCGCACAATCATTTAATGCAGGGTTTCGATACACGGAGCGTATCACTGTCGAATACGGCAAGTAACCTTGTTTTTGCAGTTGCTGCAGCATTTGCAGGGTGGGCACGATATTTTGCCACAGCGATGCAGGCGGTACTTCATACGGCTCAAAACCACAGCGCCGTGCATCTCTGGCACTCGCGATTAACTGCTCCATCGGCGGAATACTGCCTAATTGGCTTTGCAAGAAATTTTGATAAGCCAACACTTCTGATTGCTGGTAGCTGTGGCTAGCCAGCCAATCCTTAAAATCTGCATCATTGGTATAGACAACGCTACTATTGTATCGTGTGGTATTTTTGAGTGCGCCATAATCTATTGTAGGTCGGGTTGTGTTTTGACGGTTGAGAATAAGACCGCGCATATTGTCAGTCTGCGTGACAGTGGTATTTTTAGGATTTGGCTGGGTTTGACGAACGATGGTCGTAGTAGGTTTTCGGTTATCGACGGGTGTGACAGGATGATTACACGCGATAAGCAATGTCATTATCATCCCTGAGCCAACAATGCCTGTTAAAATCTTGGTTTTGGTATTCTGAGTCTTGGTAGTGTTTATATTCTTGGTCTTGGTATTGGCATACTGGGCTGTTTGCGCGTTGTCTTCGATAATGGTTGGTTTATTTTTGGTCTTGTTTTGATGTGTCATGGACTGCCTATTCACGTTTCGTCAAAATGGAAAAACACCACGGACTTATGAGCAACTGTCAAAAAAGTCGGCTTGATATGCTTAGCTAATCATGCCTACTTGATAATTATTTTCACTTAACTTAATTTTCACTTACTTAATAGTTATGTTCATTTCATAATTAAGCTTAATTAATAGCTCACTTAATATAGTGACTTATTTCTATGAAACAAGTGTTATAAACTATTACATTATTAAGACTACCAAAATCACATTAAGCCATATAAACTATTGAGCCTATTTTTGTGTCTTTTTACAGACTTATTGTCACCGGGTTAATTTGATGTTTGGTGTGTATGGTAGATAAGATTGGACAGTACCGTTTTTCTAGGCAAGCTCATCACTTTGGTAATGACAGTCTACCCTCCTTTTGGCAGCGCGTGCATTTAGACCCTTGGTTATTGATGCTATTGTTTGTCACAGCTTTGTTTGGTTTAGCCATTTTATACAGTGCCTCTACTCAAGACATGGGAATGGTCATCCGTCAAACCATTAGTTTTACCATCGCGTTTGTGGTAATGATTGTCATGGCGCAAATCCCGCCCAGTCTTTACCGTGATTTTACCCCGTTTTTCTATGTGGGTGGCGTGGGATTACTGATACTGGTCAAAATTATTGGTGAGGTGCGTCTGGGTGCGCAGCGCTGGATTGATATTCCTGGATTTGGTAGTGTACAGCCGTCAGAGTTTATGAAGCTTGGCATGCCGATGCTCACTGCTTGGTTTTTATCCAAACGCGACTTGCCGCCAAGTTTATCGACAGTGCTTATCACGCTGGTGGCGATTGGTATTCCAGTGCTGCTAATTGCTGAGCAGCCCGACTTGGGTACCTCTATATTGGTGGCGTCTAGTGGCTTATTTGTGCTGTTTTTATCGGGTTTACCTTGGTGGATGATTGGCTCTGCAGTGGCGCTGTTTATTCCTTTTGTTTTTGTGGCTTGGGAATACCTGCTACACGACTACCAGCGCAGACGCGTGCTAACTTTGCTAGACCCTGAAAGCGATGCCTTGGGGGCTGGATGGAATATCATGCAGTCAAAAACCGCGATTGGCTCAGGGGGACTCACAGGTAAAGGCTACTTGCAAGGCACACAATCTCATCTACACTTTTTACCCGAAGGTCACACCGATTTTATCATTGCGGCTTTTTCTGAAGAGTTTGGCTTAATTGGTGTGATTTTACTGATGTTTTTGTATTTTTGTATTCTATGCCGCGCCTTATTTATTGCTTACTCCAATACTGCTGTCTATAGCAAATTACTCTCTGGCGCGATTGCCATGTCATTTTTTGTGTATGTGTTTGTAAATGCAGGCATGGTGGCAGGCATTTTGCCAGTTGTCGGCGTTCCTTTGCCATTTATCAGCTACGGCGGTACTGCTTTAATTACTTTGATGGCAGGATTTGGTTTAGTGATGTCAATTGCCTCGCATAATGTTAAATAACTATCAGCCTCTTTGCAAAACTATTTTATTTGTAAATAGCCTATTTATAAACAATTCATTATGTAACTATTTATGTAACTTGGTATTTTTAAATGTAAAAAACGTAAAAGAGTTAGCATAAAAGATATCCTTTTTATGAGTAGTTTTAAACAATTATGATGGTAAAACTTAATAATTTTTACCGTTTATCTATTTTTTTATACCGTTTATCTAAATAAATCGTGATTTTAATCGCGTAATTGCTTATTGTGGGTCATCAAGATTGAACAATTACATACCGAAACAAAGTAAAATTTGTAAACTAATTGTTAAATCTAATAAATTTTCTTGGTGCCCTATAAGCGATTTGTATGCATGACATATCAAGGCTTATGTGCTCCCAAATATAAGGCGCTCATTGTAAAGAGCGATTGTTCAGAGGTCATTATGTCAAAGCGTCAATCGAATTTAGCTAATGTAGCGACGTTACTTTGCTTTTGTGGCGTAACGGCGCTTAGCTCAACTTCCCAAGCAGCCACGAGCAATTTAGATCACGTACTTAATGAGTTAACCCGCCAGCACAACAATGCATCAGACTTAGTCAAATCAGCCCGCCAACCTCGTAACCTTGCCTTAGACAGCCAACTTATCAGCCAAGACACTTCACAAGCTAGCAAAGATTCAGACGTGTTAGAACGTCTTTCTGCCGTTGCATCCAATACAGTCAATCGCTTTAGCCAAACGGGTGTCGCCTCTTGGTATGGTCGTCAATTTCAAGGTCGTAAAACTGCTAGCGGTGATACTTTTGATTCCAATTCATTGACTGCGGCGCATCGCTCATTGCCAATGAACTGTTATATCAAAGTAACCAACAAATCAAACGGTAAAAGCGTTGTAGTAAAAGTCAATGACCGCGGTCCGTTTTCAAGCCATCGCGTCTTAGATTTATCGTATGCCGCCGCCAAACAAATTGGCTTAGCCAGCACAGGTACAGGCAACGTCGTTATTGAGCGTGTGGCCGGTCCAAACTAATGTTAGCTGACTAGGCAGCTTTTAGCTTAATATCAACTTTTAGGTGACTAGCAGATTTTAGGTAAACTAGCAGCCTATCAGCACAAAAAAAAGCATGAAATTGATTTATGCTTTTTTAATTGCCTTAACAATACTACCGCGCCAAATACTTGGTCATATCTTCAATACCATGCAAGGTCATCGGGTACATATGCCCTTGCATGATATCTTTGATTAAGCCGATGGTCTGGGTGTATTGCCAGTAGCTTGGTGTCTCAGGGTTGAGCCATGCGACTTTATCAAAGTGGTTAGTGATACGTTTTAGCCACGCCTGCCCCGTATCTTGGCTCATATACTCAACGCTACCGCCGACAGATAGCAACTCATAAGGCGACATTGCGGCATCACCAACAAAAATCACCCGATAATCACTGCCATATTTGTGTAGCACATCCAATGTGGGCACGGCACTGGCATTACGGCGGGCATTTTCTGTCCAAACATATTCATACACACAGTTATGAAAATAAAAAAATTCAAGCGTCTTAAATTCGTTTTTAGCGGCAGCAAATAAGCGCTCACACGCTTCGATATAGCTATCCATGCTACCACCGATATCAAATAGCATGAGCACTTTGACACGATTGCGGCGTTCGGGACGCAGCTGCACATCGAGCATCCCCGTTTGCGCGGTTTTCTTGATGGTTGAGCCAATATCAAGCTCATCAGCCGCCCCATCACGGGCGAATTTACGCAGTTTTCGCAGTGCCATCTGCATGGAGCGGGTTTCTAACTGGTTATCCGTGTCCAAATCGCGGTATTTGCGCTGCTCCCACACCTTGACCGCTGAGCGTTTTCGGCTTTCACCACCCACGCGGATACCTTCGGGATGGTCGCCATACGCACCAAAAGGCGATGAGCCGCCTGTACCAACCCATTTGTTACCGCCTTGGTGTCGCTCTTTTTGTTCTTTTAGGCGTTCCTCTAGGGCTTTCATGAGTGCTTCAAGCGAACCATATTTTTTGAGTAGGCGCCGCTGGGCTTCGGTGAGATTGTTGGGGTCAAGTTTAAGTTCCAGCCATTCTTTGGGGATATTACCCAATTTTGCCATCAGCTCGTCGATATCGAGTGTATCAATACCTTCAAAATAATCTGCCATGGCACGGTCAAATTTATCAAAGTATTTTTCGTCTTTGACCATACATAGGCGAATCAGCTCGTAGAATTGTTCACGGTCGGCAAACACAATGCCTGTTTCTAGCAAAGCATAAAGGTCTAGCAATTCACGAGTGGAAACTGGCACGCCATATGTGCGTAAGGTATAAAAAAGATTGATAAACACACCAATCCCCTATCGACTATGACGCAGCATAAAGCCTATACGTTCAAGTAAACTCAAGTCATTTTCATTTTTGAGCAACGCCCCCGCCATGGGTGGTAAGTTATCGCTTGGATTTTTCAACCGCTCAATCGCATTTTGACTGCCCGCTTGCAAATCATCGGCCATCAGCAAACTAATCCAATCTACCAATTCAGAAGTGGATGGCGGTTTTTTTAAGCCTTTGACTTCTCGTAGACCGTAGAACACCTTGAGTGCTTCATCCACCAAGTCTGCCTGTAGATTGGGGAAATGCACATCCACAATTTCGCGCATGGTTGCTTGGTCAGGAAAATCAATATAATGAAAAAAGCAACGACGCAAGAAGGCATCAGGCAGTTCTTTTTCATTGTTTGACGTGATAATAACGACAGGACGATGATCGGCGGTAATCGTTTCGCCAGTTTCATACACATAAAATGACATTTTATCGAGCTCATGTAGCAAGTCGTTGGGGAACTCAATATCCGCTTTATCAATCTCATCAATGAGCAGTACCACACGCTCAGGACTGGTAAATGCTTGCCATAGCTTGCCTGCCTTGATGTAGTTAGCAATATCATACACGCGGTCATCGCCCAATTGACTATCCCGCAGGCGTGATACCGCATCGTACTCATACAAGCCCTGTTCGGCTTTGGTGGTTGATTTGATGTGCCAAGTTAACAGTGGCATATCTAAACTTTTTGCCACTTCTTCAGCCAGTAGCGTTTTACCCGTGCCAGGTTCCCCTTTGATGAGTAACGGTTTTTGCAATTGAATCGCAGCGTTGACGGCAAGTTTTAGGTTGTCAGTGGCGATATAACTATCGGTGCTTGCAAAACTGCTTTGGGTTGCGCTGTTTTGGATGGCAGCATTTTGCTGATGGTCAGACATAAAAAAACCTATGATAATCGTCAAAAATGAGTTTCAGACTATCATAAGTTTCAGGGAAAGTTAAGCTATAAGTAAAAGGTAAAGCTGTAAAAAGTTAAGTCGTAAAAGATTAAACCGTCATCGCTTGTTGACTTGTCACCATCATAGCTTAGCGACTAGGCTGGCTGATATTGGCGTTATTTAACGCATGTTTTTTGTTGGTTTTATCGATACCCATTCGAATAATTTGCCAAATAAAACCCAAAATACAGCCCACTGTAATCACAACCATAATTGGTAGCAAACCATTAAAGATAATTGCTGGATCTTTAAGTAAAATCCCATACACCACGGAAATACTCGCTGGTGCGATGTCAGGCGGGGTGCCAAGGGAAGTGGTGGGCGTGAGCAAAATCGCAAATAGAATAATCCAACTCAAGCCTGCAAGCGTTTTTGGCAAAATCCGTACCACTAAAATCCAAAGCAGTAATACGACAATGGAAGATCCCACATAAGCATATAAGGGTAATTTGTCTGGCGGCACACCTTGAACCAGCTGCGCCCACCAAATGATGATTTCGCCTAGCACATTACCGATTTGCTCGAGTGATAAAAATGCAAACATAGTTTTGCCTTGCCAAAAATAGATGGATTATTTTAGCATGATTCAAATCATTTGGTTAAAGTTTTGCTATTGCCACTTGCTCTGCTGCGCTTCTGCCATATTCATCTTTGCTTGGCGTAACAGCACATCTTCAGGCGGCATTTGCACAAAATACCCCTGACTTTGCAGTTTTTCTAACACTTCTGCTTTATTGACCCGTGCAAGCTTTGGCGTATTTGCCAAATCCAAATGCATCACAAATGTTTCGCGCCCAATCGCTTGACGAAAATCCTTGGGCAACACTGACAACCAGTCACGAATCTCGTCCGTGTCATTGGGATAATCTGGACGAGCAATGTAAACATACAGGTCATCTTTTTTGCTAAATTTATAAATATCGCAATGCATCATACAACCCTATTATTACTGTAAAATTTAAAGTGCCTCTATCATACCATAAAATAGTATGTCTGGAATTGCACCCCTTTTGCTATTAGCGCCTTTTGCTATTAGCTTGGGTATGTTACATGTTAGCCCATAAAAAAAGAGCAACTAGGGCAATTGCTCTTTTGGTGATAAAAGCTACTGATAAATTTGCGCTTTATAAAAGCTAATTAATGATGCTCAGTATCGGCAATCTGCGCTTGTGCCAACGCAGACAATGCGGCTTTTAACATTGCTGATACGGTGCTTGAGCAAGTGCCGATACCTGAATAAATCTCACCTTCAATATTCAACTGTAAGTAAGCAACGGCATTGGCATCACTGTTGTTTTGGGTGAGCGGGCTTTGACTTTCAACCGTTAATGCATGCTCTGCATAGTTGATAACGTGAATATTTTTGTTCAATTTGGCAGAGATGGCATTGATAAAGGCAGACAACGGACCATTGCCATTACCAACAACGTCTATGATGTCATCTCCCATGCGTACAGAGCCTGAAAAGCTCACTGAGCCAGCGGTGTTTTTGATTTCATAATCTTGCAACGCCAAAGTAGATTGGTTCAAATAGGTGTCTTCAAACACGCTAATGACATCATCTGATGTCAATTCTGTCTGACGGCTTTCGGCTTCTTGTTGAATGACGCGGCTAAAGTCAATTTGCGTCCAGCGCGGCAAATGAAAGCCAAAGTCACGTTGCAAGATATAAGCAACACCGCCTTTCCCTGACTGGCTATTGATACGTACAACATCCTGATAGCCGCGTCCGATATGAGCAGGGTCAATCGGCAAGTATGCCACATCCCATAAGCCTTGGGTGGCTTCGGCATTTTTCTCGTTATAATCTAGCGATTTTTTGATGGCATCTTGGTGCGAGCCACTAAAAGCGGTAAATACCAATTCGCCCACATAAGGATGGCGTGGATGAATCGGTAACTGATTGCACTCACTTACCACTTGGGCGATTTCGCTCATGTTACTAAAATCAAGCTGTGGGTCTACGCCTTGGCTGTACATATTCATCGCCATAACCATAATGTCCATGTTGCCTGTGCGCTCGCCATTGCCAAAAAGCGTGCCTTCAATCCGGTCAGCCCCTGCCATCAAACCCAACTCACTGGCAGCCACGGCACAGCCACGGTCATTGTGGGTGTGAAGGCTCACAATCACATGCTCACGCATCGGTAAGTTTCGGCAAAAATATTCAATCTGATCGGCATAAATATTGGGCGTTGAGCTCTCTACTGTTGATGGCAAGTTAAAGATTACTTTTTGACCTAAGTCCGGGCGCCAAACTTTACACACCTCATCACAGATTTTGACCGAAAAATCGACCTCGGTTTGTGAGAAACTTTCAGGGGAATATTCAAAAATCCATTCGGTTTCAGGGTATTCTTTTGCCAAATCACGCAACAATGTTGCGCCTTCAACCGCAATCGCAATAATATCATCATAATCTTTTTGATACACTTTTTCGCGCTGCACTTTTGAGGTTGAGTTATACACGTGGACGATGGCACGTTTGGCACCTTTTAACGACTCAAAGGTACGGCGAATCAAATGTTCGCGTGCCTGCACCAATACTTGCAAGGTCACATCGTCGGGTACGTGTCCGCCTTCGATTAGTTTACGGGTAAAGTCATACTCCACCTGTGCTGCTGAGGGAAAACCAATCTCAATTTCTTTGAAACCCACTTGCACCAACAAGTCAAAGAAGCGCATTTTTTGTTCAATGCTCATCGGCTCAATCAAGGCTTGGTTACCATCTCGCAAATCCACCGACGTCCATATGGGCGCTTTGGTGATAGTTTTATCGGGCCAAGTACGCTGGGTCATCTTTGGTGCAAATGCAAAGGGTTGGTATTTTTTATGATTAAAAGCCGTATTCTTGGGTTGTATTGACATGCTAATGCTCCACATTTAATTTTACTTAAAATTCTATAATGAAATTATATCTATTTTTTTGTAGTTGAAGTAACTAAATTTTGCTATAAAAAACATAGAATTTGATATTTATGGCTACTATAATTATATTGTTTAGTTAAAATCACTAATTTTGAGAGTTTGCCATGACTTCATTAGATAAAATAGACAGACAAATTTTAGCGCTATTACGAGAAAATGCACGCATGAGTAACCTTGAATTGGCGGAAAGCGTAAACTTAAGCCCTACCCCCTGTGCGCGCAGAGTCAAACAATTAGAGGATTCAGGTGTGATCACGGGTTATAGTGTCACCACCGACCCTAGAAAATTAGGCTATCAACTGTCAGTCTATATTGCCATTAGCATGGATAAACATACGGCAGAACGCTTTAGCAATTTTGAAAAAAAACTACGAGAATTTCCTGAAGTGGTCAGCTGTAGTATAGTGACAGGGCGCAGCGAAGACTATCTTATCAAAGCTTTGGTCAAAGATATGGCGCATTATGAAGAATTTTTATTGCATCGTCTAAACCGTATCGAAGGTATCGCACAAGTGCATACCAGTTTTGAATTACGGCAGGTATTTGAAAAATCAATCATCTGATTGGGTGTTAAAGCCTGTTCTAAACCCTGTTTTAAAAACCTATAAAAAAACGCACTATTTATTGGTATCGCTTATGATACCTAGCCAAACAATAAAAAGCCATTGATAACCAACGGCTTTTTTTATTGTCTAATCGCTACTTTTCCCATATTCCCGATGTGACTTTGGCTTTTATGGCGGGGTATTTATTGATGTTAAAAACAGGATGCTTAACACCTGATTTGATTTGAGCGGAATAATCTTTTGCCAAAATAAATACATATTTTGACAACAGAACGATACTGACAAGATTAATGTACGCCATAATCGCCATCATCAAATCCCCCATATCCCACACCATAGGCACTTCAGCCACAGAACCAAAATACACAAAGGCGAGCACTAACATACGAAATATATTTAAAATCATTGGATGATTCTTAAGATATTGCACATTGGTTTCGGCATAGGCGTAGTTGCCAATAATACTCGAAAAAGCGAACATGAACAGCACTACCGCTAGGAAAATTTGCGCCCATGAACCCACATGACTTTCTAACGCGGCTTGGGTCAATTGAATCCCTGTCAAATCAGCGGTGGGCAGTTTTGATAATAAAATAATAAACGCAGTACAAGAACAGACAATAATGGTATCCACAAAAACACCCAAACTTTGAATCAGTCCTTGTGTGGCGGGGTGAGGCACATCCGCAGCAGCAGCGGCATTGGGGGCAGAGCCTTGACCTGCTTCGTTAGAGTACAAACCCCGCTTAATCCCAAGCATCATCGACTGCGACACCAAACCGCCTAACGCCCCACCCGCTGCCGCATTAAAAGTAAAGGCATCGGTCAAAATCAAATTAAATACCTGTGGAATCATGGTGATATTGGTCACAATAACATACAACGCCATCAGTAGATACACCCCTGCCATCACAGGTACTAGCATTTCTGAAATGGTGGCAACCCGTTTTATCCCGCCAAAGATAATCGGTGCAGAAATAACAACCAACAATAGCGCTACTACATGTTTACCCGTTCCCCATGCGGCACAGGTATTATCGCCCGTACAACCGACCGCCGATTGTACCGCTTGGGCGATGGTATTGGCTTGAATGGCATTATACACCAAGCCAAAACACAAAATCAGACTCACGGCAAAAGCCACGCCTAGCCAACCTTGCCCTAAACCCTGACGGATATAGTAAGCAGGTCCACCCCGAAAATGTCCATTGGCATCTCGCACCTTAAATAATTGTGCCAATGACGACTCAGCAAACGCCGATGCCATCCCAATCAAGGCAATAAACCACATCCAAAATACCGCACCCGGTCCGCCAACACTCACGGCAATAGCAACCCCTGCAATATTCCCTGTACCGACACGACTCGCCAGTCCTGTCATAAACGCTTGAAACGATGAGATACTCTCACTATGTTCGTGATGTTCAGTGCTTCGACTAGCCAGCAAATTCTTGACACTATATCCAAATAAACGAAATTGAACAAACCCTGTCATGACGGTAAAAAACACACCAATACAAATCAAAATCCACACCAACCAATCCCACATGGGTGAACTAACAAGATTGACACTACAATGAATGCTATCCATCACGCTTGCTTGCGCCAAGCAAGCTAAATCTTTGTTATACATCAACAAATCTCGCCTCAAAAATTGATAGCGGATAGTATCAATAAAGCAAACTTTTGGCAATGATTGAGCAAAAAAAAACGACACTAAAAGTGTCGTTTTTCTAAAGCTTACGCTAACAAATTAGAAACGGTAAGTTGCACCGATTTTAGCGATTGGGTACCATTTTGAATAATTTGAATCATCCAAATCTTGTTGTAAGTCAGATTTTAGACGATTATTATCAAATTTTGTAATTTCTTCACCGTTGGTATCTAGAACTCGTGTTTTAGCATCAGTCACTTTCAAGCCACCAGTATAAGCTGCACCGATTTCACCAAATACACCAAAGTTATTAGTGATATTAGGACGGAAACCAATAGTTAAGTATGGGTTCATAGTGTTTTTATTTTCAGCTGACGCTTCAATGTTACCATAGTAAGTGTTACCATTGATTTTAACTGGTTTGGTTTCAGTTGCTTGTTTTTTCAAAGTGATTTCATTGTCACCAAAAATGGTACCAACACCCACAGTAAACCAATTTCCAGCTGGACGTAAATTCACACCAAGATACGGATTGCTTGAATCTGTTTCTAAGTCATATTCAACATCTTCAATTTCGATAGTGTCTTTTAAATCACCGATATCGCCACCAGCCCAACCAACTACAAGTTCAGTTTTATCGTTTAAAGCCCAACCAATATTAGCACCATAACCTAAGGTACCTACTTCGGCACTGATAGCAGCAGGATGTGTTACGGTATCAAAAAACGTTCTAGTACCAGTAACGACTTGAGTTGTTGTATTTTTTACTATACCTGCGTTTGGGTCGTAGGTGGTAGTAGATACGGCAACAGGCTGTGCAATAACTTGTTGATCAACAACTACAGTTTCAGCAAAAGCAGAAGTTGCGATTAAAGCAGCAGGAATAGCAGCTAATTTCAAAACTTTCATATAAATCTCCTAAGGACAGGATAAAGTAAATTTACCATTTCTCTTAAAAATCTAAAAGATTTTCAAGCGATGAATGACATATAAAGAAAAAGTAAATTAGTTGACATATTTTGTTACGTTTCTCTTAGGTATATTAAAACGTAATTTTTCAGCAATGTCTTTTAATTTTGTATAACTTTTCTATATGTTTATGTAATTACATTGGATGAAGTGTAATATTTTATCAAAAATGTTGCTTTTTTAAAAGACTTAAGTTGATGTTGCAATTAAGAGAATGACTTTTATGTTAATTTTTTTTACAATACGCCTATCGAGAGATGCTGCAGCTTAAGGTTCGCTTAATTTATATTTGCTTGCCTGCGCTAGGCTCGTTTTTTGTATTTTAACCAAAATAAATACAAAATAAATAACGGCATCTGCGTTTTTACTTTAACTTTTTTTACCGGTTTTAAGGAGTGGACGCAGTGTCCCTGTCTATCAATTCTACTGATTCAAATTTTTCTGATTACAAAGTTGCCGATATTAGCCTTGCCGACTACGGTCGCAAAGAAATCAAACTGGCTGAAACTGAAATGCCTGCTTTGATGGGTCTACGCCAACGCTACCAAGCCGAGCAGCCTTTAAAAGGTGCCAAGATTGTGGGTTGTATCCACATGACCATCCAAACTGCTGTCCTGATTGAAACGCTCGTGGCGCTGGGTGCAGAAGTACGCTGGACTTCTTGTAATATTTTTTCAACCCAAGACCATGCCGCTGCCGCCATCGCAGCAGCCGGTATTCCTGTGTTTGCTTGGAAAGGCGAGACTGAGAAAGAATACGAATGGTGTCTTCGCCAGCAGATTTTTGAAGGCGGTGAAGCCACGGGCAAGCTGTGGGATGCCAATATTATTTTAGATGATGGCGGCGACTTGACGGCGCTAATTCATAACGACTACCCCCAAATGCTCGACAACATCCACGGTATCTCAGAAGAAACAACAACAGGGGTACATCGTCTAATTGAAATGTTAAATGCAGGCACGCTAAAAGTACCCGCCATTAATGTCAATGACGCAGTGACCAAATCAAAAAATGACAACAAATATGGCTGTCGTCATAGCCTAAACGATGCCATCAAACGTGGTACCGATATGCTTTTAGCAGGTCGTCGTGCGCTTGTTGTCGGTTATGGCGATGTGGGTAAAGGTTCTGCTCAAAGCTTACGTCAAGAAGGCATGGTAGTACGAGTGACGGAAGCCGATCCGATTTGTGGTATGCAAGCTTGTATGGATGGCTATGAATTGGTCTCGCCATTTGTGGAAGGTGACCCTGCCAAAGGTGTCAACAACACCCTTATGCAAGATACTGACTTGGTGGTCACTACCACTGGTAACTACCATGTCTGTAATAGCGATATGTTAAAAGCCTTAAAAGCCACGGCAGTGGTTTGTAATATTGGTCACTTTGATACCGAGATTGATACCCAGTTTATGCGTGACAACTGGAAATGGGTGGAAGTGAAGCCTCAAGTACACCAAGTCTATCGATCAGAAGATGAAAACGATTACTTGCTTTTATTGTCGGAAGGTCGTTTGGTCAATTTGGGCAATGCCACAGGTCACCCATCACGTATTATGGATGGCTCTTTTGCCAACCAAGTATTGGCACAAATGCACTTATTCAAAGAAAAATTTGCTGATTTGCCGGCGGACAAAAAAGCGGACAATTTATATGTCAAAGTATTGCCAAAAAAACTCGATGAAGAAGTGGCAGCAGCCATGGTCGCAGGCTTTAACGGGGTACTGACTAAATTGACGCAGCAGCAAGCCGATTATATCGGTGTGCCAATTGAAGGTCCGTTCAAACCTGATAGCTATAAATACTAATAGCTATAACTACTATTTGTTAAAGGTTCAATCAAAGTCATGCCAATGAGCATGACTTTTTTATGCCGTTTACCTCAATATTTATGCCAAAAAATTCAATTTTTTTACTGTTTTACCCGTTATAATGGTGCTATTTTTTTATCATTTTGGATACTTTCATGACCACCATGACAACGCCGTTTTCTTTTGAGTTTTTCCCCACCAAGACCGATGACGGTCAAACCAAATTATTGGCAACCTTTAATGAATTAAATGCTTTAAAACCTCAATATTTTAGCGTCACGTATGGCGCAGGTGGGTCAACCCGTGAACGCACCTTAGGTATCGTTAAGGCACTCAGTGAAAAAAGTAACACGCCCATCACCCCGCATTTATCCTGTATTGGCGATGATAAAGCCAAAATTGGCGAGTTATTGGATTATTATAAATCGTTAGGCATTAATCGCTTGGTGGCGCTGCGCGGTGATTTGCCATCGGGTATGGTGGGTCTTGGCGAGCTGCCGTTTGCTGTCGATTTGGTTAAATACATACGCGAGCATAGCGGTGATTATTTTCGTATCAAAGTCGCGGCTTATCCAGAAATGCACCCGCAAGCCAAAAGCTTTGAGGCCGATATCCAAAACTTGCTCAATAAATACCACGCAGGCGCGACTGAAGCGATTACCCAGTTTTTCTACAACGCTGACAGCTATCTATATTTGCGTGATGCCCTTGCCAAAAAAGGGGTGACTCAAGATGAGTTCCCGATTATCGCAGGCATTATGCCCATCACCAATGCGTCAAATTTGATTCGATTTGCCGATGGCTGTGGGGCAGATATTCCACGTTTTATCCGTAAACAGCTTGCCGACTATGGCGATGACAAAAAAGCCATTCGTCAATTTGGGTTTGAAGTGGTGGTCAATCTATGTGAGCGTTTGATTGCCGAAGGCGTGCCGTCAATGCATTTTTACAGCATGAACCAAGTCAGCCCAAATAAACAACTGATTGAAGCGCTCGGATTGGTTTAATTGCGTATAGAAATTACGCACTATCTGACAGCAAAAAAAATGAGCATGACGATGTTAAATTGTCTGTTTAACCTCGTAAAATTGGGGCATCGCAAGATAACGCTTATCTTAAACAATTTATCTGGAACAGTTTATCTTGAGCGGTTACTGTTCGGTAAAATAGTGCGATTGCCCTGATAGTCGGATGCTTACCTAATTATGCTTGCCTAGTTAAATGTCTTCATGCGTTAGGTTTGCGCCAATATTTTAACTTTGAAGTGTGACCAATCCCCACATTAAAGGTGTTGGTAGGATCTAGCTTTCGATAAAAATTGGCTAATGCTGGCTTAGCAACATATAAATGACCCACATTGTGTTCTGCGGGATATTCTGCCCTACGCTCGTCTAGCAGCTGCCACATCTGATGCTCAATATCCAGTGGATTAGTGCCTTTTTTGACAATGTAATCTTGGTGAAATACGTGACAAAAAAAGTGCCCATAATATAATTTATGCAACATATGTTGTTCGAGATCGGCGGGGATTTTTTCCACCCATTCTCTATCGTTACGTCGTAACGCAATATCCAATGCCACAATATCCTCAACCTCTGCTCGATGGGTATCCCGATATCGTATCGCCGCCCCGGCAACAGCAAAACGGTGTAAAAAAGCTTTGCGACCTTCTTCCTCCGTACAGGCAAAATACGAGCCAGTAGAATGAACGGCAAAATACTCATTTAAAAACTGCTCTGTCTGTTCTGCGCTTTGCTCATCTACTCGTAGAATCAAATGATGCTCAAAACGCTGATGAAACGCTAGCATGCGCCGCGGTAAATGACTGGGTAAGAAAAAAGTGATAGCTTGTAAAATTTGATCAGTCAAACCCCGTATCTTGATTTTTTCCAACCACCCATCAATGCGATCTTTGAGGGCTAATGCTCTGGGTATATTAACCGTGCCAAAACGCTCAATAAACAAGAAAGTATCTTTGCCATACTTTGCACCAATACTAAAAGCATCACGATGAATATATTCTCCAGCAATCGGCAAGCTGGGTAACGATGTCAGCAAATAACGTCGTATTGCTGTTAGGTCATCATGGTCATTTGAGCCGATATAAAAAACCTTACTCTCAACTTTTTCAAAGGTATCGAGTCGTACCGCAAACACACAGACTTTACCCGCTGAACCCGATGCTTCATATAATCGTGTCGGATCTGCATTAAATCTAGCAGGGCTGTCTGCATCGACTTGTTTAACGTCATGGGCATAACGATTGTCTGATGCCAGCTGAGTGGTTTGCGTGGTTATCTGACTGGTTTTATAGTCTTGTTTTTGCAGTCTGGTGAGTATTTCTTCGGCCGTGTTGCCTAAATCAATACCTAGATGATTAATCAATTCTAACTTACCCGATTCATTGACACGGGCATACAACGCCATTTCAGTATAAGCAGGTCCGCGACGTACCAACGCGCCGCCTGAGTTATTACACACCCCACCTAAAACTGAAGCCCCAATACATGATGACCCAATCACAGAATGCGGTTCACGATTATAAGGCTTTAAAGTACGCTCAAGATTATCTAAAGTTGCGCCTGGTAAACACACCACTTGTTTGCCATCTAAAATCACTTGGATGCCTTGTAGACGCCGAGTGCTCATAATGATGACTGGACGATCGTAGTCATCCCCATAAGGAGTAGAGCCGCCTGTCAGTCCTGTATTGGCGGCTTGCATAATTACCACACAATCTGCCTCAATAATTGTTTGTAGCGCCTGCCATTGTTCAAGTAAGGTACCTGGACATACTACAGCCAACACTTTTCCCTCACCAAAACGTATGCCTTGTCGATAATGACGGGTATCTTGTTCATCGATGAGTACATAAGACTTCCCTACGATCTTCGTTAATTTATCGAGTGTCGGTTTATACTTTTTTAACATGATAAATATCCTTATTGATTAAATGAGTCATGAGGTTTTATTGGCGATTATATTGACTTGTTGATAGTTGAACCGGTCTGGTTTTATCAAAGATAGGATTGTGTTCGATGGTAGAGCTACGCATAGCGTTAACATGGTCAAGTGTGCGTTTACCATCGGTGGCTCGATTATAGATGCGGTTATCGCTGATTTGTGGTACTAGATTTTTTATTAGGAGATTTTTTACTACGAGATTTTGTGCTAGATGTGGCTTGGCGTAGTGGCTAAGTGTGTAGCTTTCTTGGGTTACCCGTAAGTATTGGCAGTGGTATAAGCGAGTGATGGGTTTTTGTTTCATCCCTTTATGCTACTATATTTTAATCAATTTACGCAAAAATTTATGCGCTTTGTATCAGCGCTCAATGTAAAAGGAGACTATTGAAGTCCCCTTTTTCACCGCTGTGAGTATGTCTTAGTTTGATGTTAAATGATTACATAGCAGCTGCGAAGATTGCTACGACCTGTTCATGATTTGCCTTGCGTGGGTTAGTAAGCATACAAGCATCGTTTTGGGCATTGGTTGCCATGATGGCAAGGTCTTCTTGTTTAACACCAAGTTCAGTAAGTCCTGTAGGAATACCTACCGATTGGGATAGCTCACGAATTGCATTGATGCCTGCCTTACCTGCTTCTGCCCGAGTCATGCCTTTGATATCAATGCCCATAAATTCAGCAATATCTGCATAACGCTCAGGGGTTGAAATCAGGTTAAACTCACAGACGTGCGGTAACAAAATCGCATTACAGACACCATGTGGCAGATTGTAGAATCCACCTAACTGGTGCGCCATTGCATGTACATAGCCTAGCGAGGCGTTATTAAACGCCATGCCTGCTAAGTATTGGGCGTAGCTCATAGCCTCACGCGCTTCAATGTTTTCGCCATTCGCTACTGCTTGACGCAGCCATTGTTGAATCATTCGAATGGCTTTTTCAGCACAAGCATCTGTAATCGGATTTGCAGCAGTCGATACATACGCCTCTACCGCATGGGTTAACGCATCCATACCTGTTGCTGCAGTTAAAGATGCAGGTTTAGCAGTCATCAGTCGAGGGTCATCAATAGCAATGAGTGGGGTACAACGCCAATCTACAATCGCCATTTTGACGTGGGTATCGGTATTGGTAATAATACAAAAACGTGTCATCTCTGATGCCGTGCCTGCCGTGGTATTGATAGCAATCAATGGCGTCATTGGCACTTTACTTTTATCAATACCTTCATAGTCACGGATATGACCACCGCCTGCCGTCACTAGACCAATCCCTTTTGCACAGTCATGTGACGAACCACCACCCAATGAGATGATAAAATCACAGCCATTATCCTGATACGCTGTGACGCCATCGTGGACATTTTTGTCAGTTGGATTTGGCTCTGCGCCTGCAAATACGTAGCTATCAATACCTTGTTCGCTTAAATGTTTAATGATGATGTCTGGAACACCTGCTTTGTTCAGCCCTTGGTCAGTTACAATAAGCGCTTTTTTAGCACCTAGATCTTTGGCTTTTGAGCCCACTTCTTTGACACAGCCAGGTCCAAATAATGATACACAGGGAATAAAAAAGCCACTGGTTTGATCGGAGATTTGCTTATAAGCCATGATTAAATTCCTTTTAATCTTTTATGTTAGGGGTCTATAGTAATTTTATTCGTACGCCTAGTTTTTTGTCATCATTACAACTAGATAAGATGTACTAATATATTTTTATAAAATACATTCTTATAAAATCACTATGACTTGATTTTAGTTCAGTCATCCAATGCTCTCTACCTACTATTAACCTACCTTAGTCAAAAAATTATTCTAGTTGATGTATTTTGAAAAAATAAAGCACGCTATTTGCGCTATGTCCCTCATGGCTTATGCTGTCAACCATACAGCAAAACATTGGGTAGCTTTCATCACGCACCCTGACAGCAAAAGTCTTGAATCCCTGCTCACTTCAACACAAAGCTTTTTTGTATCCGGTCACACAACAAGTCATATTACTATCAAAATTGGTATTACCAATTTACAAAAAACCTTATAAATATCGCTGTTTTTTTTGAATTTAATTGAATTAAGGTGTAATATTCTTTATTATTTCACCCATTAATGACACCTCGACTATTTTGGTAATACCAATTATTTCACGGAGGAAATAATGATGCAACATTGGCAACAAATTTATGATCCCATGGGCAATATTTGGCTTTCAAGTGCCATTGCCCTTATCCCAATTATCTTCTTTTTTCTAGCCTTGGCGGTATTTCGTTTAAAAGGTAGTGTTGCAGGCACTATTACCGTTGTTTTGGCGCTGCTTGTTGCCCTATTTTTATATCAAATGCCGGTGACGTTAGCATTATCATCAGCGATTTATGGATTCTTCTATGGGCTTTGGCCCATCGCCTGGATTATTATCGGGGCGGTATTTTTATACAAAGTCACGGTAAAAACAGGGCAATTTGATATTATCCGCTCCAGTATTTTATCGCTGACCGAAGACCAACGCTTACAGATGTTATTGGTCGGGTTTGCTTTTGGTACTTTTTTGGAAGGCGCAGCAGGCTTTGGTGCCCCTGTGGCAATCACGGCAGCATTATTGGTAGGATTAGGGTTTAAGCCTTTATATGCCGCTGGACTTTGCCTCATCGTCAATACTGCCCCTGTTGCCTTTGGTGCGATGGGAATTCCAATCATTGTGGCAGGACAAGTATCTGGGGTAGAAACCCATGCCATCAGCCAAATGGTCGGCCGTCAGTTGCCTTTTATTGTGCCGATTGTATTAGTGTGGATTATGGCGATTATGGATGGGTGGCGAGGGGTTCGTGAAACCTTCCCAGCGATTGTGGTCGGTGGTGGGTCATTTGCTATTGCGCAGTTTTTGACCTCAAACTACATTGGACCTGAGTTGCCTGATATTACCGCTGCTATTGCCTCGTTAATTAGTTTGACGTTGCTATTTAAAGTGTGGCAGCCCAAGCATGTGTTCCGTTTTGAAAATCAAGTCGATGGCAAAAATCAGATGGGTGATACCACAAGCGTATCAGCACCGTTGCCAACCACCCATTACTCGCCCGCTCAAATCATCAAAGCTTGGATGCCGTTTGCCATTTTGACAGCGATGGTGTCGTTATGGAGTATTAAGCCGTTTAAAGATTTGTTTGTCAAAGGCAAAGATGGTCATCCTGATGGGGCGTTGGTCGATATGGTGATGAGTATCAATGTGCCGTATTTGCACAATGCAGTACAAAAATTACCCCCAGTCGTCACCAAAATTACCGACTATGCCGCAATTTATAAATTTGATTGGTTCTCGGCAACGGGTACTGCCATCGTGCTCGCGGCGATTATCTCTATCGTGATGCTAAAAATGCGTCCTAAAGAAGCGTTAGCGACGTTTGGCGAGACCGTTAAAGAACTACGCACCCCGATTTATTCTATTGGTATGGTGTTGGCGTTTGCGTTTATCGCCAATTATTCGGGGTTGTCTGCTACATTAGCGTTAGCATTGGCGCACACGGGCAAAGCTTTTACCTTCTTTTCACCATTTTTGGGTTGGTTAGGGGTATTTTTGACCGGTTCAGACACTTCAGCCAATGCGTTATTTGCCGCTCTTCAAGCCACCACCGCTCAGCAAATTGGTGTGCCTGAGGTGTTGTTAGTGGCAGCCAATACCTCAGGTGGGGTGACCGGTAAAATGATTTCTCCCCAATCCATTGCCATTGCCTGTGCCGCCACAGGTTTGGTTGGTAAAGAATCGGATTTGTTCAGATTTACCGTCAAACATAGTATTATTTTTACCATTATGATGGGCGCGCTCATTACGCTACAAGCGTATGTTCTGCCTTGGATGATTCCACACGGATAATGATGGGTAAGGTATGAAGGTTGCAACGCAGGTTATTGAACAATTAATTTCGCTAATAGACCGTGAAGGGCTAAAAAATGGCGATAGATTACCTGCCGAGCGCCATTTGTGTGAGCGATTAGGCGTATCTCGTACCGCACTGCGTGAAGCGATACAGCAGATGAATAGTATCGGTATTACTGAAAGCCGTATCGGGGCGGGAACGTTTGTCAAAGATGTGCAAAAGATCAAACAGAGCCAACCCCTTGTGGCGCTGTCTGATAATCTGATATTACAGACACTAACCCCGTTATTAGATGCCGATCCCCTGTATCGTCTAGATGTGCAAGAAGCAAGAATTGTACTAGAAAGCGGTACAGCCTGGTACGCTGCCCAAAGAGCCAGCAAACAAGACATTGAAAAAATCCGCTTTTACTACGAGCAGTTAGCAAACAGTCAAGCGCATGGCGATACCGAACAAGCCGCTATTGCCGATGCCAATTTTCATTTAGCGATTGCTGAAGCTTCCCAAAATGCGGTATTGTTGCAGATGATGAAAAATGTTTTTCACCTAATGAGACATAACGTGGTATTAGCTCGGCGAAAAATTTACACCGAGCATTATGGCTTTGAAACCCTACATACGCAGCACATGGCAATGATGAATGCGATTATCGCGCGTGATAGTGAATTAGCTCGCAAAGCCGTGGGTGAGCATATTGAGTTTGTGATAAAACAGGTTGCCAAGATTGATGAGGCAACGGCTCGCAGACAGCGAGTTTCCCGGTTGGCCACTGATGCTTTTTAATACAGATGCTTTTTAATACTGATGCCTGTTAATGCAGGCGCATTTTATAAACGTATCTTAGTGTAAATAGTTTTGAATGCACGTGGCTATTTTTACCATTAATAACATAGTTAAGATAGGGATATTATGATTATTTCTTCTGCCAATGATTACCGAGAAGCGGCTCGCCGCCGTTTACCCCCCTTTTTATTCCACTACATTGATGGTGGCGCGTATGCAGAATACACCCTAAAACGTAATGTTGAAGACTTATCAAGTATTGCCTTACGTCAGCGGGTCCTAAAAGACATGACGCAGCTTGATTTATCCACTGAGATTTTTGGTGAGCAGCTGTCTTTGCCTGTAGCACTCTCGCCGGTGGGTTTAACAGGTATGTATGCTCGCCGTGGTGAAGTCCAAGCAGCCATGGCTGCCGATAAAAAAGGCATTCCATTTACCATGTCAACGGTATCAGTCTGCCCTATCGAAGAAGTCACCCCAAAAATCAATCGCCCTATGTGGTTTCAGCTGTATGTGTTGCGTGACCGTAAGTTTATGCAAAATGTGCTAGAGCGCGCCAAAGCGGCAGGCTGTTCAACGCTGGTGTTTACCGTCGATATGCCTGTCCCAGGGGCGAGATATCGCGATGCGCACTCTGGCATGAGTGGACCCAATGCCGCCATGCGTCGCTATCTGCAAGCATGCACCCATCCGCACTGGGCAATGAACGTGGGATTACTGGGTAGACCCCATGACCTGGGTAATGTCTCTAAATATCTTGGTAAAGCGATTGGCTTAGAGGATTATATCGGTTGGCTCGGTAATAACTTTGATCCCTCGATTTCTTGGAAAGACTTAGAATGGATTCGTGATTTTTGGGATGGCGCTATGGTCATCAAAGGTATTCTTGACCCACAAGACGCCAAAGATGCGGTACGTTTTGGTGCTGATGGTATCGTGGTTTCCAATCATGGTGGACGTCAGCTTGATGGGGTAATGTCAACCGCCACTGCCCTACCCAAAATTGCCGATGCTGTTAAAGGTGATATCAAAATCTTGGTCGATTCGGGTATCCGTAATGGCTTAGACGTGGTGAGAATGCTGGCATTGGGAGCGGATTTATGTATGTTAGGACGTGCATTTATCTATGCGTTAGCAGCCGATGGTGAGGCTGGAGTGACCAATTTACTCAACTTGATAGACAAAGAAATGCGCGTGGCAATGACATTGACCAGTGCAAACCGAATTCAAGATATCAATCGAGACTGTTTAGTAGATTTTAGTACTTTGACTTGATAGGCTGACAGTAAATAGTCAACCTTAGCATCTCTATGGAATTTTTTTATTTTGGTAAATGCTAAGATTTTATGGCTAAACTACAAGTTTTTTAAACTAAGTGCGCCACTAAGTGCATTAAATTTATCAACTTCATGGCGCAATAACCGCTTATGATGAGGGGTTGATTGAGCGATGGTAAATGAATTTAATATTGATACTTTTTATTTTCGATAAAAAAACCACTCTATGAGAGCGGTTTTTGTTGTTTATGACCTATCAAATTCTAGAAAAAGCCCATCGGTTTTTCAGAATAGCTGACCAGTAAATTTTTGGTATTTTGGTAATGCTCTAACATCATTTTGTGGTTTTCACGCCCGATGCCTGATTTCTTGTAACCACCAAATGCGGCATGGGCTGGATAAATGTGGTAACAGTTTGTCCATACTCGCCCAGCTTCAATGCCACGCCCTGCACGGTAAGCAGTATTGCCACTACGTGCCCACACGCCAGCACCTAGCCCAAACATGGTATCATTGGCAATACGCATAGCATCATCAAAGTCTTTGAAAGTTGTCACAGACAATACTGGGCCAAAAATCTCTTCTTGGAAGATTTTCATATCATTCTTGCCTTTAAAAATCGTCGGCTCGATATAATAGCCTTCACCCACCTCATGTCTTGCATTACCACCAGTTAAAAGCTCGGCGCCTTCTTGTTTACCTGTAGCAATACAGCCTAAGATTTTGTCTTGTTGTTCCTGAGAGGCTTGCGCACCAATCATGGTTTCCGTATCCAATGGATGACCTGTTTTAATACGTTTTACCCGTTCTACGGCTTTGGCCAAAAAGGCATCGGCGATACTTTCATGCACTAATGCTCTCGAAGGACAGGTACATATTTCACCTTGATTGAGCGCAAACATAGTAAAACCTTCAAGCGCTTTTTCTAGGTAATCATCTTCTTTATCCATGACATCGGCAAAGAAAATATTGGGTGATTTACCACCTAATTCTAAAGTAACTGGAATAATATTCTCTGTCGCATACTTCATAATAAGCTGACCGACAGGGGTTGAACCAGTAAAGGCAATTTTTGAGATGCGTGGGCTTCTAGCTAAATGACTACCCACCTCTTCGCCATACCCATTCACGATATTTAAAATACCTGCTGGTAGCAAATCTTGAATTAATTCAACAAGCACCAATAAGCTGACAGGCGTTTGTTCGGCGGGTTTTAAGACGATGCAGTTACCCGCAGCTAGTGCAGGCGCTATTTTCCAGGTAGCCATTAAAATTGGAAAGTTCCAGGGAATGATTTGTCCAACCACACCTAAAGGTTCATGAAAGTGATAAGCGACAGTGTCATCATCAATGGGTGAAACACCGCCTTCTTGCGCGCGTATCGCACCGGCAAAGTAGCGAAAATGGTCAATGGCAAGTGGTATATCCGCCGCTAAGGTTTCACGGATGGGTTTACCGTTTTCCCATGTTTCAGCTACCGCCAATAACTCAATATTTTGCTCAAGGCGATCCGCGATTTTTAATAATAGATTAGAGCGCTCTGTGGGTGAAGCCGCATTCCACTTAGTCTTAGCAGTATGGGCAGCATCAAGTGCAAGTTCAATGTCTTCTGGACTTGATTTGGCGACTTTGGCGAAGGGCTTGCCGTTGACGGGTGAGATGTTATCAAAGTACTCACCTTTAACCGGCGCAACCCATTGGCCGCCAATAAAGTTGTCATACTTTTCTTTAAAATTGATTTTAGCACCGTCAGTATTAGGGTCAGCATAACGCATAATGACATTTCCTTTTGTCAGTTGGTAGATAAACTGCTTCGTGCAGTTGGGGTTTACAAATTCATATTATTACAGAAATGGTAGGTAAAAGGTAGGTGTTTAATTATCCTTTACAATCAGGGATGGACACTATACTATTTAGGATAGCTTATTTTAAAAACCAAGGATTGGTTAGTGCATTAGGATATTTTAAAATATGAATAAAAATAGACTGTTAGAGCAAAGGCATCGGATTGATAAGAGGCGTTTTAACATTACCTTTACCGATAATAATGCAGATCTTATCCAACAAAGTATTGTTCAGTCATGGCATCGCTCAGACAGTGCTAACATTCCAAAAGAGCGCCAACAAGCACCCCTTAACATCATCAAAAGCGAGCAATCCTATTATCTAAAAAAAGCCTTAGGCTACTGTCAAACTCAATTACAACATATCACCTTGCAATCCTCCATGGTGATGGCTGTGGCTGATATCGGTAGTACGATTATCTGGACGACTGCCAGCAAGTCTATGCAAAAAGCGGCAGAAGCGGTTAACTTCATCGAAGGCGGATGCTGGGGGGAAAGCCAAGTTGGCACAAATGCGCTCGCTTTATCATTAAAAACGCAGCAATCAACTTGTGTTTTTTCCAATGAACACTATATGCCTTCGGTTCACGAATGGGTCTGTTACGCCACGCCTATCATTGAACCGCATACCAAGCAGGTCATTGGCGTACTGGATTTATCGACGACTTGGCAGAATCACAATAATTTTGGCATATTTGCTGCTGAACGCTGTGCCAGTATTTTACAATCCGCTTTGAATGAGTGTCAAAGACAGTATTTATATATTCAAGGATTTAATGAACCCAGCGTTATATTTAATGGCAAAACCTTGCGGCTGACCCCTCGGCAAGTCGAGATATTGACAGTGTTAGCACTTTGTCCCCAAGGCATGAGCTTAGATGCCTTACACCAAGCGATCTATGGTGAGCGTAAAGTGTCACAAGGTACGCTAAAGACTGAAATGTCGCAGTTACGTGATACGCTTACTGGTTTATTAGGTTCTCGTCCGTACCGACTATTAATGCCTATTGATGGTGATTTTTTGCGGGTTGAACAATCATTAAATGCTGGTTATTTAGAAGCGGCCATCAAATTGTATACCGGCATATTTTTTAGCAAAACTGAAAGCCCTTTTTTATGCACCTGGCGCACCTGTTTGGAAGCTCGCTTGAGCCAAGCCATATATCATTCAGATCAGGTTGATTTATTACTCATGCATTTGTCAAATTGCCCCGATGCTAGCGACGCTATAGAAAGGTTGATTGAGTTAATGCCAGATAACCTCTCGATTCACCAACATTTAGAGGTACTGTCTAATCGGTAACCATCAATTTTTGCTTAACCGTCAATTTTCCCCTAATCATGAATTTTTCGTTGAAAAAGCCGCTGCAAGGCTTTTTCGATATGGCTGATACCTTCACCAAACCGTTGGTTATGTTTTATTCTTGACTTCCCGCTTTACTACCCTGTCTAGCCGCTTCCCGTGCAAGCATTGCTGCAATACTATCGATCTATCACGATAAAAAAGTCGCCGGTATTAAACCAAGTTGGGATAAAATATGGTTTTAGCTCAATGGATATTGCGATTGCTTCAACCGCTGATCAAGCATTTCATTTATTAAGCGTTCCTATCATTACTATTATCACTCATAGCATTAGAAGGCTTGCGATTTCAAGCCTTTTTTCTTGGGTCAAAAGTGCTACAATGTGACAAAAAATTTTGAGACCCTTATGAATAACGCGTTATGGCTCCCTTGCACACAGATGCAAGCCCTTGAAAACAATCCCCCACTCCACCTCGTCAAAGCTCAAGGCAATCAATTATATGATCAGGACGGTAACGCCTATTACGATATGATTAGCTCATGGTGGGTCAATTTACATGGACATTGCCATCCCTTTATCAACGAAAAAATAAAACAGCAGCTCGATACGCTTGAGCATACTTTAATCGCTAGTGTCACTCACCCACCCATTCTGACGCTTGCAGAAAAATTGGTTGCCATCACGCCCAAATCACTAACCAAAGCTTTTTTTGCCGACAGTGGCTCAGGGGCGGTGGAAGTCGCGCTTAAAATGAGTTTGCAGTACTGGCAGCAATCAGGGCAAACGCAAAAAACCAAATTTATCTCCTTGGAACACGGTTATCACGGTGAAACCGTTGGCAGTCTTGCGGTGACAGATATCCCGCTGTTTAGTGAGCAATACAAAGATTTGATTGTCAGTCAAATTCGTATTCCTTCCCCCGCGCATATTTTCAGCCCTGACGCCATCCCAACGCAGCTGCATGAGCAAAAAAGCTTGGATGCACTAGAACGCATCTTGACAGAAAAATCCCGCGATATTTGTGCCATTATCCTTGAACCTTTGGTACAAGGGGCGGCTGGCATGGCGATGTATTCTGCTAATTATTTGCTTGGCGTTGCCAAACTTGCGCACCATTATCACATCCATGTGATATATGATGAGATTGCCGTGGGTTTTGGTCGTACAGGTACTATGTTTGCGGTAGAGCAAATGCTGGCGTTGGCAGATGCGGATAAACAAGAAAATTATTGCCCTGACTTTATCTGTCTATCAAAAGGTCTAACGGCAGGCTATCTGCCAATGTCTTGCGTCATGACAACCGATGATGTCTACCAAGCATTTTATGATGACAAAGTGGAAAAAGGGTTTTTACATTCTCATAGTTTTACTGGCAACCCATTGGCTTGTAGCGCGGCTTTGGCGTCGCTTGAACTGTTTGAACGCGATAATGTCTTGCTACACAACCAATCCCTTATCCAAGCGATGGCGCATGGCTTGCAGCAATTAGTTGATGCCAATTTACCCATAAAGTTTGTACGTCAAACCGGCATGATTGCAGCTTTTACCTTGGATTTTTCTCAAAATTTGGGCAAAGCTTTTGCCAATTTATGCCTTGATCAAGGCGTGATGATTCGCCCGATTGGCAACCATGTTTATCTTATTCCGCCTTATTGCACGACCCCGGCAGAGATTGGGCACATCTTTGGCATATTAAATCATTGTTTGCAAAAGCTTTGTGACAATCTCCCAAAAATACCTAAAGGCTCGTTGCAAGCCATTGATTTGCCTTAACGTCTTTACTAACGCCTCATGAAAGTTACTGACTAATTAACCAATTATAGATAAATATTTTTTATTATAATTCATCGTCAAAAGTTAGGATTTGTTACGAAAGTTCAATTCTTACTGTATTATAAAAAATTGTATTAAAATTCACAGCTTATGCCTATAATGCTAATATTTAACGTATAATCCATGAGATTATCGTCAAAAAAATATTCAACTTTTGTAGGCATTTTAACCAACTTAACTGAATCGTGAAACTGACTTAGATGATTTATGCGTAGATTTTTTTATAACCAACCAAATTTGCTACAAGTTGGCAGCACTGTGCCTTTGTCCGAAGATATTTTTCATCATTGGTGTAAAGTGTTAAGAGCAAGTATCGGCGAGCAAGCGTTGTTTTTTGATGGTCAAGGTGGTGAATATACCGTCACTTTAACGGATATCACTAAAAAACAAGCGCTCGTTACCATCAACGATTTTAATCCAATAAATCGAGCTTTGCCATTTACTGTCAACATTGCCTTGGTGATGAGCCGTGGCGAGCGCATGGATTATGCCATTCAAAAAGCCACAGAGCTTGGGGTGTCATCGATTCAACTGCTCACAAGCCAACATGGCGAAGTACGCCTAAAAGCAGACCAAGCCGATAAAAAGCTCGCCCACTGGCAGCAGGTTGCGGTATCGGCATGTGAACAATGTGGGCTTAATATCGTGCCAAACTTACTGGCACCAAAAGCTTTTAGCGACTGGATTGATGAGCCAGCAGGCGTGCCCACTTCTACCAACGTGACCAAATTAATTTTAGCCGTGCCTCCTGACGACAGTGGCGTAGTGACATCTTGTCATGACATTGAGCTTAGAGATATTGAACGTAATGAGATTGAACCCATCACGCCCTATACCCCATATCCCAACCCACTACCCTATATAACAAACCAGTTTAAACAGTGTTCTTTAGCCCAATTTTGGTTACTTATTGGCGCCGAAGGTGGGTTTTCAGAGCAAGAAATAACGCAAGCTATCGAGCGAGGTTTTATCCCTTGGCAAATTGGCGAGCGTGTGCTACGAACTGAAACAGCCCCTGTCGTTGCATTGTCTTCATTGTTGACGCTACATCAAACTTTGACCCTTGCAAAGGAATAATCATGCCACCGAATAAAAAATCAGTCATGCCGATAGACCATCGTGATTGCTTTGCGGGTGCTAATAAGTTGTGTCATGATGCGTTACGTGAGTATGGGTTTATTGTTGATAACCATTTTTTTGAGCAACAAATTTCGCTTGAACATCAAAATGCGGTGTTTGCCTCAGTTTTTTCAAAAATCCATGATGGCATTTTTATGCTTGATGAACAGCTACGTTTTATCTGTGTCAATCAGCAATTTTTAAACATTACCGCCTTGCCACGCGATCAGGTGATAGGTAGCCCGTTTTATTTTTATCCGTATAAGACCTACGCCCCACACTTACAGCAAGCGATTGCCGCCATCATTACCAAACTGGATAATCGACAATCAATTTCGACCAATTTAGTGCTTTCTTATCACAATTTACCTGAAGTGGCGGTTTGGCTAGATATCTCCGTGTGTGAAGTCGATGATAATCGGGTGGTGTATGTCGGGTTACTCACCAATTTAACCAAAAAAGATGCGCATCTTAGCCACACATTACATCTCTACAATTATGATGAATTAACGGGTCTGCCCAATTACGATACTTTTTATGACAAATTAAAAAGCTGTATTGACTATTACCAGGCAGCCGATAATCAGCGTGAGTGTATGGGGATATTGCTACGCATCAATATTGATAAATTGCAATCTTTTAACATCAGCCTTGGCATTGAAAATACCAATACGCTGATTCAAGGTTTTGTCAAACGGGTAAAGTCCTTAAAAATTTCGGGTGCCAGTTTAGTCACTTTTTCGCGGTTTGGGGGTGATAGTTTTGCGGCGATGATTTCGGTACAACACCTTAATGCCGCGCATCACTACGTGGCAGCGCTTAAACAGTTATTTGACTTACCTTTTAGCATAGACAACCAATCAATTTATTTAAGGTTGTCGATTGGTGCTTCGGTTTTCCCAACCCATACCCAAGATGCTCAGACATTGCTATTGCAAGCAGACACGGCGTTAAAACATGCGCGGCTTATCAGTGATGAAGATTGTGTTTGGTATGATGCCAACCAGCAAAAAGGCAATTTTAAAGACATTCATTTGCTCAGTGCCTTTAAAAATGCGTTATTAAAACAGCAAATTTTGCCCTATTTTCAGCCTAAGTTAGAGTTTGCACAGCCTGACTTGCCGATGTTTGAAGCGCTGGTGCGCTGGGAGCATCCCACCCTTGGACTTCTCTATCCCAACGATTTTTTGGATGAGGTGCTCGATAAGTCATCGCAGCCGCTATTTGAAAAAATCGTGTTAGTTTGTATCGAGCAGATTTTGACATGGCGTGAGATGGGCTATAACTGCCTCATCTGTATCAATATTGATACTCGCCAATTGATTAGTGACAAATTTATTGAGTTTATTGAAGGGACGATACAGCAGTATAGTTGGCTTGCGCAACTAATCAGTTTTGAAATCACCGAAGTCTGCAACATTCAAGATGAAGTAAAAGCGCAAGCGATGTTATCAAAACTGCGCCAGTATGGTTTTAGTATATCGATTGATGACTTTGGTACAGGCTTTGCCGCGATGCAATATTTGATTAAATATCCGATTGATGTGCTCAAAATTGACCGCTTATTTATTATGGATATTTTACAAGACCCAAAAAAACAAGTGATTGTCAAATCAGTGATTGAGATGGCGCACTCGTTATCCATGCAAGCATTGGCTGAGGGGGTGTCTAACTGTGAAGAAATCGAATATCTGCGTAGTCTTGGTTGTGACTTGATTCAAGGCTTTGGGTTTGCTAAACCCATGTCTAGTCAAGATACCACTGAGTGGCTTAAAGCCAACTATAAACCAAACTATTTGCTATAAGTTTAAATTAGACCAATTAGATTTTTTTATGACCCTATAGTCATGTTAGTACCTTGTCACCTTTGCCAAATTTTCCTATCTTAGAAATATAAAACCCTTAATAATAGGGTAGGTTTTTTTGTCTTTTTAAAACACTAATCAAGGATATCGTATGCAATATAAAGCACCGCTTCGTGATATGAAATTTGTCATGCATGAATTATTAAAATTTGAAGATCACTACAAAACCATTCCTAGCTATGCCCATACGGATAAAGAAACGATTGATAGTTTCATAGAAGCAGGTGCAAGCTTCTCTGAAGCAGAATTGTCACCCCTTAACCGTTCGGGCGATGAAGAAGGCTGTCGTTTTGAAAATGGTAATGTATATACGCCAAAAGGCTTTAAAGAAGCCTATAAACAATACTGTGAATTAGGCTTTCCTTCTTTATGTGCCGATGAAGAATTTGGCGGTCAAGGCATGCCATTGTCATTGGGTTCAGCGGTCAATGAAATGGTAGGTGCCGCTAACTGGTCTTTCTCAATGTATCCAGGTCTATCTGAAGGGGCTATCCGTACGCTAGAACACCACGGTACCGATGAACAAAAACAAAAATATTTATTAAAACTTGTCAGCGGTGAGTGGACAGGTACCATGTGTCTGACCGAAGCGCATGCAGGTTCTGATTTAGGTATTATCCGCAGCAAAGCTGAACCCAATGAAGACGGTTCATACGCTATCACCGGTCAAAAAATCTTTATCTCAGCCGGCGAACACGACATGGCAGACAACATTGTCCATATCGTACTAGCGCGTTTACCGGGTGCGCCAGCAGGTACCAAAGGTATCTCATTATTCATCGTACCAAAATTCAATGTCAACGAAGATGGCGCTATCGGTGAGCGTAACACCGTTACCTGCGGTTCGATTGAACACAAAATGGGTATCAAAGCCTCTGCAACTGCGGTACTAAACTTTGATAAAGCCAAAGGTTACTTGATTGGACCTGAAAACAAAGGTCTAAACTGTATGTTTACCTTTATGAACACTGCCCGTATTGGTACTGCGATTCAAGGTCTGACTGCGGCGGAATTGGCTTTCCAAGGTGGCTTAAGCTACGCCAAAGAACGTCTTGCGATGCGCGCATTAAGCGGTGCAAAAGCGCCAGAACAAGTGGCTGACCCAATCATCGTCCATCCAGCAGTACGCAACATGGTACTAACTTGTAAAGCGTTTGCTGAAGGTGGTCGTGCCCTAGTCTACTATCTATCACAATTCTCTGATGTGGTAACTAAAGGCGAAGGCGAAACAAAAGCTTACGCTGACCAAATGTTGTCTTTTTTAACCCCAATTGCCAAAGCCTTCTTAACTGAAACAGGTTATGAAGCCGCCAATCACGGTGTGCAAGTATATGGTGGTCATGGCTATATCCGTGAATGGGGCATGGAACAAAACGTACGTGATACGCGTATCGCTTGTCTATACGAAGGTACCACTGAAATCCAGTCACTTGACTTGTTAGGTCGTAAAGTATTGGGTTCACAAGGTAAAATGCTAGCTAACTTTAGCAAAGTCATTTATCAATTCTGTGAAGAAAACAAAGACAACGATGCGATGGGGGAATTCATTCGTCCACTAGCACGTCTGAATAAAGAATGGGGCGATTTGACCGCTCGCATTGGTATGCAAGCCACTGAAAACCCTGATGCAGTGGGTGCAGCGGCGGTTGACTACATGTACTATAGTGGCTACATCACCCTAGCTTACCTATGGGCTCGTATGGCGTTAGTCGCTCAGCAAGCGCTCCAAGGTGACACCACTGAGACCAAATTCTATCAAGCGAAAATCAAAACCGCTCAGTTCTACTTTGCAAAACTATTGCCTCGCACCTTAACTTACGTCAAACGTATTGATACAGGGCTTGAGCCATACATGACTATGGAAGTTGACGAATTCCAATTCTAATTTTTTACTAAGCTTTCCAGTGTAGTAATAAAATTATGATAGAATCATTGATAGTATAATTTTTTATTCAATCCTTAGGTAGCAAAAGCTATTTAAGGATTTGTCTCATTTCGAAGTACGAGCTAACCCATAAAAGGAAATAATATGCCTATTTATAATGCGCCAATTCAAGACATGAAATTCATCTTAAATGATGTATTCAATGCAGCCGATTTTTGGCAAAAAAATGAACAGTTAGCGCATGTTGACAGCGACACGGTCAATATGATTTTAGAAGAAATGTCAAAATTTGCTAAAAACACGTTACTGCCTATCAACCGCTCGGGCGATGAAGAAGGGGCTCAATATCTGGGTGAAGGCAAAGTAAAAACACCAACTGGTTTTAAGGCAGCATTTGACGAATATGCACAAGGCGGCTGGATTGGTTTGGGCGGCGATCCAAATCATGGCGGTCAAGGCATGCCAAAAATGGTGACTATGCTCGCTGAAGAGATGGTATTTACCGCCAACCAATCATTTGCGCTCTATCCAAACCTATCGGGCGGCGCGTGTATGTGTATCTATAACGCAGGCTCTGAAGAACAAAAACAAACCTACCTAGAAAAAATCTACTCAGGTGAGTGGACAGGTACGATGTGTTTGACCGAACCGCACGCAGGTACCGACTTAGGTATCATCAAAACCAAAGCCGTGCCAAACCAAGACGGTAGCTACAATATTACAGGTACCAAAATCTTTATCACCGCAGGTGAACATGACTTAGCGGACAACATCATCCATTTGGTATTGGCAAAAACCCCAGATGCCCCAGCAGGCTCAAAAGGGATTTCATTGTTTATCGTACCCAAATTCCACGTGAATGCGGATGGCTCATTGGGCGAGCGTAACGCGGTAAGCTGCGGCTCTATCGAGCACAAAATGGGTATCAAGGCGTCGGCGACTTGCGTTATGAACTTTGATGGTGCCAAAGGGTTTATGGTAGGCGCAGAAAATACCGGTCTTGCGTCCATGTTTATCATGATGAACTATGAGCGTTTGACGATGGGATTACAAGGTATCGGTGGCGCTGAGTTAGCGTATCAAAACGCTACAGCTTATACCCTTGATCGTATCCAAGGTCGCGCCGATAGCGGTGTCCAAGAGCCAAACAAAGCCGCTGACCCAATCGTATTTCATGCCGACGTTCGCCGTATGCTGTTAAACGCTAAAACCATCAGTGAGGCCTCACGTTGCTTTGCGATGTATGTCGCCAAAGAGCTTGATACCAACAAATATACCGATGATGCTGAAGCAAGAAAAGCCGCTGATGACCGCGTTGCTCTTTTGACGCCCGTTGCTAAAGCATTCTTAACCGACCGTGGTCTTGAAGCGTCAATTGATGCACAGCAATGCTTTGGTGGTCATGGCTATATCCGTGAATGGGGCATGGAACAAATCGTACGTGACACCCGTATCTCGCAAATTTATGAAGGGACCAATGGTATCCAATCACTTGACTTATTAGGTCGTAAAGTGGTGAAAAACGGCGGTGCGTTTGTGACAACGTATGTGCAAGAAATGCGTGATTTTGCCAATAACATGAACGCAGACCATGCCATTAAACAAGCGATTTTAACATCAGCGGATAAACTTGAAGACTTAACCAAAGCGGTTGTGGCAGCGGCAGCGGTCAACAAAGACGAAATCAATGGCTGTGCGGTTGATTATTTACAAGCCTTTGGTTATGTCAGCTTTGCTTATATGTTTGGCTTGATGGTTGAAGCGGCGAATGGCAAAGAAGGCGATTTCTATGCCAATAAAGCAAAATTAGCAGACTACTATGTCGGTCGTATGTTGCCGCGTTTAGATGCGCATATTGCGATGGTAAAAGCAACGAGCCAACCCATCACAGCGTTTGACCGCGATTATTTTGCGGCAACCATTGCTTAATCCCTACTTAAACATAAAAAAATCGGCCACTTGAGCCGATTTTTTATGGATTAATAGGTTAGCGAAGTATATCGTCATCGTCATCTGCTAACGATTCATTTTCATCAAAATCAAAGTCTTCATATTCATAATCCGCTGAGTCGTTTTCTTCAACGACAGCGACGCACTCTTCATATAACTCAAAAATATATTCTTTGATATCAATTTCTTGCTGGTGTTTATTTGGATTGCGTTTGGCTTCTTCTTCATAGATAAATTTTGCCAAATTTAGGGCGACATAGTTATTACTTAGTTCAATCATGGTGTTATCCTTCTTATGTGCGATATTATTATTTTAAAACGATAGTATTAGCGCATCGTTAGTATGACATATTCAAAAATAGAAAACTTAAAGCAGTTGTAAGCTCGTGTAAAATTTGAGTGTTTAACAGTTTATCGCCATAAAATATAAAACCCACCGAAGTGGGTCTATATTACTGCTTACTGCTTATCGTTTAGGCTTTGGGTAAAGTCACGCCCATTTGACCTTGGTACTTACCACCACGGTCTTTGTAGGAAGTTTCGCACACATCATCGGCATCACTTTGGAAAAATAGCATTTGCGCCACGCCCTCGCCGGCATAGATACGCGCAGGTAAGTTGGTGGTATTACTAAACTCTAAGGTCACATGCCCTTCCCATTCTGGCTCAAGCGGCGTGACATTGACAATAATACCGCAGCGCGCATAGGTAGATTTTCCCAAACAAATGGTCAATACATCGCGGGGAATACGAAAATACTCGACAGTACGAGCCAAAGCGAATGAGTTGGGCGGGATGATACATTCATCGCCCACGATATCAATAAAGCTACGCTCATCAAAGTTTTTTGGGTCAACGATGGCAGAATGTACATTGGTAAATACTTTAAATTCGCGCGCGCAGCGGACATCATAACCATAGCTTGAGGTGCCGTAGCTGACCAATTTTTGTCCCTGCTCGCCAACACGTACTTGACCTGCTTCAAATGGCTCAATCATGCCATGCTCTTGTGCCATTTGGCGTATCCAGCGGTCGGATTTGATTGACATTTTGTTTTTCCCTATATAATTTTTGCGAATAAAATGAAACGGATTATACCGTAAATTGGTCTTTTTCGATATATTACCTGATATTTAACAAATTAGGTTTTGACTATGAAAGTTTTTATCAAATGCAATAAAAAGCATGATTTTATAAATGTGAATACTTACATTGCAAATGAGGGTTTTAATAAGCTCGGTTGGGAAACTATTAAATTTATAGATATTAGTGAAATTCAAAATGAACTTTCAGATGTGGTTATTATCAGTGGCATTCAAGACGTTAAAACTCGATTAGAGCAACTTGGCATATCTTATCACTCTGATAATATTGATTATCCAAATTCTTTAAAATCATTTTTTGGTCGAGAAATTTGGCAAAGCTCAATGAATGAGCTTTTAAGTATTCTAATCCCCAAACCAATCTTCATCAAACCAAAAGGTGATTTAAAGCGTTTTACAGGCAAAATTATATCTAGTCAAACAGATTTAATCGGCATAGTTGATTCACATAATTTTGAAATTTGGTGTTCTGAAATCATGAGTTTCGTCACTGAATGGCGATGTTTTGTACGTTATGGTAAATTGATTGATGTTCGACAGTATAAGGGAGCATGGGATTCAAAAATTGATTTATCTATCGTAAAAAATGCGATTGAAAGTTTTAAAAATGCCCCAAATGCCTATGCTATTGATTTTGGAATTACAGATAAAGGAGATTTATATATTGTTGAAGTGAATGAAGGTTTCGCTGTGGGAAGTTATGGCATGAATCCAATTAACTATGCAAAGTTTCTGTCAGCCAGATGGGCAGAGCTAACTAATACAGAAGATTATGCAAATTTTTAAAAATAAAAAACCGCTCTCATCTGAAAGCGGTTTTTTATTTTCTACCTTAGCTAACGCGTAATTTATCAAAGGTCAATTTACCTTCGGCATCGACATCCACTTTGATGGTATCGCCCGCCACAAACTCACCCGATAACAATTTGACTGATAGCGGATTCTCGATTTCCTGCTGGATAGCGCGTTTTAGCGGTCTTGCACCATACACAGGGTCGTAACCCACAGCGACCAATTGAGTCATGGCTTCATCTGACAATACAATATCCATGTCACGCTCTTGAAGACGTTTACGCAGACGTGATAGTTGAATATCTGCAATACCCGCCATTTGCTCTTGCCCAAGTGGATGGAACACCACGATTTCATCGATACGGTTGACAAACTCTGGGCGGAAATGCTGATTGACTGAATTCATCACTGCCGCTTTGATTTCTTCGTAGCTATCGCCTGCCATTTCTTGGATTTTATGCGAACCAAGATTTGAGGTCATGATAATGACGGTGTTTTTAAAGTCCACAATGCGACCTTGGCTGTCGGTCAAGCGACCATCGTCTAGCACTTGCAGTAGGATATTAAACACATCAGGATGCGCTTTTTCTACTTCATCAAACAATACCACACTGTAGGGTCGGCGGCGTACGGCTTCGGTCAATACCCCACCTTCTTCATAACCCACGTAGCCTGGCGGTGCGCCGACAAGACGGCTGACACTGTGTTTTTCCATAAATTCAGACATATCAATACGAATCATGGCATTTTCATCATCAAACAAGAAACTTGCCAACGCTTTGGTCAATTCAGTTTTACCCACGCCTGTCGGACCTAGGAACAAGAAAGAACCGCTAGGACGATTGGGGTCAGAAAGACCAGCACGACTACGGCGCACCGCATTGGCGACTGCTTGTACTGCTTCATCTTGACCGACTACGCGCTCATGCAGTTTTTCTTCCATGTGCAGCATTTTTTCACGTTCGCCTTGCATCATTTTTGCAACAGGGATGCCTGTTGCAGCGGCAACGACTTCAGCGATTTCGTTCTCGGTGACTTTGTTACGTAGCAGTTTGACGCTTGGCGCTTGCCCTGCTTGCTCTTTTTGCTCAGCCAAGTCAGAGTCTTTAATACGTTTTTCCAGTTGTGGAATGGTTTCGTATTGCAGTTTTGACATGGTCTCGTAGTCACCTTCACGCTGGGCTTTTTCATAGGCGATACGCGCCTTATCAAGCTCGTCTTTGAGCTGTTGGCTACCTTTAACGAGGGCTTTTTCTGCTTGCCAAATTTCATTTAAATCTGCGTATTCTTTTTCAAGCTCGCTGATTTGGGTGTCGAGCAGTTTTAGCTGTGATTTTGCGCCTTCGTCATCTTCATGTTTTAACGTTTCACGTTGCATTTTAAGCTGAATCAAACGGCTTTCTAATTTGCCCAAGGCTTCTGGTTTACTATCAAGTTCCATTTTTAGACGGCTAGCTGCTTCATCCAACAAATCAATGGCTTTGTCGGGCAATTTGCGGTCGGTGATGTAGCGATGGCTCATCTGCGCGGCGGCAATAATCGCACTGTCTTGGATATCGACCCCATGATGCAGTTCATAACGCTCTTTTAGACCGCGCAAAATGGCAATGGTATCTTCCACGGTAGGCTCATCAACCAATACTTTTTGAAAACGACGCTCAAGGGCGGCATCTTTTTCGATATATTGGCGGTATTCATCAAGGGTAGTCGCGCCCACGCAGTGCAGCTCACCACGCGCTAACGCAGGTTTGAGCATATTACCCGCATCCATCGCGCCATCGGCTTTACCGGCACCGACCAAGGTATGAATTTCATCAATAAATAAAATGACTTGCCCTTCGCTTTTTGCTAGGTCGTTAAGTACCGCTTTTAGGCGTTCTTCAAACTCACCACGGAATTTTGCGCCCGCAATCAGTGCCCCCAAATCAAGCGATAATACACGTTTGTTGCGCAAGCCTTCTGGCACGTCACCATTGACGATTTTTTGCGCCAATCCTTCGACAATGGCCGTTTTACCTACACCCGGCTCACCGATGAGCACCGGGTTGTTTTTGGTACGGCGTGACAACACTTGAATGGTACGGCGGATTTCATCATCACGCCCAATCACGGGATCAAGTTTGCCCGATTCGGCACGTGCGGTTAAATCGATGGTATATTTGTTTAAGGCATCACGTTGGTCTTCGCTGTTTTGTGTATCCACTTTATCACCCCCACGAATAAAATTAATGACTTGTCTTAGTTTTGGCTCATTGACCCCTGCTTTTGCAAGCAGTTTTGCGGTGTCACCCGTCTCTGCTAGGGCAACCAGCACCCAATCGGTGGATAAAAACTGATCGCCCGCTTTTTGCGCATGACGCTCGGCTAGATTTAAAATCTTAGCCGTATTTGGGCTGAGATTGACATCACCTGTGGGTGTACCAATCACCGCTTGGTTGTTAAGCGATTGTTGCACCTCTGTTTTTAACTGATTTAAGTTTGCGCCTGCCTGTTCATACACATTGGCATTGCTCGGTTCATTGAGTAGCACTGACAATAAATGAATCGGCTCAATCGCGGTATGATCACGAGTAACAGCGAGCGTTTGTGCCTGCTGAACCGCATTTTGTAAGGCATTAGTAAATTTATCAAATTGCATTATTATTTTTCCTTTTATATTTTAACTAATTAGCTTTGAACTAAAATTGATATGGTGTTTTGATAAATCTTTTCAATATCCATCTTTAAATTTTTTTAATTAACAATGTTTTTTTTGATGATTGATGATGGCTGTATTCTTAATTATCACTTGGGTCAATAGCTTGCAAAATTCATCGTGTTACCTGTCAAAAATTGACAGTAAAAATGTAGATAAACTCATAAACCAACAAATTTTGGCTTATCGTATAACTTGCAAAGGGATACGGCTAATCAGTTTTACTTACTGAGTTTTTGTCGTTGGCTGATATGCGTTTACTTTAGTAGCAAATTAGTAGCGTAGTAGCACCTTGGTTTTTTATCAGCTGCCTTGACCATTATCTTTAAAAAAATTACGCGAACTAAAGTTTAAGCCATAGCTAAAAATTGATACTAAAATTTTATGGACAATTATTAAAATTATATAATATTTTCAATGGTTTATTTTAAGATTACTTACATTACATTAACCTATCTACTACATGAATAGACAACAACCATGCATGGCGCATGTTACTCTGCACAACATCAAATGATAACGCCCCATAACATATTAGTTCAGTGGCGCTGCTTTATTTGGTCAAATAACAGTCAAAAAACAACAACAGCAAAACAATAACTAGGAGTAATACCCATGCGCGCATTAACCTACCACGGTGCCAAAGATGTCCGAGTCGACAATGTTCCCGACCCACAGTTACAAGCCAAAGATGATATTATCTTAAAAGTTACCGCTACCGCCATTTGTGGTTCGGACTTACATTTATACCGTGGCAAAATCCCTGCGACCGAAGAAGGCGATATTTTTGGTCATGAATTTATGGGGGTTGTCGAAGAAGTGGGCGCTGACGTCACAGCGGTAAAAAAAGGCGATCGCGTGGTGATACCTTTTGTAATTGCCTGTGGTAGCTGCTTTTTTTGTCAAAATGATTTGATGGCAGCCTGTGAGACCACCAATGAGGGTCCAGGCGCGGCGATGAACAAAAAGCTTATTCCACCACCTTCAGCATTGTTCGGTTTTAGTCATTTATACGGTGGTGTGCCGGGTGGACAAGCAGAATATGTGCGCGTCCCAAAAGCCAATTTTGGCCCTTTTAAAGTCCCAGGTTCATTGCCTGATGAGAAAGTGTTATTCTTATCAGATATTTTGCCGACTGCATGGCAAGCGGTGACGAATGCCAATGTTACCAAAGGTTCGACTTTGGCTATCTATGGTGCAGGACCTGTAGGCTTGTTATCAGCCGCCTGTGCCAAAATGTTAGGCGCGGCACAAATATTTATCGTTGACCACAATGACTATCGTTTGCAATATGCACAAGATACGTATGGCGCGATTCCTGTCAATTTTGATAAAGTTGATGCCGCAGAAGCCATTATTGAGCAAACTGCGGGGCATCGTGGTGTCGATGCGGTGATTGATGCTGTTGGTTTTGAATCAAAAGGCAGCGTGGTTGAAACCGTATTAACTACGCTCAAGCTTGAAGGCTCAAGTGGCGCGGCATTACGTCAGTGTATGGCAGCGGTACGTCGTGGTGGTACAGTGAGTATCCCTGGGGTGTATGCAGGTCCGATTCATGGTTTCTTGATGGGTGATGCGTTTGACAAAGGATTAACCTTTAAAATGGGTCAAACACATGTACATAAATACTTGCCACAACTGCTTGAACATATTGAAAATGGGGATTTATCGCCTGAAGCGATTATTACCCATCGTATGAATCTATCAGATGCGGCAAAAGGTTATGAAATCTTTGAAAAACGTGAAGAAGAGTGTCGAAAAGTGATTTTGACCCCATAATGTTACCTCATTATGGATAGATTTAGAATGATAAAATGGTAAAAATATAAGATGAGTGTTAGTCACCTTTATACCATGATTAATCATTCTATCACTAGCCCCTCACAACTTTTGGTCGATAATGTAGCCAAAGTTGTGCAAGGGGTTTCTGATTTGTTGCTATTATTAGATATTGATGGGACGCTTAGTGAATTTCACCCCGATCCCCAGCAAAGTTTTATCAGCAATGAGAATCTAGCAATTTTAGCGGAGTTACAAAACTATCTACCCGTTTGGCTGGTAACAGGGCGGTCAGTTGCTGATGCTAGACGTTTGACAGCGCCGTTGAAACTACCGGTGATTGGTAGTCACGGTTTGCAATGCGATACTCTAATCGATAGCTATTCTTTGGTGGACATCGATTTAGCGCAGCTAGAACAAATTAACCAAAGCGTCATTAACGCCACTGGTGATCGTCCACACTGGCGAATTGAGCAAAAACCTTTTGGTGTGGCACTGCATTTTCGTGAGCATCCCGAACTTGCCGATAGCGCTTTAACCATCATGCAAGCTATTGGGCATGATTTTAAGGAGTGGCAACTTAAAGCGGGCAAATGTGTGTATGAGCTATTGCCGCAAGGTGTCGATAAAGGCAGTGCCATTAACCATGTGTTAAAAAACTATCACCCTCATTGCCGTCCGATATTTATCGGTGATGATGTGACCGATGAAGCAGGATTTATTGCCGTACAAAGTTATGGTGATACACCAAATAAGAAAGGTAGTGATATCAAAGGAATTGGTGTCAAAGTCGGTTTTGAACCCACCCATGCCCATTATTATGTGAGCGACGTCTCAGCCGTTACCGATTTACTTAAAGGATTATTGACCCTATGTCAAAGTTGATTGTGTTATCGAATCGGGTTAATTTACCTAATAAACAGTCACCTAAAGCTGTGGCAGGGGGGTTGGCAGTAGCGCTTCAAGAAGCCCTTGCCAAAGATGGCGGTATTTGGGTCGGTTGGAACGGTCAAGTAGTGACAAATATCAGCGATATGCCCGATACTGTCAATCAATTTGCGACTGAGCAGCATGACAAAGTCACCTATGTCACGACGGCTTTTTCACCCATACAATATGAAAAATATTATTGTGGTTACGCCAATAATCGACTTTGGGCGGGGATGCATGACCGCACGGATTTGATTGTATCAAGTAGTGAAGATTTTAGCGTTTATCAAGCTGTCAATCGTATGTTTGCCAAACAACTACAGCAAATTGCGCAGCCTGACGATATGATTTGGATACAAGATTATCATTTTTTTGCGGTAGCAAGGCATTGCCGTGACTTAGGCATGAAACAGCGCATTGGCTTTTTTTTGCATATTCCATTTCCCCAGTTATGGGTGTGGGATTTTTTGACTTATGGTCAAACTTTAATTAATCAATTACTTGATTATGATGTGGTTGGATTACAAACCCAACAAGACGCTCAAAATTGTGTCGCGGTGATTGAGCAGCTACTCCCCCACGCCATCCAGATTACTCAAACAAATGCGCGTACACTCATTACCCATGGCAATCATACCACCTTAATACAAGCCTATCCGATTGGTATCAATCCTGTCTATATTCATGAACTTGCCAGTCAACCGCTGTCAGACCAAGCTGTGTTAAAAAATCTCACTTCAACCATCACCACTATTCTAGCGGTGGAACGACTGGATTACACCAAAGGCATTCCCGAACGCTTACAAGCTTTTGCCGCCTTTTTGCAGCGTTATCCGCAATATCTTGAACGAATTCAGCTGTATCAAATTGCTTGCCCGTCCCGTCTCGATATTCAGACTTATCAACAGTTACGACAACAAGTGCACACCCTCGTTGAGCAAATCAATAGCCAATTTGCTACTGCCAGTTGGCAACCGATTATCTATCAAGAAGACCCAGTCAGTCATGACAATTTAATGCCTTTATTTAGGCAATGCCAAATTTGTTGGGTTAATTCGCTAAAAGACGGCATGAATTTGGTGGCAAAAGAATATATTGCCGCACAGGATGAACAAAACGCAGGGATTTTGATTTTGTCTAAAAATGCGGGGGCAGCGCACCAACTTCAGCAAGCTATCTTGGTCGACCCTACGAACAACGACAGCATGATAGAGGGCTTATACCAAGCATTGACCATGACCAAACAACAACGGGAACAACGTCACCAATCGCTACTAAAGAGCATCAATGAGACCGATATTGACACGTGGCGAGCGCATTTTTTGGCAGATTTAGCCCATATGGATAAAACTCCATAACCCAATGAAAGAGACAATAAAATAAACAATGTAACAGACAATAAGACAGATAATAAAATAGACAACAAAACAGCCAATGAGAAACTCACAATGACACCAGTTTTGGATCATGCTTTACCTACCGACTATCACCAATCGGACTTGAGTAAATTAATCACCGCTATTTTGCAAGACTTTCGCAGAACGGTTGATACATCACCTAAACTAAGTGATGCCGCTTATGTCACACAATTAAAGCAAACTTTGTCGCAGTTGGTGCTTTTGTCCGCTCAAATTGCCTTGCCTGCTGACGGTAATACTTTACAGCGCTGGCAAGTATTGGCACAGGTTGCGGCTTGTGATTTGAACTTGGTCAAATTTTTTGAGTCGCATCTTGATGCATTGGCGATTCTGGCAGAATTGGGCGTGGACGATATCGCTGAAGGCCTATGGGCCGTATGGGCAGCAGAAGGTGGTAATGACCCACTGCGTTTTGATGGCGAAACATGCACGGGACAAAAACTGTGGTGTTCGGGTGCAACCTTTGTCGATCATGGCTTGGTTATTTTCCGAGATGCCCAAAATAACGCCCAATTACTGATGGTCGCCATGAAGCAACCGCAAATCACCATTGATGACAGCGGTTGGTATGCGGTAGGTATGCCGTACACGGCGACAGCCACGCTCCATCTAAAAGGCGCTAACGCCATCCAAGTCATGTCAAATGCGATTGCCAAAGGTAGCAGCCCTTATCTCGACCGCCCAGGATTTTGGCAGGGTGCGGCAGGGGTAGCGGCTTGTTGGTATGGCGCGGCAGCGCAGTTGGCACAGTTTTTATTGGACAGTTATCAGCAAAAACCCCAAGCCTTTAAAGCACTTTATCTTGGCGAAGTGTCGCAAGCACTGAGTGTCACCCAAGCGTACTTTCATCAGGTTGCGCAATTAATCGATAGTGAGCCTAGCCAAAGTCATGCACTTGCCATCCGTATCTTAAGAGCGCAAGTGGAGACTACCGCCATGCTAGTACTTGAAAAAGTTGGTAAAGCCTTGGGCGCAACGCCTTATTGCAAAAACGCCCATTTTGCACGGCTAGCCGCAGATTTATCGGTATTTATCCGTCAAACCCATGGCGCATTTGACAGTGAAGCGATTGGCAAATTGACTGCCGAACAGCTAGGCGATTCACAAGGGGCATTATGGCAACTGTAGATTCTAAGCGCGCCCCACTGCATCCGATTGTGGGCGACCGTTTGATTGCAGGCGACGGCACATCTGCACAAGATTGGCAAGCGTGGCAAGGGTTGGACAGTCTCACCAGACTGGATATATCGACCCATTTTCCCACCCATCGGCGTGTGTGTATTTTTGCGCCGCACCCAGACGATGAGATTTTGGGCTGTGGCGGGCTGCTGCAAGGGTTGGTGGCTCAAGGTAATCAAATATTGATTGTTAGCGTCACCCAAGGCGAGAAAAGCCACCCTAACTCACCGCTGTATCCGACCGACAAACTGGCAAAAATCCGAGCACTTGAAAGCCAGCTTGCGCTTGAAACGCTCGATAGCAGTTTGGATTTGCCCAATGTGTCGATGACGAGCTTAAATTTTCCTGATGGTGAAGTTTTTGGGCGACAAGCGGATTTTTTTGACAAGTTAACATCGCTGATTCAGCCCGCTGATATTTTGATCACCCCATTTGCGTACGATGGTCATCCCGACCATGAAGGCACTGGGCAAGTGATACAGCGTTTTGCCCATGAATTTAAAAGTCAGTTAAATTTAACCTGCTATCAAGTGCTGATTTGGGCATGGCATTGGGCAAAACCTGGCGATAGCCGTATTCCCTGGCACAAGGCATGGCGATTTGATTTAAGCGAATTGCAGGCGCAGCGAAAAAGTTATGCCATGCGCTGTTTTAGCAGTCAAATCTATGCTGACCCAACAACGGGAACAGCGCCTATTTTGTCAGATACTACATTAACCAGGCTTAGCCAACCGTTTGAGGTATATCTTCATGACTGATGTGTCAGCGTATTTTGCCCAAATTTATGCCGATAGTAGAGACCCTTGGCAATATGAAAAACGCTGGTATGAAGTGCGAAAACGCGCAATTTGCTTGTCATTGTTGCCCTACCCACATTTTGCCAAGGCGATTGAACTGGGCTGTAGCAATGGCGTATTTAGTGAGCAGTTAGCCCAGCGCTGCGATTATTTGAGGTGTGTGGATGGGCAACTTGAGGCGGTCAAACTTGCCAGTGAGCGTCTGCAAAAAAAGGCGCATGTGCAAGTTGTGCAAGGTTTGATACCGCAGGATTTGCCGAGTGAGCGATTTGATTTGATTGTGGTCAGTGAGATTTTATACTACTTGGCGCCTGACGCACTGACCGAAGTCATCGCTTGGCTCAATACCGCATTGACAGACAATGGCGTTATTTTAGCCTGTCATTGGCGCTATCCGATTGACGGGTTTCAACTGACAGGCGAAACAGTCCACGACAGGTTACAACAACAGCTTCACTACCATCAGCAAAGTCATGTGATTGACCAAGATTTTTTGTTGACCATTTGGCAAACCAATCACCAAAGCCTTGCCAAGCAAGAAAATCTAGTGGAATAACTGAGAAAAACGTCATGGCAAATACTACCGTCCCACAGCGGCTACCCAAAAAAATCGGCATAGTCATCCCTGCCCATAATGAAGCCGATAGCATCAGCGCGTGTTTGGATGCCATTAAACAGGCGATTGCTCAGCTATCAAGCGACATAGTGGTACAAACGGTGGTCGTGCTAGATAGCTGTGATGATGATACTTTATCAAAAGTACAAAACGCCCACGTAGACTGGCTGCGCTGTGAGTTTCGCTGCGTGGGTAAGGTCAGAGATTTGGGCGTGCGTTACTTGATTGAACAGGGGGCTGATTGGATTGCTTGCACCGATGCCGATAGTATGGTGGAAGCTGATTGGTTAATGGCACAAATCAAACATCTAAAAGCTGAGCCCACAACTACGCCCACCACTATGCCCACAGCCATGATATGTGGCGTAGTGAGCATCGATTGTTGGGACGCGTTGTCAGAGAGTACCAAACAGCAATACCTCGCCCATTATCAAGATTGTATGAATCATCGCCATATTCATGGGGCAAATTTGAGCTTTGCCAGTCAAGATTATTTGGCGGTAGGTGGGTTTGATGAATTAACTTGCCATGAAGATGTGGGTTTGGTGAAAAAATTTGAGCAAGCCAATTTACCCATTATTTGGAGTAATTTAGTACGCGTGGTGACTAGCAGTCGCCTTGATGCCCGCGCTAAGGAAGGATTTGCCCATTTTTTAAGGGGTTTAGAGAATCAGCCTTCGGCTTAAATAAAACCAGCCTTTGAATGAAATAAAGGTATAAAAGTTGGGTTTAACACAGTTCACTTACAAAACTATTGTGATATTCCTTGCTATCTGCCGGTATTACTATATACTGGACAACAGCTAGAAAGCAGTCAGAAGTTTCAATCGCATTACATTAAGTCTATTCTAAGTTCGTTTCCATTACGCTTGTGTCCTAGATTTTAAGTCAATCGTGTATCAAAACTGCCGCAATTCTTTCATACCGAATAGAATCGTGTTGTGGCTTAGTTCCAGCTTTAGGGTCAGATGACCACTTTTAAAATCTATCTAATCAAGGACAATCCTATGTCAAATACTGTAAACGGCACCGTAAAATGGTTTAACGAATCAAAAGGCTTTGGCTTTATCGAACAAGACAATGGCGGCAAAGACGTTTTCGCCCATTATAGCCAAATCGCAAGCTCAGGTTTCAAAACCTTAGCGGAAGGTCAACGCGTATCTTTCGTTGTGACCCAAGGTCAAAAAGGCGACCAAGCTAGCAATATCGTTGCTATCTAAGGTTAGCTAAGCCTACTATCGTAAATGGTCTGATATCGTGACTGCGTGAATAACGCTGCATTGATTGGTTATCCATTTGCCTAGATATCAAAAAATAGATATCAAAAAAGCGCTTATTTATTATAAGCGCTTTTTTTGTGTTTTGTGCTCACCCAACTATTGGGCTAACTCGGCTGACAATTTATGGGCTGCTGTGTGCGCCTAATAAAGGTTATTGCGCATCCACTTTACGTTTTTTTTGTAGTTTGCGCTGTAGTGTGCGCCGGTGCATTTTAAGTACCCTCGCGGCTTCACTGATATTGCCTTGGCATTCACCTAATACTTGGTGGATGTATTCCCATTCGTGATGTTCAAGTGATAAACGTTCATCTGTGGCAATACTTAGTGACTTTGTAGGGGTTGCTGCAATATCCAATACTTTATAGATGTCATCCAGGCTACAAGGCTTAGGTAAATAATGATATGCGCCCATTTTGACCGCACTGACAGCGGTAGCAATGCTGGCATAACCAGTAAGCATTAGAATTTTGGCGGTGGGGCTAATAGCGAGTAATGGCTTAATCAGATGAATGCCGTTGTCATCACCGATGTTGAGATCCAATATAATAAACTTGGGTAATTGCTTCTTTGCCAGTTGTAGCGCGCTATCGGCATTGCTGGCAGTCAATACCTGATTGCCCTGTTTTTCCAACGACTTTTTTAAAATACGGCAAAACACCTCATCATCATCAATGATAAGCCATGTCTCTGCTAACAGGGGTGGGTGTTGCAACCTAGTCTCCTACAACAAACTGGCGGGCGCATCGATTACTGGTAACGTTATCTTCACGCACGTACCTGAATCATCTAACCTTTTTTGCAGGGGTGAATTTTGCTTATTGGTCAGCTCAAGGTGTCCGCCAACATATTCTATAACTGTTTTGGCAATCGTCAAGCCAAGCCCTAAGCCATGATCAGATTCGATGGCGATTTGGTGTTGGATACGCTGTACCATGCTACTGTCGATACCCTGTCCGTTGTCTTCAATTATAATCATCACGTTTTGAGCAAGCTGTACGCTAATACTAAGCATTGTGGCTTGTGCCTGCATGGCATTATTGAGCATATTCATCACAATAGAATACAGCTGTTCTTCACTCAAGGGCACATCGATCGGTTGTGGTGGTACATTGAGTGCTACTTCAACATGGGGGTTGATAAATTGCCAATCATTGACGACTTTGGGCAATAGCGTTGGTAAATTTGATGACGTTACCCATGCCAATGGCTCTGATTGCGCTGGCGGGAGCGCATTGGATTGGATATGGGATTTGAGCTTGTGCAGCGATTGGCGGCAGACGTCGATTTGTGACTGTAACAGTTTTATGTCATCCAACAGTTCGTCGTCTTCCTCTAATTGCTGGGCAATATCATCGCTTAGTAATTGCATCGACGCAATCGGCGTGCTCATCTCATGGGCGATATTGGCCGCAAGACTACTGATGGCAAGCAACCGACGTTGTTGGTGAATGGCTTGCTGCGCTTGCTCAAGCGCCTGATAACTGCGGCTCATCGCCTGTTTAAAATAAACCGTTAAAGCAGTGAACATGATGGCGGCAAAAATAAACACCCCAAACATACCCAGTAAATGGAGTTTTTGCCCCACCACATGATCATGGTGGCTCAGGGTTAGCGGCACATAACAATACCATAACAGCGTATACAGCCCAACTGACAGCACCGACAAGCTGATGATGTGCATGGTTCGCATCACCATAGACGCCACAGCAATCACCGTCAAAAATAAGGTAATTAACGGATTGGCGGCGCCACCTGAATAATAAATAAAGGCTGACCACGCCAGTAAATCCCCGATAAATCCCGCCATTGTGACCCAAGAGTGTTGTGGGTTAAATTGTCGAATAGCCATTAGGCGTTTAGTTAGCTCAACGCTGACCCCATACATAATGGTAATCGTGAGTAGATGATTGATTTGCTGTTTGGCAACGCCCCACTGGTCGGCACAAATCATGGCGGCGACCATAATAGCTAACCAGGTATAGCGAGCAATCATGGGGGCTTTTGCGACGTTCTTGATGGCTTGATGCATGGACAAACTTTTGACGAACCATAAAACAAGATTTTAGCATGAAGCAAGGCAATGGCTGCCAAGGCGTTGTTGATTATGCTGAGAGTTTAAAATTTTTTTAAATATGCGCTTATAAAAATTTGGTCATCACCCTGAGCGGCAATATTTTCATACCAATCCCAATCGGCAGCCAAGGCCATGCCGGGACAAAGGCTTCATCCACTTTGGCTTCAATCGCTTCGACAATCGCTTCGACGCCTTCTTCTTCTGTACTTTCAAACGGCAAATATTTGGCACCGATATTAAGCTCAGTACGGATATAACCAGGATAAATGGTGGTGACAGTAATCGGACGTTTTTCCTGCATCATATCAGCGCGAATGCCTTCGGCTAGATTTGCCAGTCCCGCTTTGGCAGCGGCATAGGTGGTAAGATGACGGGGTAAACCGCGCACCGCTGACATACTTGAGATGACCACCAACTGACCGCTGTTTTGCTGGCGAAAAATCTTCATCGCCGCCTCACACTGGGCAATCGCTGCGATAAAATTGACTTCAGCGGTATGGCGATTGGTCTCAAAGCGTCCATGACCAATGACGCGGCTATCGCCCACCCCTGCATTGACGATAATTTTATCAATCGTTTTCCCTCGGGTTTTGCAGTCACTCACAAAGCTATCAAATACCGTAAAAATCTGATTATAGTCGGTCACATCCAAAGTTTTGACAGAGGCTTTGACAGGGTACTTGCTTTCAATGTCTTGCTTCAACGCATTTAATCGCTCTTCTCGTCTCGCGCAAATTGCCAAATCATAGCCTAGATAGGCAAATCGGCGTGCCATCATCGCGCCAATCCCTGAACTGGCACCGGTAATCAATACGGTTTTGCCTTTACCGATACCTTGTAGCTCTGCTAATGAGCGTCGATTGACCAGTTTTTTCATCACAAACTGACCGTATTTATCAATTTTTTGTAGCGCGTTTTCAAGTTTTTTCATCGTTTGGTTGCCTGTACCACTCAGTTATCGTAACAATAAAGAAAATTCATAAAAGAGTCGCTGATTTTATCATTTCGACCCTTGTCTAGCCTACTGCAAATATCATTATAGGCGTTAAATGCCTCACATGAAAAACTATAGGTACAGTATAGGTGCATGGTTAATGATGACTGTTACGATTTAACCCTTCATACTCATTATTTTTTATAACAGCCTTCTACTCGGTAATGTCAAATCTGTCGCCAAAGGCAAATATACAGGTTGGCAATGCGCTATATTAAGATACTCTATATTAGGACGCCCTATATCAAGACACCCTATATGAAGACAATAAAAAAACCCAAATCAGCGCAAAGTCTCATTTGGGTTTTTTTACCATTCTTTGGTTTATGCCAAACCATTGACCCAGGTGAGTGGGGCGTTTTTCATCCAGTCACTCATCAGTGTCCAGGGTTGTTCAGGGACACACGCTTCATCAGGCTCGCCTTCAATCGCGATTGCCAATGCTTTGGTGCCGATTTCTTCACTCACTTCAAAGGGTAACGGTTTAGCGCCTTCATTAATCTCAGTGCGTATATACCCTGGATAAATCGTTGACACCTTAATCGGTAAAGCAGAAAGCAGCATATCGGCGCGAATCCCTTCAGCAAGCTGGGCAATCGCTGATTTACTTGCCGCGTAAACTGACATGTGTTTTGGCAGACCACGGAATGCCGACATACTTGAGATAACCACCAAATGACCGCTATTTTGGGCGCGGAAAATTTCCATCGCTGCTTCACACTGGGCAAGGCCTGAGATAAAATTGACTTCGGCAGTTTTGCGATTAATATCAAAATTACCCTTGCCAATACGGCGACCCTCACCGACCCCTGCATTGATGATGATACGATCAAGCTTGCCAAACTCTTCGGCAAATTCATGAAACACTTTAAAAACCTGCGCATAATCAGTCACATCGAGTGCCTTGACACTGACTTTAATCGTCGAATTATCCGCTAACAGGTTGGCTTTGAGTTGTTCTAGGCGTTCGGTACGGCGCGCACAAATTGCCAAATTATAGCCCATGCGAGCAAAATGGGTCGCCATGCCTGCCCCCAGGCCTGAGCTTGCGCCAGTAATCAAAATAGTTTTACCCTTGCCCACTTGGTTATCGATAAAAGGCGATAAGTCAGTGTTCGGGGGTGTCATTGTGGTTTGAACTTGCTGCAGTAATTCCGGTAGTGTTTGCATTGTTTCATCCTTAATTATTTGTTAAATTTTTTCAAATGTTAAACTGATAAGCTAAATTTTAGCGCCAAGTCACCATTTGCTCGCCTTGCTGATACAAATAGCTAAACTCATTAAAGGTCTGTAAAAAAACACCTTGGTCACTCACGCGAAATTGGTGAATACTGGCGTTGGCGATATGCCAGTTCAAATCAAAGGCTTGGACATCTGATAGTTTCATCACTTGCTGCATGATACTGGCAATCACGCCACCTGAGGTAAATACCATCGCATGTTCATGCTCGCCAGTTTGCGCCATCAACCGCTCAAAACCGTTCCAAGTGCGCTGCAAAAAGTGTTGCCAACTTTCATCATAATCACTGTCGTACTGACCGCTTTGCCAACGGCTCATGGCTTGAGTAAAAATATCAGTAAAGCTAATTTCAGGGTGTGTTTGACTGGACAAATACGCCATAAAACTGGCTTTATCCGCAAATGGCAATCCCGCTTTATAAAGAATTTGCTCATGATTAAACTCATTAAAACTGCTATCTTCACCGAGCAATAGCGGCATGGTCAAACTGGGATTTGCTATGTTTTGCACATGGTGAGTGATTTCAGTTAGTTCAATGCCTTCACGGGTGACATAATAATGGCTTAAAAAATGCTTGAGACTGTCCTTTTGCCGCGCCATGCTGCCTGACATCAGCGCGTGCACTTGCCGACCTGACTGGCGGAAACTATCGCCAAGCCATTGGGTCTGAGCGATACCTTTTGGGGACAGTTGGTCGTAATTGTCTGCGCCAAATGACGCTTGCCCATGACGGACAAGGCTGATGAGTTTCATGAAAATCCCTATGATTTATGATTATTTTTTTCGATAAGCTCGACACAGCGCTCGTATAAGGCATTGACAATCACGCCAAAATCTTTGAACGCCGGATTATCCGTCTGCCCATGATAATAGCGGTAATAAATCTGCTGTGCAATCGCTGCCAAGCGAAACACCCCAAACACTTCGTAAAAGCGCCAGTTGTCCACTTTCAGCCCCGTTTTTTGTAGGTAATATTCGACCACTTCGGCACGGGTCATCATGCCTGGCAGATTGGTCGGCTGACGGCGCGTAGCTTTCATCACCGCATTGTCATCGGCTTGAATCCAGTAAGCTAACGCACAGCCCAAATCCATCAAGGGATCGCCTATCGTTGCCATTTCCCAGTCGAGCACGCCAATGATGTTGGTTGGATTGTTTGGGTCTAAAATCACATTGTCAAAACGCCAGTCATTATGAATTACGCTAGTTTTGACATCTGTTGGGGTGTTGGCTTTTAACCACTGACGCACATCGGCGAAATCAGGTACATCAGGCGTACGGGCTTGCTCATAGCGTTTATCCCATCCCATGACTTGACGCTCGCAGTAGCCTTCGCCTTTGCCAAGTGCCACCAAATCAGGGTTTTGGGTGTAATCGACCTTGTGTAAATCAATCAACGCATCGACCACCTGCCTGCACAGCTCGCTGACTTGCTGTTCGCTTAACGTCAATGCTTTGGGCAAATTGGCACGGGGAATAATGCCCTCGATGCGATCCATGACATAAAAATCGCAACCAATCACGCGGTCATCGGTACACAGGGCGACCATATTGGGGACGCGTGGGTATTGTGATTGCAGTGCTTTTTGCACTTTGTACTCACGCACCATATCATGGGCGGATTTGGCTTTGGTACCTTTGGGTGGCCGGCGTAAAATCAAATCACGGTTGGCATATTTTAGTCGGTATGTCCAGTTGGATGCGCCCCCTGAAAATTGGGTGACTTCTGGCCGACCTTGCAAAGCGATGCCTTGGCTCATTAAATACTCGGTGACCGCATTGCTGTCAATCTCTTCGCCTTTGCGTACTGGGTTCGCAGTATCAAGCATAATTTCATCCTTGTTTTTTATCTTGTTTTTTAACTTGTATTGTTAACGAGGTCAAATAGCAAAATGACGCAACCTGACATTACGCCTTTTTTGTTAGCTAGCTACCTTTTTTGTTAACTAGCTATTAGTTATTTGCTAGTTATTTGGTCGTCGCTTGTTGGCGTTTTTTCACTTCCAGTTTGGCAATCATGCCTTTATGCACTTCGTCAGGTCCATCGGCAAGGCGTAGGCTACGGGCTTGGTTAAAGAACATCGGCAACAGCGTATCTTGGCTCACACCCATACCCCCATGCAGCTGAATCGCCATATCGACGACTTCTTGTAGTACCGTTGGGGCGACCACTTTAATCGCTGAGATTTCGGTTAACGCCGCTTTGGTGCCGAGTTTATCCATTTTATAGGCAGCATACAGGGTTAGCAGACGCGCTTGGTCAATTTTGACACGGGCGTCAGCGATACGTTCACGGTTGCCCCCTAAATCAAGCAGCGGTTTACCAAATGCGCTACGGCTTAGCCCGCGATCGATGGCAAGCTCTAGCGATTTTTCTGCAGCACCAATACAGCGCATACAGTGGTGAATCCGACCCGGTCCTAAGCGCCCTTGGGCAATCGCAAATCCCTCGCCTGCCCCGCCGATGACATTGCTAAGCGGTACACGCACGTTGTCAAAACACATTTCGCCATGTCCATGCGGTGCATCATAATCATTAAACACTTTGAGCATGCGTTCAATCTTGACGCCTTGGGTATCAATTGGCACCAACACCATGGTGTGCTGATGGTGGCGATCTTTGCTCTCGTCTGGGGTGTGTGCCATAAAAATAATAAGTTTAGCGTTTGGATCGCCCAAACCTGATGACCACCATTTGCGACCGTTGAGCACAATTTCATCGCCTTCGACAATCGCTGTGGCTTGCATATTGGTGGCATCACTACTGGCTACTGCAGGCTCTGTCATGCCAAACACGGAGCGAATCTCGCCTGCCAATAACGGCGTTAACCATTGCGCTTTTTGGGCGTCGTTACCGTAGCGCCAAATCAATTCCATATTGCCACTATCTGGCGCATTACAGTTAAACACATGTGGGGCAATGAGACTTCTGCCAGACAACTCAGCAATATGGGCATATTCTTGAACACTTAATCCTTGACCGAGTTGCTCGTCTGGCAAAAACATATTCCATAAATTTTGCGCACGGGCTTTGGTTTTTAATTCTTCAAGTTTGGCAGGCCATTGCCAAGTCGTCCAATCGCCTGTGGGATTAAGCTTATGCGCCGCTTGCCAAAATTCTGCTTCAATCGGTTCGATTTCGGTTTGAATAAATGCTTTGGTACGGGCGATGTAATCTTTTGCTTTATCGCTAAGTTGGAATTCCATTAGGCATTGTCCTTTTTCGGCTAAAACAATTATTGAATCAGCTTAACGGATTTATTATCATGAATAAAATGATTTTAATTAGTATAATACCATGAATAAAATTCATACCATTGAAAGGTCTTAGCCAAATTATTGAGCAAATAATTGTCCTATACTTGTAAGGTATTATCCATATGTTGCGTAAAAACCCATTAAAGCAGCTTGATTTAAATCTACTTAGGCTATTTATTTATATTTTTGAGCTTAAAAATCTTACCCATACCGCAGAAGCCTTACATTTGAGCCAATCGGCGATTAGCCATGCGTTAGGTCGTCTGCGCCAATCATTGGGGGACGAACTTTTTTATCGGGAAAAAGGTGAGCTGCACCCCACCCTGTATGCCAAACGGCTTTATCCCACCGTCAAACAAAGCTTTGAAAATCTCGAACAAATATTTCAAACTAACCATTTATTAAGCGAGGACAAACTTGGCGAGCTGGCGCAGCAGAGCTTTGCTAAGTTGACGATTGCCATGCACGATGAAATTGAATTGATTGTGTTTAACAAATTGGTCAGCCAAATTCATCAAGTCCTGCCCAATTGCCAAATCACCAGTAGCCGGCTCAATCGCTCAGCGCTTGCGCATGAACTAAAAGTTGGACAGCTGGATTTTGCCATTGATGTGGCGCGGGTGGTGGATAGTGAGATTGTGCATCAACCGTTGTTGCGAGATGAGTTTGTGCTGGTACTGTATGCGCCAAATTTTGCGGCTGAATTGGCGAACGAACCGACTATCACCCAAGCCCAGTATTTTGCCAGTCAACATATTACTGTGTCATCACGGCGGCTAGGTCTGTCGATTGAAGATAGTTTATTGTCCAAAGCAGGTTGGCAGCGGCAGAGTAAAATCCGTTGCCAACATTATGCCACGGCTTTTCAATTGCTAAAACAAGACAAACTATTGCTTACCTTGCCGCGCCAGTTAGCCACCACATTTTTGCCACCCGCCCAAGGCTGGCAGATTTTGGATTTGCCGATTGAGTTGACTCATATCGAGTTACACGGCTATTGGCACCAACAACAACAGGTTGACCCGCTGTATGGGTGGCTAAGACAGCAGATTTTTAGTGCGTTTCATTAGCGCGTTGCGCTTATTGATTATTTATAGGCTATTGATGATTTATTCAGACAATAGCTGCTCAATACGGCCAGCGTGACGCTCTTGCTGTTTAGCGAGTGTCAAACGATTGGCGATGATGATTGATTTTAGCTCCGCTAATGCCACGTCGAAATTGTCATTAATCACCACATAATCAAAATTCACGTATTGCGACATTTCATTGACCGAACCGGCAAGACGTCTTTCAATCACCTCTTGACTGTCTTGTCCGCGATTGGAAAGCCGTTGGCGCAGCGATTGGCGGTCGGGCGGTAGGATAAAAATGGTCGTGGCATCGGGACGCAATTTTTGCACTTGCAGCGCGCCCTGCCAGTCGATTTCTAAGATGACATCCAAGCCATTGCTCAGCATAAATTCTACTGTGGACTGGGCGGTACCATAGTAGTTTTCAAACACTTCAGCATGCTCCAAAAATTCACCTTGCTTAATCATATCAGCAAATATCTCGCGGCTGACAAAATGATAATGCTGCCCATCAATCTCACCAGGACGTGGCTTGCGAGTCGAATGCGAGATACTAACCGCCAAGTCATTGGTCGTTGCAATCAGCTGTTTGACCAGCGATGTTTTGCCAGTACCGCTTGCTGCGGTGATGATAAATAATGAGCCTTTGGTCATGACATATCCTTAGGGGTTTGATGAAGTGAGTAGTAGCCATTTTTGAATCGGCTATTTTAGCAATTTTTGCTAACAATTTCTGCGTAATTTAGTGCTTGAATACCGATTCGCTGATTTTTTACGTTTAACATATTTTGCGTGTATGAACTCATGGTAAACTAGCCACATGAATCATCAATGACTGAAGAACTGTGTTATGAAAATTTTACTCGCCAATCCTCGTGGTTTTTGTGCTGGGGTCGATAGAGCCATCGAAATCGTCAATGTCTGCCTTGAGCGCTTTGAACCGCCTATTTATGTGCGCCATGAAGTGGTACACAACAAGTTTGTGGTGGAAGACCTGGCCAATCGCGGTGCGGTATTTGTCGAAGAGTTGGATGAAGTGCCGGATGGGGCGATTGTGATTTTTTCAGCGCATGGCGTCTCCAAAGCCGTGGAAGATGAAGCCGAACGCCGTGATTTGACGGTGTTTGATGCCACTTGCCCACTGGTTACCAAAGTCCATATCGAAGTCAATAAATTTGCCAAAACAGGCGTAGATGCGGTGTTGATTGGTCATGCAGGTCATCCAGAGGTAGAAGGCACGATGGGACGCTTCGATCCACAATACGGTGGACGTATTCACCTAATTGAAGATGTGGTGGATGTTGCCAATCTTGACCTACCGACTGATACTGATTTGGCTTTTGTCACCCAAACCACCCTATCGATGGATGACACCGCAGAAGTGATTGATGCGCTAAAAAATAAATTCCCCAAAATCCATGCGCCGCGTAAAGATGACATTTGTTATGCCACCCAAAACCGTCAAGATGCGGTCAAGGAGCTTGCGGCGCGTTGTCAAGTGGTGTTAGTGGTGGGCTCACCCAACTCATCCAACTCCAATCGCTTGCGTGAACTCGCGGAGCGTTTGGGCGCCAAAGCGCATTTGATTGATAATGCCGGTGAAATGCAAAAAGACTGGTTTGCAGGCGTGGATACGGTAGGCGTGACTGCGGGTGCATCCGCGCCTGAAGTATTGATTCAAGAAGTATTAGATACCTTACAATCCTGGGGTGGCGAGAAACCTGAGGAATTATCAGGGATTTTGGAAAACGTGACCTTTAGCTTGCCCAAAGCGTTACGCTCACCCCAACTGTCCAATCCTAGTGAATCCAAGATTTAACAGAGATATAGTATCGGATAGATGGCAAGTAAAGCCGGGTATAAGTATGCTCGGCTTTTTATTGGTCATTTAATTATTGAATATTTAAACCCTGCTTGCATCATTGTTTTCATTATTTAAAAATTAAAAAATTGTGCCGCTTATGCTTGAAATAGTTTTAGACTCACCCTAACTATGACAACGAACCATCATAAATTGGGTTAATTATTTTTATTCTTATTTTTAGGAGTTACTTACTATGGCAGATTCAAACAAACCTGAGCCAAAAAAATATAGCTTTGAAGCTGAAGTCGCGCAACTATTACATCTAGTCACCCACTCGCTATACTCCAATGCAGATATCTTTGTGCGTGAGCTGGTCTCAAATGCGTCTGACGCCTGTGACAAGTTGCGTTTTGAAGGCAATCAAAACGACGCGCTGTATGAAGGTGACAGTGAATTACGCATTCGCATTGATATTGATAAAGATGCTAAAACCATTAGCTTTATTGACAATGGTATCGGTATGAATGAAGCCGATGCGGTAGAACATTTGGGTACTATTGCCAAATCAGGCACCAAAGCTTTCTTAGAAAAATTATCCGATGCGCAAAAACAAGACGGCAATTTGATTGGTCAATTTGGGGTGGGATTTTATTCAGGTTTTATCGTAGCGGACACCATCACGGTGGAATCGCGTAAAGCAGGTGAGCCTGCCAGCCAAGGCGTACGCTGGGTTTCAGACGGCACCGGTGAATTCACCACCGAAACCATCGAAAAGCCTACCCGTGGCACGACAGTGATTTTACATGTTACCGATGAACACAGCGAATACCTTGACCGCCACAAAATCAAATCTTTAGTCAATAAATACTCTGACCATATCAGCTTGCCAATCCAAATGCGCAAAGAGGTTTGGCAAGAAGAAGAACTCACTGACGCGCAAAAAACTGCTAATTCAGAACCAGGGGGCGAAACTGCCAAAGGTGAGATGCCCCAAGGTCAAATGATAACCACTGACGAATGGGAAACCATCAACCAAGCCAATGCCCTATGGACGCGCTCACCTTCAGAAATTGAAGACGAAGAGTATCAAGAATTTTATAAAAATCTTACCTATGACTATGATGAACCGCTAACTTGGACGCACAACCGTGTCGAAGGACGTCTCCAATATACCCAGCTGCTATATATCCCTAAAAAAGCGCCGTTTGACCTGTACCAACGTGAGCAAAAACACGGTCTAAAACTGTACGTCAAACGTGTATTTATCATGGATGATGCCGAGCAGTTATTGCCGATGTATCTGCGTTTTGTCAAAGGGGTGATTGATACCGCGGATTTACCGCTCAATGTCAGCCGTGAAATCCTGCAAGAGTCTCGCGATGTCAAATCTATTCGCGATGGTAACGCTCGCCGTATATTGACTGTGCTAGCTAGCCTAGCCAATAGCGATGAAGCCGAAAAACAAGAAAAATATAGACAGTTTTATGCTGAATTTGGCAACGTCTTAAAAGAAGGCTTGGGTGAAGACCAAAGCAATAAGGATAAAATTGCCAAATTATTGCGCTATGCCACTACCACTGATGACAATGTGGTCACCAGCTTTGACGACTATAAAGGTCGTATGAAAGACGGTCAAAAGGCGATTTATTATCTAACAGCTGAAAACCTTGCCGCCGCCAAAGCCAGTCCGCAACTTGAAGTGTTCAAGAAAAAAGGCATTGAAGTCATCTTAATGACCAACCCGGTTGATGAATGGGCAATGAACTTTATGTTTGAGTACGATGGCACACCGCTACAAAACATCGCCAAAGGCGCGGTAGACTTGGGTGATTTGACCGATGAAGCCGAAAAAGAAGAAGCCAAAAAGGCGGAAGAAACCTTCAAGCCTGTGGTAGAAAAACTCAAAGGCGTGTTGGGTAACCGGGCTAAAGATGTGCGCGTATCCAATCGCCTTGTCGATAGCCCTGCTTTGCTAGTGACGGCTGATGGTGAACTATCACCACAGATGATGCAAATGCTCAAACAAATGGGTCAGCCTGTGCCAGAGAGCAAACCAATTTTGGAAGTCAACCCAAACCATCCGCTCATTCAAAAATTGGAAAGCGCGGAGCAGTTCGATGACCTTGCGCAAGTGATTTTTGACCAAGCGTTATTGGCAGAAGGCGGTCAATTAGACGACCCAGCCGCTTATCTCAAACGCGTCAATGCGTTGTTGATGAAGTAAGTTATTTTGCTGGCTTCAAAATAAAACTGATAAATAAAAACTGATAAACAAAAACCGAAGCCTAGGCTGTTATTTAGGCTTCGGTTTTTTTTGAAAACCACCGCCATCGCATCGGCTAGTGGTTGTAAGCACCACTATTTTATCAGCGCTCTGCAAGCATACACTGTTTGGGAATTTGCTTGCGATTGAGTGAGGTGATACAGCCCCAACTACCCTCGACTTTACTATCACCAATGCGGTACATGGTTAGCGTCTGACCATTGAGCCAGCGATTAGGAAACGGCACGCCTCGTACTGTCGCTTGAATCATACAATGACTGTCAGTTGGAATGCTTTCTGCTTGCGTGAGCACTTTTAACACCACTTTTTGGTTATCTGTGCTTAGCGGCGTATTGACAGGACATTGACCGGTGGCTTTGTAGATGGCATCGACTCGCCCCTGTGCGCTTTCTACGATATCAAGCACTTCAAACAGCGTGGCATTGGCTTTTTGTTTGGCATAAATCGGCAAAAACTGCACTTGTATCACAAACAAAGAAAACGCATAAAACCCAAACGCCAGCGCCAAACCTACCAAACTCACACCGCCGTGCCTGCGGATATGAGCGAGCTGTTTTTCTTCATCACGCGGATACATTTCAATGGCATCGGCGATTTCACGGCGCGCCATCCGATAATAATAAGCATCGCTCCAACGTGCCACCATTACCGACCAAAACAGCCAAATCGCAAGCCCAATGCCAATACGTAGCGGCATACGAATCGCTTCATCAAGATTGCGTATCAATAAGTACTCTATCGCCACCAAAATGATGGTGACATTGAGCTGAATAAATGACCATCCCGCCACCGAATAGACAATGCTATCTAAGAATCGCTTACGGTATAACAGCCAAGGAAACGTCATCAAAAACCCTGCCCAATGCCACTTTGCCGTCAATCGCCCTGCCTGATCAAACTGGGCAAAACGCTTGAGATAATACGCCTGCGAACGATTGCCAATAAAGGCTTTGTCATACATCAAACGCTGTTTATCAGTTAGCTGTGGCTGCCAAAATGGCGGCGGTGATGTTTTTTCAAGAAATAACATGGCGATTACGGATTATCCATTGGTTGTTTTCACTTTCTGGGGTTTTCACTTATAATAGCCGAATTTTATCACAACCACCCTTTATCACACTAACTACGATTTTTGCAAATGATGACACCCCAACACACCCAAATTTCTGAGACAGTCGATGCGGCTAAACCCGATGCCCAATGCCTTTCTCCCAATCCATCCACTGCCCTACAACCAAATGATGAAAACCCTGATTCATCCCTGCACTATCGCGCCATTCAAACTTTTATGAAACGCAAAACCCATGTGGGCAAAAAAGCAGAAGCTGGGTTGCAGTCAGACTTTGCCCATTTTTTTGTCCAGCCCAATTTGGATGCAATTCAAGCAATGGATATCGGCGGCATAACCAATTTGCGTGAGCTATTTTCAAACCCTGATGCGCCTTTGACAGTTGAAATTGGCTTCGGTATGGGCACAAGCTTGGTGGAAATGGCAAAAAATGAGCCAACACGAAACTTTGTCGGCATTGAAGTGCATGAGGCAGGACTGGGTAATTGTGCATTTTTGGCAGGGGAAATCGGTCTAAATAACCTCAAACTCATCAGCGGCGATGCCATTGCTTTGATGCAGCAATTACCGGCGGAGCATATTGACACGCTGCAGTTGTATTTCCCCGACCCTTGGCAAAAAAAGCGCCATTACAAACGCCGTTTTGTCAGTGCTGATCGCATGAGGGTGGTGGAACGGGTGCTTAAAAAAGGCGGCATATTTCATGCGGCTACCGATTGGGAACATTATGCCCACTGGATGATTGAAGTCATGGATAGTTTAACCGCGTTTGAGAACGTCGAAGGCAAAAACAGCGAAGGGATAGGTAACTTTCTGCCGCGTCCCGATTTTCGTCCCCTGACTAAATTTGAAAAACGCGGTATGGAGGAAGGTCGCGCTATTTACGATATTATGTATCGCAAAGTTTAGCACGTTGACAATTTTATGCCGTACACAGGATAATCACAGCGATTATCCTTTTTTTATGCCTAAAATTTTTCTACAATGTGACTTTTCGTTATTAGATGGTATCTATCAGGATGTCGATTAGCGTGTGATGCCACGTAAAATCTCTATGACTGCTAGTAATTTTTAGTGGTTTTATTACCTTGAATCGGGATGACCTTAGGAGTGATGGGATGACACCCGTTTATATTACATTTACGTTGTATTTGATTTTGGTATTGGGCATCGGGTTTGCGGCATATTTTGCCACGCGTAACTTTGATGACTATATTTTGGGTGGTCGTAGTCTGGGCAGTTTTGTGACCGCGATGTCGGCGGGTGCGTCAGATATGTCAGGATGGCTGCTGATGGGGTTACCTGGGGCGATTTATGTATCGGGGTTGAGTGAATCTTGGATTGCAATTGGCTTGGTGATTGGGGCGTATTTTAACTGGCTTTTGGTGGCGGGTCGACTGCGGGTGCATACCGAGTTTAATAACAATGCGCTGACTTTGCCTGAATACTTTCACCACCGCTTTGGCGCCAACAATAAATTGATTAAAATTGCTTCGGCGGCGATTATTTTGTTTTTCTTTACCATTTATTGCGCCTCAGGCATTGTCGCAGGTGCGCGACTATTTGAAAGCTTATTTGAAATTGACTATGCCACGGCTATGTGGTTAGGGGCATTTGCCACCATTATCTATACCTTTATTGGAGGATTTTTGGCGGTAAGCTGGACGGATACTATTCAAGCAAGTTTGATGATTTTTGCACTGGTATTTGCGCCCATCATGGTTTATTTAAACTTAGGCGGTATGGATGAAATTCATGCGGCGGTCAGTATGGCGGCACAGGCAAATAACAAAAACTACGGTAACTTGCTGTTTGGTACGTCATTCGTCGGTATCATCAGTGCGGCTGCGTGGGGCTTGGGTTATTTTGGTCAGCCGCATATTTTGGCGCGTTTTATGGCGGCAAATTCGGTCAAATCACTGAATAATGCTCGTCGTATCGGTATGACTTGGATGATTTTATGCCTAGCAGGCGCGGTGGCGGTCGGTTATTTTGGGCTTGCCTATATGACGGTGCATCCTGAGCAAACTGCCATTTTAAAAGATAATAACGAGCGTATCTTTATCGGTTTGGCACAATTGTTATTTAACCCTTGGATTGTCGGTGTGGTATTGTCTGCTATTTTGGCGGCGGTCATGAGTACCCTCAGCTGTCAATTATTGGTATGCTCAAGCGCGATTACAGAAGATTTTTATAAAGGGTTTATTCGCCCTACTGCCACGCAAAAAGAGCTGGTTTGGATTGGTCGCTTCATGGTGCTTTTGGTCTCAGCGATTGCCATTGTCATTGCCCAAAACCCAGACAGCAAAGTGTTAGGATTGGTCTCTTATGCTTGGGCAGGTTTTGGCGCGGCGTTTGGTCCTGTGGTGTTGATGTCATTATTTTGGCGACGTATGACTGGGACAGGCGCGTTGGCAGGTATGCTCGTAGGCGCATTGACGGTCATCGCTTGGAAACCATTAACCGGTAGCAGTCTTTATGAAATCGTACCAGGCTTTATTTTAGGCATGATTGCCATCTATGTGGTATCGCTGTTAACGCCCGCATCTGATAAAGTCATGGCACGTTTTGATGATGCCAATAAAGCCTATAACGATGCTCGTTAATATTGAATGACAATGTGAATAGTCATTTAAATGACAAAAAGGGTGATACAGCTATCGCCCTTTTTTTGTTTTTCTTTTTCATTTTTTTATTGTCAAATGACAAACAACCAAATGACAAGCAACAAAAAAGCCAAACATCAAAATGCTTGGCTTAGCAAAATACGGGACTTATCAAAATACTGGGCGTTAAGTTATTTGCAAATGGTGGCGATGAAGAGACTTGAACTCTTGACCTCACGATTATGAGTCGTGCGCTCTAACCAGCTGAGCTACATCGCCATGTTTGGCAAATTTGCAGGATTTAGGCAGAATTTTGAAAGTATTTCTTGCCTGTCATGGGGTGCATATTATGCGTATTTAACTCTATGTCGTCAAGCATTTTGTCACATTTTTTTTCATTTTCTCAAAATTTAATTTTTTGCCCGTCGTGGCTGAGCATTGCCTGACTGTTGGCTTCAAAATCATTTGAAATCACAAAAACCCGTTAACGTCACTTGAATTTTTGCATATATTTACCATAATAGTATCAACGTGCCAAAATATAATATTGGTTACTGTCACACCCCCATAATCTCTCAACCTTATGATTTATCAAAACTATAAAAACCCATAAAAGGAAGCACTCTTGAGCGATACCATCAGCAGAACGGTCGATTTATCATCTCTAAAAGCCCACCAACTCAAAACCCTATTGGGCGAATACAATAACCACATTAAGTACCTCGAACATCGTCTGTCAGTGCACATTCACCAACGCAAAACCGATTTTGTGATTTCAGGTGAGCTTGATTCAGTCACACGTGCTGAGCGTATTTTGGTACAGCTTGCCGATGAAGCACAAAGCAACGACGTCATCTCGCCAGAAGATTTGCACCTACTCGTGCAAACGAGTTTTAGCCGCGAGCAAGATTTAGCGCTAGAAAATGATGCCGCTAGTGAAAATGGCAGCGAGCGCGCAGATAGTACTGATTTCACCCCAATTAGTTTGAGAACCCGTAAAGGAAAAATCATTCCCCGCGGTTACAACCAACAGCAATATGTCAAAAAAATCTTACTGTCTGATGTTTCGTTTGGCGTAGGGCCTGCAGGGACGGGTAAGACTTACTTGGCGGTGGCTTGTGCGGTGGATATGCTAGAGCGCAATGAGATTGAGCGTATTTTGCTGGTGCGCCCTGCGGTAGAAGCAGGGGAAAAACTGGGCTTTTTACCGGGGGATTTGACCCAAAAAATTGACCCTTATTTACGCCCTCTTTATGACGCTTTATATGAAATGCTAGGGTTTGAAAAAGTGGCAAAACTGATTGAAAAACAAGTCATTGAAGTAGCCCCCCTCGCCTACATGCGCGGTCGTACCTTAAACAATTCGTTTGTGATTTTGGATGAAGCACAAAACACTACTCCTGAGCAGATGAAAATGTTTTTGACCCGTTTGGGTTTTGGCTCGCGGGCGGTCATCACGGGCGATATGTCACAGGTGGACTTACCTCGCGGCACCAAGTCAGGCTTGCGTCATTCGCTAGAAATTCTGGCGGATATTGAAGAGATTCATGTGACACGGTTTGATAGCAAAGATGTGGTACGCCATCAATTGGTTCAAAAAATCGTGCAAGCTTATGATAAATACGATGAAGCGCAAGAAGCGATTAAAGAAGCCAAAAAGCAATCGCGCCTACTCGAACAAAGCCAAGCACAGTCACAAGCCGCAAGCTCGGCTATCGGGGTGACGGATAACAACGCACCGGTTAATAAAGCTGCGATTGATAACGCACCCATTGATATAGGTATTGCGGAGTAGCTTATGTCATCAGCTTTGCCAACCCAAATTGATTTAACAGGTGATTTAGCAGGCGCTTTGCCGCAAGCGCCGCTTGGTCAAGTGCCGATGAGTCAAGTGATAATTAGTTTTGCCGAAGACTTACTTGAACTGCCAACTTTTGGCGAACTTGAAGCCTTGTACCAACAAGACAAGATTGTCGCTATTTTGCAACAAGTTCTGCAGTATTTTGAAACCCATCAAGACACTACTGAGATACCTAGTCAACTGGGTGAATTTATCTTTCAAAAAACCGTTGAATTAGAAATTTATGTCACGGAGCCTGTGGAAGCTCGCGCCATCAATTTGGATGCGCGTGGCAAAGACTACGCCACCAATATTTTATCCTATGCCAGTGAATTGCCTGAAGCTGTGCTAGAATTACTGCCCGCATTGCCGTTAGGTGAACTAGTGATTTGCCATGCGGTGGTGGTCAGTCAAGCCGCTGAGCAAGGCAAGACAGTAGAGCAGCATCTCACCCATTTGCTGGTGCATGGTATGCTGCATTTGCTGGGTTTTGACCATGAACTTGGGCAAGCTGAGCAAGATGAAATGGAAGCGATTGAAATCGCTGTCCTTGATAAGTTATCCATTGCCAACCCTTATGAGTAAAATTTCAATTGAGTAAATCTATCAGCAAATCAGGCATTGGCATCATCTACGCGGGCGGCACTTTTGGAAGTTATGGCAAACCGCTTGCTAGCTTAGATGCCGATATTTTTTTACCTGTGTTATCACAGATATTACAGACCCATTTTGCCACCTACCCAAACCATGCACACGACCCTGTGGATTGGCGGATATTGGATAATGAGGTTATTAAAGACAGTAGCCAGTTAACGCCTGCCGATTTTGCGCATTTTTATCAATTGATTGTAGAAGCCATTGCGCAAGGGCTTCGCCAATTTGTGGTGCTAACAGGCACGGATACGCTCAGCTACCTCGCGGCTTTTTTGGCAGAGTGTTTTGCGGGTAGTCATATCAGTATTGTGGTGACAGGCGCAATGAGACCTTTGCTTGATAGCAATGTGTTAACCGATTACCGCATCGACCCGCAGAGCGATGCCACGCAGAATTTATTTGATGCATGCAAAATAGCCCGTCATGGTGAGCCTGGGGTGCGGGTGTGTTTTTCTGGTGAAGATTGGCCTGCGCAAACGGTGCAAAAAATTCATAGCCATGATTTAATGGCGTTTGTGGGGCACCACCGTGCTGGTTATCCCGCCAATAGCTATACCGCAAAAATCACCCAGGCTCAGCATCAACTGTGGCTAGAAGATCGGTTGAGTCAATTGCCGCAAGTCTTTGACAGCTTGTCCTATGCCAACATTGCCACACTCTATCTGACGCCCGTGGATACGCAGTTGCTCGCCACTCGCTTGGGTAATTTATTGTCTGAAAAACCTGATGCCATCATTATTTTGGCATTTGGTGCAGGCAATGTGCCGTATGCCGAATCCATCAAAAACCAATTATTACAGGCGAAAAAACAAGGCTGTCTGGTTGCAGTGACGACCCAATGCGCGTATGGCGGCGTCAGCCAAGCGTATGAAGCGGGGGCATGGCTGGCTCAATGTGAAGTTTTGATGACGGGACGATTGACCTTACCTGCCATATTTGCGCGTCTGCTTTGGTTGATTGGCAATTATGATACCCCTGCTCGCCGCCGTCAGCGCTGGGCGCATTGTCTAAAAGATACCCACACCGTCGCCTAATAACTGATTAGTTGTTATACTAGGCTTTTTTATCGTATGTTTTGGCAAAATTGGCTTTTTTATGACTGTAAATACTTATGCGATCAGCATCGAATTTATTGGTACTCGCTATCGCGGCTGGCAACGCCAACAAGAAGTTGATAGTATTCAGCAGCATGTTGAAGCAGCGTTATCAAAGATAGCCAATGAACCTATAGAAGTCATCGCTGCGGGTCGTACTGATGCAGGCGTCCATGCGTCAAATATGATAGCCCATTTTCAAACCACTGCCATGCGTCAGCCCTATAATTGGCTGCGTGCCGCAAATTCTCTCCTACCTGATGATATCGCGGTGCGCTGGATACAAGTGATGCCCGCTGAGTTTCATGCGCGCTTTTCTGCCATTGCTCGACGCTACCGCTATATTACCCTCAACCACCCCTTTCGACCTGCGATACTCAATCAGCAAATTACCCATGAATACGCCCCGCTTAATGTCGAACTGATGCAGCAGGCAGCGACCTACCTTGAAGGCACCCATGATTTCACCAGTTTTCGTGCCGCTTCCTGCCAATCTAACCAGCCTGTGCGCCATGTCCATTTTGCCAAATTGATTCCGCATGGTGAACTGTTGGTACTAGATATCCAAGCCGATGGTTTTTTGCATCACATGGTGCGAAATATTATGGGGACGTTATTTGAAATTGGGCGCAGTGAAAAGCCAGTCGAATGGATTGAAGCATTGCTACTTAGCAAAAATCGGTCACTTGCGGCAGCGACGGCCTCTGCCGATGGGCTGTACTTTATCAATGCGCTGTATCCACCCCAATTTCAATCACTGTTACCTGCAACAAGGCTATCCCCTATTTGGCTAAATTTGCCTGAATAAGGGCGCGATGCGTGCAAATCTTTTAGCTGTTTTTTTCAATTGATTGATTTAGGGGTTAAAAGTTGCGATAACACACGCATCAGCGTATAATCTGCATTTATACATTTGACTCATAGATATAGGTATTATGGCAAAAAAAGACGATGTAATTGAATTTGAAGGCGAAGTGGTCGATACTTTACCTAACACTTTATTTAAAGTGCGTTTAGAAAATGGGCATGAAATTATTGCGCATATTTCTGGAAAAATGCGTAAAAACTATATTCGTATCTTAACAGGCGATAAAGTTAAAGTTGAAATGACACCTTACGACTTATCGAAAGGACGTATTACTTACCGCGGTCGATAGTTGTTTAGGCACATATAGTTAGTAAAAAGAGGGTGTTAACTCATTGGGTTAACACCCTCTTTTTTTCGTGACTGCTCAGGTCAATAAATTCTTACAAAAATGTGATTCTATGGTTGTCAATTGTTAAAATTTTGATTATTCTTTGACTGACGAAAGGAAGGTATTACGTCAATTTTAATTTACCGATAAGTTTTTGTTAAATTAGATGTTAGACGTGATGATTAAAATCAAACAGGGAGCTTCACATGTCATTTAAAATTTCTTCTCTTGCGCTAGCTGTTGCTACGCTTTCTACTGTTTCTATCGCAAACGCCGCAGGTCTAGACCGCTCTACCCAACCAAGCTGGGCTTTTACCGAGCAAGGTACTTTTGCCTATGTTGAGCACATTGCTATCGATCCAAAAGTCGAGGGTAAAGATAACGCAAAAGTTGCGACAACTGACGCAAACTTTACCGCTGGTCGCAATGTCCCTGATATGGCAGAGGATTACCAGTTTTTAAATTTTGGGGCAAAAGCCGATGTCAATGACACCATCAGCGTAGGCGCATTTTTTGATCAGCCTTGGGCCGCAGATGTTGAGTTTTCTGGCGATAACAACTTTGTTGGTGCCCCAACTTCTATAGTGAATGGTATCTATGCGCAGGCAGCAGCAGGATTGCAAAATGCAGGTATTGCGCTCCCTGTTACCAATGCGACAGAACTGCAAACCGCTATCTCAACCATCCAAAATCAAGTTACTGCAGGGCAAGCGCGATTAGATGCAGCCAACACCCAATTGACTCAAGCCCAAGCCGCTTTGGCTGCTAACCCTGCATTAGCGCCTGTTTTAACGCCACAAATTACTGCACTTCAACAAGGGATTGCTGCAGGTACTACCCAAGTTGCGGCTGGTACACAAGCAGTTAAGACTTTATCTACCGCACAAGCGGCTTCACAAAATTTATCTAAAGTTACAGGTGCAACCAACGTTTCTGTCAGCAGCCAAAATTTCACAGGACTGTTGGGGGTAAAACTGGGTGAAAAGAAAAACATTCAAATCTATGGTGGTCCTACGATTCAGCGTTTAGAAGGTGATGTCCACTTACGTGGTAACGCTTATAAAACCGCCTCTGGGTATGATGCAAATATTACGCGTGATACGGCTTATGGCTGGATGGCTGGGATTGCTTATTTAAAACCTGAAATTGCCCTCAAAGCCGCGTTAACCTATCGCTCTGAAATCGACCATGATACAACGACGTATGAAAATTTCCCAGCATTAGCTGCTAGAGGATTACCTACTCAAGGCACCAATGAAATTACTATCACCACGCCAAAATCTGTTAACTTAGATTTCCAAACAGGTATCAATCCAACAACCCTTTTAACCGCAAAAGCACGTTGGGTTCCTTGGAGCGATTTTGCAATTAAACCAAAAATTTATAATGCAGCAGCAATAGCTAGTGGAAATGGTGACCTTAATTTGCTTGATTATTCTAAAGACGCTTGGACTGCTGAAGTCGGTCTAGGTAAGAAGCTATCACCACAATTGGCTATTTCGGGCGCTGTGGGTTATGACTCAGGTGCAGGCAATCCCATCACTTCTCTAGGACCTGTGGAAGGTAACTGGAATGTGGGCTTGGGCGCAAAATACAATTTGACGCCTGAATGGGCTGTCTCAGGCGGCGTTAAATACTTAATGTTTGGTGATGCCAAAGCGAAACTACCTGATGGTAGCATTGTTGGCGATTTCCAAGACAATGATGGCTGGGTATACGGTCTACGTTTATCTTACCAAAAGAAATAAGCTAACTTTCAATAATAAGAAAGCCAATCTGTTTATCAGGTTGGCTTTTTTTATGTGTCTAGTTAATCAATTGTTGATACAGTAAGCCATTAATGATTATTACATAGGTGCCGCTTCAACGATATATTGTATGATTTAATTTGCAAGATTGGTCAGTGCTATGGTGAGATTGCCAATGCTTGGTACCGTGACGCCATTGGTTTTTTTTGGGTAAAGTTTGGCTTTTTGCACTTGTTGGCAAATAAATTTATCCACCGCTTGATCACCCGATGTTTGCGTAATCCTGCATTTTTCCACGTCACCTTTGGCATTGACATTAAGTTTTACTTGCAGGCTTGATAGCTGCTTTAGTGTCACAATACGGGATAAATTGGGTGGTAACTGCGTGTTCGGTTTTTTCTGCCAACTTGCCTCCGCATTGCCAAAGGTGATGGGTGTTGCTGGTTTTGCTGACGAATTAATAGCTGGGACATCGGGGATAGCTGAAATAACTGGGCTAACGGGCTGATTTGGCGTTTTTTTTATTTGAGGGCGCATCGAGTCTTTAGATGATTTAGCAGATGATTCAGCACGCTCATCGTGAATTATAGGTTTTAAAGCATATTCAGTATTGGTATAGATTTGCTTGGGAGTAGCTGATTTGATAGTAGCTGAGTTGGGTTGAGTAAGAGATTGGCTAGTGTTTGAACTTATGTTGCGTTCTATTTGCGCCGCTTGCTGTTGTTTATCGTGGGCGTTATTTTCACGCGCGTTCATTAATGGCTCGCTAGGAATAACTTGTGATTTTTTTTGGGGTTGAGTTTGGCTTCGACTTTGACTTTGACTTGTTTTAGATAACGAAGTTGTAAGTTGAATGGCTTTTTTTTGGTTAGTCGAATTATCTATCGTTGGTCTGAGTTCGATTGGCTGGTGGTTATTATCTTTTGCTTGGTCATTTACCAGTTTAGCGGGTGTAGGGTTTGGTGTTGGGAACGGTTTTTCCTGAATATCAGCCGCTTGTGTGTTATCGCTAAGATAAGGTTGTTTGGCAGGGTCTGCATGATGGATAACCACAGGCGGTTGTGAAAGGTGGGTCTGTGAAGGGTGTTGAGGCTTCAACTGGATAAAGCTAATTTCGAGCGGCTGTGTGGTTTGTGGTTTGATTTTTAATGGCATTTGGTACTGAAAAAATAGATATAGCAGCAGCCCATGCAGCGCAGTAACGATGCCAACCACCACTACCCTAATATATAGTTTTGACGATTTGTTATCGGATGATGGGGTAGATAGCATAACAGGGAAATCGCTTGATGCACGCTTGAATGATGGCAGATGACATTGCCATCTTAATATAATTGTGCCATAAATCAAATAGTTAGTTTGCTATTTGATGTTGGGTATACCTGGGGTCAATGAGTTTTTAGCGTTATTTTTTTAATTTGCTGCTACGGCTATTACCTTGACAGCGCTTTGAGCAATAAATGACATTCACCCAATCTTTTTCCCATTTTTTTCGCCAGGTAAATGGACGCTGACACACTGGGCAGATTTTGCTCGGTAAATCAGATTTTTTAACGGTTTTATTAGAATTTTTCATCGTACCTTTCTATAGATTTACTTAATCGCTGGCTATTTAAAGCACGTAAATCTATTATCTATTATCTAGTTTAGTTGACTTTTTATGTGGGTCATTGCACATTTTTGCAACGGGATAACTGGCTTTTACCGTTATGATGGCGCAATAAACCTGAAAAAATGTCTTGGGAAGACAAGCCTTTGTTGACATAATACCCTAACGATAAATTGTTGTATTGGGGTAAAGATAATGAGCAGCACAATGAACTTGATGTGGTTTCGCCAAGATTTGCGCACCTTTGACAATACCGCTTTTGCGGCTTGCTGTGAGCATGCACAGCAAAACCATGCTGGCGTCATCGCCGTGGTTTATTTGACACCCAAGCAATGGCAATCTCACCGCAAATCGCTGTGGCAAATTGACTTGATACTGCGGCAAATCCGCGCACTTGAGCAGAGTTTATCTCAGTTAAATATTGGTATCATCATCAGAGTGGTGGATGATTTTGCCTTGCAGGCGACGGATGTGCTTGAGCTTTGCCAGCAGCTTTCTATAAGCCATGTATTTGCCAATTTGGAGTACCCGGTTAATGAACTTGCCCGCGATCAGTATATCGCCCAGCAGGCGCAGTCATTAGGCATAGTTACCCAATGGTTTGATGATAGTCAAGTGATTGCCCCTCAGCGTATCGTCACCGACAAAGGTATGCCGTACAAAGTCTTTACTCCTTTTTACAAGCGTTGGCTTGCGATGAGTGAAACCGCGGGCTTAACCCTATCGCCCACCCCTGCTGCCATGGCTATAAACACCACACAAGTTGCCAAAGACAGCCGCAATACCAATACCAATACCAATACCAATACCAATGACCATATAACGATTGATGCATTTTATCGCGCTTATCTTACCCCCACCGCTGCGCTTGAGAAACAACTCAATCACGTGGTTAAGTTAGCACAATTGTTATACCCTGCCGGTGAAACGGCTGCCCAATCACGACTGGATGATTTTTTAAAAAAACATATCGCTGATTACAATACCGCCAGAGACGTGCCCGCTTTGAATAATCACTTGGGTGCGACCAGTCGTTTATCACCCTATTTGGCAATCGGTATGCTATCGCCCAGATTATGCTATCTCGAAGCCAGACAAAAGCTGAACAGTCAGCAAGGACTGGGAAGTGAGAAAGACATCATGCGCTGGATTAGCGAGCTGGCTTGGCGCGATTTTTATTATGACGTTATGGTTAACCGTCCAGATATCGTTAAAGGCAAGGCGTTTTTGACCCCACTCGATGAATCTGTGGCTTGGCGTTATGACCTAGCCGACTTTGAAAGCTGGTATCAAGGTAAGACAGGTGTGCCGCTTGTGGATGCAGCGATGCGCTGTCTCAACAGCACAGGTTTTATGCACAATCGGCTGCGTATGGTGGTGGCGATGTATCTGAGCAAAAACCTATTAATCGATTGGCGTTGGGGTGAGGCGTATTTTATGCAGCATTTGGTAGATGGTGATTTTGCCAGTAATAATGGTGGATGGCAATGGTCAGCTTCCGTTGGTACCGATGCCCAGCCTTATTTTCGGGTGATGAATCCATTTAGTCAGGCGGCAACGCATGACCCTGACGCCAGCTATATCCAACACTGGGTGCCCGAGCTTGGAACAGTGCCAGCTAACATCATCAACGATGAGCAAAAACTGCAAACCTACCTAACACAACATCCTCACATCGCCTATCCAACGCTTGACACCCCGACAAAAGTCTCACGGGCAATGGCGATTGAGGCGTTTAAAAAACCAGTTGAGTAATTGCTATCGTTAAGTGTTTTTTAATTGCTGGTATAAATTATGACTAAATACACTGCCCACTTAATCTAGGCTCATAAAAAAACCACGTTAAAATGTTAACGTGGTTTTCTTAAAGCCTCAATAAGCCTCAATGACTAATCGGGTAACGCATAGGCAACCATGTAGTCACCCATCTTGGTGCCAAACGAGCCATGCCCACCTGCCATAATGACCACATACTGTTTGCCATTAATCTCATAGGTCATTGGCGTGGCTTGTCCACCAGCCGGCAAACGTGCTTCCCAGAGTTTATCGCCGTTGCTGACATTAAAGGCACGGATATAATTATCTTGGGTCGCCGCGACAAACATCACATTTCCCGCTGTCGAAATCGAACCACCCAGTCCGGGTACACCGATTTTTAATGGCGGTAACTGCATCAGTTTTGGCAAGCTATCACGGATAGTACCGATACGTTTTTTCCACACGATTTGATGCGTGGTCAAGTCCACCCCTGCCACATAGCCCCAGCCAGGTTGTTTACAAGGTAATCCGACAGGTGATAAGAAAGGTTTGATTTCAACACCATAAGGCGCACCATACATAGGCTGGACGCCTTGCTCAGTGCCTGCGCCTTTTTCTTTTTGTGGACGGTTAGGATCTTGTGGAATCAAAGTACTGACGAAAGGTAACGCTAAAGGATTCATCACCGCGACTTGGCGATCAGGATTGACTGAAATACCGCCCCATTCAAATACCCCTAAATTGCCTGGGAAAACCAAAGTACCGTTTTCTGATGGTGGCGTATAGATACCCTCATAATTGAGTGATTTAAAATACGCACGGCAATATAGTTGGTCAAACATGGTCGCGCCCCACATATCTTTATCCTGCAGCGGATTCGGTGGCGCAAGGTTTAACTCAGAAAATGGCTGAGTGGCAGCGTATTTTTCACCTTTGGTTTGGTTACCGCGTTTGACCGTTTGCGGCACGGCGCGTTCTGTCACCGGTACCACAGGTTTACCAGTACGCCGGTCAAGGACAAACACATTGCCCGTTTTGGTGGTGACATAGACCACAGGCGTTGTTTTACCCGTTTGGTCGGTCAATTCTGCAATGGTTGGCTGCGACGGTACGTCCATATCCCACAAGTCATGATGCGTAGTCTGGAAACTCCACAGCACTTTACCTGTGGTGCCATTGAGCGCAACAACCGAATTGGCAAAACGCTCTTGTAGTCGGTCACGATTACCACCCCAAATATCTGGCGTACCAACACCGACAGGCACATATACGACATCGGCTTGGCTATCATATGCAAGCGGCGCCCATGCATTTGGCGAGTTGTGTACAAATTTTTGCCCAGGTGCTGGGATGGCGTTGGGGTCTTCTGCGCCTGTGTCAAACACCCACATTAATTTACCGGTATTAACATCATAGCCACGGATAACGCCCGAAGGCTCTTTAGTAGAGAGGTTGTCAGTCACAGACCCACCGATGACAATCGTCGTCCCTGTCACTACAGGTGGTGACGTTGGGTTATAGCCACCGGGATAGGGGTATGGCATATCTTGTTGCAGATTGACTTCACCATTGGTACCAAAATCGCTACAACGTTGACCCGTATCGGCATTGACGGCGACTAAGCGACCATCATTGACCGGCAAAATAATTTTACGCGGGCAAAGCGCCGATTGGGTTTGGCGCGCTTGAAAACTGGCAGCATTTTTACTGACATTGGCGTCATCGTGATACGATACCCCACGGCAGGTCAAATGTTGGAAGGTTTTATCTGATTTAAGTTTCGGATCAAACCGCCATTTTTGTTTACCTGTGGCAGGGTCAAGCGCAATCAAAAACTGATGCGCGGTACAAAAATATAAGGTATTGTTGACTTTAAGCGGGGTGACTTGGTTGGTGGTTTCCCCAGAATCATTGGCGGTTTTAAAGTCGCCAGTACGAAACGTCCACGCTTCTTTAAGATTTTTGACATTGCTATCATTGATTTGGGTCAAAGGCGAATAGCGTGTACCTTCAGGCGTACGTCCATAATCGGTCCAATCGCCAGGAGCAATGCCTGCCAGGGGTTTTGGCGTAGGCTGCGCACGGGTGATGGTTCCGTTGATTTCTTGGGGGTCATGAAAAGCGGCATAACCCATCAACGCAAAAATTGATAGAATGACTAAGCCTAAGCCACGTCGAACCGGGGTTAGCCAAGTATGATCAAATAACGTTGCTTGAGGTGTTAATGATAGAGTCGTCTGTTTAATTGCCTGATGAGATTTAACATAACGGGTGATATGTGGCAACCATAGCCAAATCCCCATAAAGGTTAAAATATCCAGTCTAGGTGCGAGTGCCCAAAAATCGCTGCCCACTTCCCACAGCGACCATACCGCTGTTACAACCAATAAGGCAGCAAACAGCCACAGCGCCAATGCAGCGCGTTTTTTAAGTAACACCGCCGTGGCTAATATCCAAAGACCGGCTACCAAGTAGTACCACGAGCCGCCCAAACTAATGAGATAAATCCCGCCAAACAATAATACAAAGCCTATAATGGCAAAAATCGCCATGGTGATATAGGGTGGTTTTACCGTATTGATTGCTGACGAGGGTATATTTTGATGATTGCTTATTGTCATATCACCCTCCTTATTTTCCCGTGATTATAGAGCGGGCTATTCACCCTTTAATGCTACAGACTTGTAGCTTAATGTTGATAATTGGTAAGTTAACCTTTCTGATGAATAATTACTTGTTTTATACCTACAAAATTTATTACTTTGTTGCACAAATTATTTTTTATTTATCAACTTTTATTGAATGTGCAAAACTTCTAACAAAATTAATCTTCGTCAACCTCAAAAAATACACAGCATCACTAGCTTCACTGAATCTATGTTAGGGAATTTTGACATCGCTAATACCAAATCTCAGCGCTGCTAAAAAACGGTTAGATACTCTCTAGCCGTTTTTTATTCAAGGAAAAACCTAAAATGAATAAAATTCATCATTTTTAAATTTTAATTCGTTTTTATTCATCTTCATTTTAGCGTATAACTGTCTTTGTACTTTTAGCAGTGACGATTTTTAGTAATCGTAGGGTGCTAAAAGAAAATTTTTTGCGCGACTGTTACGGAGACTATAGACATGACTTTACCGATTGATTGTCATATCAAAACCATTGCATTTGATGAAAACTACCAACCTGCCAAAGATACTAGGCTGACTACCAACTTTGCCAATCTGGCACGGGGTGAACACCGCCAGCAAAACTTACGCAATACCCTGCAAATGATTAACCATCGATTTAATGACTTGGCACATTGGGACAATGTGACGGGCGACCGCTATCAGGTCGAGCTTGAAATTGTATCTGCCCATCTTGAGATTGTTGGTACGGGATACAGCTTTCCGGCTATTGAGATTTTAAAAACCGTTATCTTTGACACCCAGACCCAGCAGCGAATCGATGGCATTGTGGGGAACAGTTTTTCTTCCTATGTGCGCGATTATGACTTTAGTGTATGGCTGTTGGCGCATAACAAAAACCAGCCATCGTTTAGCGTGCCCGAGCGGTTTGGGGATTTGCATGGCAAGTTGTTTGATTATGTGCTGAACTCGCCTGCCTATCGTGAGCAATTTAACAAACCACCGGTGATTTGTCTCAGTGTATCGACCACTAAGACCTACACCCGAACCGCCAATTGTCATCCGATTTTGGGCACTGAATATGTACAAGACGCGTATTCGCTGACAGATGAGTACTTTAGCAAAATGGGGTTATCGGTGCGTTATTTTATGCCGCCAAAATCAGTAGCACCTTTTGCATTTTATTTTAAAGGTGATTTGCTCAACGACTACACCAACCTTGAGCTTATCAGCGCGATTAGCACGATGGAAACGTTCCAAAAAATCTATCGTCCTGAGATTTATAACGCCAATAGCGTGGCAGGTCAAAGCTATCAGCCGAGTTTAAATCATGAGGATTATTCACTCACCAAAATCGAGTATGACCGTGAAGAACGTAGCCAGCTAGCGATTCAACAAGGTCAATACACAGAAACCCACTTTATCAAACCCTACCAAACCTTATTACAAGAATGGTTAAATTCCCAAGTCGCTTAAGCAGTTTTGCTGACACCCAACAATTAAAGAGAAAACAATGACTACACTTTTTCCAACATCAACGGCAGGTAGCCTGCCTAAACCAAGCTGGCTTGCCGAACCTGAACAACTTTGGTCACCTTGGAAGCTGACAGACAGCGCGCTTGTCCAAGGCAAACAAGACGCGTTATTGGTATCATTGCAGCAGCAATTAGCGGCAGGCATTGATATTGTGAGTGATGGCGAGCAGACCCGCCAACATTTTGTCACCACCTTTATTGAGCATTTAGATGGGGTTGATTTTGCCAATCGTGCTACGGTAAAAATTCGCAATCGCTATGAAGCGAGTGTGCCGACTGTGGTGGGTGCCGTGTCACGTCCTCAATCGGTATTTGCTGAGGACGCCAAGTTTTTACGTCAGCACACGGACAAACCTATCAAATGGGCGCTACCTGGACCCATGACCATGATTGATACCTTAAGTGACCAATACTACGGCAGCCGCGAAAAACTGGCTTGGGAATTTGCTACCCTACTCAACCAAGAAGCCAAAGAACTCGAGGCGGCAGGGGTTGATATTATTCAATTTGATGAGCCTGCCTTTAATGTATTTTTTGATGAAGTTAATGATTGGGGCATTGCGGCACTCGAACGTGCTATCGAAGGGTTGAAATGTGACACTGCCGTCCATATCTGTTATGGTTATGGTATCAAAGCCAATACCGATTGGAAGCAAACCTTGGGCAGTGAATGGCGACAATATGAAGCCATCTTCCCCAAACTACAGCAATCGGCGATTGATATGGTGTCGCTGGAGTGTCAAAATTCGCGCGTACCGATGGAACTTATCGAATTGATTCGTGGCAAAAAAGTGATGGTGGGCGCGATTGATGTGGCGACGCATCAGGTAGAAACGCCTGAACAAGTGGCAGAAACCCTGCATAAAGCCTTGCAATTTGTGGATGCTGAAAATTTGTACCCTTGTACCAATTGCGGGATGGCGCCGCTACCCCGTCATGTGGCACAAGGCAAGTTGTCTGCCTTAGCACAAGGCGCCAAGCTTGTCCGAAATGACTATTTAGCCACGCATCAATTGGACGACCTAATAATTTAAAAAGTACTTTGGAAAGAAACAATGGTTGACGTTACTGATTTTAGAAATGCCATGTCGATGTTATCGGCTGCGGTCAATGTGGTCACTACCGATGGCCCTGCGGGTCGTCATGGCTTTACTGCATCGGCGGTGTGCAGTGTAACCGATACCCCACCGACCTTGCTCGTATGCATGAATACCGCCTCACGCTCGTATGAATATTTCGTGCAAAACAAGGTATTGGCAGTGAATGTGCTGGCCGACCATCATGCACCATTATCCGCGGTTTTTGCATCAAAACTCGAAGCGCAAGCGCGCTTTGAGCATGGCACATGGCATACCTTGATGACCCAATCACCGATTTTGGACAATGCCTTGGCGAGCTTTGATTGCCAAATCGAGCAAATCCAAGAAGTCGGCACACACGGGATTTTTATTTGTCGTATCGAAGCCATACAACAAGGCAAAGACCAGACAGGCTTGGTGTATTTTAACCGTGAATACCATGCCGTCAATAAAATTAAAGTCGAAACGCCCAGCCAACCATAATGCCAAGCACCGAGTCAGATTTTGTACAATTCAAGCGAATTAATGCTAAAGTAGTCACTCATATCGATAGTTACAGAATTTAGGATGAGTGATGGCGATTATTAAGTCTTTGCTGGACACGGATTTATACAAATTTACCATGCTCCAAGTGGTACTACACAAGTTTCCACAGACGCATAGCGTATATGCGTTTCGCTGTCGCAACCTTGAAGACACCGCCTATCCCCTATCAACGCTACTCGATGAAGTCAATAGCGAGCTCGATGCGCTTTGTGAACTGCGGTTTACAGCCGATGAGCTGCAATACCTTCGTGGTCTGCGCTTTATCAAAAGTGACTTTGTTGATTATCTTGAATTATTTCAACTCAAACGTCGTTTTATCAAAGCGACCATTGATACCGAAGGTCGGTTAGACATTCGTATTGAAGGGCCGATGATTCAGGCAATGATGTTTGAAATCTTTGTGTTGGCGATTGTCAATGAACTGTACTTTAGTCGCCTTGACCAGCAATCGGCTTGGCAAGTCGGTGAACAACGGCTAAACGATAAACTGCTACTGCTACAAGACTATCGTCGCCAAATGACGGCTTATGATGTCCCGTTTTTGGTATCAGATTTTGGTACGCGTCGACGTTATAGTGTTGCTTGGCAAGAGAATGTGATTGAGCGGTTGATGGCAGTGCCGGAAATATTTCGCGGTACGAGCAATGTGTATTTTGCCAAACAGTTCGGTATCACCCCGATTGGCACAATGGCACATGAATTTTTACAAGCCTTTCAGGCGCTTGATGTGCGTTTGCGTAATTTCCAAAAAGCGGCACTCGAAGCTTGGGTGCAAGAATATCGGGGTGACTTAGGTATTGCGTTGACAGATGTGGTCGGGATGGATGCCTTTTTACGCGATTTTGACTTGTATTTTGCCAAACTATTTGATGGGCTGCGTCATGACAGTGGCGACCCGTATGAATGGGGCGAAAAAGCCTACGCGCACTACCAGCAACTTAAAATCAACTCAAAAACCAAAATGTTAAATTTTAGCGATGGGCTGACGTTGCAAAAGGCATGGGCGCTGTACTTGCATTTTAACGACCGTTTTCAACTTGGGTTTGGTATCGGGACTCACTTGACCAATGATATGGGGCAAACACCGCTCAACATTGTCCTTAAACTGGTTGAATGTAACGGGCAATCGGTTGCCAAAATATCCGACAGCCCGGGCAAAACCATGACCGACAACGATACCTTTTTGGCATATCTGCGCCAAGTATTTGATATCGCTGAGTAAAATTCCTAAAGCGCTAACTGCAAAAACCAATAAGCTAAATCAGCGCGTTCAATCTCACGCCCAATCATGGCAATGTATGCCATGAATTTGGACGATTGAACTATTATTGCACATCAATACACCAATACTTGGTAGTTACATAGTCTTCAATCCCATACTTTGAGCCTTCACGCCCAAAACCGGATTGTTTGACACCCCCAAATGGTGCAACTTCGGTTGATAACAGCCCGGTGTTTTGGGCGACCATACCATATTCGAGTCCTTCACACACTTTCCACGAGCGCGCAACGCTTTGGGTATAAAAATACGCCGCTAGTCCATAAATCGTGTTATTGGCATGGGCAATCACTTCATCATCGCTATCAAACACAAACACGGGCGCAATCGGACCAAAAATCTCTTGGCTGGCAATGTCCATGTCATCGGTAATTCCCGTGATAACAGTTGGCTCAAAACTTAACGCCGATGCTGCATGTTTTTTACCCCCAGTTACAATTGTCGCGCCTTTGTTGACCGCATCTGCAAGTAACTGCTCGACTTTGTCCAGTGCGCCTTGGTTGATGAGCGGACCGATATTTACACCCTCTGTCATACCATTACCGACTTTTAGTGCTTCGACTTTTTGTTTGAAGATGGCTAAAAATTTGTCTTTGATACTTGATTGCACATAGACGCGGTTTGCACAGACACAGGTTTGTCCGGCATTGCGGTATTTGGAAGCGATAAGACCGGTTGCTGCTTTTTCTAAATCCGCATCATCAAAGACGATAAAGGGGGCGTTGCCACCAAGCTCCATCGAAAGTTTTTTGACGGTGGATGCGCATTGTGACATCAGCACGCGACCAACTTCAGTAGAGCCAGTGAATGACAATTTGTGGATACGTTCATCTTGGGTGAGCACTTCACCAATCACTGAGGATTTACCGGTGACGATTTGTAGCAAGCCTGCAGGTAAGCCTGCTCGTATGGCAAGTTCGCCCAGTGCTAATGCGGTCAAGGGTGTTTCAGTGGCAGGTTTGACAATTATGCTACAGCCAGCAGCTAATGCCGGTGCCACTTTACGGGTAATCATGGCGGCGGGGAAATTCCACGGGGTAATCGCCGCACAGACACCGATGGGTTGTTTTAACACCACGTAGCGTAGGTCTTTGTTGGTGCTAGGGATGATGTCGCCATAGATGCGCTTGCCTTCTTCGGCAAACCAGCGAATAAAGCTATTGGCATAGCCGATTTCACCGCGCGATTCGGTCATTGGCTTGCCTTGCTCGGCTGTCATGATTATTGCCAAATCTTCTTTATTTTGGTCGATTAAATCCGCCCAGTTGTTTAAAATAGCTGCGCGCTCGTTGGCGGTTTTTTGTGCCCAGTCTATTTGCGCTTTGTGGGCGATGGCAACGGCGTCGATGACTTGGGATTTTTCTAGACTCGGTATAGTGGCAATCACTTGGTTGTCAAATGGATTGGTGACATCAATGGTGTCGCCTGTCGTGGCGTCCGTCCATTGGTTGTCAATGAGTGATTGGGTTTTGAGTAAGGTTGGGTCTTTAAGTAGTAGCATCAGGAATTCCTGTTCGTTATGTTGTTATGAGGATATTGAGAACTTTTTTATGATAAGCAAGTCAATGCCGTTTATTATAAGCGCATAGCAGCTGCCTGCAATAGCGTCATTATGTTGCAGCAGCTGTCTAGGCAGTAAAAATTACAGCAAAGATTGGATAGAAAGTTGCATAAATATAATTAATTGCATAAAAATGCAAACCGAGTCGGTTACGTCAACTCGGTTATGATTCTTTCATCGCATTTGAGGCTACTGGCTCAGCAGTGGTATGCCTTTGACTGCATGAGTCTGTAAAAATTGCCGCTGCTTAAAAGTTTTTCTTGGAAATTTTTCTTGGAAATTTTTCTCACTGCGCTGTTGGCAAATGCCGCTGCATAAAATCATTGACCTTGTTAAAGGTGGGATAAAACGACTGTAACGGTGTTGCCAGTCCAATGACGACGCCTGCATGAGTGGCAGGGACTTGTACCCGTTCCACGTTGCCGCCTGCGTGGGTCAGCGCTTTTTGTAGGCTATCAGCATTTTGTGGGTAGACAAGCATATCTTTACTGCCTGTGACCAATAAATGCGGGGGTACATCTTGGCGAATATGATACACAGGCATTACTTGCTGGCGGGTGCTATCAGCTGGAAAGGCGACTTTGGTAGTACCGCTACGAAAATCGTAATCATACGGCCCTGCTAGTCCAATCACGCCTAATATTGCCTTGTTGGGAATGCCGGTTGTTATCCAAAAACGGTTATCATCCACCGCAGATACCACATTAAACGCCCCTGCCGAATGCCCCATGACAAACAGCTGATTAGGATTGCCGCCATATTGGTCAATATTGCGATACACCCACCCCATAGCGCTGGCTGTATCGAGCACATAATCTGGGAATACGTTTGCCGGGGCTAAGCGATAATCTACCACCACTGTGGTGTAGCCCGACTTGGCAAACTGCTTACCGACAAAGCCATAGGTTTGGCGTTTGCCATGTTGCCAGCTGCCCCCGTATACAAATATCAACACAGGGTGACGCTGACCGTCTGCAGGGGTATAAATATCGAGTTTTTGGCGAGTATCTGTGCCATAGGCAATATTTTTGATGGTTTTAATGCCATTTGATACCGTGCTCGTGCTATCAGCTTTTGCGGCGATTGGTGCGTTTTTTGTCGCCATGGCGTGACAGCCTGTTAAACTTAACCCCACAAGGGCTATAACCGCAGCAGCCCCAAGTTTGAATTTATTTGAGCGGACGGTGGCGGATGGCGGGTTTTTTGTAGCGTGGGTCGATAAATTCGGCATAGGTTTCTCTTTTTTAAAGGTTTCTCTTTTTTAAGGTTTTTGCTTTTTTAAATAAGTAAGTTTTTAAGTCAGGACGTTAAATTTGAAATGATTAAATATTTATGTAAGAAAATGGCTTTTTGTTAAGTATAATCGCTTATAAGCGTTAATCAAATGCCCGCTGTAGTTAATTGGTAACAACGGTAACCTTATGTTGGATATCCTTTATGTGTAATGCTATTTATTATTTAACCTACACCAGTAAAATCACCTTACTAGGCGCGATTAATCCGTTTACTTTCAAAACTATCGAGCAGATTTCTAGGCAAAACAATCATGCCCAACACATCACGGGATTTTTGCTATTCAAAAATGGGCATTTTTTTCAATATTTGGAAGGGGATAAGGCATTGGTCACTCAGCTGTACCAAGATTTACTAAAAGATTATCGCCATAAAAATTTAAAAATAATTACCGAGGGTCATCGGGAGCAGCCGCGGTTCAAAAAATGGGACATGTACTGTATTGACATTGATAAGGATGTGAATAATTTATCCATTAGCCGACTATTTCAAGCGTTTACCCCAACCTATTGGCAGTCATCGGAGGTGAACGAGCTAATCACAGATATGCAAACACAGCATCATAAAAATAATTAAATTTTTTACCCTAAAAAAATTTATAAACTTTAATTTATTTTTGTATGAATTAAGGGTTATACTTTAGTTTTAATAAAAGATGCTAAATTAATAATAACATTAAAAATTATTATGCTACACTCAAAGTAACATATAAAGAGTATGGCTGAGGAGTTCTACGATGATGTCTCCCCCTACTTATTACCTGACTTATACCAGTTCGCTTACGTGGTCAGCCGCTTTAAAGCCCAGCACATTTACCCAAATTTATCAAAGTGCCAGAGATAATAATCAAAAAACCGGCATCATGGGTTTTATCCTATTCAAAGATGGTCGCTTTCTGCATTTTATGGAAGGTAGTGAAATGTATATAGCGAATTTGTACCTCGCTATCACCCATGATAAACGCCACCATAAAATTCATCTTATCCATCAAGGTACGACCCATTCTAAACGCTTTAAGCAATGCGATATGCTATGCGTGACACCCAGCATATCCCATACCACCCCAGTGATTAGTAAGCTGTTAGCACAGTTTGAAACCTACCAATGGCAGACCGAACAAGTCGAGCAATTACTCAATGAGATGGTCGCATTCTATGAGCGCGATGCGGCTGATATTGCGCCCTACCAAGTCAAAGCGGAAAGCTACATCGGCGCCATCATCAAACACCATGTCAAAAAACACCTTTTTTTCATGTTCACCATCATCACGGTTCCATGGTTGGTGATATTTATGTTGTTAATTGACCTGTAAATTTTTGCCAATCTGATGGCGAAAAGGCTAACCATTAAACGCTTACGCAAGCGCAAGATAGCGACGCGGTTTAAGCTCAATTGTTTCGACGTCTTTATTAAGTGTTTGGTAATCGTCACTTTCGGCTTATACCCTATCGCGTTAATCAATGTTTGCTTTTAATGGTTGCTTTTTAAGAACAATAAACTGATGAAAAACATACCTAATATCAGCAGTTGAATGATTAAATATTTTTTATTCTGCCGCATAAAGCGGCGATAAACCACCGAGAAAAAACTGCCTGTTTGGGGTGTCATGCCAAGCAAATGGTTTTTTGCCATTAGTGACATCACTTCATGTACGTGAGCTTTGTTCCAATGATAAATATCAAAGTCGTACACCATATCTGGAAGATTAAGCAGTTCAAGGGTTTGGGTTTTTTCATCCATGTTATAACAATTCATCAGCCATTGCTGATAATAGCGTTTTTCTAGCTGTCCCTGGTCTAACACCACCATCTCTTTATGTCGTCGGTCTTGCTTTATGGTGTTAAATAATTGTTCACATACCGCTTTTTGACCTTCAATATACTGCAAAAATTTGCCATCCTTAAACAATAAAAACCCCGTAATATGATGGTGTTGATTGTTGGACTGGGCTTGCTCGCGAATATCAGTGAATAAATTGTGGTCAAAAATTTGGGTCAAATTTATTTTACTGGCGTAAACATAATACTGAATTTGATGATTCATGACATTTTCCGAAAATTTGTGAGGGAAGCCAGTTGCAATAAATTTTCATCGGTTAAAAAAAACTTAATCTTATGACACCTAGAATTGGTCTCATAAAATTAAGCTACAATACAGTATCAAGCGCAGTGCTAAACTCTCTAAAATGGACCTGGAAATAAAATGAACTGGGAACTTGCCATTCAGCATCTTTAGGTCTGCATAAAAATTGTACTATGATACTGTCAATCCGTAGTATTTTATATAAATGGCATTCTACATAAATTTTTCAACCAAAGATACGTCAAACTTGGCTTTGGTAATCTTGTTTGCCTGCGCCAAAGCAATATCTGCATCAGTAGGTCCCGCCCATTGACACGCTTGCTGATAAAATAACGATAAGATAGTTCTAAACCCTGCTGTATCCGCATCGGTCAAGGACATTGTCAACGCACTTTGTTTGTCCCCACCAAAAAACTGATCAAAAAAGTGAATCATGGTTAAGGTTAAAGCCTGATTGGTTTCTGCCTTGCGAGCTAATAGCCCAAAACCACGAGATTTTGATGAATTATGATGCTGATGAATCGTCTGCCTGACACTGTCTAAAATTTGGCTGCCCAATAATGGTGAAAATTGCGCCATAAAACTATCAATCAGTAACTCAAAGGCGGCTATTTGGCTAGATGTTTGACTAAATATTGGGCTAGATACTGCGTCAGGTTTTTGGTTAGCGATAGCTATTTGACTAGGTGATGGGTGAATTACTGGACTATTTTGCCCCAAATCAGGGATATCATGGGTCATCGGTTGGGGGTTGGCTGCACCCATTTGATAATCACTCAGCGCTTTCATCAAACTTCGACGGATATTTGAGCGATATTCTTTGGTTGCGTTGTCTTGCGTAATTTCATGGACAAAACGCTGGATTTGGTAAGGCGTAATATCGGCATAATCTTTATGAAAGATGTCCATGGCTTTACGTATATCAGCATCTTTTAAAAACGGTGTTAACGCAGATTTGATAGTAGCTTCTTTGTTCATGACGGTGCCAAATATTTAAAGTTAATAAAATTACAATTGACGCAAATGACTGTATTGGGTCGGGCACCTGTGATGACGGAGCATACAGGCACCGCAAAAATTTAAAACTAGTGCCGCTCAGCTAGCGTTTGCTGACTAAATAAGCTATCTTGGAATTCAGGGTAAGCCCCTTCAGCATGTTCGGTAAAGTCAAGCCCGCGTTGCTCATGCTGTGCAAGTACGCGAAGACCGATGGTTTTTTCTATCACAAAATACACCACCATACCCAGTCCAAACGACCAGACAAACATTGCCCCGATGCCCATCAGCTGGACGATGATACGATGGGTGCTGAATAAATCACCTTCATAAAACAGCCCTGCAGCCAGCGTACCCCACACACCGCCGCCCACATGCACGGCAACGGCATACACCGCATCATCCATTTGAACATTATCCAATAACCGCTTCACCGCCAAATACGCCAAACATGCACCACCACCGGTAACAATCGCAAACACAGGCGACATGGTCGCACAGCCTGCGGTAATGGCGACCAACCCTGCAAGGCTGATATTGACCGTATCACTCAATAAAATCGCTTTACGCATCACCCCTGAAATCAGCAGATAAGCCGTCACCGCACTCACCCCTGCTAGGTGGGTATTTAGCATAATTTTGCCCAAATTGCCTGAGCTGGTCAGTGTAGAACCTGCGTTAAATCCAAACCACGCTAACCATAGGATAAAGCCGCCCAAGGTGACAAGCGTGAGATTATGACCGGCAATCAAACGCGGCGTGCCATCAGGGGCAAAGCGACCAATACGCGGTCCAAGGACGATAATACCCGCGAGCGCTAGCCACCCACCGACAGAGTGCACCACTGAAGAGCCGGCAAAATCAATAAATCCAAGCTGGGCAAGCCAGCCTTGACCGCCATAATAACCACCCCATGCCCAACTTGCTACGACTGGATAAATCAGTCCGCAAGTCATCAACGTACCAATCAGATACCCTGAAAATTTAATGCGCTCCGCCATCGCACCACTGGCAATGGTGGCGGCGGTGGAAGCAAACATCATCTGAAAAAACAAATGTGCCCATTGCATATTGCTAAGCTGCTCTGGTAAAAACTCGCTTTGACCCACGTAACCTGTGGGGTTGTTGCCTGCCATCAAGCCATAGCCCAAGATATAAAAAATTAATCCACCAATCGCCATATCGGTGTAGTTTTTCATCAACACATTCACGGTATTTTTACTACGCACTGAACCGGATTCAATGAGCGCAAAGCCCGCCTGCATAAAGAACACCAGCAAACCGCCAATAACCACCCACATCACGTTTTGGTAGTCATAAAGCTGCTCATTGGTGGGCGTCGCAGCGTACACCGAGGAATGCTGATAAAAAACCATCACGGATAATAGCCATTTATAGGCTTTATTAAACCGTTTACTGGTATGCCGTTGAACCGTATTGTTTAACTTTCTCATGAAACTTTTGCCCCTATGCCCTTATGCCCTTATGCCCTTATGCCCTTGTGCCCTCGATAAAAAATTATCGCTCAATCATTAATTCAGTTTTGCCAAGACAGCGAATGCAAATTATGTACCAAATAAGAAAATAATTAAAAAATAGCGGGTTTTGACAACGCATAAAAAAGCGCTTTAAGCCATGGTGACTTAAAGCGCTAATGGCTGATGGCTATTAGGACTCGTTATCTGAAGTGTTGCCTGTTTTATGGATATCTTCAGTGGGATTGCCTTCTGTCACCGTACCATCATTGGTGGGATTATCGTCCTTAGCTTTTGGATTAAAGGCTTTATTACGCGCATCGGCATTTTCAAGCCACAGCGCGTTTAAAATCGCCAATAATACCGCAAACCCCAATCCTAATATCCACGCAAAATACCACATTGTGTTCTCCTATTAAGTTGCCTTGATTTGGGTCAGTAAAGTGAATGCTCTTGCTCTCGAACATAAGCCTTGGTCACTTTACCGCGCATCACGCTATATGCCCAGCTGGTGTAACCTACAATCATCGGTAATAACACCACCACGACAAACAACATAATCATCAAGGTGAGATGACTCGATACACTGTCCCAAACCGTCAAGCTTGAACGTGGGTCGCTAGAGGATGGCATGACAAACGGAAACAGCGCCACACCTGCGGTCATAATCACACTAAGCACAGCAATACTGGATGCGATAAATGCGGTCAAGGTTTTACGCGCTTTTAACAATATCGCCGTGACAAGCGGCATGATGACACCAAGTGCAGGGAATGCCCATGCCAGCGGATACTGATGATAATTTGCCATCCATGCGCCCGCTTGACGCGTCACCTCTTTATTGAGCACATTTGGCAAGGCTTGGGGGTCAATGTGGCTGGTGATATGATAGCCGTCAATCGATTGTATCCATACCCCTGCTATCACAAACAATACCGCCATCACCATACAACTGATAGCAGCGTAGTTAACGGTACGATTTTGTACCTCATCAAGGGTGCGATGCGCCAAATACGCCCCACCTTGCATAATCAACATAGACGCACTGATTAAGCCACACAGTAGGGCAAATGGATTAAGTAATGCCCAAAAAGAGCCTGTATAAGTCGATACCAAATGGTCATTAAAACTAAAAGGCACGCCTAAAAACAAATTGCCAAATGCCACGCCAAACACCACAGCCGGAATAAATGAACCGACAAATAACGCCCAGTCCCACGCTTTTCGCCAGGTTGGATTGTGTATCATACTGCGATATTTAAACCCCACTGGGCGGAAAAACAACGCCCACAACACTGCCATCAATGCCCAATAAAAACCGCTAAAAGCAGTGGCGTACACCATCGGCCATGCCGCAAAAATTGCGCCACCTGCGGTGATAAACCACACTTGGTTACCCTCCCAGTGCGGACCGATGGTATTGATAATCACCCGGCGCTCTTCATCATCTTTGCCGACAAAAGGCAGTAACGAACACACGCCCATATCATGCCCATCCATGATAGCAAAACCAATGAGCAGTGCACCGACCAATAACCACCAAATAATTTTGAGTGTTTCATAATCAAACAACATGATTCACCTCGGCTTTATCATGGGGCAAATTTAATGCGGGACTCACATGAACCTTGTGAGTGTCTTCGCCGTAGTATTTGCCCGTACCTAGACTTGCAGGTCCTTTACGGGCATATTTCACCATCAAGTACATTTCAATCATCAGCAGCACCGTATAAAAACCAACAAATCCCGCCAACGAGGCATACACATTCGCCACGCTAATGTTGGAGGTTGAAAAATAGGTCGGCAACATGCCATAAATCGTCCAAGGTTGACGCCCATACTCAGCAACAAACCAACCAAATTCAGCAGCAAGCCAAGGCGCAGGCAGCATCAATAATGCCCAACGTAACAGCCAAGGTTTTTGGATAAAGTTGCCTTTGACAGTTGACCAAAGACTAATAGTAAACAATGCCAACAATAAAAAGCCCAAGCCCACCATGGCACGAAATGACCAAAACATCGGGACAATAGGTGGAATGGTGGCATCAGTGGCCTGTTTAATCATTGCCGGCGTGGCTTTGCTGACATCTGGCGAATAGCGTTTGAGCAATAACCCAAAGCCCAAGTCTTTTTTTACCTTTTCAAATTCAGCCACTGTCACAGGGTTTGGGGTTGAACCTGGGGGTGCACTGCGTAATTGATCCAGTAGTACCACCGCTTTTTGACCATTGATGATACGTTTTTCATTGATGATTTTGATGTCATGGATGCCCAAAATCGGGGTATCCAGCGAGCGCGTCCCAATCAAGCCCATCACATACGGGATTTGTACTGCCCAGTTGTTTTTTTGCTCGGCTTGGTTGATATCGGCAATCAAATTAAAACTGGCAGGCGCAGGCTCGGTTTCCCACATCGCCTCTATCGCTGCCATTTTGGTTTGCTGTGCCAAGCCAATAGAATAACCCGACTCATCACCCAGTACGATAGTGCTACAAATCGACGCAAAACCAAATGCCGCCGCGACTTGAAAGCTGCGTTTGGCAAATTCGACATCGCGTTTTTTAAGCAGATACCACGCTGAGATGGCAAGCACAAAGGTCGCTCCCACCGTATAGCCGGCAGAGACGGTATGCACAAATTTGTTTTGCGCATCAGGGTTAAATAATACTGCCGCAAAATCGGTCATTTCCATGCGCATGGTTTGGTAACTAAACTCTGCGCCAACTGGATTTTGCATCCACCCATTGGCGATCAAAATCCACAACGCGGATAAATTGGTACCCAGTGCCATCAACATAGTCACCAGCAAATGCTGTCCGCGCGACAGTCTATCCCAACCAAAGAAAAACAGTCCAACCATGGTGGATTCTAAAAAAAATGCCATCAAGCCTTCAATGGCAAGCGGCGCCCCAAAAATATCGCCCACATATTGTGAGTAATATGCCCAGTTGGTACCAAACTGGAATTCCATGGTGATGCCTGTGGTGACACCCAAGGCAAAGTTGATGCCAAACAGTTTGCCCCAAAAACGCGTCATGTCTTTCCACACTTCTTTGCCTGTCATCACGTACATAGATTCCATGATGACCAGCAGCCACACCATGCCCAGTGTGAGTGGTACAAATAAAAAATGATATAACGCCGTGACTGCAAATTGCAGACGGGAAATATCGACGAGATGTTCTGTTATCATGTTGACTCCTTGGTTTGACAACCAATTCAGATGTCAATTACCCTCATGCGTGGTTAAAAAAGGGTAATGTTTTTATTTACAAACATTATATAAATCTATAAATTATTTGTCATGCGGCATAATGTCGCACCTAACTACAAAATACTATGATTAGTATTGCGTTGCTGCTACCATCTTTTCATACTATGTCAAAGATGGTGATAGTTGAATGAGCGATAGTTTATGGGTCTCTTGAAGGTAATATTTTAAAGTGGGCTCGTTCATCGCTTTACTTATTTAATTGTCTTTTATATGGCTTTTTATATGCCTTTATCAATGTTTTATCAACCCTCATTGGTGGGCACGGTGTTTACACTTTTTTGTCTCATTGCCTTGATGAGCATGATTTGTCGTACCTAACCTGCGCTTGATACGCTATGATATGTCCATTGATTTTATCGTTACTGTTAACCAACCATGTCTGAAACTTCTGCTGTCAACCAAACCCTTCGTCACTATGCCGCTATGGCAAAGCGACCGATTTATATGGCATGGGGACTGTCAGTTGTGTCCACGCTGGTATTGATTGTGCAGTCTTGGCTGATTGCGGTCATCTTTGCAGATTGGTTAACACAAATTACCCATCACCGCCCTGCCACTGACGTATTTTTTGATTATCTGCCGTGGCTGATGGGATGTCTGTTGCTACGTCCTTTACTGCATTTTTGCAAAGACCAGCTGGCGTTAGACGCGGGACTACAAGTAGCCAGCATCCTACGAAAAACGCTAGTTGAAAAACTGGCACAAGTAGGTGCGGCGCGCGACCAGTATGGCAGTGATGGCGGGCTTGCCAGTATGGTGATTGAGCAATGTGACGCCTTAACGGGCTATGTCAGCCGTTTTTATCTGCAGCGACTGATTGTGGTGACCACACCTATCATGCTATTAGTCGCCGCTGCGACGCAAAGTTGGATAGCGACGCTGATTTTACTGCTGACCGCACCCCTAGTCCCTGTATTTATGGTATTAATTGGTCATGCCACCGCCCGTAAAAGTCGGCAACAATTTGCCGCGATGGCACAGCTGAGCGGGCGATTTTTGGATTGGTTACGTGGCACAGCGACACTGCAACGGCTCGATGCTGTCGGGCACGCGAGTCAGGACATCGACGCCTCAGCCGAAGCCTACCGTATACGCACCATGTCGGTACTCAAAATTGCGTTTTTAAACACCGCCGCGCTAGAGCTGTTAGCTGCGCTGTCGATTGCGCTACTTGCCGTGTATTTGGGTTTTGGTTTAATCGGTATTTTACCTTGGCAAAAAAACACGGTGCCTGTGCCTTACCAGTCGGCGCTATTTTTACTGCTGTTGGCACCCGAATTTTATGCCCCGCTACGTCAATTGGGCGCGGATTATCATGTCAAAGCGCAAGCGGAAGGCGCGATTGCTGAATTATCACCGTTGTTAGCGTTTGAGACAGCGGAAAAAACAAAAGCTAACCATTTTTTGTTAACCGCACCCCCTGCCATTGACGCGGATAATATTTGGGTCAATCATCAGCAGCGCATACGGCTCGCGCCGTTAAGTTTTGCTATTGCCGCAGGGGAACGGTTAGCGATTGTCGGTCAAAGTGGCAGCGGTAAATCCACCCTATTGCAAATTTTTTTGGGTTTTTGTGCCTATCAAGGCGATATTTTTATTGATAACCAAAATTTTAACACCATCAATTCCACGCAATTTCGCCACCAAATCGCCTATTTATCACAGCAAACCATGCTACTGCCGATAAGTATCGCCGATAATTTACGCCTGCCAAACCCAACCGCCAGTGATGATAAATTATGGCAAATTCTTGCACAAGTGGGGTTAAAACCTTTGATAAAAGCACTGCCAAATCAGCTAGATACTCAGTTAGGTGAGCGTGGTAGCGGGTTGTCCGGTGGACAACAGCGGCGACTGGCAATAGCCCAGTTACTCTTACAAGAGGCACACCTTTGGCTGCTCGATGAACCCACTGAGCATTTAGATAGTGATACCGCAGCCGAGATTAATGGGCTATTACAACAAGTGACTAGGGGGAAAACCGTGCTATGGGTGACGCACGATGCCACAAACCTGCCTTGGCTGGATCGGCAAATAAGCCTTGATATTGCATCTACTTTGGCGAAGGCGTGACGGTATGACAGCCCCTAATGGTGAAAAAAATAGCGAAAATAAACTTGTTGGTGAAAATAGGCTTATTAGTCAAAATAGCTTTGTCAAAACTCACCCGCAAAAAAAATCAAACAGTCATCAAACCTTTCGTTTAACCCAGCTGTTTAGCACGCAGCTAGATAAATGGCTCATTGCTGCCTGCTTAGGCATAATGACTGCGTTATCGGTGATTGGGCTATTGATGACGTCAGGGTGGTTTATTTCTGCGGCAGCAATGACGGGGATGGTGGCGCTGGGCTCACACAGTTTTAATTATCTGGTACCGGCAGCGATTATCCGTGTGATGGCGATGGTACGTACCGCAGGACGCTATGGTGAAATGATGGTGTCCCACCATGCGGTGTTTGGTTTGTTGCAGCGGCTGCGAGTGAGGTTTTTTAACCAGTTTGCACGCCTGCCACTGGCAAATTTATCAAGTACCCTACAATCTACCCATGCCATGCACCGTTTAACCCATGATATTGAGGTGCTCAATGAGTTGCCACTTCGCGTGGTATCGCCTTGGCTAGTCGCGACAACCGCGAGCTTGCTAGTAGCCACCTTACTTTATCAGTATGAGGTTAACCCCGTGCTGATTGCCATATTTTTAATCGCAGGTTTGATGCTGCCTGCCATGCTGACATGGCGCAGTATCAAGCACGCCCGCGCTTATCAGGCATTGGCAGAGTCTAGGCGTGTCAGTTTGCTCAATCCGCTATCGGCGCTTACCCATTTATTGATTTGGCAGCGCTGGCAATCCGAATTGACTGATTTTAATAGCGTCGACACTCAACATACGCATCAGCAAAAGCGCATCCAGCGCGCCCAATCATTGGTCATGCTAATCATGCAGTGGCTGATTGCAGCGGTTTTGGTCGGCTTGTTAGTGGGTTTTTATCACACGCCCCTTGTCATCAGTGTGCCGATGTTGCTTGCGCTATCCCTCGGTATCATGGGCATGACTGACTTGCTAACACCGTTAGTCACCCATTCGCTAGCCCTTGGCAATAGTTTGGCAGCAAAACATCAACTCAATGAATTACTTAATCCTTCGCTACAACCTAGTCATCATTTAAACCATGATTTAGCCCCTTTACCCATTGATTTTGCCCGCCTAAGTGCGCCACTCACACTCACTATCAATCAGCTAGCTGCCAAAATGCCGCAGGCGATTGTCGGTTTCAAAGCTATCAGCTTGACTGCCACCCAAGGCATCCCTGTATTGATTACGGGGCGCTCGGGCGCGGGAAAATCAACACTGTTACAAGTGCTAGCCCGTGAACTAGCACCGCAACAAGGCAGCATAGAGCTCAATGGGATGGATTGGCTAGCCTTACCCAATACGCCCGCGCTCACAGGTTATTTGGGGCAGCAGATTGATATTTTTGACCAGACCTTGGCGACCAATTTAAGATTGGGCAACGCCGATGCCAGTGATGAACAGCTTTGGCAAGTGCTGGGTAAGGTTGGGCTCAAAGACTGGGCGTGCAGTCAGCCGCTACAATTACAGACCCCGCTAGGGGAATACGGGCAAGCTATTTCCGGTGGACAAGCCAGACGCATTGCCTTGGCACGGCTATTACTTAGCCCAAAAAAAATCTTGCTGCTAGATGAGCCGTTTGCGGGACTTGATAAAAAAAGCCGTGAAGCACTGTGGCAAATGCTGGTACAGCATCAGCAGCAAGGCATTTTAATCATTGTCACCCACCATCTTTGGCAAACTGAGTGTCCAATTAATATCGTGCAATTACCTGAGCCTGGTGTTTTTATTTAACCTGTCAGGGGTCAGGTTTGATTTGACAGACAAAAAAATTGATAAAAACATTTTTGAACGTTGCTGTGGGCGTTTATGCAAAACAAATTTTTTTAATCCGATTGCTATAACCTACCTAGCCCGATTCTGCGTTATCGCTAAGTTTCTGCTGTCTTAATTTTTGTATGATAGTACTATCTAATCAAGGGTTATCAACAACTATATTAACAACCGCAGGAAAACCTATGAACTTAGCAAAATTTAACCCCTCATTTTTAGCCACTGGGCTTAGTGTAGCCTTGCTTAGTGTTGTTACAGGTGCGACACTCACCGCCTGTGCGAGCACCTCAGCAGCACCACAAGCACAAAACATGCAAAAACGCCATCCAGCCAATGCCAAGCACTTTGAGCAACGCTTACAAGCCATGCAGGTCAACGCCCAAGCAGCCGCAAATGCCAACATCAGTGCCTCTCAAGCAGTTGCCTTGGTACAAAAACAAACCGCAAACACACGCATTGTTGGTGTACAATATCATGACAATAGCAACCGACCCAATCCAAATCCTGCCCGTAGCGGCAACAACGCCGATGATAAAATTGTCGGCTACCGGGTCATGACCCTTAGTGCGAATGGTCAGCCACAGCTATATATCGTCAATGCGTCTAATGGTCAAGTGAGCCAAGCAACTATGCCATCACGGCCATCACGCCCAGCGCGTCCGCCACAACCCAATAACACCAATAACATGGGCAACCCCAACAACAATCAACCGCCTGCGCCGCCTGCCACCAATGTCAGCCTAGAACGCGCCATGCAATTGGCAGCAAGCCAAGTGGGTGGTGAAGCTATTGGCGCCCATTTAGGTGGGGATAAAGGGGGTAAAATGGGTCATGGTCCTCGTGACGGTCAACGCCGCTTTAACAGAGACCCACAAATGGGCAATACAGGCATGCCGCCTGCACCAAACCCTGCCCAAAATCAACCACCAAGAACCCCAAGCTATCAAATTGAGGTGGTAAAAGGTCAAGAAGTCTATCATGTAAAAGTTGATGCCCAAACAGGTGCCGTGAGCGATGTTAAATCATTTAACGACTTCAAACGTGGTGCGCCTACTCAGCCATAATTGAGTGCCAAATGGCAACCTTGCTTATGAGCAACACCGTCATTCTTAGAATGGCGGTTTTTTGTGTTATAGTCTATTTATTGAACAGTATTCGTGTATAAAGGTAACCCAATGAGAGTATTACTCGTCGAAGATGACGTCTTCATTGCCGACAGTCTGATTGATAGTCTAGAAGAAGAAGCCTATGCGGTAGACTGGGCAAAAGATGGGCGAGAAGCGATTTTGACCCTCAAAGTCGAATCGTATGACGTGATTTTGCTGGATTTGGGCTTGCCAGAAATTGACGGCATGAGCGTGTTAGAGACGCTTCGCAGTGCCAAAATCGATACGCCTGTACTGGTGCTGACCGCTCGAGACCAAATCAAAGACCGCGTGAAAGGGCTGGACGCTGGGGCAGATGACTACATGACCAAGCCGTTTGCGATGAGTGAATTACTCGCTCGTATGCGTGTGTTGGTGCGCCGCTCGCAGGGCAATAGCCAAAACACCCTACAAGTCGGCGACTTAACCCTTGATATCAATGCCAAACGCCTCAAACGTGACGGCATAGAAATCGATATTACCGCCAAAGAATACATGCTGCTCACCACTTTTATGACCGCACCCGATAAAGTGTTTTCAAAAAGTGAATTGGAAAATTCTATCTACAATTGGGAAGCTGGGATAGAGAGCAATGCCATTGAATTTTTAATCTATGGACTGCGCAAAAAAATTGGTCAAAAACGGATTAAAAATATCCGTGGTTTAGGCTGGTATATCAGCGCCGAAGCCCAAGACTGATAAAAAGCGATAGAAAAAGGCTCAAAAAATATCCAGACAATGACCGCCAAATAGCCACTAAAATGACCATGACTACCCCTACAAAAACTGCCCTGCCGTTGCGAAAATCCCTGCAAAAACAATTGCTAGTGTGGATAGTTGGCACGTTACTATCGATTGGCATTTTGGTACAAATTGCGGTATTTTGTTATACCTATCAAGAGTTTAACACCTCACAGGAAACCAATCTTAGCTATCTTGCTGAGTTGGTTAGCTCGCGCTCAAGGGTGCGACCACCCCCGCATGAACTAATTCCCAATAGGCGAAACCTAGACAATAATCTTTTACCGCATGACTTACCACCGCCTAGACCACCTATACCCGCTATGATAGCTTCTGCCCCTAGCAGTAGCACGCCGATTACTGTTTCCTCACCCAATGATGAAAGCAACGTCCTACAGTATCAAGGCGTTAAAGACGGTGTGCAAGTGGATATCTTCCCTGCCCGTTTTGGCAAAATTGACACCAATTTTATTGAGCCAATGGCTCACCCGCAATTGATTAATACCCCTATCGGTTTTAGTGAATTAACCCTCGATGGTGAAATCTGGAAAGTCTTTCGTAAAGACACCCCAAGGCGGGTGATTTTCGTGCGTCAACCTGTCGAATGGCAGAAAAAAATTGCGTTAAAATCGGCTTGGCAATCCATTATTCCAATTTTACTAACCACCCTGTTGCTGCTTGCACTATTGCCTTGGGTATTAAAGCGCGTATTGCGTCCGATTCAGTTATTAGCTAGGCAAATGGCAAAGCGTCACGGTCAAGATCTCAGCTTGATCGAGCTACCCACTGACAGCCAACATCGCTCAATTCTGCCCAGCGAGCTCATGCCCTTGGTCATTGAAATCAATGCGTTGTTACAACGGGTTGACACCCATATCCAAAACCAAAATCGCTTTATCGCCGATGCGGCGCATGAGCTACGCTCGCCCCTGACCGCCATCTCGCTGCAAGTACAACAACTGCAAAAATACAGTCAAGATGCGGCGATGTATAGCGACCCTGCAAGGCAAGCCAAATTCAAACAAAACATTCATAAACTCGCTGTCAGAGTGGAACACAATCAACATTTGGTAGAACAGCTACTCACCCTTGCCCGTATGGACGCCCAGCAATCACAGCTGACCGAGCACACCAACACGCCCACCGATTTAATCGCAGTGCTGCGAGAAGCCATCAAACTGCTATTTCCCATTACCGATAGCAAAGACCAAACCCTGTCAGTTGACAACCATCTCACCGCGCAGGGGGGGGTCCGCGACGCAGGTCAGTGTAGATGAAACCGCCTTGTTTATCCTCCTCAAAAACCTACTGCAAAATGCCATTTTATACACCCCAACCACAGGCAATATCGCTGTTGTTATTGACCAGATGACTATCGAAGACTTAACGCAGACGTCAAGCAGCACCGATTCGACCCATGCCACGCAAGATACCCGTGCCAACTTAGCCAACGCATTGACCCCGACCCCTGTGTTGGTGAACAACGCTAACAACGCACTTAATCACCGCGCAAAACGCCTGGTCGTCCAAGTTGCCGATACTGGCATTGGCATTGATGCAGCCCATTATCAAGACATCTTTCAACCCTTTTACCGCGTCAATCAAAATGCGTCAAGCGCATCCCTAGCACACGGACAAGGACAAGGACAACCAAGCAGCACACAAACCCATAGTGATACTGCCAAAAAATCTTTTCCTACCAAAGACACAAGCGCCCATTCAGGTTTCACGGGGATTGGCGGTACCGGCTTGGGTTTATCGATTGTTTATCAAATCTGCCAACAAGCCCATATCGATATTTATTTGAGTCCTACGCAAGTGGTTGAGAATGACGCCCAAACCACTGCCACCACCCAAGGCTTAACGGTAACCTTGGTGTTTTAGCCTGCCTCAAAAACAACGTAATTTTGTCAAATCATCGCTACTTTTTTTAAATCATTGTTCAATCTAGTTTTCTCAACCGTATAATTGCGGTATAAAGTACAACAACTATGCTTGGGTAAAACGGAAGTCAACTTTACGATGTTTGATTTTATATTGAAAAAAAATAAAAAAAATGCGCTAGACTCAATGCATGACAAGCCATCGGGTGTGTTTAATAAACTGGTATTTTATAGCGGTTTATTCGCTGTATTGCTTGCGATTATTGAGACAGGGTTTGATTTTAAAGTTTGGTTGCACGGCGTGGCTTCGACGTTTTATTTAATCGTGCTCGGGCTTAATTTTATTGAATTATTGAGTCAATATGTGCAAAAAGGTATACGCTCAAAGCTTGTGCTAACGTTTGATTTGTCCATTGCTTTATTAGTCATTGCATTGCTGGTGACACATTTTTTTGCCGATAATAGTTCTTTTTTATACAAATTCTTGTTTGAAAAATCGCTGATAAAAATTGCGTTGTTGGTTTCTTTTATTCGTCAGTTATTGGTGATGGAGTTTAGCTTTAAGATAGTCGTTGCCCATCCTGCCCAATTGTTTATTTTAAGTTTTTTATTGCTTATTTTGCTCGGCACGTTTTTGCTGATGATGCCAAATGCCACCTATAGTCATATTGCGTTTGTTGATGCTTTATTTACTGCCACGAGTGCGGTTTGTATTACGGGTCTCGCGGTAAAAGATACCGGCGCTTTTTTTACCCCATTGGGTCAAATCATTATCATGTGTTTGTTTCAATTGGGCGGCTTAGGGATTTTAACTTTTGCCACTTATTTTAGCTATTTTTTTCGAGGGCGCATCAGTTATCAGACACAGCTACAGATTGGGCATGTGACCTCAGCCAATCGTATGAGTGATGTGCTAAAGACGCTCAAAGTAATTTTTGCGGTTACGTTTGCGGTGGAGTCCGTGGCAGCCATAGCGATTTATCTGAGTATGCTTGATGTCCCTATGAGTATCCATCGCCGCATCTTTTTTTCGGTTTTTCATGCCATCTCTGCATTTTGTAATGCAGGTTTTTCAACGATGAGTGATAGCTTATATGAGTTACAACTGCGCTTTAATTATCCGTTACAAACGGTTGTGGCGGTGACGTTTTTGTTTGGGGGGTTGGGGTTTGCGATAGTTGCCAATGTCGTGGAATATTTGCGCCATCAGGTGATGCGCCTGTTGTTTCCTAACCGCTCACGATATGGTGCCAAGCCGTGGTTACTGAGTATCAATAGTCGCATTAGTCTAGTGACGACCTTGTCCTTGCTAGTGCTTGCCTTTGTCAGTGTGCTTGCTTTTGAGTGGCAAGGCACCTTAACTGAGCATACCAGTGTCGTAGGCAAACTTGTGACAGGGTTTTTTGTGGCAGCTTCACCGCGCTCATCAGGAATCAACGTGGTAGACATGGCACAGCTAGCGCCGCCGACCGTGATGCTTACCATTGCATTGATGTGGGTCGGGGCAGCCCCAAACTCTACAGGCGGTGGTATCAAAACCACAACCTTTGCGGTCGCTGTGCTCAATATTGTGTCACTGGCACGCGGCTATTCTCGTATCGAAGTATTTCGTCGTGAAATTGCGGATATCTCAGTGAAGCGGGCATTTGCGATTATCTGTTTGTCAGTGATTATCATTGCGTTTGGTTGTACGTTAATACGCTGGGCAGAGCCCAACATGAGTATGACAGAAGTGCTATTTGAAAGTGTTTCTGCTTACACCACCACAGGGTTAAGCTTAGGTATTACCCCGCATTTAAGTGCGTTTAGCAAATCTGTCCTGATTGGGCTGATGTTTTGTGGACGGGTTGGGGCATTGACTATCTTAATTGCCTTATTAAATCGCCCAAGGCATCAAAGCTATCGCTATCCTAGCGAAGAGATTATTATCACCTAAAGATAAATTGATAAGGTATAGATATGAAATACATCATCGTCGGTCTAGGCAATTTTGGCTCATCACTTGCCACCAAACTCACCAGTCAAGGGCATGAGGTCATTGGTATTGATATCGATATGGATAAGGTTGAGCGCTACAAAGAATCCATTTCGCACACGATTTGTATCGATTCTACCAGTGAAAACGCCGTCTCGGGATTACCCATCGCCCAGACAGATGTGGTGCTCATTACCATTGGCGAAGACCAAGGGCAAAACGTGATGGTCACTGCCCTATTCAAAAATCTTAATGCCAAATACATCATTAGCCGAGCCATTAACCCCCTGCATGAAAAAGTGCTACAAGCATTGGGGGTTGATGATATCATCCAACCTGAAAACGAGGCAGCAACCCACTGGGCAAAGAAACTGTCGCTAAATGGCTTAATTGATTCGTTTGAACTCGATAACGATTATAGCATCGTTCAAATACAGACACCGCCTACATTTTACGGTAAAACAGTTCACGCGCTTGATTTAATCAATCAGTTTAATGTGATGCTGTTAACCACCATTTCATTTCACCAAAACCAATTTGGTTTTGGTCGAAATCAAACTAAATCCAAAATCGATGGCATTGTGCATCCAGATTTTGTCATTGAGCCTGATACGGTTTTAGTATTATTTGGGGAAACCAATGACTTAAGACGGCTGTTCAAGTATATGCACGCCTCCCAGAATTCGTAACAATAGCCCATCCAAGCATCTTGTGTTTTAACAACGGCTTGCGACCTTGTAGGTCGTCAGCCAAAATTTTTGGTCACAAAATGGTCACGTTTTGGTCACAAGCATTTGGTCATGTTAGTTTTACTAACCTATCTTTCAGAACATGTTTGGTAATTTAACAATCAGTCAGTCAAGACACAGTTGATAAGTAAAAGATTTATCGAAAAAATAATATTTTTTATATTCAATCACTTAACTAAATACCAAGACGAAAAAAACCTCAAATCAGGGGAGATTTGAGGTATAAAACTTTAAAAATTTCGTTTTTAAATCCACTAAAATAAGTGGCGCAGCGGACGGGACTCGAACCCGCGACCCCCGGCGTGACAGGCCGGTATTCTAACCAACTGAACTACCACTGCACGGTAGCTGGTGACGATGACCCAAACTTGTCAAATTGGTGGGTCGTGACGGATTCGAACCGCCGACATTCTGCGTGTAAGGCAGACGCTCTACCAACTGAGCTAACGACCCTGACAGGCAATCTATAAGCCAATCAAGTTGCTTCAATATCATCGAAGTGACGCGTATTATATAGACTTGTCATGGATTGTCAACTAGTTATTTAAAGATTTTTTCGATATCTTTTTGCAAGCTTGGCATCGCTTTTTCAAATTGGCTTGTGTCACCTATCAGGGTCGGCATCATCACCTGCACAAACTCACTGGAAACTTGCGATTGTTTACTTAAGATGCGTTGTCCCATTGGAGTCTCATAAAATTGGTTGAGGGCATCGACTTCAGCTTGGGTATAGGTTCTTTTGGCAATTGCTTGATAAGCTTGTTGCAGTTGCTGTTTAGAGATGGGTTGGTCTAATTGCTGTCCCAAGATGGTGCTATATTTAACAAAGATATTTTTAAGTTGTTTTTGCGCATGACGGCTAAAAATACCCGCATTTTCATCCATAGGCAATTCTTGGGGTAGCCCTTTCATCATAGAGGCCGCTTGCTGGCGTTGGGCAATCATTTCATCAATCATTTTATCGATATGTAGCACCTTGACAAGCTTGTCAAGCGATGCATCCGTGGGCTGGGTTTGCAATTCATTGATAGTCGTAACTGGTGTTTGAGCACTAACTGGATTGTTTTGAATGATTAATTCGGCGTAAGCAGGATGAACCAACGTCGTAATACCAGTCGATGTCAACAAGGCTAGCAAGGCTAATTTTTTAGCATTTAATGAGCCTGATAGAATTAACGGTGTGTTGGTTTTTTTAGCGGGATATTGATGACGCATTCTTTTGCCTATTTGATATCACATTGGGGAATGTTGTTACTTTGAAAACGTAATGCTTTACGCATCTGCGCGGCTTTTTGGCGGCATTCTTGTGGGCTATCTTTGATTTCAAGGGGTGGCACACGGGTGGGCTTGCCATATTTATCCACCGCTACCATGGTAAAGTAACAACTGTTGGTATGGCGTATCGTACGGTTTTGGATATTTTCAGCCTGCACTCGAATACCCACTTCCATCGAAGTTTTGCCCACATAATTGACGCTTGCCAAAAAGGTGACTAACTCCCCTACATGAATCGGCTCACGAAAAATCACTTGATCCACCGATAGCGTCACCACGTAGCTACCGCTATAGCGACTGGCACAGGCATAGGCCACTTGGTCAAGCATCTTTAATAAATCACCGCCATGCACATTGCCGGTGAAATTTGCCAAATCAGGCGTCATCAGCACAGACATGGTAAGTTCGTTTTGTAAAGGGGCAACTTGCAAATTTTGCTGTAATTCAACCGAATTGGCCACAATGAAGATCCTTCTTAATTCATATAACAACTATCATAAAAAATTATTAACCTCGGCATCTCAGATGTGAACTAACATAGCTGTAAATCAATGCTGTGAGCCAACTTGACCCATATGGCGATGCCTTAATCGCTAAAGTAGCAAATTCGTCTTATCACCACAATAGCCAATCAGTAACTGACTGATTACTAGCTACAATCTGGTCAAAAATAAAAATTTCCAAAGAATTTTTTGATATAGGGCTTGACAGTCACGGTTAATTTGCTAAAATACGCACCACTTAAACGCTGCGATGATTTTTGCAGGTTTAACAAAAAATTCTACCGCTTATTCTCCAATAGCTCAGTCGGTAGAGCAATGGACTGTTAATCCATGTGTCCCTGGTTCGAGCCCAGGTTGGAGAGCCATATTAAGAAGACCTTTAACATCGCTTGTTAAAGGTCTTTTTTTTATGTAGCATTTTTCTCTATCGTTATTGCTATGAATCATTTTGATTACTATAGGTCATTTTGCATCATGAATTTTATTGATATTTTTTGCTAAAAAATGCTTGACTCATTTTTTAAATCTCAGTAATATACGCACCACTTGATTATCTGTTCTCCAATAGCTCAGTCGGTAGAGCAATGGACTGTTAATCCATGTGTCCCTGGTTCGAGCCCAGGTTGGAGAGCCAATCAAGCCAAATTCTGTTGTATATTTTGAACCCGTTCCCTTGTGAATGGGTTTTTTTATGAGCAAAGTTTAACAATTTGCTGTTTAATACGCCTTTGTTTGATACCCTATTCTCTCACTTGCTAAAGTACTTAAGATACTATTGATAAGGTACTAGTTATGACGCTGTCGTTTTCCCCTACCCAATCTCAATTTTTGACCCTACAACAAGCGATTAATAAAGACCGCATCACCCAGCTAGTGAGCGATCAGCAGCAAGGTAAACTGTCATCAGATGATAAATCTTACTATGAAAGCTTAATCACCCAATTTATCGAGCTAATCAAGCTGCCTGATAGCGCGCATTTGGCCATGCAGCTTTTACCAGAATTCAAAATCACCGTGCCAGCCTTGCTTGATGGCATGGCTTATCGCGCCGTGGCTGATAAAAATCCGAAAGCGTGTGTGTTTGCGGCATATATGATTGACCAATCGCTGTTGCAGCGCGATATGACGCCCCTGTTCAATGTGATTATTGAATTCGGTACGCCTGAGCTGTGGGTTGAATTGGTAAAAAAAGTGAATAATGCCCCTGCCGATCGCATCGTTGAGAAGGTTTATCAATGTGATAAATCGGTACAGACCTATTGGGAACAACAAATTTTGTAAAGAAAATTGGCTTGATGGTCGCATCGAGCGTTAAGCTAATGCAACATTTGGCTAAGATTTTTGTAGGAATTTTACGTTTGCCTTGCTTGTTTCTCGCCAATGAAATAATTACACTAGGTTAAAGATATCTAATTGCGCTAAATTTTCCGTCTAATTGATAATTTGGTTATATCTAGCTTGATTGCTAAAAATTGATCACACGCGAGGCATGCAAATGATTACTAAAATCAAAAAAAATCAACAAGTCATGGTTCCTATCCATATCAAAATTACTGAAGAAATGCGGGATTTGTTGACCCAAGTCGCCAAAAGCCATGGGTTTCCACGTATTCAAGGCTTGATTCGCTTATATATTCGCCGTGGACTCGATGCCGAGAATGTCGGCTACTCGCTCGCCAAAGACAGCCGTTTTATCGAAAAGCTGAAGCGTCAAGGGGTGTCCAATGAGGTGATTTTTGAAGCAATTGAGGAGACAGCCACTGAGCCAGAAGCCAAAGCAAACGATACGGCAAAACTTTAAGCATTTTCAGCCCCATAAAAAAACCCAAAACGCAAATGTTTTGGGTTTTTTACGATTAATCAACGCTTTTATACGCTTATTTTTTCTAGGCTTATACGCTTATACAGTAGGATGATGCTCAATAGGCGGTAATGGCTGACCATTGAGCGCTGCGTCCAAACGCTGTTTGTCTAGTGCATTTTCCCAACGCGACACGACAATCGTCGCACAGGCATTACCGGTTAAGTTGGTCAATGCACGGCACTCTGACATGAAGCGGTCAATCCCTAAAATAAGCGCCATCCCTTCGATGGGCACAGTTGGCACCACCGCCAAAGTAGCTGCCAAGGTGATAAAACCAGCGCCCGTGATACCTGCCGCGCCTTTTGAGCTTAACATCGCAACCAATAATAACGTAATCTCTTGGGTCAATGTCAAATCAATATTACAGGCTTGCGCGATGAATAACGCTGCCATAGTCATATAGATGTTGGTACCATCTAGGTTAAATGAATACCCTGTTGGAATCACCAAACCGACCACTGATTTTTCGCAGCCTGCGCGTTCAAGTTTTTGCATCAAGGTTGGTAGGGCCGCTTCTGATGAACTAGTCCCTAGCACCAATAGCAATTCATCTTTGATGTATTTAATCATCTTGATGATTGAAAAGCCATTGTAACGTGCCACAGCACCGAGTACCACCAGCACAAATAGCAATGAAGTGATATAAAAACAGGCTATCAAAAAGGCTAAGTTACCCAGTGAATGCACGCCATACTTACCAATGGTAAATGCCATCGCACCAAACGCACCAATCGGCGCAGCTTTCATCAAGATTTCAACCGCTTTAAACACAGGCGCAGATAACTCTTGAAAGAAGTTTAACACGGGACGAGCACGATCACCCACGGATGCTAATGAAACACCAAACAGCACTGAAACAAATAACACTTGCAGGATATTCCCTTCCGTCAGTGGACTTACCATGGTTTCCGGAATGATATTCATCAAAAAACCGGTAATGGTACTATCGTGCGCTTTGCTAACATACTCAGACACTTTAGCCGCATCTTTCCCTGTTGCCAGAGTAGCGGGATCGATATTGAGACCCGCGCCCGGTTGCAACACATTGGCAACCACAAGACCGATGATCAATGCCAAGGTTGAAAAGGTAATGAAATACAGCATCGCTTTACCAGCAACACGGCCGACTCGTTTCATATTGCTCATACCAGCAATACCCGTCACCACTGTCAAGAAAATAACGGGGGCGATAATCATTTTAACCAATTTAATAAATGCATCACCCAGTGGTTTCATTGCCTCGCCCACTTCTGGGGCAAAGACGCCAAGCAAGATACCCAGTACAATGGCGATAATCACTTGTACATACAGAATTTGGTACCATTTACGGGGTTTGGGGGGTTCCACGAGTGTCGTGGTATCGATAGGTATCATGACAGATACACTCCTTTATCTGACGAACCCTAAAACTGCGATAAGGTTACATTTGCGATAAAAATTGTGGAACAAATTTAGCCAAATAGTCGCACAACCTTTAGAATTTTATCAGCAATCATTAGAAAATCTAACAGATTACAGTGCTGCGTATATTAACAATGTAGTAACGCATCAGCAAGGTAATTTTCAACATTATTGTTAGGCTGTAATGGGTAAAATGGAGGCACTGAAAAAATCCGTTGTATCAATATTTTTATACGCAAATTTGGTGGGTTGTTGAGCGTTTTTTGCTTCAATATTTTGCTTAACATCAGCGCAAGGTATGAAGCCCAGATATAAAGCCAAGGTGTTCAGCATAGTTATCTAATTTTCTATTTAGCTTTCTTTTGCTAATATTTTTTGCATTAACGTAAAAAAATGCTTGCATTGTTATTTCACTTGTATATAATAGCCACCACAATTTGGAAGCTTGGCAGAGCGGTTGAATGCACCGGTCTTGAAAACCGGCAAGGGTGCGAGCCCTTCGAGAGTTCGAATCTCTCAGCTTCCGCCAAATTCGAAAATGACCACTGATTATCAGTGGTTTTTTTTCGTCTCAAATCCGCTTCACTCAAGGCTTTGAGCCAATTTACCTAATTTCGTTATTCATTTTCATTCACGATAATTTAACACTATTTACCCCCTTATGGTGGTAATCTTGGTGGTAAGCAATTAATTACCCCCATAGCATCATCATGTCACAAATTATCAAAAACCTAACACGCAAAGAGATATTAGCTAGACCTAGCGAGTCTGCTACTACCACAAATCCCGATAAACGCAATGACGGCAACGGCTTAACCTTGCTTGTCTATCCGTCAGGCAAAAGAACTTGGCGCACTCGTTACCGCTTGAACGGCATCCGCAAAGATTGGCTTTTTGCTGATTATGAGCTAGTAAATGAAGTTGAAGCAAGAAAGCTAAATAACGAATATCAGCAATTAGCGAAACAAGGCATTGACCCACGCAAAGCTCACAATGCAGACAGTCATGCTAAAGAATTGACCTTTAAAGTCATAGCTGAAGAAATGTTAGCTGAACGCGCCAAAGAGAAGATGAAAGATGAAGAGAATATTAGACGGCTGAATAAACACGTTTACCCTGCCATTGGTAATATGCCTCACGCTCAGATAACAAAGCAAATCATGCAAGATACCATTCTTAACCCTATCATTGATAAAGGCACGTTTGCTGAAGCGAAAAAAACTAAATCGTTACTTGTCTTAGTGTTTAGCTATGCCATTGATAAATACGAAATGCTAGACAGCAATCCTGCCTCAAAACTCCGTCATCCTAAATACAAGCCAAAGCCGTTTGATGCGATTATTGATGAACAGCCACTCAAACAATTTTTAAAGGATGTTTGGAATTATCGCATTACTCACCCTAGAGCCAATATTCATACCGCTAATTTGCTCAAATTGTCTGTGTTAATTTATTTGCGCCCTAGTGAAATTCGCAATCTGAAATGGTCGCAATACGACAGCAAAGAGCAAGTTATTTATGCGTATGCAAGCAAGGTGGATGTTGAGCATCCTGTCATGCTACCACGTCAAGCCATAGCAATTATGGAAGAGCTAGAGCAACACGCCCTCCCCAACAATGAATATATTTTTCCTAGTCATATTGTTGGCAAAAATCAGCCACTTAGTGAAGCATCCATTAGAACGGCTTTACACAAGCTAGGGTACAAAGACAAACAGACCGCTCACGGCTTGAGAGCAACAGCAAGAACGATTCTTGATGAAGAGCTTGAAATGTCGGTGAAGCACTTAGAGAGCCAACTCACCCACCGCAATGAAGATGCAAACAAGGGCAGTTATAACCGCTCACGCTACAAGCGACAACGCGGTCGCATTTTGCAAAAGTGGGCAGATTATCTCGATGCGCTCCGCAATGATGAAGATGTCGAGCGATTTAAGCCAACGAATGAAACGCCTGAGCAGCAGTTGGAGCGATTATTAGATAGTGTTAGTGACAATGATACTTTGCTTGAGCAACTGGTGAGTAAGTTAGACAAAGACAAATTAACGGCTTTATTAAAGCAATAGGATAAGACATGGCTTTTATAGTAAATACTAAAAAAATAGAAAAAGAGAAAATTCAAACGAATAGTAATTCGGATTTAGCACTTCAAAAATTTATTAAAGAATACTTATTTAGTTTATCAAACTCTCAGCTTTTCTCATGTTTAAGCAACTTTATTCTTAGAGATGGAATGGATGATTCATATTGCTTGCAAAAAACGGATGAACATTTATCTTTGATGAAGAAGCAAATGAATTTTTCATCACTAATTAATGAGAAACTCAATACCAACGTTAAAAACCAAATAGAGAAATTTATCAAACCAAAAAATGAAGAGTTTTCTGAAATAAGAAAAGAATACTTTAAGTTAGTAATGAATATCTATCAATCATTAATGCAATCAATAGAGATACCAAAAATATTTGATAAAAATCTTGAATATTTATTGTTAGCGCGAGTCTATGTATCTGTAGCAGAATTTGCAATGAAAAGTAATGATTTTTCTATCAGTCTGCAATTATTGCAGAAAGGGATAGAACTAAATACAAGCTATCAATTTTATGGCGGGCAAACTTTAGAACAAATAATAGAAAGTGCTCCACCTCAAAATAAGAGAAAAAAATTAGAACTAGAGTCAAAAGCTTTCGAGCTTTCACTTTTGATAGCAGAATATGATGAAAACAATATTTTATACCCAATAGATATTGCAAATATTATCAAAGAATTTTTAGGACTATCAATCAAAGCTGAAACAATAAAAAGCACTTGGAATATATATATATCAGCAGAAGTACAGAAAAATAATAATGTAAAAAGAGAAGATATAGCTAAAGAAGAAGCTGAATTATTCTCACAAAAAATAATTGATGTTTTGAGAAAAGATTTTTTGTAACCAAATTATGTAACTTGTACCAATTATAATAATTACCCCATAAAGCTAGAATTTGAATCTACAGTACAATTTTTTAACCTTTTATGATGTGTTCAGCCGTTAATGCTAACGGTTTAATTTGAACTAATCATAGAAGGTTTTTTTATGGCAAAGAAAGCTACCATTCCTGAGCATGACCAAAATGTCACGCTATCAACCGATGCTCAAAAATCCATTAAAAGCATCTCACAGCAACAACTCCCCTACTTACTACCACAAGGTATGAGTCGCGCGCGCGATTTATTGCCTTTCTTACCCTTTGGCATCACAAGCCTTTGGAACTACACAAAGGCGGGCAAGTTTCCAAAGCCAGTAAAAATCTCTCCAACTGTCACGGCTTGGCGCAATGCCGATGTTATCGCATGGCTTGAGCAACAACAACCTTGTGAAGATATTGGAGGCTAATATGAGCATGATTGAACATTTAATTGAATGGTTAAATAATGATAAATCAATAACCAAATGGGAAGCGTATGAGATGTGGCATCTCACCACGCTTGCCCAACGGATTTATGATTTAAGAGAGAAAGGCTATCCGATTCAATCTGAAAGAATCCGACATGACAACGGCAACTATTATTCAAAATATTGGCTAGATGCTGATTATATCAATGCTATCAACTTGGCTGGAGGCAGCAATGAATAATCAGCAATCTAACCAAATCACAGAACAAAAAAGCCAACCTTTGCTAAACGAAAAAGCCAAAACTCTAATTTTTGCTTTAAAAGCTTGGTCGGTTTTAACCTTGCTACATATCTCTTATTTGTTGCTTAAAGGGTGGTTATCATGACGATAACACACATTATCCAACAAACTGAGCAAGCGAGAACGATTATATCAGACACGCTCACCCAACTGTCAATGATACTAGATGAGTCTAGCAAATTCGCTCATCTTGCCAACAGTATGAGCCATGAAATTATGCAAGCTTGGCATCACCTAAGCAACGCTATATTGCTTGGAGGTCATCATGAAAATGACTGACTGCAAATTGTTTGATAGTTGCAACGCGCCAATCTGCCCACTGGATGAGCAATTTATCTGCCGTCAATATCTTAAAGGCGAGCCTGTCTGTTATTTCATGTCTGAAGCAGTCAAGCCAAAAGGGCAAGACAAAATAAAGGCTACTATAGGACTGTCTGCAAGCATCAAGATACAAACTTGCCTTGAAGTAGTGTTATCACTCCATAGACCCCCCAATTTTGGCAAATTGGCTCATAAATTGCGATTAGCAATGACCACAAAAAGCCGTTTGAAAATTGATATCTCATAAATTGAGTCTGTCAATATTTTACCCCTATTTTCTGTTTTTAAAGCAAGCCTTGAGCCGTGATAGCTTAGGGCTTGGCAATATTTGCACACCACAAAAAATAGGTCGGTATTTCATATTATCTAATAGAGTCATTACTCAATCTTTGGAGCTGAATGAGAGCGATTATTTATGATGAAGTGGTCACGATTGCAGGCGAACAATACAATATCAATGTCAGAGCTGACTCAGGATGCTATCTTGAAATCCTTGAGAGCTTTCATGACCAAATGACAGCCATGTTGTCATACCATAGCAGAATACTAGTTGTATTCTTTGAAATCCACACTGACAAATATATGAAAGACAGCAAGCTCATATCCGATATTTTACGCAAAGTAAAACGATGGTTAAAAAACAACTATGATATGGTGCGAGTCGGTCATTTGTGGGTAAGAGAAAAAAGTAAAAAGAAAAAACAGCACTACCACATGGCGTTAATTCTAAATGGGAATGCCGTCAATTATCCGCAAAAAATCCTTGAGCAAGTTGAGTGGCAAGCGATAAGGCGAAATCTGCCAAAGCCTTACACGCCAAAGAATTGTTATTATTTCATTGGTCGCAATGATGACCACACTTTTAAAGATGCTTTTTATCGAGCGAGTTACTTTGCTAAGGAAAAGACAAAAGGTTACAAGGGCAAATTGTCTAATCATTACTCAGCTAGTCGAATTAAAATTAAATGACTTAAATGTCTATTTAATTACAAAGAACTACTATTAAATAACTTTATATTACAATCTATTAATATAGAGTTATAATTTTTTATAAAGGTATTAACATGGCAAAATTAACTAAGTGTGAAGATTGCGGAAAGGTGGTTAGTGTTAATGCAGTTACTTGTCCCAACTGTGGCTCACCCATACAAGCACAGCTACAAAACCAACTGAATTTGAAACGGCAGAAAGAAGAAGAGATTCAACAAAAGATAGACGCATTTAAAAATAGACCTGAAAGCCAAAAGAAACAAGAAAAAATTCTGTTATCAGTTATAGTATCAATGTTCATATGTTTATACGCTTTTTTTAAATTTAGCGAAAATCCATTGATGGCTATTTTTTTAATCATTGGTAGTGCTCTAATATGTATTCCTGTTAAAAACTTTATACAATTAAAAAATCCAAACTTTAAAAATTGGATATTGAATTTAATTGGTGGTTTATTGCTGTTCATAGGTTTTATGGAAATTATTGGAACAAAGGAGTCTGTAAGCAATCCACAACCATCTAACAATATACAAGCCCCCTCCACTGTAAAGCAAGAAGATATTATTAAACCTCAAGAAGTTGCTAAAAAAGATTACAGCAAAATAGTTGTACCTTACACAAAGAAAAATATGCCTAAACTATATGCTAGTTGGGGCGCAAATTGGATTAATAAGATAAACAATATGATGCCAAAGGTAGTTGAAAAAGCTGCTCAAAATCCAAAATGTGATGAGCCTGAAATGGTTGATATAGCGGATAATAGAAGCATTGTTAAGAAAGAAGCAGTATTTTTTGTAGATTGTAAAAATGGTGAGCGTTTATATATTAGCCAAAACGATTTAAATGCAAATGCTATAGTTAAAGCTGAAAGTGAACAGTTAGAGGGTGAGCCAAGTAATTACATTCAACCATGTCGTGAAGCAATACAAGCGAAATTACAATTCCCAAGTAGCTTTGACGATGAGTTATTAAGTATTACTGCTAGAAAAATGCCAAGTGGGAATATTGAAGTAATAATTCCATTTACTGCTAAAAATGGAATTGGCAATGAACTATCTTATACAGGAAGATGTTTAATAACTACACGCAAAGAAATTGAAGTTAGCCTAGAAAATAGATAAATTTTTAAAGAAAATTTTAAACTCACTTTAATAGTGGGTTTTTTATTTGAAAAATAAATATTCGTTAGATATGCAACATCACTGTATGATAAAATATCTTCAAATTTTATTAATGATTTAGATAACAAATCATGCCAAAGTTTGCCGCAACTCACAGCCTTAACGATTACCCCAAAATAACTATAAGCAATTATAAAAAATCGTTAGACAACGCGCCTGCCGAAACAATAAAACTAAACTATTTCTATCTTGGTCAGCAATACCGCTATCAAATAAGCATCACAGAAACGCCTTGTCATTATGGTGGCAAGCGTCATTGGTTTAACTGTCCGCAATGTGGCAGGCGAGCTTCAACGCTTTATTGTCACGGTAGATACGTTTGCAGACAATGCTTAGGGCTTCACTATAAGAGCCAATTAATACAACCGCTAGACCGTCTTTTTAGCCGTGTAAGCAAGATTAGGGTGCGTTTGCAATGGCAACAAGGCATTGCATATGGTCACGGCAACAAGCCAAAAGGGATGCACAAAACCACGTTTGCTAGGCTTGTGAATGAGCATGATGAAATAGTCAATAGAATAGTTGAGAAAATGCTATGAATCTATCAGAACAATTCTCGTTGACTGATATCTTGAATGAAATTGAAACAGCAAGACAAATGGCGATTGAAGAACGCAAACCAACTGCTATGCTTCAAGCAAGTATGGCAAAAGCAAAGTTGCTTGGTTTAGATAAAGGCGACACATTGACGATTAAACAAAATCAATCGCCAGTTTTTAATATTCAACCTGTTAGAACTTTAACTGATGAAGAGTTTCGAGAATTGGCAAAAGAAGTCATGCAAAAAGTTTGATAAAGTGGCACTGAGTAGCTGCAATGTAACTTTTTATTATTGTATTTTAAGTTAGTTTAGTAGATAATTTTTTATAGAAAGGGTTTTTTAATATCGAGAGCAACTGCCGTTTTTTACTGTATGAACTCACTCTTAGTGGTAATTATGGTGGTAATTCAAGAATTTAAAATAAATTTTATTTATTTAATTCAAATACTTACAAATAAAAATAGCATCTCTCAGCTTCCGCCATATTAAAAAAACCCCTGACTTAATTAAGTTTTGGGGTTTTTTATTGCCTAAGATTTATCCCTATGAATATCATTCTTTTACCGCAAAATACCTCATCGACCGCTATTATTGATGATAAAACGAGTGTGATGCATTTAAAACAGGTGCTTAAAGTGACATTGGGCGATACGGTGAAAGTCGGTATCAAAAATGGTCATTTAGGCACAGCGGTTGTGAGCAATATCTACGATTCAAGTATCGAATTATCGCAAATCCACTGTACTATTGCGCCACCTGCCAAACTGCCACTGACTGTTATTTTGGCAATTCCCCGCCCCAAGGTATTGCGTCGTCTATTTTTGGACATGACGGCGATGGGCGCCCAGCATATTATCTTGGTCAATAGTTACCGTAGTGAAAAAAGCTACTGGCAAACCCCATTTTTAACTCAGCTCGATAACTATATCCATGAAGGCTTACAACAAGCCTGCGATACCGTAAGCCCGACCGTGAGCCTCAAAAAACGCTTAAAACCCTTTGTTGAAGATGAACTACCTGCTTTAATCGCAGGTAAACAGGCGATTTTGGCACATCCTTATGCCAATGAGCAGTTTACCCAAGTTTGGGACAATGCCTTGCCACATGTGCTAGTGATTGGGGCTGAAGGCGGCTGGATCGATTATGAAGTCGAATTGTTCAAAACTGCTGGCTGCCAAGCGGCGCATATTGGCAATCGCATCTTACGCACTGAGAATGCCGTAAGTGTGCTCTGCGGTCATGCACTGTTAACTAGCCAATAAAATAGCCCATAAGAACAGCCCTACCTTGCCGTCAAATAACCTGCTATCGCCAAAATTAAGCGGATGCAGGTGTGAAAAAATCATTACAACATCATAACAATTTTGTCTTGGGATTGATTTTGCATAAGGGTGTATGATATTTCCTGCTTCATGTCATAACGATAAAATTAAATAATATTGCATAACTAGATAACATGACTAAATAACATAACGAGATAAAAAGGAAAGCTCATGAAAGCGAGTGATATCTTAGATAACGCGACGTTTATGCCTTTTACTGCCCCACCTTGTTCGAATGGTCCTTACGAATTTTTTGACCGCGAATACTTTATCATCACCTATCGCACAGATCCCGAAAAACTGCGCGCTATTGTACCTGAGCCACTCCAAATCACTGATGACGCGCTAGTGAGTTACGAGTTTATCCGTATGCCCAACAGCACAGGATTTGGCAACTACACCGAATCGGGACAAATAATTGAAGTGATTGATGCCGAAGGCCGTCATGCCAATTATACCCATTGTATGTTTTTAGATGACTTTGGACCTACCGCGGGCGGGCGTGAGCTGTGGGGTTTTCCCAAAAAAATGGCGTCACCTGTGTTAACCGTCGACAATACCGACACCCTACTTGGCACCCTCGACTATGGTAGTGTGCGCGTAGCCACAGGTACTATGGCGTATAAATATGATGAGCTGGACAAAGCCACTGTCAAAGCCAATATGGAAAAAACGCCCAATTATTTATTAAAACTTATTCCCCATGTCGATGGCACGCCGCGTATTTGCGAGTTGGTGCGCTATTATTTGACCGATGTAGAAGTTAAAGCAGCCTATACAGGACCTGCTACCTTACAGTTATTTGACCATGTGATGGCACCCGTGTCAAAATTACCTGTGCTAGAAATCGTCAAAACCTCTCATATTATTGCTAATCTCACCCTGGCGTTGGGAGAAGTAGCGGTAGATTACATTGCCGATGCGCAAGCCCGTCCCGATAGTAACTTTCAATAATTAACTTTCAATAATTAATTTTTAATAATTAAAACCGTCATAATAAAACCACTTTGTCATAAAAAATTAAGGAGAAAATCATGGCTACTCAACTCACTACTGATTTAACAGGTAAAGTCGCACTCGTCACTGGCTCTGCAAGTGGTATCGGCCGCGATATCGCAGAAACCTATGCCAAAGCAGGCGCTGCGGTAGGTATTGCAGATATCAACCCAGATGCGGCGCAAGCAACCGTGGATGCAATCAAAGCTGCAGGCGGCAAAGCGGTTGCCATTGCCATGGATGTGACCAATGAAGACGCGGTAAATGCTGGCGTGGATAAACTGGTACAAGAATTTGGGGATATTGATATCTTGGTGTCCAATGCCGGTATCCAAATCATCAACCCAATCGACCAATTTAGCTACGCTGATTGGAAAAAAATGATTGCCATTCATCTAGACGGTGCTTTTTTGACTACCAAAGCGGCACTTAAATACATGTATCAAAATGACAAAGTAGGTACCGTCATTTATATGGGCTCAGTACACTCACATGAAGCATCAGCCCTAAAAGCGCCGTACGTCTCTGCCAAACACGCGCTATTAGGTCTAGCCCGCGTATTGGCTAAAGAAGGCGCCGCTCACAATGTGCGCTCATATGTGGTATGCCCAGGCTTTGTCAAAACCCCACTGGTTGAAAAACAAATCCCAGAACAAGCCAAAGAAAAAGGCATTTCTGAAGAAGAAGTGGTGAAAAATGTAATGCTGGGTCAAACCGTTGACGGTGAATTTACCACAACCGATGATATCGCTCAATTAACCTTATTCTTAACCGCTTTCCCAACCAATGCAATGACCGGTCAATCATTTATCGCAAGTCATGGTTGGTTTATGAAATAGCTGAATGCTGTCCTATAAAACCAAAGTACAAGAAAATCTGAAGTACAAAAATAAATTACAAAACTGACTGATAAAAAAGGACTAGCTTGGCTAGTCCTTTTTTTGTGTTTGCAATCTATATAAATGGTTAATTCATGAGTTACAAATCGTCAATGAGCTTTCGACCATCACTCACCACAGGTTCATGGTCAATTTTTTGAATCTCTGATTTTATAAGCTGTTCCTTATTATCAGCGATACATTGCATGATCATGGCAAGTTGTTGCTTGGTCGCATCTTGATATTTTTCTGCTAAAATTTGCCCGACGTGACCCGCGGTTTGGGCAGATTTTGGGTTGGCAAGCCAGCGAGCTAGTTGCTGCGTTAATTCATCACTACCATTGACTTGCACCAATGCGCCGGCTTGTTTTAACTGATCTACAATCAGTTGGCAAGATTGGGTATATTGCCCCATAATAATCGGCTTGCCGACAATGGCTGCTTCAATCGGATTATGCCCCCCAATGTTGACCAAAGTCCCACCGACAATGGCAATGTCCGAAAGAGCATACCACACGCCAAGTTCACCCATACTATCTGCCAAATAAACGCTTTCATTTTTGGCAGGTTCGCCATCTTGACTACGCCGAATCACCGGCAAATTTTTGGAATCAATCAATTTGGCAACAGCATCAAAACGCTCGGGATGACGTGGTACGATAATGAGCAGCGGATGACGGTTGGCATACTGGGCTTTCACGGTTAAAAAGCTGTCTAAAATTGCCAATTCTTCGCCTTCATGGGTGCTAGCTGCCAAAATCACGGCGCGATCTGACAAGTTCCAACTTTCTCGTAACTTTTCGGCACGGCTTAGCATCAACGGGTTGGTTTTACTAGACCATTTAAGCGAGCTGGCAATGCGGATTTTGTCACTGGTAGCGCCCAATTGGCGAAAGCGTTTGGCAGAATCGCTGTCTTGGGCGATGATAAGGCTTAAATTCTCCATCATACTTTGGCTCAGCTTGGCAGCTTTTTGATACCCCTTAAAAGATTTTTCAGACAAGCGGCCATTGACCAAAATCGTGGCAATTTGACGATTGCTCAGTTCAGCAAGCGTGGTGCCCCACAATTCAGTCTCGATAAATAACGCGGCAATGGGTTGGACATGTGCCAAAAATTTATCAATCACTGCTTTACTATCAACCGGTACAAAACTATGGTACACCTTGCCGGCTGCTATCTCAAGCGCAAACAGCTGCTCGACGCGGTTATAGCCTGTATGGGTGGTATTGGTCACCCACAGCGCATAGCCTTGCGCCAGCAAATCCCTTAAAATCGGTTCGGCGGTATTGGTTTCACCGAGGGACACCGCATGACACCAAATCATCGGCTGATGGGTGTGAATCTCAGGAAACACTTTACCGAAGCGTTGCTCAATCTCATTGGGCAAGGTTTTGTTAATTTGCAGCTTGAGTTGGTATAGGGGTTTGAGCATCGCCATCGATAGGCGGTAATAAAAAGGCGTGGCTTGCATGGCGATTCTTTGGCAATGGTAAAATGCGGTATTTTAGAAAACAGGGGTAAAAATAGCAATCTTTGACTTACAAAATCCTTATTTTTATCTATTAGCGAATCCAATCATTTTATCCAAATGACAACTTTAATTTTCATATGGCTTTGCATCTGTATAAAGAAATTTTGCTAAGTAATAAATCTCATTAAAATTTGCTATGACAATCTTTTCTTTCTTTTGTTTATTACATACACCCTCAAATGCTTCATTGGATAATGTTTCATAAGGATATCTGCCATCTTTGAAAATATCTTTACATTCCTTCAAATCATCTAGTAATTCTCTTTTCAAATGTTTTTGATATTGTTCGAGCAAATTGTTATAAACCCTAGGTTTCGTTTTCTCTAAATTTTCAAATAATCTTAGTAAGTCATGATTACCTTTGTTTAAAGATTCTATTTCATTACCAAGCATACTACCTTTTACTTGCCAATTTTCTTTGAATTCATCACTTGAATATTCTGAAAATTTTTTGACACCCGTATTTTCTCCCTTACCATAGGATTCTTTTACTTCAGCATATAGCCCCTTAAAGTATAGTTCTACTGAAAAAGCTGATAACATGGCGATAGGGAAAATATAATCCCCATACTCATCAAGGCATTCTCGCAATTTTTCCGCAGCTTTAAAATAGCTACGACCATAACCCATAATTGTACTATCAGGGTCTTGACCATATTCAACTAGTTCTAGTAGGGACATATCAAATGAACCTCTTATAAAAATAAACTACTGATTTTTGTATATAATTTATTGCGTCAATTTATAGAATTAATATAAATTTCTGCAAAGAGACTATCATAGAATATACCCAAAAAAAGAAAACCTTTCCACATCAAATGAAAAGGTTTTTTACCAACACAACTATTGCGTAAAATTATTGCTTTTTCCAACGTTCTTGTGATTCTTTGATTACCGCTTTGGCTTCTTCGATATCGCCCCAGCTTTCAACTTTGGTTGTGCCCGCTTTTTTCAAATCTTTATAGTGATTAAAATGGAACTCGATTTGCTTAATCAGTTGCTGTGGTAAATCTGCTAGGGTATTGATAGCGTTACCGTTGTTGCGGTCATCGGCAGGTACGACGACCACTTTATCATCCACTTCACCATCATCGACAAATTTCATCACGCCAATGACTTTGGCTTCGATAAAGATGCCTGTTGGTAGCGGGGTGTCAGTGATGATTAGTGCGTCTAATTCGTCGCCATCTTCGTCAAGGGTTTGTGGGATAAAACCATAGTTGGTTGGTTTGGCAAATAATTGTGGCTCTACGCGGTCAAGTTGCATCACGCCAAGTTTACGGTTCCATTCGATTTTGTTGTTTGAACCCGCTGGAATTTCGATAACTACGTTAATCACGCCGCCATCAACATCGCCCGCATCAAGAATTTGGTTAAAATCTGCCATGAGTTTTTCCTTTTTGTTAGTAAAGTTGTTTATAAAACTGCTTGTAAAAAAGTAGCCTAAAAGTGGGTCGATTATAGCAAAGTCTGTTGGTTTTCTCTATTTTTTCCCGTCTCAACTTCTAGGAAATTATGAATATCCATAGGCAAGTTTGGAATTAAAAAAATTGGTCGTTTAACATCCTGTGTCAATTTAAATGCACTTACTTTTCAATAAACTTGGCTTTGTCTTTAAACATACATTCGTCATACACTGGGCATTTGCCACATTCGGGACTTCTAGCTTTACAAGTATAACGCCCATGCAAAATCAAATAATGGTGCGCGTCTAATATATAATCCTGTGGTATTCGTGCGATGAGTTTATCTTCCACTTCTCGCACGTTTTTACCCGTTGCCAAGCCTGTGCGATTGCCGACACGAAAAATATGGGTATCCACTGCCATAGTGGGCTGCCCAAAGGCGGTGTTGAGCACCACATTGGCGGTTTTTCGCCCTACCCCTGCTAGGCTTTCAAGCTCGTGGCGGGTTTGCGGCACTTCGCTAGCAAATTTATCCACCAAGTCTTGACAGCATTTCATCACATTTTTGGCTTTGCTATTATATAGCCCAATGGTTTTGATATAACTTTTTAGCCCAGCTTCACCCAAATCCAAAATTGCTTGCGGGGTATTGGCAACGGCATATAGTTTGCGGGTAGCCAGATTGACACTGACATCGGTGGCTTGTGCCGACAGTATGACCGCGATCAACAATTCAAAGTTGCTCTGATATTCCAGTTCCGTCTCTGGTTTTTCAATAGCTGCGGCTAGTTTTTGGAAAAACGGCAACACGTTTTTATTGGGCATGCGCCGTGAGGGCGGCGTCTCTGCGGTTTTGGGCACTTGGATTTTTGGTTTGATGTTGGCAACCATCATGCACTCTTTAGGTTATGGCAGTGTCGCAAGTTGCTGCTGCAAGGCTTGCACCAAGGCTTGTTTATTGTCATCAGCGCGTACGGCAAGTTGTTTTTCTAATTTTTTGATTTGGGTACGTAGTTTTGCCGCTTCGATGGCGTTTTTAGCCGCTGCTGCATCGATATCGACTTTGATATCATTGAGTTTGGCTTGTACCATACTGACCACAGGTTTGGCATTGGTGTTGTCATTGACTTGGCGTTCGATACGGTCAAGGTGGGCGTAATAGCGCGCGCGTAATCCGTCTTGCTCGGTTTGCCTTGTCGCGTCATCCATCAACCGTGTGAAGGGTACCAGCTCGATGCAGTCCACTGGACAGGGCGGCAAACACAGCTCACAGCCTGTGCATAGGTCGGTAAAAATGGTGTGCATACGCTTGCCTGAGCCAATAATGGCATCGACAGGACACGCAGGAATACATTTGGTACAGCCAATGCAATCCTCTTCTCGAATGATGGCCCGCATTTCCATTGGACGATTGGTAGCGGGATCGGTTTGCCATTTTGAGGCTTCAGCCGTTAGCGGTATACGCCCAAGCAACTTGCCGATTTGGTCGGTGACTGATTGTCCCCCGGGCACGCATTGGTTATGCGATTCGCCCAGTGTGACAATGGCGGTGGCATACGGCAGACAGCCTTCAGGATGACCGCATAGCCCGCATTGGGTTTGCGGCAGGACTTGGTCGATTTGTTGTATTAATCGTTGATGCTCGATACTTAGGCTATTTAGGTTTAAATTATTAAATAGATTGGGTACCTTAAAAACAGGTTGGCTATCAGACATGGCTCAATTTTTATTCACTATAATCATCAATGTGTATTTTACCATAGCTCATGCCTATTTCGCCTATAACCTATTAATACAAATCATCAAGACAAATAATGAAGACAAATCATTTAATCAATCCGTTTAAGATTGGTAATGCTGTTTGACCCATTCGATCAGTTGGTAAGCAATCGTGCCTTTTGGCGGGATGATAGGGCCGTTTTCATTTAAGCTATCTACATCAAAAAATTGTGCATCCATCAGCTCATTGTTATCTATGGTGATATCGCCACTTTGGTACTCTGCAATAAAGCCTACCATTAAATTGCTGGGAAAAGGCCACGGTTGGCTGCCAAAATAGCGCAAATTGCTGACAGATAACCCTACCTCTTCCATCACTTCACGATGCACGCATTGCTCTAAGCTCTCACCGACTTCCACAAAACCTGCCAGCACGGTATACATTTTGCTATCGGTCGCCCGTAGATGATGCGCCAACAAAATCTGCGGTTTTTCTTCGGTGGTTTTGATGATGGCGGTGATGATACAAGGCTGTACTCTGGGATATTGGTGATAATGGCAGCTAGGGCAAACGGTGGCATTTTCAATGGGGTGTAACTCCGTGGGCGTACCACAGCGGCTACAAAATTGATGATCTTGACGCCAGCGCAACAACTGCATGGCTTTGGCTAATTGGCTGGTTTGTAGCGCATCAAGGCTGCCAATCAGATGTCGAAAGCGCAGAAACTCAATCTGTCCTGTAATCTCTTCTGGCAATTGTGACAAGTCGATATCTTGATGGGCAATGGCATAAATACTGTTGCCTACCTCATCGGTGCTCACTTTAACGGCCTGAGCGGGCATATCCTCACAAGGATAAAAAAAAGGAAGTCCGCCTATACAAGCGAACTTATCGTTATCACAAATAAGCAAATAATGGTGTAATGTGGTCATGTTGGTTACCAAATTACCCTAGGCCACAAGCATGTGTTGTAAGCTGCGATAGCCGACATACATTGCATGGTTGCCTGCGGGTTTGTTCGTTTCAAGACTTTCTAGATAATAATCTGCTGACATCACAATATCGGCAATGCTAGCAAGCTGATACTCTGACAACCTGCAATCACTTTGCTCGATTAAGTTTTGTAGCACTGTGGCAGCGCGTTTGAGCAGTTGGCTTTGTCGAGGTAAGTTTAAAAATAAGCAAGCACCCGAGATAGCGCGCATCATATCAGGCACAGGCGTGATATGTAGAATATCTTTGTCGGCGTCATTTAGATAATTATTGAGCGCAGTTTCAATGGTGGCAATCGCGGTACGGCTTTCTTGGACGAGCGTGTTGTGAGCCGTTTCGATTTGATGTAGCGAAATTGTTTGGTTGTACACAGGCAATATCACCGCACCCGGGGTATGTGATTTTGCCAGGTTAATCGCCGCATTTTCCGCCATCATTAAAGTGCCAAGCAATTCATCAAAATCATTAGGCGTTGGCTGCGTCCAAGTTTTTACTTTGCCAGTTTGTTGATTCAGCGCCGCACTAACCTCATTTAAATTTAAGGTTTTAAACACATTACTTAAATCATGCAAACGCTGGGCCATGCTATCAATCTCATCTGTACTTGAATTGAGGTTAACTTGGCGGGCATAACTGTCACTGGCAGATTTAATCAAGTCAATTTCTTGCTGGATGATGTGGTTGAGCGTACTAGTCGCTTCACAGTCAGGGCCAAATAAGAAGCGACGCATGGCTGTTAACTGGGTTTCGTTTAAGGTATTGGCTGAGAATTTGTGCTGAACTTGCAAGGCAAGCTGGCTATCTCTTGAGCTGGCAAACTGCACCAAATCAGCAAAACGAGAATCATTGACAGGCAGATAGTCATTAAATTGTTGTTCAACAAAAATCAGCGCACGCTTTTGCAGGTTACTAAGCGGTAACACCCCTGCCAAATCTGATACCGCCGCATCAGCAGCATGCCAAAACAAACTATCGGTACGTTTTGAAACCATTTCACACGCAGCTTGCATGGCTTTGAGTTTGTCTCGCTCTTTAGGCGATAATTGATTGCTTTGTGCGGTGAGCGCCACGCTCAGGCCTGCGCGATAAGCTTCCACTAATTTTTTTGGGTCAATGCCGAGTGATGTTAACGGTTGGTAATTTTGTTCCGGGTTGGCAATCGCGATGCTGCTGTTTTTGTGGCCAGTTAAGTCTGATAGCTGCAGCGCTGGCTGATTCAAATCGCTGTGAAGTTGATTGATAATCGGCAACAACAACGAAGGTTCAATGGTCTCTTTAAGTAATACAAACTCGATATAACGCGCCAATGTCATGATGCCTTCTGACACATCCATTATCATATCATTGCCAGCTTTGTCACGGTTGGCTTGGTCACGCTCGTCATAGAGTTTTTGCAGTCCTGCCGATAGACTATTGGCAAGTTCATACCCTTCCTCTAATTGAATCAACCGCAATACTTTTGCCAATTGCGCCAAGGTATCCACGGAATCAAGTAGCAAAGGCGCTTGACTACTGTCGTCATTAAACTCACTTAAATGCATCTCGGCATCGTGTAGCGTCACGGCAATCTCAGGTCTTAATAAATGCAATGAAGGCAAATCAAAATTGGTGGCCGTTAGTTTTTGTGAGTTAGGACTTGGCAGACTCATGTTTTTTTATCCAAAATGACTTTAAGTTGATAAAGGTAAAATGACAGCTACGCTTATTGCTGATTATTGTAAGACGTCCCTATGCCAGTGTCTATGTCAAAGTGTTAACACCCGCACAATAATTACACTCTATCATGAAATTTTGCCCATCAAAGAAATGCTTTTACAAAATTTAATAAGGCATTGTTTATTGTTAAACACTCGCCCAGTTTTCAGCCAGCTGTGGGTTGTTATCTTTTAAGGCATTAAGCCACTCTAGATGCGCCTGCTCAGCCTCGCTACTTGCCAAGAAGCGCTTGATAGTCGTGCTAAAACGCTGATGCTCAGTTGCGCCGCCGACACCGCCGCCGACCTCATCATCGATGGCTAACGCAACCTGTCCGCCAGTCATCGCCAGATACACTTCCGCTAAAATCTCGGCATCGAGTAACGCCCCGTGGAAGGTACGGTCTTGTTTACCGACATTGAGACGTTTTACCAGCGCATCCAAAGTATTGCGCTGCCCTGCGAACATGCGTTTGGCGATGGCAAGGCTGTCTGTCACGGTGACGGTTTGGTTGATATCAGGCAAGCCAAGGCGCGCAAACTCAGCTTGCAAAAAGCTCATGTCAAACCCTGCATTATGCGCGATGAGTTCTGCGCCTTGCAAAAAATCATAAATCGCTTCACCGACTTGCTCAAATACAGGCATATCATTTAAAAACGCATTGTGAATGCCATGAACGCGAATGACTTCCTCACCCATCTCAATTTTTGGGTTGATATAGACATGCAGTTTTTCACCGGTAAAACGTCGATTAATCATCTCAACGATACCGACCTCAATGATACGGTCACCATTTTGCGCTTCAAACCCTGTGGTCTCAGTATCGAGAATCAGCTGCCGATTAGCAGTCCCTTTGTGTTTGGCGATGGGTAATAAAGGTATAAAGGTCGGATTGGGCTGACTGGTAATACCGTTAAACACGGGACGCTGAGCAATCAAGCTGTCATCTTGCGCGACAAATTGCCCTTGTGGGTTGGTGAACACCGCAAAATGTGGGTTAGCACTTGTTGGCGATTGGGTCGGCTTTCCCCCTAACGATGACTGAGTTGATACATCGATGCTGGTTTGAGTATGGCTAGCTTGAGTATGGCTGGTTTGAGCCTTGCTTATTTGAATAGTGTTTGTGTGAGTAGTGCTTGGGGCTGGCTCACCGTCAAGTGCCTGCAAAAAGATATCCCCCATTATCTCACTGTCGGCAAACTCTAGGTCTTGCGCGTCATCAAAAGACGTATCGCTAAAATCACGGGTTGACTCTGAGTGATTGAGGACTGGGTTGTTATCGGTTGACATTGGGTTCATGGGCGGGTCTTTTTTTTTATCATCAAAATCAGGGTTTTTATCACTAAAATCCGATTTAACATCTAAATCAGTGATAGGATTGGGTGGATTTTTAATCACTTTGTTAAAGGTTTTGGGCAGTTGGTCAATGCCTTGGTTTGCAAGCTTATCGGCATACTCATTGCCATCATGACCGGCATGTCCTTTGACCCATTGCCAGTCAATTTGTCGCTGCTCGCACAGCTTATCAAGTCGCTGCCATAATTCCACATTTTTGACATTTTTCCAATGTTTCTTTTTCCACCCTGCCAGCCATTCGCTGATGCCTTTGATGACATAGCTAGAGTCTGACCAGATTTGAATCGGTAACGTTTTTGGGCTGCTTTCCAGTGCGGCAATCGCACCCATCAGCTCCATGCGGTTGTTGGTGGTATGCGCCTCACCCCCGCAAATATCAATTTGCTCACCGGTAGGTAAAATCACCACAGCACCAAAGCCCCCTTTACCAGGATTGCCACGACAGGCGCCATCAGTGTAAGCAAGGGTTCGACCCACAAGGGGCGTTAAGGCATGATTTGACATAGATAACAACCCATATGAAACAGCAAAACAATCAAAAAAACAGCCCTCAGTATAAGAAAAAAAAGCATAAAAAGCCATGCCAAAACGTCTATAATAACCGCTTATAGTTGCTATCTGCAGGTTTAAAGGACGTCTATGCAAAAAAAATCTCGTGCGCGCGTGTCAGCTATGTTGACCAAGGTGGGTATGGCTATGGTCTGTGCGCTAAGCCTAAATTTGGCGGCTTGTAACAAGCCCCAATCGCCTGCAACGACTAGCAGCGATGGCGCAAAACAGTCGCCAGCGTTATCACAACCTGCCGCTAGCGATGATGTGTTTGTGGGCTGTTACACAGTCAGCCATACAGAACCTGCCCAAATCAAAATCATCAAAAATGGTGACAACTATGCCATGCAAATGCGCGAGTTTAACGACCCCAGCAAAAACTGGGACAAGCCTGAAGCCATGCAAGTCATCGCCACTGACAGCCCAGATATACAAAAATACTTTGACATCAAAGCCGATGAACATCAATACTTAGAAAAAATCATTGCCCGTCCCGACCGCGTGTTCGTGCTCGCCAAAATCACCGATAGTTTTGCAAGCCTAAACCCGCAATTTGACAGTCCCTATCTGGGTTATATCTACAAAGGTAGCAATACTGTCTATAAAGTGGCATGCGAGCAAACCACCAAACTGTAATCACCTGAGTTGCTGCTTGACTTGATGAGCTTGGTTTGCTGCTTGATTTGATGCTTGAGTTAATACGTCTCATCCAAATTTTAACCCAAACGATTAATAGAGAATAAGCGATGAATTTTTTTGCATGGTTAGTGCTAGGCTTAGTGGCATACACTAGTGGCTTTAGTATCCGTCATTTTCACTACAAAGACGCCGCCATCCCAACTGATAAAAAATGGCAATACGCGGCAATTTTTTTTGTGGTCGCGCTCGTGGTCTTTGCGCTATTGAATTTATATGTTATGCACAAAGCTGCGCTTGATATGATGTTTGTGTTGGTATCGAGTTTGGTGGCGACAGGGGTCTTTTACTATGGTATTTCGGCAGATACCAACAATAAGATGAATCTACCGGATTAAACATACCCGATTAGTTGAACCATGATTTTTTGTAAGTCGATGAATTTGTTTGGATAATAAAATGTCTCAAAAAACGGCGAATACTCACGCCCCCATGACTACCACCCACTTGGCTGGCTTAACGCGGCGCCGACTGCTAAAAACAGGGATAGCGCTATCGGCAGCGACGGTAACGGGTGCAAAAGCGGATTTGACCATTGGCGGGCAAGTGATTAGCCAACCTTCACAGCGGTATGGGTCAAACAATGATGCTGATAACATGGCTTTTGGCGAGCTAAGCGCTATGCCCAATGGCAATACGCTCATGGAAACAGTGCCCATTAATCCCCAATGGCCCCAATGGGACTTTGCGACCATCAAAGCCAATTGTGAAGCACTCAAAGGTCGCGGCGTCCACCTCCATCTGGTAGCACCATCGGGATTTGGCAGTGATGAACAGCGTAACTTACTGGCGATTCACCGACTCACCCAAGCGGGATTTTATATCGACAATCCCGAAGTGATTAGCCGACGTTATTTGCGCTTTGCAGGTTCAGACAGTGAGCGCTTGGGCGATATTACCGCGTTACTTAATCGACCTGTACATGAGCTGCCCAAGATATTACTCGGCGTGCGGGGCGGCTATGGCGCGATGCGTTTGCTCAACAAACTAAGTGATCACCAGTGGCGAACGCTGACCCAAAAACTCAAAGATCGCGGCACACTGCTGATGGGATTTAGTGATTTTACTGCATTGCAACTTGCCATGTACGCCAAAGGTCATCTCCCTTATGTAGCAGGGGCAATGCTCAGTAGTGACTTTGGCAAAACAGCGGTAAATACCGATACCATCCAAAGTTTTATCAACCTTTGTACCCAAAACCAGCTACGTATCCAAGTGCCAGAAGCTCAGCTTTATCGTGACACTGCGCGTCCTTTGGCTAAGCCGATAAAAGGCATCTTATGGGGCGGTAATCTTAGCGTGTTATCTGCCATGGTAGGCACGCCGTATATGCCAACTGTCGACAACGGGATTTTATTTTTGGAAGATACCGGTGAGCAGCCGTACCGTATCGAGCGTATGCTACAAACCTTGGTGTTATCAGGTATTGTGGCAAAACAGCAAGCGATTGTGCTGGGCAAATTTAATTTTAGCGGTATCAGTGATGCTTACAATGGCGATTACACCTTTGATACCGTCATCCGCACGATTCAGCAAACGACAGGATTACCTGTGTATACCGATTTTCCATTTGGGCATGTAGCAAGACGGATTAATTTTCCACTTGGTGTCCCTGTGACGCTTGACAATGTCAGCAGTGGCTATCAAGCGACGTTTAACCAATTTTATCATCTTAAAACCGATGTAAACTTTGCTAATTTGGATTTAACTAAATTGTTGGTCTAAATTATTTTCGTCAGATTGATTGCATGCTTACTTGAAAAATTACTTAAAACACTACTTTCAAAGCTACTTGCAAGATTAATTGTTAGACAAACGTAAAATTTTAACCGCGCCACTGGCGACCAAGGCAAAGACCAAGAGACCAATCAACAGATCGGGATAGCGCGACTGGGTAAACCACGTTAACACCCCAGTCAAGATGACACCTAAGTTGACAATCACATCATTGGACGTGAATATCATACTGGCTTGCATATGTACGTCTTCACTTCTACTTTTCTGAAGTAGATATAGACATAAAGCATTACCGAGTAACGCCAACATCGAGATACCTATCATCATCGCAAAATTTGGTATCGTCTCTGCACCTAAAAATCGACGCACCACTTCCACCAATCCCGCTACAGCAAGCAGTAACTGCAACACACCTGCGACCTTAGCAGTCAGCTGTTTGGTTTGCAGCGAATGACCCACGGCAAACAACGCTAACCCATATACGAAGCTATCGGCAAGCATATCTAGACTATCAGCGACTAATCCCATCGAGCCGCTTAGCCAACCACTCACGGATTCTATGATAAAGAACAGCAAGTTAATAGCAAGCACTTGCCATAACAATTTGCTTTGTTGGTGATCGTTGCTAGTTTTGCTATTGGCTGCATCAGTCACTTGGGTGAGTTCCGAGCCAATGATCGAACTGTCAAAATTTAGCGGCTGTAGTTGCTGCAATATCACTGCAGCATCGCCTTCGTGAATTACTGTCATCTGACGATTGGCAATATCAAAGGCTAGCGAGTGAATTCGGGTATTGGGCGCTAATGCCATCCGAATCATTTGCTCTTCAGATGGGCAATCCATTTTAGCAATTTTAAATAGCGTTTTTTGCATAACTCATCTAATTGAATTGAAGACATGGTTAATTGGGGCTTATATTATTTTAAAACCTGTTTGAATTTTAACATGAAAACAGGCTTGTAATTTTTCAAATACGCTCGCATTGACTATCAGATTTCAATTTAAAAAATCCGATTATTATCATGCGTTTTGGCAAATTTGGCGATATTGGCTTCGATATTTTTAGCGATATTGAGATAATAGTCGGCAAATTCATCGCCTGCGCCTTGATTGGCAATGACGGATGGCTCTCCTTTATCGGCTTGCTCGCGGATGCCTTTTGCCAGTGGTAACTGCCCCAGCAGCGGCACTTGATACTGTGCTGCCATTTTATCGCCGCCGCCTTCGCCAAAAATCGCTTCGGTATGCCCACAGCTGCTACAAGTATGCAGCGCCATATTTTCTACCACGCCGAGCACAGGGATATGGGTTTTGCGGAACATCTCAATGCCTTTTTGCGCATCTAGCAAGGCGATATGCTGCGGTGTGGTCACAATCACCGCACCGGTCACAGGAATGCGCTGGGCGAGCGTCAACTGAATATCCCCCGTTCCAGGTGGCATATCAATCACCAAATAATCCAGATTTGGCCAGTTGGTTTGATTGTAAAGCTGCATCAGTGCGCCTGTGGCTTTGGCACCGCGCCAAGCAACCGGGGTAGTGTCATCGCTCAATAAGCTACCGATGGATAGCATCGGCATGCCTTGCGCTGCAATCGGTACGAATTGCTCATGCTCCAGCTGCGGCTGCTGACCTGCCACGCCAAGCATACTTGGAATACTCGGGCCGTAGATATCGGCATCCAGCACGCCCACGCGTTTGCCCAGTTTTTGCAGCGCTAAGGCGATATTCACCGTCGTCGTCGATTTACCAACGCCGCCTTTGCCCGAAGCCACCACAATAATATGCTGGATACGTGGATGCGGTGTTAATTCTGCTTGGGTGGTGGCTTTTTTGGCAATCGCAGGTTCAGGGGTTTCTGTGACTAATTTGTCACTTTGTGGCGCGGCCTGAGTGACAGGTGGCATGGCATTGGTAGTTTTGGGTAGGGTTGAGCCACTGCCTTTGGTCGTAGGTTTTGGCGCAGTAGCGCTGTCAAACAAGGTAATATTCATATTCACTTCACTGACCCCATGGATATGCAGCTTTTGGCTCAAATCATGATGGATTTGTTCAGGATTGCAGTCATCGGGCAAGCGCAAATCCAATGTCAGAGTATTACCTTGCTGTTTAAACCCTTTGATATACTGGCGAATTGGCTGGTTATTGACATGATATTCATCAAATAACTGATTAAGCGTGGACTCATCAACTGTTGCCACGGTTTTTGGTTTGATAAAGTTGAACATGATAGTTGCTTACCCCAATGTTGTTATTTTAACGATTTTAACCACTGTTAAGTGGGGTTTATTGCCAATTTTCACAGTGATAGATTGAACATATCTGTGTGAAAAGTAATTTTTCTTGTTTGATTGATGCCCATTGGTTGGGAAATGATGCGATTTAAGCTATCATACAGCAATAATAACGTTTTTTTAAACAAATCAATAACAGGTGTATTGTGAGAAAAATTTTAGTTACTAGCGCCCTGCCGTATGCCAATGGTCCGATTCATTTGGGGCATTTGGTTGAGTACATCCAGACCGATATTTGGGTACGCGCCATGAAATCACTGGGTCATCAAGCGACCTATGTGTGTGCCGATGATGCCCATGGCACAGCGATTATGCTTAAAGCAGAAGCCAACGGCGTCACCCCTGAAGAGCAAATTGCCGATGTCAAAGCCTCCCATGAAAAAGATTTTGCGGGATTTTTGGTTGATTTTGACAACTACTACTCAACCCATAGCCCTGAGAATGAGCAATACTCACAGCTGATTTATAATCGCTTGTATGAAAACGGTCATATCTCGCACAAAGCAGTTGAACAGCTGTATGACCCAGAAAAAGGCTTGTTTTTGGCAGACCGTTTTGTCAAAGGCGAATGCCCAAAATGCGGCGCAAAAGACCAATACGGCGACAACTGCGAAGTCTGCGGCACGACCTACAATGCCACCGAACTTAAAAATCCTTACTCAACGCTTTCAGGTGCAACGCCTGTTTTAAAATCATCCATCCATTATTTCTTTAATCTGCCAAACTTTAGCGAATTTTTGCAGGATTGGACGCGTAAAGAAGGTCGCCTGCAGACCTCTATCGCCAACAAATTACAAGAATGGTTTGATGCAGGTCTTGCCAACTGGGATATCAGCCGCGATGCGCCGTATTTTGGCTTTAAAATCCCAAACATCCCAGCCAGTGAACCAGACAAGTATTTTTATGTGTGGCTCGATGCGCCTGTTGGTTATATGGCAAGTTTCAAAAACTTGTGTGACCAACAAGGTGCGCAGTTAGGCTTAAATTTTGATGACTATTGGTCAAAAGAAAATCATCACAACACCGAAGTTTATCACTTTATCGGTAAAGATATTGTGTATTTCCATGCCCTGTTTTGGCCAGCCATGCTTGAAGGCGCAGGATTTAGAACCCCCACTGCCATCAACGCGCATGGCTTTTTGACCGTCAATGGCGAGAAAATGAGTAAATCTCGCGGCACCTTTATCAAAGCCGATACCTACTTACAAAACCTTGACCCTGAATACTTGCGTTACTACTTTGCTAGCAAATTATCAGCCAGTGTCGAAGATATCAATCTGGATCTTGAAGACTTCATGCAAAAAGTCAATTCAGACTTGGTGGGTAAAGTTGTCAATATCGCTAGCCGCTGTGCAGGATTTATCCATAAAAATCATGGTAGCAAACTGGCACTGACAATCAGCGAGCCTGCTCTGGTGCAACAAATCATTGATGCGGGCGAAGACATCGCTGCCGCTTATGAAGCGCGCGAATTTAGCAAAGCCATGCGTCTCATTATGGCGTGTGCAGACAAAGCCAATGAGTACATCGATGACAAAAAACCGTGGGCACTCAACAAAGTCGAAGGTCAACAAGCCGAAGTACAAGCGGTGTGTACCGTCGCGCTTAATATCTTCCGTCAATTGGTGGTTTATCTTGCCCCTGTATTGCCATTGATGTGTGAAAAAGCACGAATTTTTCTCAATGTTGACAGCCTAGATTTTGATAGCCGTCATGCGTTATTGGTCGGGCATACCATCAACGCCTTTACCCCATTGATGCAGCGTGTTGACAAAGATAAAGTTGCTGCGATGGTGGACGCTTCAAAAGAAGATTTAAACAAGCAGCCTGCTATCGCCAATCAACCAGCAAATGGGCAAGCGGGCACGAGCAAAGCCAAAGCCGCCGCTAGTGAACAATCCACTGGCGATACAGCATTGATTGGCATCGATGACTTCGCCAAAGTCACGATGACCGTAGCAAAAGTGCTAGCCTGCAACAACGTGGAAGGTGCAGATAAATTGCTGCAATTTACCCTAGATGTGGGTGAGACAGATGCGCAGGGCAATGTGAAAACGCGCAATGTATTTAGCGGTATTGCTAAATTTTATAACCCTGAACAATTGGTGGGCAAAACTGTGGTCTGCGTTACCAACCTTGCGCCACGAAAAATGAAGTTTGGTACTTCTGAAGGTATGATTTTATCGGCTGAAAAAGCCGGTCAATTGACGGTTGTTACTTTAGATGATCATATCCCTGCGGGTGCAACCCTTGCTTAATCGGCTTAACTGAGGTTGATGGCTATAATTTGAAACATTTTGACATATTCTTTGTCAAAATATAAAAAAACCGCTGATGATTACCAGCGGTTTTTTTATTAAGCTATCCTAAATATCAAAAAATCGATAATGTAGTCCGATTAACGGTCGCTTTTGCTAACGCTAATGCGAACAGGTATAGATTTTCGATTGGCTCTAACCGGATTAGCTGACTTATTATATTGGCAATAATGGGGTGCTTCAGCCGAAGGTAGAATAGCACCAACTACTAATACGCCTGCCATCAAGTTTGATGAGTTCATATAGCCTCCTTGTTGAGTTAGTGTACGATGATTCCATCTGTGAATCATTTACCTTTACTAAGCACAGACATGTTTAACTTAATCAACGCTGCAACGAATCGTTTAAAAAAGATAAATAATGCTGCGAGTAGAAGTTGTATTCTAAAAGATATCGAAAGATTTTCATACCATTTTATTATGACAATTTCATGAAATATCCAATTATTTTGATTCTTTATGTTTCAATTAAGGTCTTTTTGTTTCCATTAAGCGCTTTATGTAATTAAACCTACTCAGACAGCAATATTTACAACATTTTTTTAAAAGACTAATGTTCATAAAAACCGCTAAACAATAAAAAAACTTATGTATAATATGTATAGAGGATAGCAAACTTTCATTTATGTTATAGCAAACTAGTACGTTGAAATGATATACTCTGCTCACAAAACAATTTTGATGATTGGGGAATACTATGTTGTCATTCACACGCGGTCAATTATCCGCTATCTGCGCCCTTCTTGGTTTATCTTTAGCCGCCTGCTCACCTCAGAAACCACCCGCGCAAGCTGCAGACACGTATAGCAAACCCTCAGCCACTGCCAGCCAAAAACCCAATAAAACCATCGCCATTTCTGCGATTGTGGCGCACCCATCGCTCGACGCCATTCGCCAAGGTATCCTTGATGAATTGGCTGCTGAAGGATATATCAAAGGGCAAAATCTGACGGTAAATTTTCAGTCAGCACAAGGCAATACAGCAACGGCAGGACAAATCTCCAAGCAATTTGTTGCTGATAAACCTGATGCCATCGTGGCAATCTCCACCCCTACTGCTCAGTCGTTGGCTGCCGCTAGCAAAGAGATACCGATTGTTTATACAGCAGTGTCAGATCCTGTCGCTGCCAAGCTCATTACTCAACAAAACACCCCGACTCAGCCCAACATCACAGGTTTATCCAGCCAATTACCGCTAGCACCGCAGCTTGACTTTATGCAAAAAATCATGCCGTCAGCCAAATCCATTGGCTATGTGTTTAGTGCAGGTGAGATGAATTCGGTAGCGCTACGAGATAAACTCAGCATTGCGCTACCAAAGCGTGGCATGAACTTAGTGGATATCCCAGCCAACCGTCCCACTGATATTGCCATGGCAACTAACAGTCTTGGCGGCAAAGCCCAGTTGATTTATACCTCAATGGACAATAATGTGGCGTCGGCATTTGAATCAATGGTGCAATCAGCCAATGCGTTAAAACTTCCCATCATCGCCTCCGATGAGTTTAGCGTCCGCCGCGGCGCTACGGCAGCACTCGGTGTCAATGATTATGACTTTGGACGTACCACAGGCAAAATGGTAGGCAAAATTTTGGATGGTACACCCGTCACTCAAGTTAAACCCGAAGTGATGAACCAATTAACTTTATATGTGAGCCCAAAACATGCACAAGCACAAGGCTTAACACTAAATCCTGAACTATTAAAAGGCGCGATTAACGTTGATACTACACCCGAGCGAAAAATTGACAAATAATTGTTATGGGTAAATAAGAAAAAACCCGCCTAACTAAATAGACGGGTTCTTCAAACTGGGCAGTGAAACGATGCGTCATTTAAAGCACATTTAAAATAACACGTGTTGCTTCAAGCACATCAAGTACGCGGTTGTCAACACGTAGGCGCACTTCACCTGGACGCGGGCGACTGATAACCTTTGCCTGGCGATAAACATTGTTATTTAACACATAAACATTACGGTCATTATATCGCTTGACAGTGTAATAACGATTGTCTAGCTTTTTTGCCCAGCCTGGTGGTACCGCTTTACCACGTGCGACATTTTTTTGTAGACCTGGGGGCAATTGGCGATACTGCTCGTGGGTTAGGTAGCGACCACTGCGACTATCGTAGTATCGATTATCGCCTCTGTAGCGGTCTCTATCATGGTTTGTGTTGTAGCGTCGGTTTTCTTTGCGGTCATCTTTATAGTGTTTTTGTTGCTGTTTCCAGTTTTTGTCTTGTTTATATTGAGCTTTACCATGACCAGGATCTGCAAAAACAGCGGGTGAAGCCATAAACGAGCCCGCTAAAAGTAAGCTAGTTAATAATGTCGATTTTTTCATTGTCATACACCTTTATCTGTGTTGGATAAGTAATTTTGTATGAAGCTATATTATGAAATTAAAATGTAACTTAATATGACAATGCTGTGGTAATTTTCTTTCTACTTAAAAACAATGCGCTATGACTTATTAGTTAGCTTATGACTTAGCGAATTATTATTAAAAAATGATACATTAGCGAAATAAGGCAGATTTTTATGTTATAGCAATTTATCAGATAATGCCTTTTTGGCCAGTTACCCAAAGCTTTAATCATGGTTGGCAAACTTGACCGCTGTATATAACGCTATGCGGCTGCAAAATTAGCTGATAAAATGTAAATAATGTTTAACAATGCTGTATGATATTGTTATTGAAGTGTAAGATTTTCCTTTTTAATATTTACCTTTTTATTACCTTTTTAATTGTTACCCTATGGATGGATTTTTGGAGTGATATATGTTGAACGCTACATTTGGTGTTTCTCGTTTAACCAAAGCAATGATGCTAGGTGGAATTTGTATGGCAAGCCTGCTGGGCTGCAGCCAATCTAACAATAAAACAGCTGATGCCAGTACTGCAAGCACAGCAAGCGCAACGACAGCTGCGTCATCAGGCGATACCAAGTCTGTTGCTATCACAGCAATCGTTGAGCACCCAGCATTAGATGCCGTTCGTCAAGGTGTGATTGAAGAGCTTGGCAACGAAGGCTTTAAAGAAGGTCAAAACCTTAAAGTAAATTTCCAATCAGCCCAAGGCAATACGGCGACTGCCGGTCAGATTGCCAAACAATTTGCTGCGGATAAACCCGATGCCATCGTTGCCATTGCTACCCCATCGGCGCAATCCGTCATTGCAGCGACCAACTCAATTCCTGTAATCTTCTCTGCGGTTACCGACCCTGTCGAAGCGAAACTGATAAAATCTTGGGAAGCCTCTGGCACCAACGTGACAGGCGCATCAGACATGTTGCCACTGGAGCCACAGATTGAGCTGATGAAAAAAGTGGTACCAAATCTCAAATCAGTCGGCTATGTATACAGCCCCGGAGAAGTCAACTCAACGGTGGTACTGAAAGCGCTTGAAGCAAAATTTAAACCTATGGGTATTAGCATCGTTGCGGCACCTGCACAGCGCACTACCGATATTCCGCAAGCAACTCGCGGTCTACAAGGTAAAGTTCAGCTCATCTATACCTCACTTGACAACAACGTAGTATCCGCTTATGAGTCGCTTTACCAAGCGGCTAAAGAAATCAAAGTCCCTCTAGTGGCGTCCGATACTGACTCCGTTGCCCGTGGTGCAGTCGCGGCGATGGGTATCAACTACAAAGACTTAGGCATCGAAACAGGTAAAATCGTTGGACGCGTCCTAAAAGGCGAGAAACCAGGTACCATCAAGCCTATCACGATGAATAAGCTTGACTTATACCTTAGCCCAAAACACGCGCAAGAAGTCGGTATTACGCTGCCACAAGATTTAATTAGTCAGGCAGCACAAGTAGAACCTGCGCCAAAAGCTAAACAATAAATCATTCGTTAATGTTAGCTGTTTTAATGTGATTGCAAATTTAATTTCCCAGTGGCAACTAAAGTTTCAAAGCGCGTATTTGTACTTTAGTCGCATTACGCTTAATGCCACTTGGTTTACCTTAACACCTGACTGCTTGTTAAATTAACAAGCGGTCTTTACTTTTTTGTGTGAACAGTTATGTCGTTACTTGCTTTATTTGGTGCCCTAGAAAGTGGTCTAATCTATGCGTTAGTGGCTTTGGGCGTATACATTTCATTTCGGGTGTTAGATTTTCCAGATTTGACCGCGGATGGTAGTTTTCCCTTAGGCGGTGCTGTCGCAGGCGTGGCAATCATCGCGGATGTCAACCCTTGGCTGGCTTGTATCTTTGGTATGCTTGCTGGGGGTGTTGCAGGTTTGGTAACGGCTTGGCTACATGTCAAACTTGGTATTTTACAGCTGCTCTCCAGTATTTTAGTGATGGTCGCGCTGTATGCCGTCAATTTGCGTATTATGCAAGCGCCAAACTTGGCATTGCTCGGTGAGCCAACGATATTTGGCGAACTGGTGACCGATAGTAATGGCTATTGGATGCGCTGTGTGGTGATTGGTGGTGTGGTGATTGCTGCCAAGTTTTTCTTGGATTGGTTCTTTAGCACTGAGATGGGCTTGGCAATGCGGGCAACTGGCTCTAACCTTAGAATGTCACAAGCTCAAGGGATTGCTACCTCTCGTAGTATTTTGCTTGGGATGGCGATTTCTAACGGGCTGATTGCGCTTGCTGGTGCGATTTTTGTGCAAACCCAAGGCGGTGCCGATATTTCCATTGGTGTTGGTACCATTGTGATTGGTCTTGCTGCCGTTATCATTGGTGAAACCATCATTCCTGCCAAAAAAATGCTGTGGATTACCCTATCTGCTATTGTCGGGGCGATTCTTTATAAATTCTTTATCCAAATTGCGTTGTCAAATGATACTTTACGTGCGATTGGTTTTGGTCCTCAAGATGTTAACTTAGTCACCGCACTACTGGTTGTGGTTGCTTTAATCCTACCAAAAATCAAATCAAAAATTTTAAGCAATCGCCATAAGCATGCTGCTTAACTTGGTATCAAAGAGTTGATTTTAACTTTGGCACTTAACAACTTATAAAGTAAAAGTAAAAGGACAATGCCTTATGATGAACGCAGACAACCTACGATTGACCTTCAATCCTGGTACGCCCATTGAAAACCCTGCCTTACGTGGTATCAGCCTGCGTATTGAGGCGGGTGAATTTGTCACGGTCATTGGTACCAACGGCGCAGGTAAGTCGACGTTTTTAAATGCCGTCGCTGGCACTATTCGGGTCGATAGCGGTAAAATTACCTTAAACAATATTGACGTGACCAAAAAATCTGCCCACCAACGGGCACATTGGGTAGCACGCGTTTTCCAAGACCCAATGGCAGGTACTTGTGAAGCCTTAACCATTGAAGAAAACATGGCACTTGCTTACAAGCGTGGCGAATCGCGTTTTTTAAAAGGCGCATTGAATCACAAAAACCGTGAAATTTTCCGTGAAAAACTGGCGATTTTAAAATTAGGGTTAGAAAATCGACTCACTGACCGTATGGGTTTATTATCAGGCGGGCAACGCCAAGCGGTTAGCCTATTAATGGCATCCCTGCAGCCGTCAAAAATTTTACTACTCGATGAACACACGGCTGCCCTTGACCCAAAAACCGCCGCTTTCGTCTTGGAACTGACCGATAAAATCGTCCAAGAAAACAATCTCACCACCATGATGGTCACTCACTCCATGCAGCAAGCGCTCAATCACGGCACGCGCACCGTCATGCTACACCAAGGGCAAGTGGTACTAGACGTATCAGGCGATGAACGCAAAGGCATGACTGTTCATGATTTACTCAATATGTTTGAACGCACCCGCGGCGAAGTGGTAGAAGATGACAGCTTAATTTTGAGCTAACTTAACTGGGCCCAATTAAATAAGATGGGTTAAATAGAATAAGTTAAATAAACGCTAGCCCTTAACAAGATGAAGATGGATAACATAAGTTATCCATTTTTTTACACACAGTGATAAATTAATTCTTCATAATAACACTGGATAAGCAAGCAGTGACAATACTGCTATTTTCCCTAAATTTTAATTATAAAAAACGATAAACTTTGAGGTCACTATGTTTGATTTAAAATCGCTTGTTACGAAAGCTGTCGAAGACAAAACGTTAAATGTCAATGAATACATCTTTATGCCAGAGCGCGTAGATATGATGGTAAAAGATGGACGGTTAAGCTGTGTACTAAACACCAATGGTAAAGTTGATTTTATTTACCATAAAAGTGGTATTACCGAAGTGCGTTCAGGTCTACGTAAAAGCCCGTTTACCTCGTTTCGCAATGAACTTCACTATGGCGTGTATGATGATGTGGTGGATGAAGTGATTGAAGCAGTTGAAAAAATCATTGGCAGTCAATCCAAATACTTTAATTTTGCCGCAGATGTAGAATAAAAAAGTCAATTATAAAAAAGCTGAAATGTTACTTTTCAGCTTTTTTATGTCTTTTATTTATAGATGATTCCTTTATTTATAGATGATTAAAGGCGCTATCAATCGCATCGTCTAGTCGCTCAACTGCAATGATTTTGAGACCTTGATATTGCTCTAATTGCGTTTTGGGTGCATTGGCTTTGGGTACAATCGCATGGGTAAAGCCATGTTTCACCGCTTCTTTTAGACGCTCTTGACCATTGGGAACAGGTCTGATTTCACCCGACAAGCCCACTTCACCAAATACTGCCAGGGTATAAGGCAAAGGCTTTTCCTTGATACTAGACGCACAGGCCAATAAAACCGCCAAATCTGAGCCGGTTTCAAGCACCTTGACCCCGCCTACCACATTGACATACACATCTTGCCCATTGGTTTGGATACCGCCATGGCGGTGCATGACTGCCAGCAACATGGCTAAGCGCTGATAATCTAAACCTAGTGCCATGCGCCTAGGTTGTCCTTGAGATTCATCGACCAGCGCTTGTACTTCAACCAGTAGCGGCCTGGTACCCTCACGGCTAACCATGACCACTGAGCCTGCAATCGGTTTATCATAGCGACTTAAAAATATCGCCGATGGATTTGCCACTTCTTTGAGTCCTGCATCCGTCATGGCAAAAATGCCCAACTCGTTGACGGCACCAAAACGATTTTTCACCGCACGAATCATTCGAAAACGGCTGTCCGATTGCCCTTCAAAATACAGTACCGCATCTACCATATGTTCTAGCACGCGAGGACCTGCCAGCGCCCCTTCTTTGGTCACATGCCCAACCAAAAATAACGCTGTACCCGTTTGCTTGGCATAGCGCGTCAGAATCGCCGCTGATTCACGGATTTGACTGACACCGCCTGGTGCGGATTGGATGGCTTCGGTAAACAAAGTCTGAATGGAGTCAATGATAGCGACGGCTGGTTGCTCTTGGGTCAAGGCTTGGCAGATCATTTCAACATTGGTTTCTGCCAATACTTTTAAGTTGTTATTGGGTAGTCCCAAACGACTAGCCCGCATCGCCACCTGTGACAACGATTCTTCACCCGTGATGTACAGCGCACTTCCTGCTAGACTTTGATTTTCTGCCATGTGAATCGCCGTCTGTAGCAAGATAGTGGATTTGCCAATACCGGGATCACCCCCAATCAGCACCACAGAACCTGCCACTAAGCCACCGCCTAACACCCGATCAAACTCACCAACACCCGTTGGTAGCCTAGTATCGAGCGACATGGGCACTGCATTAAGTGGCATGACGCTCGATTGTTCGCCTGCGTAGTTGCTAGCTTTTTTGGTGACAGGTTTATGATGTGGCATGCTGACCGTCGGCGCTTCGACAAGGCTATTCCATGCGCCACATTCGGCACACTGTCCCGACCATTTACCAAAGTTTGCGCCACACTGTTGGCACACGTAGGATGATTTTGATTTTGCCATAGATTCCAATTTGCAATGAAAAATTTAAAAATAAAGAATAAAGAAACTTAAAGCGTATTGATGGTGGTGAGAGGGATAAACTATGCGATGAAATTAATACGATGACATTAATGCAATGAAATTAGGGATAGCGAGCTATGTTTGGCACACAAGTTTTGACACGCAAGATTGCTGTTATTTGCGACTATATTTATGGGCGACCAGGTCATAAATCCAGTAAAAAATAAACCCATACACCAAAATAAGTAAGGTCAACGAAATATCGAGCATAAACGCCTGCCACAGTCCAATATTCATCACCCACATGACCAGTGGTAAGGTAAAGCCCAACAAGCCACCTTCAAACCCCACTATATGCAGTACCCTTAGCCATATCGGACGAGCCAGTTTTTCACCGGTAAAAAATTTATCAAACAATAAGTTATAAATAAATGTCCAAATCATGGCGATGAGCGAAATGCCAATCAGCAGCGCCAATATACTTGAGTTATGCTGCGACTCACTACCCGTAAAGCCAAAAAGGCTGAGTAATTTTACCCAGCCTAATGATAGCAGTATGGCGATTGTCTCAAATAAAATCGCTTGCCAAATGCGTGCTTTGGTGGTCATCACGTTTTGCTTGCAACCATCTTACTAAACCCTGCTTGCTAGACCATGAAGTTTTCACCCAAGTAGACCTTACGTACCAACTCATTGTCTAAAATATGCGCTGGCGTACCTGCCGCAATAATTTGTCCTTCACTGACAATATAGGCATGTTCACAGATAGCCAAAGTCTCACGCACATTATGATCGGTAATCAGCACGCCGATGCCGCGCTGTTTGAGCTTAATAATTACTTCTTTGATATCGCCTACTGAAATCGGGTCAACCCCCGCAAAAGGCTCGTCAAGCAAAATAAACTTGGGATTTGAGGCAAGGCTACGGGCAATTTCACAACGTCTGCGCTCACCGCCAGAAACGCTCATCCCCAATGAGTGGCGCACATGACCCAAATTAAATTCCCCAATCAGCTGCTCAAGTTGCTGCTGCTGCCCCGCTTTATCCAAATCTGTGCGAGTCTGCAAAATCGATAAAATATTTTCTTCAACGGTTAATTTGCGAAAAATTGACGCTTCTTGCGGTAAGTAGCCAATGCCTGATGCGGCGCGCTCGTGCATGGACAATGCCGACAAATCTTGATTGCCCAGCTGTATCTGCCCTTTGTCCATATTGACCAAACCAACGACCATATAAAAGCTGGTAGTCTTACCCGCCCCATTTGGACCGAGTAACCCAACCACTTGCCCTTGTTCTACGGAAAAAGACACGTCTTTAACCACCCAACGCTTGCCATAGCGTTTGGCAAGGTGCTGCATGATTAGAGTCTGGTTGGCTTGCGGTTGCGACATAATAAATCCTAGAACTAAACAATGGCAATGAACAAAGCGAAAGCAAGTTAAACAATACTAGCGATTACGAACGCCCACACGGTTGCTCGCTTGTGGCGGAAACACCAGCTCAACTCGTTGGTTATTCCCTGCTTTTGCCTCAATATCACCCACTTTTAGACTGTAATGGATGACATTGCCAGAAAAACTACCGCCATTTTGGGTCAAACGCGCATTACCCGTGAGGGTGACAAGCCCTGTTTTGACATTGTAATCAATTCGATTCGCCTGACCTTTCGCTAAGCCCTTTTCTTGTGTCACAATTTGTTGGATAGTGGCAGGACGCCCTGTTGCGACTGCACTTTCGATGGCGCGGGTTGGCGTCAAATTGACGGTTAAATTATCAGCCGCCATTTTGAGTGTGCCTTGGGTAATGGTGACGTTGCCTGTATAGCTTGTCACCCCAGAGCGCTCACTGTACGTCGCTTTGTCTGCCAACAACCGAATCGGCTCATTGGCGTCTGATGGCAGGGCGTTTGCCACGTTCGATGCCGCAAGCATGCCAGCAACTACCACACCGCCAGCCATTATTAATTGTCGAGTCTTCACCACAATCATGTTAAACCTTTTATATAAAAATTTTAAAATCAACAATATAGATTAAATTAGCACCGAAGTTAAAGATTTTTGATACTCACTTAAGTCCCGTCAACATCGCAACTGAGTTGCTGTCTTAACAGTAGCCACTCTACTCCATAGAGATAGGGTTAGCTACTGTGCAGGTTGAATCATCACACTCACTTGTCCAAAACCGTAATCACCCGTTGCCAAGTCACCACTAAATTGTTTGGCATCAAACCGATTATTCCCATGGATAAAGGTCAGCGGTTCATTAGTCATCACTGTATTATTGACCAAATCACCGACAAAGTTTTTACCTATCATTTTAACAGGCAAATTCAACATACTGGTATTTTGGGTGAGCAACGGAACGCTAGTTAAGGTCACGTTACCTATCAGTTTGGCAATCTGCTTATTTTCATCCAATTGCGCTTGGTCTGCCACCAAGGTTACTTCACGCTCATTTTTTGGACGGATAACAATCTGTGGCTTGGACATCACGGCGGTATTGGCATTTTGGTAATGGGTTACCTGCGCCGCTGTTAACTGATAGCCGACACTACCTGTTTCGGTCGTTTGTAGCGCTTTAATTTGCTCTGCTTGGTAATCAATATCGGTCGGTTTGAGTGATACTTGGGTCAAGCGAGCATCGTTTTGCGTATAAAAATAGGCCGATACGATAATAAATAATAAGCCTAAAATAAATAGCGTTTTTGTTGACACGATTGCCACCTAACATTGCCAAAAAATTTGATAAAAATGGACGTTACCACACTAAGCCGCATACGCCAAATCACTTAAAACAAATCACTTAAACTAAACCACTTTCAAAAAAAATCACTTAGAACAAATCCCTTAGCATAAATCCCTTAAACCAAGTTATATGACCTAAACCACATAACTGGCCAAAATATCATCGTAATGACCCGTTGCTTTTAAAATCAAATCACATAACTCACGAACTGCCCCTTCTCCGCCTGAGCGCGTGGTAACCATGTCGACCCGTTTGATGACTTCGCCATTAGCATTTGCCACGGCTACAGCAAATCCGACGGATTGCAAGGCTTTGATATCTGGCCAATCATCACCGATATAAGCACATTCTGCTAGCGAGATACCAATCTTAGCTAACAATTCATTGAGCGCCGTCAATTTGTCTTCCCGCCCTTGCACTAGATGGGTAATTTTTAATTCTTTGGCGCGATGCGTGACAATGGCGCTAGTGCGACCCGTTATAATGGCAGTTTGAATACCTGCTTGGTGAATACGCTGAATACCAAAGCCATCTTGAACATTAAAGCCTTTGGTTTCAACACTGTTGGCATCATAGATAATTTTTCCATCGGACAACACACCATCCACATCCATGACCAATAGTTTAACGTTTTTTGCTTTAGTGAGCAGACTTTGCATGACCTTATCCTTATTATTGTAAGCCTAGTTACTTTAAAAGTAGTTATTTTAAGCCTATTAATTCACACCCGCATGCAGTAGCTCATGCAAGGTCAAAATACCCGCTAAAGTCTTATCATCATTAATGATTAATAGCTGATTTATCTTTTGTTCATTCATTAATGTCAGCGCATCAGACGCACGCATATCAGGATTGACGGACTTTGGATTGGTTGACATCACCTCACTAATCGGCGTATCAAGCCCCAATTGGCGCGCTAAGCCACGGCGCAAGTCGCCATCGGTGAATACGCCCACGACTTGATTGTTTGCATTGGTAATCACCGTCATCCCCAGTCTGCCACCCGTCATGCTGAACAAGGCTTCGTTAAGCGTCGAGTGCTCATGAATGGTTGGCAGATTATTCACATGCATCAAGTCTTTTACTTGGGTTAATAATTTGCGACCCAATGCCCCCGCAGGGTGTGATAAAGCAAAATCTTCTGAGGTAAAATGCTTACTATGCACCAACGCAACCGCTAACGCATCTCCCAGTGCCAAAGTAGCTGTAGTACTGGATGTCGGTGCCAATCCAAGGGGACAGGCTTCTTCAGACGCCCCTAAAGTCAACGCCACATCGGCAGATCTTGGTAAAATACCACGTTTGTCACGGCTGATACTAATGAGCGGAATACCCAGTTTTTTTACCACGGGCAGTAACGTGCGGATTTCATCTGACTCACCTGAGTTCGAGATGCCAATTAACACATCGCCTTTGACCAACATGCCTAAGTCGCCATGACCTGCTTCACCAGGATGCATAAAAAAAGACGGCGTTCCCGTTGAGGCAAAAGTCGCTGCAATTTTGCGACCAATAAGCCCTGACTTACCCATGCCTGTCACCACTACACGCCCCTGACAGTTTTCAATCAAATGGCAAGCGGTCACAAATCGTTCATCTAGCTGTTCAATCAGCAAATCTAAAGCATGTTGTTCTGTTTTGATAGCGTCTTTGGCATGCTTTAAATAATCAACCGATGCATCCAAGATAATTCCTCACTAATTTTTCAAAATCACTTTTTGTGCGCTTAATCGCTCAGCCATCAGCAACCTTAAAAGCTAAAATTTAAAATTTTTCAAACTGTATCATAGCGCAATTTAAGCCAATATTCACGGGATAAGTCCGAAAATACATATTTTGACAACATTTCATCGAGTTTATATTAACAATCTAGGCATTGCTAAATCAGTTCCAAATAAACTATAAAAGACAAGTTATAAAAGCTATAAAAAATGGCGAACACTGATAGGGTTCGCCACGTAATATCATGTTTAGAATTTAAAAATTAATACTTGTCTTCACCATTGCCGTTGGCATCATCGTCAAAATTAGTATCATCTTTGGCAGGCTCAAAATTCATAGTGTCATAGCCGCTATCAAAACCACGGTCAGTAAAACCACTGCGATCATACGGTGCTTGGGCAAACCCTGTACGCTCGTGCGAATAGCCACGTGGGTCATTGTCATAACCACCATCAAAGCCGCGGTCACCAAAGCCCGCACGATTAGCGAACCCTGTGCGATTTGCGCCATAGCCTTGTGGTTCAAAACCGCCTGTTTGACCAAAGCCCAGTTGGCTAGATTGGCCGTATCCACTTGCCCCTGGCATTGGCGTGGCTGAACGGGGATTACGGGCAGGTACTACCGTTGAAATGGCGTGTTTGTAGACCATTTGACTGACGGTGTTTTTGAGTAATACCACATATTGATCGAAAGATTCGATTTGACCTTGAAGTTTGATGCCATTGACTAAAAAAATAGACACTGGAATACGGTCTTTACGTAAAGAGTTTAAGAAAGGGTCTTGTAGTGTTTGACCTTTTGACATAGGTTTCTCCCAGAAATAAACAGAAAGTTGGTTAAATTATTATATTTTTAAACGAATTTTTAATTATACCTTATTAGCTTAATATGGATTGTCGAATCACCATATTAGATAAGCACTCAAATAGTATCACCCAAGCATGTCACTGCTGTTAACTTGTTTTTATTAGCAAATTTCTTGCTTGATCAATAGTTGCCAAGGGTCTGATATCAAAACGCTCAACCAATTGTTGTGTGCTAACCAGCTTACGCATCCATGTATATTGGCGTTTTGCTAGCTGCCTTGTAGCATATAATGCCTCATTTTGCATAGTTTGTCTATAATCTTGAATTGGGGAGCTGTGCGTGTTTAGTAAAAAACGCGCCACATCATCATGAAAATTTTCTTCATTATTATCATATGTAAACAATGTTGTATTTTGTATTTTTTCTAAAAAATCCCAAGCTTGCCGGTAGCCAACGCAGCGCATGGATGGCAGATCAGCCCTGAGGTGATATCGTTGTCGCAGGGCAATCACTTCCTGCAAAAAGCCTTGTTGCCACATGATATCTAACCGAAGTGCGATGCGCTTGTGTAACCAATCACGATCTGGCATCACGGCTAAAACTTGCCAACGCTGATTTGGATTGTCGGCTAACGCCCTAGCGGGCTGGTTTTGCCAAGCGCTTAATGGCTTGCCTGTTTGTAGATAGATTTCCACCGCTCTGCCAATTCTTTGGGTGTCTGTGGTTTTGAGTTGCTTAGCAAGGATGGGATCTACCCGGGTTAAATAAGCATGTAGCTGTTCTATCCCCTGCTTGGCAATCAGTTGGGTGACTTGTTGGCGAATCTCAGGCAAGGTTGCTGGGATATCATTGATACCTTGAATCAGTGCCATATAGTACATCATGGTACCACCCACCAGCACAGGTGTTTTATTTTGCTGATGAGCAAGATTGATATGATAGTCCACATCGCTTACAAACTGCGCAACGCTGTAACTTTGCTCAGGACTGATGATGTCAACGAGGGCATGTGGATAGTGTGCCAATTCTTCACGTGTCGGTTTGGCAGTACCGATATTCATATCCCGATAAATCAAGGCAGAATCTACCGAAATAAGACGATATTTGCCTGTTTCGTAGAGTTCATACGCCAACGCTGTCTTGCCGCTGGCAGTAGGTGCTATAAGGCAAATCACGTCTTGTCTATCGGCTGTTATCATAGCTTATTCTGGGGATTGTTAAGGTGAATAGGGAGGTAACTAGGGATTAGGTAAATGCGACTGCGACAGCAGCCATTGTAGCATGTCAGCTTCACTGACTCGAATGGCATTATCGGCAATGTGGGTAAAATCAGCTTGATTCAAATAAGATTGAACATAGGCTTTATCATCACTGTCTATATGATGATATTGTAAATCAATCAGATAAAAATATCCTTGCCAAAAAATTAAAGCAAAAGTTTGATGCTGGTTTTCACATTGATGCTGTCTTTCAAATTCATGCTTGTTTTCAAATAAGGTTACTAGCTGTATCGCGTCGCTATCCGTTAACCTATCAACAGCACCCTTTCTTGCCACCTGATAAATCGACTGATTTTCGGCAACATGGGTTAGCTCATGGGTGGCGTTGGGTTTCTCACCGGTCTTTATATACTGAATGGACGTAGCTTCACCTGTAGGCAATTTTTGAAATTTATCGACGTTACTGTCATCAGTTTTTGTCACGCAAGCTTGCCGTTGCAGGGTATTTAACTCAGTCATTTTAGGCTGCAATTGCTCTAGCATATGCTGAGACAACCAAGCTAATATATTGGTCAATGGTTGGATTTTGACTTGTTGTTTACTCGGGTGAATATTGACATTTATCCACTCGGCAGGCAGCTCAAAAGACAACGCATAGCCCATTTGTAGCGAATTATCGATGCCAATCCCTAGCTTGCGACCCACTTTTTGTATGGCTTGGCTAATTGCCATATCACTGACCAAACGATGATTGATATAAATCAGTTTTGGCAGATTATTCTTATGGGCGATAAAAAACCAGCCGGTGACTTGGGCACTTAACTCCTCTGTCTGTGCTTGTAAACCTTGCAGCGATAAATAAAATGGCTGTGCAATGTTAGCCAATGGCAAATTTAACGCTTGTTCAAGGCGCACCAAACTAAACGCGGGCAAAAAAGGCAATGCAGCACCCTCTAAATTTTGGTGAGGGGCTTGGGCTGACTGCGTCAAGCTAAAACGCAACTTGTCTTGATGATATAATTCAATCTGCACATCGGCAAAACTAATCGCTAATCGCTGCACGACTTGTTCAATATGGGCAAATTCTGTGGCGATACTTTTTAGGTGCGAGCGTCTGCCTGGCACATTGAAGTACAAATCGCGAACGCTGACACACGTGCCGCGATGTTTTACGATAGGACGAATAGTAGCTTGGCTTACCTCACTACCGCTCACGCTCAGCTGCTGCCCTATCCCGCTGTCGTTGTGACTACTGGTTAATGTCAGATGCGATATCGCTGCAATGCTCGCTAGTGCCTCGCCGCGAAAGCCTAAACTATGAATACCAACCAACTCATTGACATTAGCAAGTTTACTGGTAGCATGGCGAGTGACTGCAAGCGTCATGTCATCAGGATGAATCCCCATGCCGTTGTCACTAATTTGAATCAACCCAAGCCCGCCTTGTTCGATATCGATGCGAATATGAGTAGCGTTGGCATCGATAGCATTTTCAATCAGTTCTTTGACCACAGAAGCAGGACGCGTGACTACCTCGCCAGCGGCGATTTGGTTGATAAGCAGTGGGGATAATTTATGAATACGGTTGTCAGGCAAAACTTATCGTCACTTCTCGTTGTTCGTCATCCAGGCGTTTGATATCAAGGGTGGCATTGGGCGGCGTCAAATAGCCTGCTGCACGACTCGCCCATTCAATAATCACCAAACTATTTGGCTCATCTTGATATTCATAAAAACCGATAAATTCCAATTCTCCAGGATCATTGAGACGGTATAAATCGGCGTGGTAAACCGGCTTAATTGTACCATCGTCCTGCGTAATACGATAAGGTTCAACCAGGGTAAAAGTCGGACTTTTTACCGCGCCTGTATGACCCATTGCCTGTAGCCAATAGCGGGTAAGCGTGGTCTTGCCCGCACCCAAATCACCCGACAGCCAAACGCTACCGGTCACATTCATTTCGGCAAGCTCTTTAGCTAAGGCTTGGGTGTCGGTTTCGGATTTTAGGAGGATAGTTTTATTCATGTCGATTAATTTCCCAACTTGCCCAATGTTTGTCCTAAATCAAAAATCGTTACAACAACCCCGTCAGATACCAACAGCTTAGTCAACTTGTAACACCACTGTCGGATTGACAAATTTCTCGCCTTTTTTTAATTTGTCATACATGTTTGGGTCATGCCATTCGGCTTTTACTTGCTCGCTAAATTCAAAATCACCCAGCGTCAACGCGCCCATTTGGGCATTATCGACATCGTCTTCAAAGCACTGTGCATAACCTGTGGCTGTTTCGTGGGCGATGACGGAATACACTTTAACATCGGTTTCGCCGTTTTGCATTTGGGTTTGTTTTAAGATTTCTCTTGCCCAAAAAAACACCACGCGACTAAACTGCTCTGCCGAAGGCGAAACAGGCAAACTAATCCAGCGCGCGCTAAATTTTTTGCAGGCGTCAATATAGTCGGGGTCATCTTTATCCCAAAAACAAATAGCATGATCAAAACTATCAATGATGTCTTTGATCGATGATTTTAACAGCCCAAAATCGTACACCATTTGCCCGTGATCGAGGCGGTGCGCTTCTAAAATCAGCTCGATTTGGTAACTATGCCCATGAATCGAGTACTTGCAGCGATCGGAGCTACAATTGCGCACGATATGGGCATTTTCAAATTTAAACAGCTTTCTAATTCTCATAATAGGATTCGCATTTTTTTAGCAGTAATAAAGGGTTGAATGCTGACTATTATAAAGCTATTGGGCAAGTTAAGCGAATTTTAGTCATGTATGCAAATTTGCCTACCTAAATTTACCCATAACCCAAACAAAAAATCTCGTCACATTTAAGACACTAACTCACGTCTTAAATCGTTAACTGTGCTAATATAAAAACTTGGGGATAGACAGTTATTTTTGAAAAATGAGTTTTCTTTAGCTGACTCTTTTTTATATAAAGTCTTGTTGATACAAAACTTTGTTGGCATAAAGATAAGCAAAGATAAGCGCGGTGGAGATAAAAAATGATGATTAGAGTATTGGTCGTTGACGATCATGATTTAGTCCGGATGGGCATCGTACGGATGCTGTCAGATAGCCCTGACATTGATGTGATTGGTGAGGCTGCCGATGGTGAAACCGCGATTATCAAAACCAAACAATTAAAACCCGATGTGGTATTACTTGATGTCAATATGCCTACCATTGGCGGGTTAGAAGTCACCAAGCGCTTGCTGCAAACCGATAAAAACACCAAAATTTTGGCGGTCAGCTCTTTGGTTCAGCAGCCCTACCCATCCATGCTCATCAAAGCAGGAGTGAGTGGCTATATCACCAAAGGGACACCGCTTGATGAGATGATTAAAGGCATCAAAAAAGTCCACCAAGGCGGGCGTTATTTTAGTGCCGATGTTGCCGAGCAGCTTGCTGATATTTTATTCACTGACAATTCAGAGTCGCCATTTGATGCGCTAAGTGAGCGAGAAATGCAGGTGGCGATGATGGTGGTCAATTGCAAAAGTCCACAGCAAATCGCCGATCAGTTGTTTGTGAGTGTCAAAACAGTCAATACCTACCGCTATCGTATTTTTGAAAAGCTTAATATCGACAGTGATGTCAAACTTACCCATTTGGCTATGCGTCATGGTTTAGTTCAACCCTAAACCATGATTACCAATCCTGCGTTTTCATCGCTATTTGACAAGCCAAACACCCACGATAAAACCAAAAAAATCGGTAACGTCTACAATGGTTACCGTATTATTATTGCTATCTTTTTTTCCTTTAGTTTTATGTTGGCATTAAAAAATGCCCAGCATGACTATTGGGTATTGATTAATCTTTTTCCCACTTTTTTCTATTTTTTGTTTAGTATTGCTTTATTTATTTTGTATTATTTTTATCCCAAAAATCCGCTGTTGATGGTCGGGCTAACTGTCGATGCGCTGGTACTCACTACCATGTTGTATTTTAGCGGTGGTAATGATTTACAAGTGATTTTGCTGTTTTTGGTGCAAGTTGCGGCGGCCTTTATGTTGGTGCGCTCCAACCAAGCTATTTTGCTCACTATTTTTGCCATCACGCTGGTTATTTATCAGCAGTTTTATCAAACCCTAAAAAACGATGTGAACTACGCGCTGGTTAACAACGTGGCTTCGATGGCGATTAGCTTTATCGGGGTTGCTTATTTAAGTTATACGTTATCCAAACGGCTTAAACAAATTGAGCTGCTCTCTGAGCGCCAAGTCAATGAAGTCAATGCGCTAAATGCCATCAATAATAAAATTGTGCAAATCATTGATCAAGGGGTGGTGGTATTATCCCACGATTTAGAAATTTTTATCGCCAATGATACCGCACTCGAACAACTACATCTGCCCAAGGCCCTTGATAATTTTAATTTACTAGACATTTCCCCCTTATTAGCCGCAAGACTTGCACCCATCATCCAAGAGCCTGAAGAAACTTTAATAGTGCGGCTCGGCGCAGCGACTGCTAGCACACCTTTGGCCGTTGGCATTGAGCCCAATCACCAAAGCTTTAATGACTTGCGACTTCGTATCACCCAATTAAGACAGCAATATGCCATTATTTTTATTGAAGATTTACGCCACGAGTTTAGCCGCGCGCAGCAGTTAAAACTTGCGTCGCTGGGGCAATTATCCGCCAGTATTGCCCATGAGATTCGTAACCCGCTGGCAACCATTAGCCAAGCCAGTCAATTATTAATGGAGGAAGTTAATGAGGCTGACAGTGGCTTATCCGATGATAATATCCTGCTATATGAGATGATTTATCACCAAACCATTCGGGTCAATAAAATCATCGAAGATGTGCTTAAATTATCTCGTCAGCAGCGCCCTAATTTTGTTTATATTGAACCCAAAACTTGGCTAAACGATTTTATACAAGAAAACTTTAGCGGGCAGAATATTTTTCTGCACTGCCATACTGATAAAGGCTTTATGTTTGATAACTATCAGCTAGCACAGATTTTGGTCAACCTCATCAATAACGGGCTGCGTTTTAGTAGCAAAACCCAGCCCCACGGCTTTGTCACCCTTGAAGTGTATGAATCTGGCAAATCTATCCATATCGATGTGATAGATACGGGTCACGGCGTTGCCAAAGAAAATATTCAGTATTTATTTAATCCGTTTTTTACCACCGATAGTCAGGGCACGGGTCTGGGGCTTTATTTGTCGCAGGCCTTTTGTCAGGCAAACTATGCCAATCTAGAATATGTACGAAGTGAGGGGCAAACTTGCTTTCGGATGATTTGTCAAACCAAAACTTTACCGTCCGTCTAAAATATCTTTGTAGCTAAAATTTTTAATTGAATTTTTTGGCTAAAGCATTCATATTACAGTAAGTTTATCGATATCAATTTAGCAAAATTGTCGGGAATTTGAGTGTATATGTGTTCACTTTTTTCCATTTTTTCAGTACAATATAGCGTCAATGATTAAAAAAATACATGTCGTATTTTGATCATCCTCAGGACATTTATCTCTATGGCACAACCTCAATCTTTTGAAAACGCGCCCATCAATTGGATCCCTGCGTTTGTCTTAATTAGCACGCCTTTGGCGGCTTTATTGATTGTACCTTATTACTTGTGGACACATAGCGTCAGTTGGCAAGTTTGGGCAATTTTCGCATTCTTTATGGCTTGGAATGGGTTAAGTATTACAGTTGGTTATCACCGTTTATGGTCACATCGTACTTACCAAGCGCATCCGATTGTCAAATGGTTCCTTCTGATTGGCGGCACCTTAGCTGTTCAAGGCTCGGTATTTGACTGGTGTGCAGGACACCGTTTACACCACCGCCATGTCGATGATATCTATCAAGACCCCTACTCTGCCAAGCGTGGCTTTTGGTTCTCACATATCGGGTGGATGCTCAAAAACTACCCAAGCGGCCATTATGACTACAAAAATATCCCAGATTTAAAAGCTGATCCTGTGTTAGTGGCGCAAGATAAATATTATGCCCTGTGGATTTTATTGGCCAATATTGGCTTGCCAGCGTTGTTTGGTTGGATGGTGGGTGATATTGCAGGTACCTTAGTACTTGCAGGGCTACTGCGTTTGGTGTTAAGCCATCATTTTACTTTCTTTATCAACTCGCTTTGCCATATGTTTGGTACCCGTCCTTATACCGATACCAACACCGCGCGTGATAATCCGATTCTGGCGATTTTCACTTGGGGCGAAGGCTATCATAACTACCACCACTTTTTCCAATACGACTATCGCAATGGGGTAAAATGGTGGCAATATGATCCTAGTAAATGGATTATTTATGGCTTGTCAAAAATCGGTTTGACTTGGGATTTAAAACGTGTCCCAGATGTTACTATTCAGCATGCGCAAACAGAAATGGCATTCAAACGTGCTGAGAAAAAAGTTGCGACCTTTTCAGGGAATTTAACCAGCGACTTTCAAGTGATAAAAGATCGTTTAAACAGTGAACAACAAGCCTTTAAACAAACGATTGCAGAATGGCAAGCGTTAAAAACGCAAGCCATTGAGATGAAAAAAAATGAGTTTGCCCAGCGTATTCATGAAGTCGATGATAAGCTAAAAGACCAATTTAGTGGTATTGAGGATAAACTTCGCAATCATGCTCAGCAAATTGAAAATTTGGTTAATCATTTAAAAGGCAAACATGTTTGATTAAAACATAAACATGTTTAAAGGTTGACTGTGTCAAAAAAGGTAGGATAAAGTCCTACCTTTATTTTTATGGTTTTTTGGGTATCGATTAGTCTTTTAGCGGATAAGAGGGTGAAAATGGGTCTAACAATTCAATCAATCGGCGTTCATAGCACTGCCCGCGCCAAATAAAATGTACTTTTGCATCACTAAAGGGTTTATCATCAAACCACAAAAACACCCCTTCCATCATTTTTGGCCAATCATCCCAGCTAATTTCACCCACGCCCATCATCACCGCTAAAAACGCTGACAATAGCGTATCATGACTAACCGCCAATAATAAATGTCCGTGCTTTGGCTGATGCTGAAATAAAAGCGCTAATAAATCCAAACCGCCTTTATGTGGCGCTTTAATCCCTGCCATATCGCCCGCCAAAAAACGATTGATAAAATTGAGCGCACCAATTTGTTTGAATACCTTACTCACTTCTTCATGGTCAACCACCAAACTACCGGGCTCTACCAACAGTGATTGGTGCGACACATTTCTAGAGATGCCGGCCCCTGCTTGCATTAAAATCGCGGTATCAATACAACGTTGTATCGGGCTACTGATGCTATCTACATCCATCGAGTAATCTAAGTTGGCAGCCAACCAACGCCCCCAAGACTCCGCCAACACTCTACCTTTTGGTGTTAGTGGCAAGGCATAACTGGCAAAGCCATTCTTATCTGACATCTCGCGCAATGAATGACGGGTAAATAGTATTAGTCGCTCATTTCTCGGCAGTAGCTTAACCGATTCAATCATACTGGGCGGTAAATGAGCAGGCATGGTGTTGATTGAATTAGACATTTAAATACGCATTCCTTATATCTTTTTATCTTTGCACCATAAATTGATACTATAAATTGATGAGGTCAAAAATTTAAGCGATTAAATGGGATGTTACTGGGGGAAACTTGCCAATCATACCATGACTTCAATGACTTTGTGCCAGTCAAAAACTATCCCCGTACTACTGATTTCATTGGGGTAGGCTCTGGGATTGACAATAACACGTGTATGACCTTGCTGATAATCAAACGCTTCATGGGTATGTCCATGTAGCCAAATATCAGGCGCAAAGTCGCTCTGTAGCCATTCGCTCAAATCAACGACAAATCCCGCATTACTGGGAAAATTGGCATACTTTGGCGCGATAGATAATGGGCTGATGCTGTGATGTGTCATGACCACGGTGGGCATAGTATCTTTTTGGCTTTGTTTTAAGGCATTTTGCAACCATGCCCTCTGCCGCTGATGAATAGATACGGTATCTTGGGGCGTTAACAGTCGGTTATCATAATAAATCTCGCGATAATCACGCATAAACTGCTGAGCAATCTCTAACGTATTATCTTGTGGTTGATATTGATAATCCGTCCAAAGCGTTGTACCAATAATTCTAACACCCATAAATTCAAAGCTCGTGCATTGTAAAAAATGTACTTGCGTATCTTGGGTCAATGCCTTTATTTGGGCATCTAAATCAAGAATATTATGACCAAAATACTCATGATTGCCCACAATCACAAAAATTGGTTTCTCAAGTCGCTTTGATTCGCCGATAAGCCATTCGATGCCCAAAAGCCCATTGGATGTGTCGCCCGCTACTAAAATAGCATCGGCATTTGTATAAGGGATTTCACCAATCGGCAAATCCCTTCTTGTATAGCTATCAATATGTAAATCACTTAACACTTGAAAACGTACTGGCATACATGACTCGAAATTGATTATTTTAACGTATCCAAGATATAATGCAGTTTGGCGGTGGGATCCGCTGCTGCCGTGATTGACCGCCCAATGACCAAATAATCAGACCCATTTGCTATAGCATCTTTGGGCGTGCAAATGCGGGCTTGGTCATTACTGGCGTCTTCTGGTAGTCTAATACCTGGGGTGACTAAAAGAAAATCCTTGCCGCATAAACCTTTAAGCATATTGGCTTCTTGTGCAGAGCAAACCACCCCATCAAGCCCAGATTGCTGCGTCAATAATGCTAGTCGCTTGACATGATTTTCTACCGAGTCGGTAATGCCCACCTCAGCCAAATCTTGCTGTGACATAGAGGTCAGCACCGTCACCGCAATGACTAAAGTTTGGTAGTTTTGCGCCGATAAACGCGCTTTCACCGTTTGCATGGCGGTGCGCCCCGCACTGGCATGTACATTGACCATCCATACCCCCAAATCAGCCGCCGCTAATACTGCCTGTGCGGTGGTGTTGGGAATATCATGAAATTTTAAATCCAAAAACACCTCAAAATCACGCTGATGTAAGGCTGTCACTAAGCTACTACCATATTTGGTAAACAACTCTTTGCCAACTTTCACTCGGCACAATGTAGGATCCAATTTATCCGCCAAGCTTAGTGCCTGACGGTCATCCATGTTATCTAATGCCACAATAATGGGTGACTTAATGAGTGATGTTGCTTGCGGTACTGCCACTTGATTCATAACAAACTGACTCGTTTTTTCAATTCGATAGCATACATTGCTTATCGTATGGGTGGTAAATTAGGGTTGGCTGCGGTAGGAGCAATCGTTGCATTGCTGGTTTGCGCTAAATGCTGTTCATAATTATGCTGTGTTTGCATCAATTTTTCTTGGGTTTGATTTAATTCTTTAGATAAGCGCTGATTTTCCAGTTTCATCTGTAAGACACGAAATAAAATCACACCTATCAATAGCCCCGCGATGACCCCTAAAACAATGCTAATAATCAGCAGTAACCCCAAACTCATTTGTGGCACTTGGCTAAACAGTAAATTTACTTCGACTTGGTTGTTATTCACCAATACCAGCATCAATGAATAACCAATGACCACGAACAACAAAATCGCTAACAGATAACGCATAGTTTTCTCCTTGGTTATTTTAATTAATCTACATTTTTGAATACCACTATTATTACAGATAATTCAAAAAAAAGAGTGGATTTTTTGTCCACTCTTTTTTGATCAATCATATATTAAACCATAGCGTAAGTTCAATAACGTTAAATGACTCAAAACCGCAACTAACGATGATGATTGACTGCCTCTCGCAATGCTTTGCCAGGTTTAAAATGGGGTATGGCTGTTGCTTTCACGGTAACTTTCTCGCCTGTTTTAGGGTTGCGCGCCACACGTGGCTCACGATGATGCAAACTAAAACTACCAAAACCGCGTACTTCGACACGTCCGTTTTGAGATAAGGTATCGACCATCAAATCAATGATTTGCTTGGTGGCTTCCTCAATGGTTTTTTCTGGTATATTCTCACATTCACTTGATAATCTAGTGATCAAATCAGATTTGTTTAACACTTTTTCCATACTACCCCTAACACGCTAAACGTAACTGTCGTAATCTAAATTACAGAATGATTGTTTTAAAAACTTCGTTAAAGTCCAATTTCATCCAATAATCTAATAACAATTCTAATAATGAAAAATTACATTTCATTACTTTTCTTCGCATATTATAACAAAACCGCACTAAATTCGTCGTCTTTTTTTAGACTAAATCTTTCATTTTGTTACCTAAAAGGCAAAAATAAAAAAAGCGACTAAGTTAGTCGCTTTTTTTATTGCTCACAAAACCGATTATTGGTTTTGTTGTTGCTCTTTGATTAAGTCACCAATCGTTTTTGGTTGTGCATCTGCCGCAGCATTTGAACTTAATGCTTTGATGGCATCACGTTGTTCTGCTTCGTCTTTTGCACGAACTGATAGATTGATACCGCGAGTTTTGCGGTCAACGCTGACAATTTTCGCTTCAACTTCATCACCGACATTAAGTACAGTGGTCGCATCATCTACTTTGTCTTGTTGGATTTCTGAAGCACGTAAGTAGCCTTCTACATCGTCAGCCAGTTTTACTTTAGCGCCTTTGGCATCAACGTCAGTTACCACCCCTTTTACTACCGCACCACGATCATTTGATACTAGGTATTCATTGAATGGGTCGCTGTTAAGTTGTTTGATACCTAAGCTGATACGGTTAGCTTCTGCATCTACAGACAAGATGACCGCTTCAACAGTATCACCTTTATTGTAGTTACGAATCGCTTCTTCACCACTTTCAGTCCAAGAAAGGTCTGATAAGTGAACTAGACCATCAATACCACCTTCTAGACCGATAAAGATACCGAAGTCAGTGATTGATTTGATAGTACCAGATACTTTGTCGCCTTTTTGGTGGTTCTTATCAAACTCTTCCCATGGGTTTGGCATGGTTTGTTTGATACCTAGGCTGATACGACGACGGTCTTCATCGATATCCAGGATTTGAACCATGATCTCGTCACCGATTTGTACCACTTTTGAAGGATGGATGTTTTTGTTGGTATGATCCATTTCAGAAACGTGTACCAAGCCTTCGATACCATCAGCGATTTCAGCAAAACAACCATAATCAGTCAGGTTAGTTACACGTGCTTTAACGTTAGTACCTTTTGGATAGTTGTTAAGAACGTCTTGCCATGGGTCAGTGCCTAGTTGTTTTAGACCTAAGCTGACACGGTTACGTTCACGGTCAAATTTTAATACTTTAACTTTTAATTCTTGACCCACTTCAACCACTTCTGATGGGTGCTTGATACGGCGCCATGCCATATCTGTGATGTGTAATAGACCATCGATACCACCTAGGTCTACGAATGCACCGTAATCAGTTAAGTTTTTCACCACGCCGACCACTTCTTGACCTTCTTCAAGGTTAGATAGTAATGCTTCGCGCTCTGCTGAGTTTTCAGATTCCATCACAGCGCGGCGGCTAACAACGACGTTGTTGCGTTTTTGATCCAGTTTGATGACTTTAAATTCTAGCTCTTTGCCTTCTAAGTGCGCGGTGTCGCGTACTGGGCGAGTGTCCACCAATGAACCTGGTAAGAACGCACGTACTGAACCGATATCAACCGTGAAACCACCTTTAACTTTACCAGAGATAAGACCGGTTACGATCTCATTGTTTTCGTAAAGTTTTTCAAGTACGTTCCAAGTTTCAGCACGTTTTGCTTTTTCACGTGACAATAGGGTTTGACCCATGCCATTGTCAACCGCGTCTACAACGACTTGAACTTGGTCGCCAACTGCTACTTCAAGCTCGCCTTGTTCATTCAAAAATTCTGAACGCGCAACGATACCTTCTGATTTTAGACCCGTATCTACGGTAATCCAGTCGCTATCAATCGCAACTACTTGACCAGAGATAACTGCACCACGTTCTACGTCAAGTACTTGGCTTGCTTCAAACAGTTCAGCAAATGATTCCATCATAAAATTTACCTTTGTATAGCCGTAGCCTGTCCAGCACAGTACGGTTCAAATTAAGATTTTTTATAAACATAAGGCTGGTTTTAGTGCCTATAAAAAATCGATAAAACTTTTAAAAGCTGTTAGTTAATTGTCAAACCACGTTCAACACATAGCTGCCAAACTTGGTTAAACACTTGCTCAGCATCGATGGCTGAGCTATCAATCACTATCGCATCATCGGCAGGCTTAGCCGGTGAGGCACTGCGTGTACTATCACGCTCATCACGGGCAATAATTTGTGCCAAAATTTCGTCAAAATCTGCCTGTTTGCCAGCGTTGGTTAACTGACTGACTCGGCGCTCGGCTCGTGCCTCAGAGGATGCGACCAAATAAACTTTCAGCGGCGCATCGGGAAAAACTACTGTTCCCATATCACGCCCGTCTGCAATCAAACCCTTTTTTGGGTTGCCTTGCGACGTTGCCATATTTTTTTGTAACTCTAATAGCGCTTGACGCACCTTCGGGAATACCGCGACTTTTGATGCAAAGTTACCCACTTCTTCGGTGCGAATCACTTCGCTCACATCGTTGGCATTCACGAGCACGGTCACATGCTCAGAACCCGCTTTTGCGGCTGCAAACTCAATTTTTAACGATTGGGTTAAATCAGCTAGCGCAGTTTCGTCAATGCTGTTCGTTAACAAACCCGCTTGGTGGGCTGCAAGCCCCACAATCCGATACAGCGCTCCTGAATCCAAAATTTGATAATCCAGCAGCTTTGCCAGTCTTGCCGTCAATGTACCTTTACCTGCACCACTTGAGCCATCAATGGTGATGACGGGCAGGCTTGCGGTTAGATCAAAAGACGGTTGCGTTAACGTTTGTGACATGCCATTCTTAGGAACAAAGCAAAAATAGTCGTATATTTTACGCCTGAAAGCTATTTTATACAAGTAATTTGACACAAGGATTGACTAAATTGCATTTCATTTTCTACCAATAGAAAAATACGCAAAAAAGGGACTAAACATGAGAAAGGCATCAAGACGCAGAGTGATGATTAACTATTGCGCGATAGAAGAAAAAAAGCTAGCGACTTACAGGATTAAGCATAAGCTCACCTTTAGCAATCGCTGGCTTTTAATAATCACAGGCTAAAAAAACTGCCGCAGTTTCTAGAATTTCCAGAATTTATAGCGTGAAGGTGGGTTTATCGGAGCTGAGATGACCCGCTAACAGGCGGTCAACTTCGTTTTTGATACGTAACCCTGCTTCGTCTTTGCCAAGCTGTAACGCATAGCCTGCAGGGCGCTGTGCCTGTGCGCGATGGTTGACCCACACCACTTTGCCATGCAGCGGCATTCTCTCACTCGAATTTGGCAAGGTGATTGCCACAAAGGCTTGACTGCCTAGTTGTTGCTGCTGGTTAGTAGGAATAAATAACGCACCGTTTTCAATAAAAGGCAGATAGCTAGCATACAATTTTTCGATCGTATCATAGTTAATGGTGGTGATACCGCCACGAGATGGCATTGCCATAATCACTGTTCCTTTTACTAACGCATGGGGTTACCAACGCATGGTGAATGATAAATAATATAGATAATTGGGTAATATAGATAATTCAATAAATTAGCAATCAAGCATGGTGCTAAAAATTTTATCATAGCATAACTTATCTTGGATATGTTGCTGTCTATCTTGCCAGATTTGATCGATAACCCACTGTAAATGGCTAATTTGCTTTAATGTTGGTGGTGGCTGCAGCTTGCCAAAATCTAAGTCATTGGATGACGCTGAGATACCGACGGCAAATTGCCCCAACGGCACTAACAAAGCTTGCGACAAGTATAAAAAGTCCGTTAATGTCAGCGTTTTTTGCCAATAGTTGCTGGCTTGTACAGGCGTACGTTGTCCGCTACGAACTGCTTGAAAGCTGTTTATCCAAGTCTGGCGGTGTTGATACCATTCGCTGTGTAACATTTGCAGTGCCAAAAAAGGCGCATAACCAGACAATTCACTCACTTGTTGTAGCGTCGCAGTATCGGTATTGGGCATTAACTGCTGCATCACTTGCATTGACTGATCGGGGGTGCTATGGCTCACCGAAAATGCCTGTAGCCGAGAGCGAATCGTTGGCAGTAACTGCGAAGGACTATCGCTAATTAACAGCATCAACACATTTTCGGCAGGCTCTTCTAATGTCTTAAGGAGCGCGTTACTGGCGGCTAGCGTCATCGCATCCGCTTGGTGAATAACCACGATTCTTAATCCCCCACTCGATTGCGTGACAAAAGGCTGTAATTCCCGAATTTCGTCAATCTTGATGCTATAACCTGACTGATGGGTTGGGGCTTGCGCCACGAGGGCGTTGTTTGCTTTAGGTTTAGGCGACGCGTCACGCGCCACGGTGGGTGTGGGAATTTGATAAAGATCGGGGTGGGTATTGGCGATCAGCCACTGGCAACTCTGGCATTGCCCACAGGCAGTTGTGACACCTTGTTCATTGTTCCGTTGATTCTCACACAGAGCCCATGCGACAAACCGATAGACGAAGGCGCGTTTCCCCGTCCCTGCATTGCCTGCAAACAACATTGCGTGCGGCAAGGCGTCTAGATGGGTGGTCAAATACTGCCAAGTTGACTGTTGCCACGGCAATAAATTCATAAACAGCCACTGCTGTATCACCTGTTGGCTCACGGGATCTGGATAGTAGTATTGGGTTATCTCATTGGGTGTTGATTCGGTATTGGGTTGTTTGGGGCTTTTTGATTGAGAGGTGATAGTCGATGCCATAGAAAAAAATCAGTCAACAGAGTAACCATAGTATAATCGCTGCGGCTAGATAATCAATTAGGATAATCCGTTAGGTTGTTTTCTTGAAGACATGAATGCGGTAACACGTAGCGTTATTTTATCCCTTACTGTCTTTAAAACCTCAGCCCATAAGATTTTTGTTGCAAATAAATGATGGATTTTTTTTGATGAGTCGATTAAATTTTCATCTTAAGATATCTATTTTCGTATTTTTTCTTATAGTTGTAATTCACCCTATTTAAAAAAACGATTCAATTTTCTGTTTACTTCGAGGTTAGTTTGACGAATTTATCGCAACCTAATAATCAAGATACGTTACCCAATGCCCAACATCGTTATGATGCGGCGGATATGGCAGACCAATTAAAGGTGATGCCAACCTTAGAAGCGCGTTTAACTACCATTCTAAACGAAATCAATGCGCTGCGTGATTTTCCGCAAGTTGCGCTATTTAAACAACTACTAGATACCTTGCGCAACCGTGCAAATGATGCTACGACCGCCAATGAACAGATGGCACTATTCGTTCGACTATTGCGCAGCAATCGTGTGTGGGCAGAAGGGTTTTGTGTGTTTATGCTTACCTTGATTAGTCGTTATCGTCAGGTGTCGCTATACACGGATTTGGGTATCTTGTCAGACGCTGGCTTTACTTCGCAATTTTTTGACTTGGTCGGTGAAAAGCTATTACCCTCTGTACCCGATGACCGCGATTTGATTGGGTTATTTAATGCGTTTTTTGCCACTCCAAAAACTCGCTACTGGGTGCGCTTAATCCATGAGCGCTGGTGGATTGAACTGATACTTATTCTTAAAGTACCCGCAGGCAAAGAAGCGTTAGTGCAAGCGCTTGAAGCCAATGTGCTCAAAGCCATTACTATTTTAACGGCGCGTATCAACGGCATCGGGCTCAATGCTGATTTAATAAAGGCATTTCCCAATCCGATTGACAACCAAGATACTTTTATTGCACTGAACCGCGAAGTCGCTGAATTTGTCAGTCAATACCAGCTCAGCATGCAACCAGGGGATGAGCAAGCGATGCCCCAGCCTGAGGTGGATAGCAGTCAAATTTTAGTGTTGACCGACCAAGCCCGCACCATGATGCAAAACATCCGTCGCCGTATACATCGAACGGGTATTACTGTGCGTACCACCAATATGTTGGTGCGCCTTGAGCAAAGCCTGCAGCGTCTTGAATTGTTGGTGTCACTGCTATCTGACAACGATCATATCAAGAAAAAAACCATCATAGAGCTCATTAACACGTTGTATGAAGATTCATACCACCGCAGTAGTTTTAGATATTTATTTGGCATCAATACCGCGCTCTTGTCGCGCCGTGTGACTGAGACTGCCAGTAAGGTCGGCGAGCATTATATCAGTACCGATAAAGCGGGCTATCGCCGTATGTATAAAAAAGCAGCATTGGGTGGTCTACTCATCGGCTGTATGGCGACCCTTAAAATCCTAGGGAAATCCTTACCGCTGGCACCCTTTGGCGTGGCTTTTTTAAACAGTATGATTTACGGTCTTGGCTTTGTGGCAATTCATATCATTGGCGGTACAGTGGCGACCAAACAGCCTGCCATGACGGCTGCCGCGATTGCTTCAACCATCTCAGAGGTAAAAGGACGCAAAGCGGCACGATTTACCAAATTGACAGAATTGGTCGTTGATATCATGCGCACCCAGTTTATTGCCATTATGGGTAATATTTCAATTGCAATGCCCATTGCGCTACTGATTTCATCCCTGTGGCTGTATGGACTGGGTCGTCCGTTAACATCGACAGCTACCGCCGAGCACTTGCTGCATGATCTCAACCCGTTTACCTCGCTTGCTATCTTTCATGCCGCGATTGCTGGGGTGTATTTGTATATTTCAGGATTGATTGCAGGCTATTACGATAATCTTGCGGTACACAACAAAATTGGTGAGCGTATCCGCAACCAGCCTAACCTCAAACGGATGATGACACCTGTCACGTTATTGCGTTTTAGCGATTTTATTGAGCGCAATCTGGGTGCGATTATGAGTAACTTTTTATTCGGCTGCTTTTTGGGTAGTACGGCGACCATCGGTTATATTTTTGGCTTACCGATCGATATTCGCCACATTGCCTTTGCATCTGCCAACTTTATTCATGGGATTTTTAACATTTATGCCAACACGGGCGAGTTTCCAGAAATCGGTATTATTTTGGTCAGTCTATTTGGGGTGATGGTCATCGGTATGATTAACTTGTTGGTGAGTTTTTCACTCGCGTTAATAACCGCCCTACGCGCGCGTGATGTGAAAGTCTTTGAGTGGAAATTCTTATTTGAATTGGTCGCCTCGCATTTGATGACCCAACCCTCTGACTTTTTCATCCCGCGTAAACAGCCGATGAAGTATGCACTCATCGATAGCGATGGTAATATTATCTATGATGATAAACCGATTGCAAACGATGGTAAAAATAACAAGGGACATAAAACTGCCCTGACATCACAGCCAGAAGAACATCCGCATGCTACTACGCCCCATATCGACAATATCAGTCATACGGAAAAACTGACCGATGAAGAAATTGCAGAGAAAAAACAGGCAATTAAAGAAAAAGTGGTGCAAAAGGCGGTCGATAATATCACCCCAAATGACACGGCAAGTAAGCTACCCAAATAATTGATGAAACACTGAATACTGTAGAAATATGATGACTTTTTTGGAAGATATAAGTTTGAAAGATACAAGTTTGAAAAATACAATGAACCAACCCCCGACATCAATGAGTCCGACTCAATTGGCGCATCGGTTAAATGAGCTATTAAAAATTAATGAATTCCAAGATTATTGTCCCAATGGTCTGCAAGTGGATGGTGGGCAGCCGATACAGCACATCCTCACCGGTGTCACAGCCTCTGAGGCATTGATTGAACAAGCGATTGCGCACAATGCCCAAGCGATTTTGGTGCATCATGGCTATTTTTGGAAAGGGGAACCTGCGCCTTTAATTGGCATGAAAGGCAAGCGTATTCGTTTGTTGATGCAACACGGCATTTCCTTACTGGCTTATCATTTACCGTTAGACGCTCATCCCCAATTGGGCAATAACGCCCAATTAGCGCGAGCGCTGGGCTGGAGTGATTTGTCGCCGCTATACCCTAATGAAAAACATCCGATTGGTAATATCGTGGATTTAGCAGCGCCGTTGTCGATTGCAGCTCTCACCAACAAACTATCGACTACCTTAACCCGTCCGCCCCTACATTTATCCGGGGGTAATCAAACAATTTCGCGCATTGGTCTGTGTACGGGTGGCGCACAGGATATGATTGAGCAAGCGGCACAAATGGGTTGTCAAGCCTATATCTCCGGTGAAGTATCAGAGCGAACGACTCACATAGCGCGTGAGCTGGGTATTGATTATTTTGCCTGTGGACATCATGCCACCGAGCGAGGTGGTGTGCTTGCATTGGGGAATTATGTCAAAGAAAATCTTGCTTTGACCGTTGATTTTGTCGATATCGATAATCCCGTCTAAAATTGGGCAATTTATTGAGTAATTATTACCCGTTAGTTGCATTTTGGCGGGTTTTTTACGCTTTTTATCATAAATTTGCCTTTCGTTACGTTCAAAAACATGACGGGTAACTTTAATTTCACTACAATAGCCCCATTGTTTTTTATAACTAACTGTAATGCCATGCAGTAAATATTGTTATTGTTTATTTATTTTATGCGTGCCATACGTTACCCTACGTTAAATTCTTTAGGTAAATGCTTGGGCTTATTAAACAATTTTTAATTTGCCAGTACTTACAAAAATTTTAACCCTTTTTCGGGTTGTACTTGATTATTATTTATTTCGATAGTTCTCTACGATAGATAGGGAATTATCACCGTCCTAGGTATAAGGGGAGCCAACCTGTTTGGCTCTTTTTTTAGCGTTAAGTTAATAACGACCTATTTTGGATGGAAGCTTTTTTGGCTAGATTTAGGATAGAGTTAGATAGTTAGAAGCCATGTACTTATGTGGCTTGGCTGATTAGTACTAGGTTTAACTGGTGCTTAGTTTAACTATCGATTCGGTTCTTAGTTTCATAAAATGTTTTCATTTGGCATAGTTGTTTTTTATTAATTTAACGTATCTAACGTATGTGCACCGTGGAGTGACACATGCCGCTAAACTCATCATTTGAGTATTGTGATGATTTGGCTTTGACCTATCCTGCGTCGATTTCGATGTCGGTCAAAGCATTTTTAAGCCCTTTAACTTTATACCCGTTTCAACATCCTTTATTACGCTTTAGTAAATACGCGACCCAATTTAAACGCTTGCAATTCTTCCCGATTCAACACAAGCCTTGTTTGGGTGTAGTGATATCGCCAAAAATTGCCCAGTCTCGTGTGCCAGCGGTGCCTAGCCATGTTCAAAATTTGGGGCAACTACCTAATCCGTCCGCTCGGCTCATTGATCGCTTTATCAAGCCGCTAAAATGGTTGAGTGCCAGTAAAAAGCTGGCAGCTGTGATGGGGATTGGTTTGCCCTTAGCTTATGTTGTCACCCAGGTGGTTGTTGCTGACAAAGTCGTTAATGGCAATGCTATCAATACCCTTGCCTCACCTACTAGCATAGTTGCAGCACCAAAAATGGCAACTTTTGACAGTATCCTATCTCAAAAGCAGCTGCGTATTGCCACCGTCAATGGTAATACCACCTATTTTGCTCAAGATGGCTTTGAGCACGGCTTTGGGTATGATGTCATGCGCCATTATGCCAAGCGATTGGATGTTACCATAAGCACACAAGTGTTTGCCACTGATGCCGACGCGATGGCGGCTGTCAAAACAGGCAAAGCCGATATCGCTTTGACCAATGGGTCGGATTACCAAAAGGCGACTGCGTTATCATCGCTGAGTCTAAGCTGTGACAAAGATTATTTATCACAGCAGGATCTCAACGAGCATGTTGCCATACAGCTAAACCCCAATGATGTCAAACTCAACGACGATGTAAAAAACTTCCTGTGTGGCGGTCAATCGCTCACCCGTAATCAACATTTAGCCGCGTTTTATAGTCAAACACCATTGGCAGAGCCGTTTAATCAACAACATTTTGCCGATACCATGACACGCGTGTTGCCCATTTATGAACCATCTTTTAAGCAGACAGCAAACAAATACCGACTTGATTGGGAACTGCTTGTGGCAATGGGCTACCAAGAATCGCATCTGGATGCAGAAGCCACTTCGCCAACGGGTGTGCGGGGTATCATGATGTTGACCAATGCCACTGCCAATGCGATGGGCGTTGATAATCGGACTGACCCGACGCAGAGCATCCAAGGCGGCGCTAAGTATCTCAGTCAGCTGCAACATGAATTTGCCCAAGTGCCAGCATCGGATCGGGTATGGTTTACCCTAGCCGCTTACAATATGGGTCCACAAGCGATTAAAGATATCCAGCAGATTTTGGAAAAGCGCGGTATTGATGGCAATAATTGGGCAGCCGTGTATCAGTATTTAAAAGTCAACAGCCAAAGCAATAGCCGTTACGTGCAGTGCTTAGATTACGTCACCCATATTCGCAGTTATTTGGAAGCGTTAAAATTAGACAAAGTCAATCATCGTCAATTGACTTGATGAGTGTGGGTATAAAAACTAAACATTTTCAAAAAAGAATGGTTTAACGCCATTCTTTTTTTTATGCTATCACTTAGTCGTTTTTAAAAATTACTGAATTTATTGTTAACATTATTAACCTAAGGATAGCACGTGACCCAGCTCCAGAATCAGCCCCACACTCAATTAAGCACTCAGCCTATTTATGCTACTCAATACCGTATTTATTTGGAAGATACCGATGCGGGCGGGATTGTATATCACGCCAATCATTTAAAGCTGTTTGAGCGTTGTCGCCGCGATTGGTTACGTGCATTGGGTATGACAAGTTATTTTTATCAAGCGCATTCAGCCGACGCTGTAAGTCAAGACGTTACTCACCAGAGCGATAGTGGCAAACCTGATATCCAATTTGTAGTGAGCCAAGCCAACATCCGTTATGTGCGTCCGATTCTGCTTGATAGCGAAGTCACCGTTGTGATTGAAACGGCAGACTGCAAATCTGCGTCATTACAGCTTGAGCAGCGGATTTATGATAGCCACCAGCAGCTGTTAAGCAAAGCTGAGATAAGTATTGTATGCGTGGCTACTAGCAAAGATGAAAATGGGCAAACCCAAGTTCGCCCTACCCGTTTGCCCAAAGCGTTTGTGCAGCTGCTGCAGCTCGCTCGGTAACTTTAGGGTCATTTTACTTTACAAGGGTTATTTTGCTTTACAAGTTTGACAGATAACTTGCTCATCTTCTAGGCGGTATGCCATCATATTGCCGCCCCACACACACCCGGCATCCGTGGCTCTTGCATTTGCCAAATCCACTTTGGCTTTTAGCGCTGCCCAGTGACCAAATAAGATTTTACGTTCGCGCGGCACTTGCCATTCAAACCACGGACGAAACCCCTCTGGCATTTTATCATCTAGACTGGATTTAAAGCTAAACTCTAGCGTGCCATCCATTTGACACAGACGCATACGGGTAAAATAATTGCAAATCGCTCGCATACGCGCGTAGCCTGTCAGCATATTTGACCAAGGAACAGCGGTATCGCTATACAGGTTTGGCAGCAGTCTATCGAGTTGCCATAAGCTACTTTGCAGCTGAGTTTGCAATTCTGACGCATGCATGGCTGCTTGGGTGATACTCCAGTTTGGCGGGATGCCTGCATGCACCATCACGGTTTTATCATTGGGATAGACAAGCAGCGGCTGGCGACGAAGCCAATTGAGTAATTCATCACAGTCTGGGGCATCAAAAATCGCTTGGGTTCTATCCTTTTTCTTAATCTTTATAACACCACGCCATACCGCGATTAAGTTAATATCATGATTGCCCAACACCATTTCGGCAGCCCCTGATTGGCAAAGACGTTTTACCAAACGCAGCGCACTCAGCGAGTCTTCACCGCGTGCCACGATATCGCCGACAAACCATAATTTATCTTGCTGTTCATCGAACCCAATTTGCTTGAGGAGTGCCTGCAAATCGGCATAACAGCCTTGAATATCGCCAATGACAAATTGATGTCGAAAACCCATAACACCTCATACATCTTGAAAGTAAAATTTTAAACAGCTACAAAAAAATTAACCATTTGCTGCGATGCCGTTTGCTAAAGTTACAAAATCTTGTACTGATAACGTTTCGGGACGCGCCAGTGGATTGAGTCCCCATGCCACAAGCTGGTGTTCTGTGACCGCAGGCAAAATCGGCGACTTTTTAAAAATCGCCCGCAGTGTTTTACGGCGATGATTAAATGCCTCACGCACCACAAGGGCAAACAGCTTTTCATCGTCAGCCACAATCGGTGTTTGTTGATAAGGTCTGAGTCGAAATACCGCACTCGTCACTTTGGGTGGGGGGTTGAATGCCCCATTTGGCACCGTCAGTAAATAATCAGTTTCACAATAATACTGCATCATGACGGATAAGCGACCATATTCTCGGCTATCTACCTCTGCGGTGATGCGATCAACCACTTCCTTTTGTAGCATAAAATGCATGTCTTCAATAACATCGGCAAAACTTAGTAAATGAAACAATAATGGCGTAGAAATATTGTATGGCAAGTTACCGACAATGCGCATTTTTTTGTCGGTGGTATGATTGGGGTTATCGCCAATGACTTGCTGGAACAGCGCACGGTAATCCACTTCCATAGCATTGGCTTTGACAATGGTTAAGCCGTCATTGCTATTGGCGCCAATACGAATGCGCAAGCTGTCTGCCAAATCGGTATCAAGCTCGACAACGGTCAAGTGATTGACTTCCTTGAGTAACGGCTCAGTAATCGCGCCCATGCCTGGACCAATTTCAACCATCAAATCATCGCGATTGGCATGAATACTGTCAATAATTCTCCCAATAATCACTTGATCATGTAAGAAATTTTGCCCAAAACGTTTTCTAGGCCGATGGGATAAAAAAGCAGAGACTGTCACTCAAAACATTCCTATAAAAATGAAGTAATTATCAATGTTGCGCAGTACACGATAACATTCACCGTCATCAGACACAAACCACTATTAAACTGATAATTATAGCATAGCTTGACGCTCCATTATGACAATTTCATGACAACTCGTGACTATTGCAATAGGATAGCAATAGCATGGCAGGAATCTGCCCAATCGCTCAATTTGAATTTTTGTAGTTTATATCATGCTACAAATTTTTGATGGTTCAATTTTTTGATGCGTCAATCGCCTGTCGAATTCTGATGACTAAGTTGTTATAATGCAACAAATTTAACTAACCCTTTATTTAGTGAGCATTGTATGGGCTTTAATTGTGGTATCGTCGGACTGCCAAATGTTGGTAAATCAACCTTGTTTAACGCATTGACCAAAGCTGGGATTGCGGCAGAAAACTTCCCGTTTTGTACCAAAGATCCCAATACTGGGATTGTACCTGTACCCGACCCACGTCTCAAACAACTTGCCGATATCGTCAAGCCTGAGCGCGTTGTGCCCACCTCAATGGAATTTGTGGATATCGCAGGTCTAGTGGCAGGCGCATCTAAAGGCGAAGGCATGGGCAATCAGTTCTTAGCCAATATCCGTGAAACCGATGCGATTGCCCATGTGATACGCTGCTTTGATGATGACAACGTGATTCACGTCGATGGACGCGTCAACCCATTATCCGATATCGAAACCATCAATACCGAACTTGCGCTAGCTGACCTTGAAGCAGTGAGCCGTGCGATTATCAATGTCGGTAAAAAAGCCAAAGGCGGTGATAAAGACGCCAAAGCCATGCTGGATGTGTTTAACAAAATTGAACCATTTTTAGCCGATGGTAAGCCTGCGCGCATGGCAAATCTGGATGAAGATGAGAAAAAAATTATCCGTAGCTATGGTCTAATTACCCTAAAACCCACCATGTATATTGCTAACGTGAGCGAGGATGGCTTTGACAACAATCCTTATCTTGACCAAGTACGGGAATTTGCGGCAAAAGATGATGCGTTGGTGGTCGCGCTATGCAACCAAATCGAATCTGAAATCGCCCAGCTGGATGACGATGAAAAACAAGAGTTTTTAGAAAGTATGGGTATGACTGAGGCAGGACTTGACCGTGTGATTCGCGCAGGTTACGAGCTGCTTAATATGCAAACGTATTTTACCGCAGGGGTCAAAGAAGTACGCGCTTGGACGGTGAAAGTCGGTGCCACTGCACCAGAAGCAGCAGGCGTGATTCATACCGACTTTGAGCGTGGTTTTATCCGTGCCGAAGTGATTGCATTTGATGATTTTATTGAATACAACGGTGAAAAAGGCGCGGCAGCGGCAGGTAAATCTCGCCTCGAAGGTAAAACCTACATCGTGCAAGATGGCGATGTCATGCACTTTAGATTTAATGTATAAATCATGCACTCATGGCTTGATGGACATAATATGATTGATATAAATAGGCAATTTTAGTTGCCTATTTTTGCAAGTTTATTTTTTAAAAACGCTTGACTTGTATTGCAAGTCACTATCTTAATCCTTATAATATGCGTTCGTAATTTTGAGAGCCCTCGTTTCCCAGACACTCACTCTCAACTATTAACTCAAAAAGGTTTTTAAACATGAAAACTATCAGTGCTAAACCACATGAAGTGACACACGATTGGTACATCGTCGACGCTGAAGGTAAAACATTAGGTCGCTTGGCGAGCGAAATCGCATCACGCTTACGTGGCAAGCATAAGCCTTCTTACACCCCTCACGTTGACACAGGCGATTATATCGTTGTGATTAATGCTGAGAAAGTTGCCGTGACTGGTAAAAAAGCGCAAGACAAAAAATACTACCGTCACACCGGTTACCCAGGTGGTATCAGAGAGACTAACTTTACCAAACTTATCGCACACAAACCTGCTGACGTACTTAACAAAGCGGTTAAAGGTATGTTGCCAAAAGGCCCATTGGGCTATGCGATGATTAAAAAGTTAAAAGTTTACTCAGGTACTGAGCATCCTCATACTGCTCAACAACCTCAAGTATTAGATATCTAAGGAGTAACACATGGAACGCAATTACGGTACAGGTCGTCGTAAAACTTCAACAGCTCGTGTGTTCTTATCTGCGGGTACAGGTAACATCGTCGTTAACGGTAAACCACTTGATCAATACTTTGGTCGTGAAACATCAGTAATGGTTGTACGTCAACCTTTAGAATTACTAGATGCTGCTAGCAAATATGATATCTATGTGACTGTAAAAGGTGGCGGTATCAATGGTCAAGCGGGCGCGATTCGCCACGGTATCACCCGTGCATTGATCGAGTCAGACGAAACTTTAAAACCAGCGCTTAAAGAAGCGGGCTTTGTGACTCGTGACGCGCGTGAAGTTGAACGTAAAAAATTGGGCTTACGTAAAGCACGTAAACGTCCCCAATTCTCAAAACGTTAATATTTTTCGTGGTCGAAATTCTCGTATCGACCGCGTTTTTTGGCGTTTACAAAAAAGACTCTTGTTTACCGCAAGGGTCTTTTTTATTTACCTTAGGTAATTTATTTTATTGCAAAAATAGCATAAAATAGCAAAATTAGCGTAATTTAGGCACAGCTAAGGTGGCAATTCTGTAACAACTGATTTACAATAGCCACAAACCCAGTGTGGGAATATGGTTACCCACTTCATTAATCTGGAGGAGTTCTTAATGAGCCATGCCGAAGGCGTCGACGTTAAGCGTCGAAGAGTTTTAATCGCATCCACTGCCGCTATGGGCGCAGTCGGTGTCGCTGCTATTGCTACGCCGTTTGTGCGTTCATGGTATCCAAGTGCAAAAGCAGAAGCTGCGGGTGCACCTGTTAGCCAAGACCTAAGCAAACTCGAAGCAGGACAAATGATTGTTATCAAATATCGTGGTAAACCAATTTATCTTGTCAAACGTACCAAAGAGATGATGGATAATTTATCAAAAGTAGAATCATCACTTGCCGATCCAAAATCAGAAGGTTCATTACAACCTGACTACTGCAAAAATAATAGCCGCTCAAAAGACAATAGTGAAGTTCTAGTGTGTGAAGGGGTTTGTACTCACTTAGGTTGTGCGCCAGGTTATCGTCCTGATGTCGGCGCAGCAGATTTGGGTGGCAGCAGTTGGGTTGGCGGATTTTTATGCCCCTGTCACGGCTCAAAGTATGACTTAGCTGGACGTGTTTTTAAGGGTCAACCTGCGCCTCGTAATTTGCCAGTTCCTGAGTATAGCATCAGCGGTACTATCTTAACGGTGGGGGCATAATATGAGTGCAAAGAAATTTATGCATTGGGTGGATGCGCGCTTTCCAGCGACAGAAACTTATGAATACCATATGTCAAAGTATTACGCACCAAAGAATTTCAACTTTTGGTACTTCTTTGGCGTGTTATCTATGGTGGTATTGGTCAATCAGTTAGTGACGGGTATTTGGCTAACCATGATGTTCAACCCAAGTGCAGAAGGCGCATTTGCTTCTGTAGAATACATTATGCGTGATGTACAAGGTGGTTGGTTAATCCGTTATATGCACTCAACTGGTGCTTCGGCATTTTTCGTGGTCGTGTATCTGCATATGTTCCGTGGCTTGTTGTATGGTTCATACCAAAAACCCCGTGAACTGGTTTGGCTCATCGGTATGGGTATCTATCTGTGCTTAATGGCAGAAGGTTTCTTCGGTTACTTATTACCTTGGGGTAATATGTCATTCTGGGGTGCGCAGGTTATTTTGAACTTACCAGCAGCGATTCCATTTATTGGTGATGCATTGGGAGAATGGGTAAAAGGTGACTATATCATCTCTGGTATTACCTTAAACCGCTTCTTCGCGTTACACGTTGTTGCGATTCCTTTGATTTTAGTGGGTCTGGTATTTGTTCACTTGGTAGCATTGCACCATGTTGGTTCTAATAACCCAGATGGTATCGATATCAAAAAACTTAAAGATAAAAATGGTGTACCCCTTGATGGCGTGGCTTTCCACCCCTACTACACTGTGCATGATATGATTGGTATCGTGGTATTCTTTATCATTTTCTTTACCGTGGTATTCTTCTTCCCAGAAGGCGGCGGTTTCTTCCTTGAGCCACCAAACTTTGAAGCAGCAAACCCACTTAAGACACCTGCTCACATTGCCCCTGTTTGGTACTATACGCCTTTTTATGCAATGTTACGTGCAACCCCATCTATGTTTGGTTCAGCCCTGCCGGGTGTTATTGTGATGGCAGCATCAATTGCTATTTTATTTGTATTGCCTTGGTTAGACAAATCGCCTGTGCGTTCAATGCGTTATAAAGGTATTTTGTCAAAAATTGCGCTTGCTATCTTTGTTGTTAGTTTCTTGATCTTAGGCTACTTAGGGGTAATTCCATCAAGTGATACCGCAACGATTGTGGCACGTATTTGTACTATTTTGTATTTCTTGTTTTTCTTGCTAATGCCAATCTATACATCGATTGAAACTTGCAAACAGCCACCTGAACGTGTAACTGGAGGTCACTAATGAAAGCGGTTAAAAAATTAGTTGCTGGATTGGGTTTGACAGTTGCATTAGGTTTGGGCGCGACAGCCGCACAAGCTAGCGAAGGCGGCTGTGGCACCTACAAAACGGTTGATGGTAAAGACGCGCATTTGGCTTGTGAAACCGCCCCTGTGGATTTGACCAATAAAGCGTCGATTCAACGTGGTGCGTCATTATTCATGAGTTACTGTGCAGGCTGTCACTCAGCACAATATGTTCGCTACTCAAAAATGTACAAAGACTTGGACATTCCAAAAGAGTTGGTGGAAAAATACTTGATGCTGACCACTGACCAAGTCGGTGACCATATCAATGCAGGCGTAGACCCAGAGCTTCAAAAGGCTTGGTTTGGTGCACAGCCACCTGACTTGTCACTTGAAACCCGTCTACGTGGTAATGATTGGGTTTATACTTACTTGTTAGCCTTCTATGAAGATCCAAGTCGTCCTTGGGGTGCCAACAATATCGTACTGCCGAATGTTGCCATGCCGTTCGTCCTTCATGATATGCAAATGAATACCTCAAAAGAAGAATATCGTCGTAATATTGGTGATATCGTCAACTTTATGGCGTGGATGGCAGAGCCGCAAGCGCACCAACGTAAAGTATATGGGTTTTGGGTCATCTTATTCTTACTTGCGTTATTAATTCCAGTGTACTTACTCAATAAAGAATTTTGGAAAGACGTTAAATAAGGATTGATATAAAAAAAGGTAGCTTAGGCTACCTTTTTTTATGCGCATTTATTGCTTGATTGGTATGATAACTTTCACAGTTATTGCTAATTCAGTCATTTTAAGCTAGGCTTATCCTTTACGCTGATACAGCTTATTATTTTTAACTATGTTGACCCCTACTTCGAACACCCCGTTGATTTATGCCGATGATGGCTACCTAAGTCACCAATTAAGACTGGTTTTACTTGAGAAAAAAATAGAATTTAGCGAGACGAACATTCGTGATGATGAGGATTTTGCCGAAGATTTACCTGATATCAACCCTTACAACACGCTGCCGGTATTTATTCATCGTGAATTGATTTTATATAACAATCGTATTATTTTTGAATACCTTGAAGAGCGCTATCATCAGAACAAACTGCTACCTGAAAATCCGATTGAAAAGGCACAATACCGTCAATTATGGTGGCGCATTGAGAAAGACTGGGTTAAATTAGCAGATACGCTATTGACCGATAAGGATACCTTAGATGTCAATCAAGCAAAGGTTGCCAGAAAGCAACTGACTGAATCACTGGTTACCATAGCGCCGCTGTTTGCCCATAAAGCTTTTTTTCTTTCAGATACCATGGGTGTATGTGATTGCATTTTGTCATCGATTTTATATCGCTTAAAACCCATGGGTATTGAATTGCCGCTGCACCTGTGCCGTCCTTTATATCAATATATGGAGCGGATGTTTAATCGCCCAACCTTTAAAACTAGTTTAAAATAGTAATCATTAAAATAAGAGAATCACCATGGAAAACGACTTTCAACTCACCCCGACTCGCCCTTATATGGTACGCGCTATTTTTGAATGGCTTGAAGACAATAACCTAACCCCACATATCATGGTCGATACGACGCAGCCCAATGTCACCGTGCCTGTCGAATATGTGCAAGATGGTCGTATCGTACTTAATATCGCCAGCCGTGCTACAGGTAATTTGGTGATTAATAATGATTTTATTAATTTTCATGCGCGATTTGGCGGTGTTTCGCAAGAATTGTGGGTGCCGATGCAAGCAGTGATGGGGATTTATGCCAGAGAAAATTCACAAGGCATGTTCTTTGACCCAACGGAATACGATAATGCGCCGCAATCTGAAATCAACGCCAGTCAACTAGCGGAGTCCACCGACGCACAACGTCCAAAACGTGAAAACAAAGCAGGGTTAAAAATCTTGGATTAGTGCATTGTCACTGGCAATATGGGTTTAATTTTGTTAAAATAATCAATTACTTTTTTAGTTTTGAATAGGATAACCATAGTCATGGCACGTGTCACTGTAGAAGATTGTCTAGAAAATATCCACAACCGTTTTGATTTGATTCTTGTTGCCAGTAAACGTGCGCGCCAAATCGCACGCGGTGTATCAGAACCTATGGTTGAGCGTGAAAATGATAAACCAACTGTACTTGCCCTGCGCGAAATCGCTGATGGACTGGTCACTAAAGAAATCTTAAACCAACCTGAGCGCGAATTGCCTAACAAATTTCACCATGTTGATTTGAGCATTTCAAGTGGTCATGGATTCTAACGCTAGCTTAAGCCACTGTTAATAGTTAGCGACTATTATTTTATAAAGAGTCACCTTTTTTAGGTGACTTTTTAGTTGAATTAAACGTGGAATGAAACGTGGAATTATATGTAACTTAGCTTGACAATTCACGGTAATTTTGCGAATAATTAAGATATCTTTATAATACGTTTTTACTAAGTTTAGCTGGTTTGATACCAGCTATTTTTATCCAACCGTTTTTTATGATAGAGTTAACTGCTGACCAGAACAATATGAATTTTTTAGCAGGTTAAACCTATCGATCATACGTTGAGGGCACATTTTTGAATATATCAACTTTACCAAAATTAAGCCATCCTGATGTGGATATTGCACAGTTTGACCTAATGCGTGTATTGGATTATTTGGATGATGCCGAACAGCAAATTGTTCTCAAAGCCTGTGCCTTTGGCGACCAAGCCCATATCAAAGATAAACGCAAATCTGGCGAGCCTTATATCACCCACCCTATGGCGGTAGCGGAGATTTTGGGTAGTTTTCGCATGGATGTCGATACCATTGTGGCGGCGATTTTGCATGATACCGTTGAAGATACCCCTACCACTGAAGAAGATTTGACCCGAGAGTTTGGCAAGGCAGTTGCCCAAATCGTCAATGGTGTCACCAAATTAAAATCCTCCAATGAAAAACACATCAATAAAGCCGCGACTTTTTATCGCATTATTACCGCAACGCTAGAAGATCCGCGCGTGTTGATTGTCAAATTGGCGGACCGCCTGCACAATATGACCACCATCGAAGCGGTGCCTGAAAAAAAACAACAGGCAACCGCACAAGAAACGTTGGATTTTTATGTGCCGTTTGCTCGTACGCTTGGGCTGAATGATTTAGCCGACTATATCGAGATTTTATGTTATCGCAGCCTAAATGCGCCTATGTATAACAAGTTATCCGATAAGCTTATGCAGCATGGTTTGGGGCGCACCTTTCAACAAGAAGCTATTCATAACTATTTAAATATCGTTTTGAGCCGATTGGGCGTTAAAGGTTATGTCAAAGATGTCGATAATCGCGTGACTTTGTTTCGCCAGTTCTTTAAAAACCGCGGCAAAATCACCGATTTGCTGTGGCATTATGAATTTATGCTGGTCATGGATAAAGTGGAAGACTGCGACCAAATCGCCAAGTATTTTATCAATAAATACCAAATTGCGCCTGAGTGTATCGAAGACAATATCCGCCATCCGCGTGCGGGGGGCAACCAATCACTGACCATTACCTATAAAAACGGCCATGATACCATCAAAGTGGTCATTCTGACTAAAACCATGCTCAAAACCACCCGTTTAGGGATTTTGATGGGTGAAGCAGCATCGCCTCTTAGCCAGTCGGTAATTCAGGCCTCTCTACGCAATCTGCAAAACTTGATTGCCGACAATGAAAGCGATATCGAAGAGCAGCCGTCTGATGCGGTGACGGTGGTCGATAAACTGATTGATTATCTTCACGAACGTAAAATTATTTGCTATACCCCAAACGGTGATGCTTATGAGTTGCCGCGCGGCTCCACAGCGCTTGACTTCGCCTATACTATCAGTACCCATATCGGTAACCGTGCAACCGGCGCTGAAATCAATGGCGTAGAAGCCAAACTGGGTACGATTTTGAAAACCGGCAATAGGGTCAAAATTCATACCGACCCCAATGCGATTCCAAAAGCGGAGTGGCTGGGTTTTGTGGCAACCAATAAAGCGCGGCGTGCGTTGTTTGAATGGTTAAAAGGCTTAAATCCTGAGCAAAAAGAGCACGAAGGTAAAACCGCCTTTGAGCGCGCGCTTAAAACGCAAAATCTTTCACTCGCTGATGTGAGTGATGAACAATGGCAACTGCTACTTGATTGGCGTGGCTTACAGGATAAAAGTGCGTTCTTTACGGAGTTTACCACAGGTAAATTGCTACCGCAGATTGCCGTTTCGCGCTTATTGACCCAAGAGCAGCTTGCCAAAAACCAAGCCAGCGCCCATGCCGCTAACCAACCGCAAAGCTTGATTGCGGATGCCGCCAATATGGAGATGAATTTTTCCAGCTGTTGTCATCCTGTGTATGGCGACCCGATTGTCGGGCATATTTCAAAAAATGGCTTGGTGGTGCATCGACATAAATGTTTTTCGATTGATGAAATTCGTCGTGTCAATGAATACCAAGTGATTCCGCTACATTGGCGAGTGTCTAACAGTGAGGATGAGATATCCAAGCGTATTTATTTTGATGCCGCGCTAAAAATTAATCAAAACCTGACCGATGAGCAAATCAGTGATTTAATCTTTATTGTACGTGATACTCAGGCGGGTTTTGAGTATATCGAACAGCGTAATGGCTATACCTTGATGTTTGTGGTGGTGCAAAGCCGTGACCAGATTGCAAGCTTAATTCAGCGCCTACGTACCTTTTTGGGCTACCCCAATATTGTAAGACTGTATCAATGGAATGACGAAGTGCTACTTTCTCAGAGCCAAAACACGTCTGCACCAAAAAATAAAGATATTTTATAAACCCATCATACTGTAATAGGAAATAATATGAGCCGTGACATCATTCATACTGACAATGCCCCTGCTGCGGTAGGCACTTATTCACAAGCTGTGAAAGTTGATAAGACTGTCTATATTTCAGGTCAAATCGGACTCGACCCAAACACCATGACCCTAGCCGATGGCTTTGTTAATCAGGCCAACCAAGTCATGTCAAACATCGAGGCTATCTGCCAAGCCGCAGGTGGTTCGTTTGCCAATGTGGTGAAATTTAACGTCTCCCTCACCGATTTGGCAGATTTTACTGCCTTAAATGAGATTTTTGCGGTGCGTTTGTCTGCGCCTTACCCTGCCCGAGCCGCTGTGCAAGTGGCTGCCTTGCCAAAAGGTGCGGTGGTCGAAATTGAAGCGATTTTGGTTTTAGATTGATTTTGGTTTTAGATGAAAGTTAACCCGCTCAAATGGAAGGTGAGTTACAAGACTTGCCTTTTTTTATGTCAAATTTTTGCCCATCTGACCACAGTTTAACGTATAGAATTGGGCTATAATTCAACCCTATAACAATTTTTAAAGGTGTGTTTTGCTAATTCAAGTTGCCTTACCTGTCCCCATTGATTCGGTGTTCGATTATCGCATTGTGGGCGATGCGTTGCCCGCGATTGGCTGCCGCGTCCGAGTACCGTTTGGTGCGCGCAAATTGGTCGGCATTGTGGTGGCGCATATTGAGCACAGTCAGCTTACGCAAAATGCGATTAAACCTGTATTGGACATACTTGATGAGCTGCCGATTGTCGATGAGGCATTGCTAAAACTCGCTTATTGGCTGTCTGCTTATTACTGTTATCCGCTTGGCGATGTGTTTGCTGTCATGCTGCCGACTTTGATTCGCCAAGGGATGACGCTTGACTACCGACAATTATGTTGGCAACAATTACGCGATGCCACTGACGAGGATTTTTCCGCCACTGCAAAAAAGCAACGCCAACAATTTGCTTTATGTGAATTGGTCATCAACTCGCATGGCAATTCGCATAGCAATTCACATAGCAATGCCACAAAGCTTGTAAGTGAGTTTGCGCTGATAGACCATGGTGTCGAACCCGCTTATTTAAAAAAATTTGAGCAAAAAGGTCTGATTGCGCCTGTTTATCAAATGCCATCTTTACCCAAGCTTGCTAAGCTTGCCACCACGCCGCTCACCTTAAATTTGCAGCAACAACAAGCGGTGCAAAAAATCACCCATGCCTGCCAGCAGCCACACTATGAAGGTTTTTTGCTCAATGGCATTACCGGAAGTGGCAAGACCGAAGTGTATTTGCAAGTGATGCAAACGGTACTGGCACAAGGCAAACAAGTGCTTATCTTAGTGCCAGAAATTGGGCTGACCCCACAGACCAGACAGCGATTTGCCGAACGATTTGACGCCCAAGTATTAATGCTACATTCGGGGCTTAATGACACCGTGCGGCTTGATGGCTGGCAACAATGCCGACTGGGCTATGCGCAAATTATTATCGGTACGCGTTCGTCAGTGTTATACCCATTTGCCAATTTAGGGCTGATTATTGTCGATGAATCGCATGACCAATCTTACAAACAGCAAGACTCACTGCGCTATCACGCCAGTGACGTGGCGCTCTATCGAGGGTTTCAGCTTAATTGTCCGGTGATTTTGGGCACCGCGACGCCATCGCTTGAAAGCCTGTATTTGGTACAACAAGGTAAACTCACCGAGCTTACTTTGACCCAGCGTGCAGGCGATGCCAAACCTGCCGCTATGCAGCTGATTGATGCGCGCCAGCAGGCATGGCAAAACGGTTTGGCACAAAGCTTAATTCAAGCCATTCGGCAAACGTTAGATAAAGATGAGCAAGTATTGGTATTTTTAAACCGTCGTGGCTACGCGCCCATCTTATTGTGTGATGCTTGCGGTTGGCAAGCAGACTGCCCGCGCTGTGATGCGCATTTGACAGTGCATTTTCAGCCAGTGGCAATGCTAAAATGCCACCACTGCGATTGGCAACAGGCCATCCCGACACATTGCCCCAGCTGTGGTAGTAGCAATCTTGACCCTGTGGGCATGGGTACGGCGCGGATGGTTGAAGGGTTAACTGAGCTTTTCCCCGATGTGCCTGTGGTTCAGATTGACCGCGATACCACGCGTAAAAAAAACAGTTGGGAGCAAGTGTATCAGCGTATTGCTGATAACCCTAAAGCCATTTTGGTGGGCACGCAAATGGTGGCAAAAGGGCATCATTTCCCCAATGTGACGTTGGTAGCAATCCCCAATGCTGACCGCGGTTTTTTATCCTCAGATTTTCGCTCGCCTGAGCATACCGCCCAGCTGATTATCCAAGTGGCAGGGCGTGCGGGTCGTGCCGATAAAGCAGGTCTAGTACTGATACAAACCCTGCAACCTGAAAATCCTGCGTTACTGACTTTGGTACGGGAAGGATATCTGAGTTTTGCCCAGCAATTATTGGTTGAGCGGCGCATGTTGGGATTGCCGCCATTTACTTACGCTTGTTTGGTACGGGTGGAAAGCAAATCGTTAGAAAACAATCAGCAAATTTTGCATCAAGCGATGGCGCTGTTGCCATCACGCCAGCACATGACAGCCTTGGGCATTGCCATTAATGGCCCGGTGGATGCGCCGATGGCAAAGAAAAACAGTCGCTATCACTCGCATTTATTGATTTTGACCAAAACACGACACGTTCGCCAGCAGCTATTGTCGGACTGGTGGCGACAGACAATTGCGTTGCCATCGGCAAAGTATGCCAGACTGTCGATTGACATTGATCCGATGAGCTGGTCTTAACCTGACTTGCAAAACCATTGCTTTTGCTAAAGCGCTTATTTCACGATGATCTTTAAATGGGCTTTTTTCAAGTCGCTGATTGGGCTACAATTTAGCTAATTTTTACCATTAATTAGTGTAAGTAAATAACAATGACCTCACAACCGCTTCAAGATTCAAAGCAGCCCACTGGCGCGCACCCTAATGGGCATAGTCATGGCAACAATCACCACCATGATGACGCTGACCACAGCCCCAGTCACAGTCACAGCCATACGGATAATCAGCGTATCGTCACGATAGCGTTTGCCATCATTGCAAGCTATATGATTGTTGAAGTCATCGGCGGTTATATTACCGGCAGTTTGGCGTTGTTATCAGATGCAGGTCATATGTTTAGTGATGCAGTGTCACTTGCCATGACTTTGTTTGCGTTTATCATCGGTAAAAAATCTGCTACCTCCAATAAAACTTTTGGCTATCGCCGTTTTGAGATTTTGATTGCACTCATCAATGGTCTGACGCTACTGATTATCAGTGCAGGTATTATCTATGAAGCCGTACTGCGTTTTCAGCAGCCGCCACAAATCGCCACCACGGGTATGCTAGTTATCAGTACTATTGGGCTTATCGTCAATTTGGTGGTCGCCAAACTGATGCACGGTGGTGATACTGATAATCTAAATATGAAAAGCGCTTATTTACATGTATTAAGTGACTTGCTAGGCTCGGTGGCTGCGATTATTGCTGCTATTGTGATTATGCTGTTTGGCTGGGTGTGGGCAGATGCGGCAGTGAGTATTTTGGTGGCGCTACTGATTGTTCGCAGTGGCTATGCTGTCGTCAAAAATGCCGCCCATATCTTGATGGAAGGCGCGCCCAATGATATTGACCAAAGCGTTATTATCAACACCCTCTCTGCCCACCCAAACGTGTTATCGATTCATGATTTACATGTCTGGACGATTACCAGCGGCTTACATAGTTTATCTTGTCATATCATCGTCCCAAGCTCGCTTACCCTGCAGCAAACTGATGCACTATTATCAGACTTACAACACGAGTTACAGCATTTAGGCATTGGGCACAGTACCATTCAATTTGAGAGTGATTTGCATGCGCACTCCGCGCAGTTTAATTGTGATATTGCCAGCACGCCCCCTGTCCATGCGCACGCGCACTAACCGACTCTTTTCACCTAAGGTGCCAAAAACTCGATGTTGCCGCTGAGCGTTTTTAGTTTTTGTTTTGTGGTGTTTGCTATTTGCTTGCTTAACTTTTCTTACGATTAATTGCTTAATTGTGCGCATTACTTAGGCTAAATATGTTAGGATGAATCAGCACCATGCTGTGGCAAGCGTTGTTTGCTAAACGCTTGCTAAACGTTTGCCAAACAATTAAACATCTGTATTTAATATCTATTTAAGTTTCTATTAAATCTATATAAAAATCATTAGCTTACTGGAGGTAAACGCGTATGACACACCGTTCTGCACCTTTCGTGGCACCCAACTTGCATCTCACCCAATCTGATGGCTCAGACAACTCAGATAATAGCAATCCCTCAGCATTGCTGGTTGATGAAAAGGCGCATAAAAAACAGGTCAAGTTATTGCTCTCCACCTTGCAAGCCGATATTGCCCAGTTTCGGGATAATTTTTTTCCGCCGCCCTATCTCACCCAAATTCAAGATTTGCCTATTTATGCAGGCAATTTGGCAGAGGTGCAAAGCTATGAGCAAACCTGGCAAGCTTTGATTGACCGCGCCAAAGGGTTTTATCCTTCGGCAGGATTGCCGCCTGATTATCTGCCATTACCCGCAAGCCTTGAGATACCGCAGTTTATTTATCATGTGCAAAAACTGCATTTGACTCGTACCAAAGCCAAGGAATCCAAAAATTTTGGCTCGGTGGGTGCACTGGTTGAAAAATGCGGTCCTTATGAGGATGCCCAGTTGATGGCGATGGAAAATGCCTTAGCCAAAGGCGAAGACGTGCGGCTGGTGGCGCATCGTGAATTTATTGATTTACGCGCTTATGTGTTTTGTCGTAATCCCAAAGGTGAATTGCTAGAGCCTGAACGGATTCGTTTTTATCGCACAGGTTTGGTTATTCAAACCTTAGCAGACTTTAAAGTGGTGGACAGTCGGCAAACTCCCCGTAAAAAACGCAATGACGCCTATAAAAATGCGATTGCCGATAACGGGGTTTGGAAAATTTTTGTCAAAAATTAAAAATAATTGAGGTTTTGTATGTTTGTGCTTGCTGCCAGTGCTGATAGTTCTATGATGCTTGATGCAACTATCTTTTTGGGTGCGGCAGTGATTTTGATACCGCTTGCAAAGCGTTTTGGTATCGCCACGGTATTGGGTTATTTGTTTACAGGCTTATTGCTGGGTCCAAGTTTTTTGAAAGTTGCGGGCAACCCCGATGACTTGCTGCATTTTTCTGAATTTGGGGTAGTACTACTGTTATTTATTATTGGCTTAGAGCTACAGCCCTCTCGGCTTTGGGCACTTAGGCAACAGATTTTTGTGTTAGGCGGGCTGCAGGTGATTGTCACGGGCGTGGTGCTGATGCTGCTATCGTGGTATTTTTTAGATATTCGGCTATCAAATAGCTTTGTCATCGGTTTTGGCTTGGCGCTGTCATCAACGGCGTTTGTGTTGCAGTTATTGGGTGAAAAAAAGCAGCTTGCCACCACGCATGGTCAGCAAGCCTTTACTATTTTATTGTTTCAAGATATCGCGGTTATTCCTTTACTTGCCGCATTGCCATTTTTGTCGGGCGCGCAAGAGCAAAATTACGATTGGATTTATTTTGCCAAAGTCATCAGTATTTTTGCTGGCATGATATTTGTCAGTCGGTTTGTGGTACGTCCTTTCTTTAAGTTTGTGGCTTCTAGTAACGCCACCGAGCTGCTCACCGCCACGGCGTTATTTATCGTACTGGGTGTGTCGCTATTGATGAATTATATAGGCTTGTCAATGGCACTTGGGGCATTTTTAACCGGGGTGCTATTGGCTGACTCCGAATACCGCCACGAGCTAGAGGCGAGTATTGAGCCATTTAAGGGGCTGCTGCTTGGGCTGTTTTTTATGTCAGTTGGTATGCTCACCAACGTCAAATTAATTGTCGCCAAGCCCTTACTCATCATTGGCTTGGCAGTATTGCTGATGCTCATTAAATTTGTGGTGCTGACAATCATTGCGCGGCTCATGGGCAACAAAAACGAAAGTAGTATCCGTCTTGGGGTGACGCTAGCGCAAGGCGGGGAATTTGCGTTTGTACTGTTTAGCGTGGCGACCGCCCAGCATCTGTTAACCCGTGAACAACAAAATATCCTAAACCTTGTGGTGACTGTCTCAATGGCAATGACGCCACTGGCATTTTTGTTACTGGAAAAAATTGGCAATCCGATATTTGCCAAAGCTAAGCCCAGTAAAGAATACGACAAAATACCCAACCATGAGCACGCAGTGGTGATTGCAGGCTTTGGACGTGTCGGGCAAATCATCGGTCGAGTGCTACGCATGCACAATATTGAATTTACCGCGATTGAAAAATCTGCCAACCAAGTCGATTTCGTCCGCAAATTTGGTAACCAAGTATACTATGGCAATCCCCAAAATCCCGAGATCCTACGCGCAGCAGGGCTTCAACGAGCCAAAGTTTTTATTATTGCCATTGGTGATATCGAGCTGTCTGCAACGGTGGCCGATTATGCCGTACGCAATTATCCGCATTTGACCATCTTGGCACGTGCCAAAAACCGTGAGCATTATTATCGTTTGCGCGATGCGGGGGTTAAGTATATTTGGCGAGAAACCTACCTATCTTCGCTGGATATGTCACGCGAAACCTTGGAAATATTGGGCATGGCACCACAAACTGCCCGAAAAACCGTGCAAATGTTCCGCGATTATGATGACGCGTTGATTGAACGGCAGCGCGCCATCTATGAAGATGAAGCCGAGATGATTGCCTCAGCACAATCGGCGATTCAAGAACTCGAAAGCTTATTTGATAGCGATATGACCACCGCGAAACATGAACTCCATAAAGACAAAGAGCGGTTTGAAAAATTGGCCGAGGAATCCTACTCGCAAACAAAAAAATAACCCAAAAAAACCATCAAAAGAAACGAACATTTAAAATGTTAAAAATCATAAGGAGTACAAGCATGCAAATCCGTGTCGTACAACAAGATATTACGACCCTAGCTGTTGATGCGATTGTCAACGCTGCCAACAATTCATTGCTCGGTGGCGGCGGGGTTGATGGCGCTATTCACCGTAAAGCAGGCACGTCACTGCTTGCGGCTTGTCGAGTGATTCATGATGAGCAAGGCGGTTGTCCTACTGGCAAAGCCGTGATTACCCCTGCAGGGAATTTACCCGCCAAATATGTGATTCACACCGTCGGACCTGTTTGGCATGGCGGACAGTCAAATGAGTCAGCGCTACTTGCAAGCTGTTACACCGAATCGCTGAAACTTGCTGAGCAAAACGGCGTTAAAACCATTGCTTTTCCCAATATTTCAACGGGTGTGTATCGTTTTCCAAAACAACAAGCCGCACAAATTGCGGTAAACACCGTAAAAGATTTCGTCAAGCAAAACGAAAATAATGAATTTGAAGACATTATCTTTGTCTGTTTTGATGCAGAAAATTATCAGCTTTATCTAAATTTAGTCCAACCCGAAAATTAAAATATGCAAATTTTACATGATGGCGAAGCTTTAACTATCGCAAAGCGGTATCTGAATGCAATGTCCAAATCCATGGGCGACTGCCAACTTGCAATCATGAAAAATGAAACAATAAACCGCCTTAAGGGTGCATGATATGAGAGCCTATACACACTGCCACCAGACCTGCCAACGGGCGATTGTGTATAAATCTTGGGTCATTTTTGCCGACAATCATTGGCAATTTTTACAAAAATTAACAATTCAATTTTGATAAAAAAAACAGCCTAATTTTAGACTGTTTTTTTAATGTTTTATTAACAAGGGCATCGCTTCATGCCACCGCCATTACTCGGGTAGCGCGCATCGACGCAGTAGCGAAAAAAGGTCTTTTCATCCATCGGCTCTAGGTCAGGATGCTGCTCCTGCATATGGCTGACGTAGGTCGCATAATCAGGGACACCGACCATTAAACGAAAGCTTTGTTGCATCCGTTTGACTAGCGTGATTAGGCGGGTAATATTTTTTGGGCTAAAAATTACCTCCTTTTGCGCCTTCAAGGTCATTTTAATCAAGTTAGCGATTAACGCGTTATTACTCATGTGACTCTCCTTCTATCTGCCCAGCATGGTTTTGGTGAAATCCAAGCAATTGCACAAATATAAGTGCAATTGCTGGTAATTTTTCACTAATGCGGTGCAGAAATATTCAAGGGTTTTGGATCTTCATAAATCGCCTCACCTTCGACCACGGTAGGTTTATCACTTGCCAAAGCTTTTCTTAATGCGCGAATGGTACCGAAAATCATCACAATCATGACAATCATAAAGAAGCCACAAAGCACGGCATCCACATAGTTTGAGAATACGATGGTTTGCATCTCATCCAAGGTCTTGGCAGGTTTTAACACTTCACCTTTGGCAATCGCGGCGCTGTATTTGTGCGCTTGCGCCAAGAAACCAATCGCTGGATTTTCATGGAAGATTTTTTGCCAACCCGCTGTCAGACAGGTAATCAATAAGAAAACCGTGGGTGCCACAGTGACCCAAGCATAATTTTGTTTTTTCATTTTAAATAAAACTGCAGTGCCTAGGGTCAATGCCATCGCTGCCAAGATTTGGTTACCGATGCCAAATAGCGGCCACAATGAGTTAATGCCCCCAAGAGGATCAATCACACCTTGGTAGACAAAGAAGCCCCAAGCGGCTACTGCAATCAAAGTCGCAAGCAAATGCACGCCGAGATTGGTTGAGCCACGTACCGACGGCACCACGATGCCAATTGTGTCTTGTACCATAAAACGACAAGCACGCGTCCCTGCATCGACTGCAGTCAAAATAAACAAGGCTTCAAATAAAATCGCAAAGTGATACCAAAACCCCATCATCGCGGTACTACCAAAGATAGACGATAGGATATGCGCCATCCCAATTGCAAAGGTCGGCGCACCGCCTGTCCGTGAGATAATGGAGCTCTCACCCACTTGCTGCGCTAGCGTTGTAAGCGCATCGGGGGTAATTACAAACCCCAATTTTTGGATAGCGGCTGCCGCTGTCTCTGGTGTTGTACCTAAAAGCGCTGCTGGGGCATTAATCGCAAAGTACATACCAGGGTCAAGAATGGTCGCACAGATCATTGCCATGATACCAACCATTGACTCCATGAGCATACCACCGTAACCAATGGCGCGAGTATCTACTTCATTATCCACAAGTTTTGGGGTCGTACCACTCGATACCAACGCGTGAAAACCAGAGATAGCACCACAAGCAATGGTAATAAACAAGAACGGAAATAACCCGCCTTTAAATACGGGACCTGTACCATCGATAAATTTGGTAACCGCGGGCATTTTTAACTCTGGCATGGTAAAGACAATCGCCAGTGCCAAACCTACAATCACCCCTATTTTTAAAAAAGTTGATAAATAATCACGCGGCGCAAGCAGCAGCCACACAGGCAATACCGATGCTACCACACCATAAATCATCAAAGCCCAAGTCAGCTGGGTACCTGTCAAGGTAAACAATTCAGCCATCGCAGGGTCTTTGGCAATATCGCCACCAAATACAATCGCCGCCATCATCAACACAAAGCCGATGATCGACACTTCCATGATTTTACCTGGGCGTAGATAGCGCATATAGATGCCCATCAGTAGCGCGATTGGAATCGTTGCCGCGATGGTAAATAGTCCCCAAGGACTGTGCGCTAGCGCCTTGACCACCACCAGTGCCAGTACTGCAAGAATAATGACCATCACGCCGAGTGCACCGAGCATCACCGTAATACCCGTAAAAGTACCCAGCTCGTCTTTTGCCATTTCACCCAGTGATTTGCCATCACGGCGGGTCGAGATAAATAGTACAGTAAAATCTTGTACCGCACCTGCGAATACCACCCCAATGATGAGCCATAGCGTACCTGGCAAATAACCCATTTGTGCCGCTAAGATAGGACCGACTAAAGGACCTGCCCCAGCAATCGCAGCAAAGTGGTGACCAAATAAGACATATTTATTGGTAGGAACATAATCTAAGCCATCTTTTAGGCGATGAGCCGGTGTCACGCGGCGGGGATTGAGTTCAAAGACTTTTTTGGCGATAAATAGACTATAGTAGCGATAAGCAATGCTATACGAACACACGGCAGCGGCGACGAGCCACACCGCATTGATACTTTCGCCGCGGTGCAAGGCGATTGTCCCTAACGCCACTGCGCCAATAATTGCAACAAGTAACCACACTATCTTTGATAGCATGGGGGAGTTACTTGTCATTGCGGAATTTGTCTGCATGTCAACTCCTTTTTATATAAGGTCATCCTGGGGTAGAGATAAAAGCAATTATCTTCAACTGAACTAAATTAACATGTAATTACGTTAAAGCATTATTGCTTCTTTTTTGTAATATTTTGCAAATTGTAACATGGATTGGTGGTCTTTCGTCATTGAAAGTATCACTGTTACCCAATATATACCAAATTTACTGGCTTTAGCCTGCGTCGTTGTTTGGTATAATGAGCCAATCAGCTTAAAAGCCTGTATATTTTAGCCTATATTTTTTGACCAGTTTTACAAACTTAATCGACCAAGTCGCTGCTACAGCATTTATTTTTGCATTTTTTATGTATTTTTATGCTTTTTTTAATGAAACATACCCTATGAAACCAACCCAAAATCATAAGCCTCAAATGTTTGACCCAGCAGCCAAAATGACTCCGGTTGATACTGCCAGTAATGATAGTGCCAGTAATGCCGATGCCAATCTGCTGCATCAGTCAACCGTAACACTTGAAGGCATGCCAAAGGTGAGCGAGTTACAAAAACTGCAATCAGCGACCCGTACAGCGCGTAAGCCTTTTCAGTGGCAGTTTTTGTTGCCGCAATATTGGGGGATTTGGCTTGGGGTCGCGCTAATTTTGCCATTGATTTATTTGCCGTTGCGCTATCAATTTAAAATCGGTCATTTTTTGGGAAAATTGTTATTTGGACTAATTAAAAGCCGCCGAGCCGATACTTTGACCAATTTGTCATTGGCGTTTCCAGAGCTCAGCGAAGATCAGCGTTTAGAGATGGCAGAGAAGATTTTTATCAATGCCGGTGTGGGTGTGTTTGAGAGTCTGTGTGCGTGGTATCGACCGGATGTATTTACCCGCTGCGTCACTGTATCAGGGCTGCAACATGTCAAAAACGCCCAATCGCAAGGTAAAGCGGTGATTTTACTCGGTATCCATTCAACTTTGCTCGATTTGGGTGGACGGCTGACCACCATGTTTACCCCGCTGGATGTGGTGTATCGACCGCAAAACAATGCGCTGCTTGATTGGTTTATTTTTAATGCTCGCTCAAAGGTTTATAGCGACCAAATCAGTCATCGCGATATGCGCCATTTTGCCAAAAATCTTAAAGACAACCATGTGGTATGGATCACCCCCGACCAAGATTTTGGGCTTAAACAAGGCGTGATGGCAGACTTTTTTGGGGTGCCCGCTGCCACTTTGACTGCACCACGTCGTATGGCAAAACTGGGCAATAAAGCCAATCCGCCTGCCGTAATGATATTGCATTTTTATCGGGAAACCCCGGATGAGATGCCAAAAGGTCGCAAACCGCATTATCACATCATCTTCTCGCCTGTCATTGAGAACTACCCAACCGAAGATGAATTAGCGGATGCCAATCGCATCAATCAGCTATTAGAAAATTATATCCGTATCGACCCGACCCAATACATGTGGTTTCATCGGCGCTATAAAACTCAGCCTACTGGTATCCGCTATTACCGCTAATTTTGCTCATTTGGCTCATGGGGCTCAGCCAATTTTTAGCATGAATTTGTAGTCAAAACCCGCTATACTAACGGACAATTTTTTTGCCTATTTTGTACTTTTTTTGCTTTTGTTTGGAATTTTGAATATGAATGATAAAATAGCCGCGCCGCGCCGCATTTTAACCGGTATTACCACCAGTGGTATTCCCCATCTTGGCAACTATGTCGGTGCCATTCGTCCAGCGATACAATCGGCGATACAAGGCGCAAGTACGGGAGAAAGCGACGCTTATTTTTTCTTGGCGGATTTGCACGCACTCATCAAATGCCATGACCCTGAGGCGATTCATGCCTCGACCAAGGCAATTGCCGCTACGTGGCTTGCGTGTGGTCTCGACCCTGAGCGCGTGGTGTTTTACCGCCAGTCGGACATTATCGAAATTCCGGAGCTAACTTGGGTGCTCAACTGTAACTGTGCTAAAGGTTTGATGAACCGTGCGCACGCCTACAAAGCCGCCGTAGATGCTAACCGTGAAACGCCAGACACTGACCCTGATTATGGCATTTCGATGGGATTATTTAGTTATCCTGTGCTAATGGCCGCGGATATTTTGATGTTTAATGCCACCCATGTCCCTGTGGGGAAAGACCAAATCCAGCATATCGAGATGGCACGTGATATCGCAGGTACCTTTAATTTTCGCTATTGTGACCCAGAAAAACCGCTTTTTGTATTGCCCGAAGCGATGGTAGATGATGACACGCCGCTACTGACGGGGCTTGATGGTCGTAAAATGTCAAAAAGCTATGGCAATACCATTCCGTTATTTGGCGACCCTTCATCAAATCAGTCGCAAGTAGACGGTGAAAAAGCGCTGCGAAAAGCCATCATGCGTATTGTCACCAATTCACAGTTGCCAGAAGAACCCAAAAACCCCGATGAATCCACGATTTTTGAGATTTATCGTGCATTCGCTAGCGCGGAAGAACAACAACTACTGCGTCAACGTTTTGAGCAAGGTATCGGTTGGGGGGATGCCAAAGAAGTGTTGTTTGAAAAAATTAACAGCGAAATTGCCCCTTTCCGTGCTCGTTACAATGAATTGATGGCGAATCCAAAAGAATTGGAAGAAATCCTACAAATGGGCGCAGAAAAAGCCCGCCGTGATGCGCGCAAACGCCTTGAAAAAGTACGAAAAGCCATTGGTATTAAACCTCTTGCCAAACTCAAAAAATAACGAGCCACTCATGTCATTTGCACACTTTAAAGCCTATACCGATAGGCTTTATCAAACCGATAAAGCCTTTGACGATGCGCAGCCCAACCGTCTCAACCGACATCGCCACCTTGAGCCTGATTCAGCCGAGTTTCTTGCCAGTCTGGTTATCAGTAAACGGGCTAAAAATATATTAGAAATCGGTACATCAACGGGCTATTCTACCCTATGGTTAGGCTATGCGTTAGCCCAAATCAATCGCACCAATACCGAGGATACTGCCACATTGACCTCGATTGATATCGATGAGTGGCGATTACTAACTGCTCGCAACCACCTGCGTACCTTGCAGTTTGACCACAATATCACGCTACAACAAGTCGATGCGAAGGATTTTTTACGTCAGTCAACCGCCCATTTTGATGTGATTTTCTTGGATGCAGAGCGTAGGTTTTATGGTGACTATGTGGCCGATTTTAAGCGATTGCTGACCTTTGGCGATATGCTGATTGTCGATAATGTGATTTCTCATGCCGATGAAGTAGCAGCGTTTTTGTCAGCCTTTGAACAGGACAGCAACTATCTGTGCTCTACCCTATCAATTGGGGCAGGATTGTTCGTGGCGGTTCGACAGTAGTGACCAATTTAGCCATTCGAATTTTTGAGACGCCTGTTCAAAGTCTGCCAGAAGACCTTTATATTCCGCCCGAAGCCTTTGCCATTTGGCTAGAGCAGTTTGAAGGTCCGCTGGATTTTTTGTTGTACTTAGTCAAAAAAAATAACTTTGATATCACCACCACAGCGATTTTGCCGATTACCGAGCAGTACCTGACTTATATTGAGGAATTGGATAACAATCATTTTGAGTTGGCAGGCGATTATTTGCTGATGGCAAGTACCTTAATTGCTATCAAAAGCGAATTGTTACTACCGAGCCCGCAACGGCCAGAGGATGAAAAAAACCCCACCAAGCAGCTGATTGACAGACTTGAACAATACGCCCAAATCAAACACGCCAGTCAGCGTATCGATGCGTTAATGCGGCTTGAGCGCGATGTGTTTTTGGCATACGCCAGTTTGCCAAGCCCTGATATATTAGCCAAAGAGATTGCACCCTATCCTGCCACCATGCTTGCCGACAGCTTAATCAAAATGCAGCTAAAACCCGATTACCAAATGCACCATATCAAAGCTGATATCGTACCTTTGGCAGAGCGTATGGCAAGTATTAGCCGTATGTTGGCAAGTCGTGGTCAAGGCACTTTCCACGATATATTAGATAAATCACAAGGCAAACTGGGTGTGGTGGTGAGTTTTGTCGCCATTTTAGAATTAGCCAAACAGCGGATGCTAAAGTTTGTCGCACAAGAGGATGACAACGCTTCCGATGTAAGCGAACTAACCTTGATATGGGCGTCGTCATGACCGATTTTAACCAACAACATCAGCTTGCCCAGCAGCATAGCAAATCTATCGAAGCGATTTTACATGCTTCAGAAACCCCGATTACTGCCAAACAGCTATGTCACTGGCTATCGATTAATCCAAACCAACTGAGCATGGCACTCACGGTCTTGCAGCAGCGGCTATCACAAGGCGCGTTAACCTTAGCGGATACCGCGAGCGGCTACCGATTGCAAATCGCCAATGACTTTAGCCCACTTATTCAGCAAGTTTTTCCCCAGCGTCAAGAAACCTTAAGCCAAGCGTTATTAGAGACGTTAAGTGTGATTGCTTACAAACAACCGGTGACGCGTGGTGATATTGAACAAATTCGTGGCGTGACTGTATCGAGCAATATCTTACGGCAACTATTCGATAAAGGTTGGATTATTGAGCAAGGCTTTCGCGATACGCTGGGACGTCCTGCACTACTGCATACCACCACAGCGTTTTTAGCCGCCTTTGGGCTTAAAAGTTTGCAAGATTTACCAAAGCTAGCTGATGTGCAACAGCTTGAGCTATAAAAAAGCTGCCGACTGGGCAGCTTCTTAAAGACCTTGTTTAAAGACCCTGCATCAAGAATGCATTAAGGCAAGCGGCGAGCAGGGACGCCCCACTGGTTGACATTTGGCTTGGTATCTGTGCAATACCACACCAACAGCATAATCCCGCCAATAATGGGAATAAAGGCAATCAGCATCCACCAGCCTGATTTATTAACATCATGTAAACGGCGAACAGCTACTGCGATATTGGGAATCACCAACGCCAAAGAAATAAGCCCCGCCACAATGCCATCGGTACCAATCATATAATCAATGATTGCCCCACCCAGATACAACATGACCCACGCCAAATAAAAATACCAATATTCTTTACGTCTAGCGCGCCCTTTAAAATTGGCATAATTGCTGAGACTTTTTTTAACCCAATCAAAAAAGCCATAATTTTCTTCAATCGCCCATGCTGGATTGACGGCATTCATGCCCGCTGTGGGAGTAACTTGACCATAGTTGGCAGTTGTAGGGGTGTCTGTATAGCCGTGAGGGATGGGCGCAATCGTGCTATCTATCGGTTTGTTCAGATTGATTGCATTGCCTGCGGCAAGACCGACAACTGCCACTGCATAACCCTGCGCATCAACACTAAATTCTACTTGTTGTCCTGCCATCGGTGCCGTGGCTTGTTGCCATTGTTGGCTAGTAAATGGGTAATTTTTTCCGTCCTCCGCCATGATGATACCTTGACCATGTTGCGGCGAGAAATTGGCTATTTGCCCTTTCATTGTTATTATTCCTTATAGTTGTATTGATTCACTTATGTCGATAATTATAACGTAAAATAATTTTTACAATGTGACATTATTTATGTTAAATTTTTGGTTAAAATACTGGTTAAAATTTAGCCACATGACTTTATACTAGCATTCAATCATCGCTTGTCCTACAATAGGCACAAGCATGAAGTTTCATGCTAGCACAACATTGTGAAATGTTGCTACCTATTAAAGGATTATTGAATGAAAGACGAAAAACTGCAAAAAGCCCTCGCCCGTCTAGGCTTAGGTTCGCGCCGCCAAATGGAAGATGTGATTCGCGAAGGTCGCGTCAGTGTTAACGGCACTGTCGCTACCATTGGTGACCGTGTCGGACAGGGCGATGAAATCCGAGTCGATGGACGTTTGCTACGTTATACCGCAGAAAACGAAAAACGCCGCCGTATCTTGATGTATTACAAGCCAGAAGGTGAAATTTGCTCAGCCCATGACCCAGAAGGTCGTCCTACAGTGTTTGAGCGCCTGCCACCACTGAACCATGACCGCTGGGTAATGGTGGGTCGGTTGGACATCAACTCAACAGGTTTATTGCTATTTACCAATGATGGTGAACTGGCTCACCGTCTGATGCACCCATCAAATGAAATAGAACGCGAATATGCGGTGCGTGTGATGGGCGAAGTCACCCCTGAGATTATCTTAAATCTCAAACGTGGTGTCATGCTAGAAGATGGTATGGCACAGTTTGATGACATCGTTGAAAAAGGCGGTGAAGGTATCAACAAATGGTACCAAGTCAAACTTAAAGAAGGTCGCAATCGTGAAGTACGCCGCTTATTTGAATCGCAAGGCTTAAAAGTAAGCCGATTACTGCGTATCCGTTACGGCTCTGTCAGTCTCCCAAGGGAACTTCGCACGGGTCGTTATCTTGAGTTAGATCGCCGTGAGATTGACACCTTAGCAGGACTTGTCAACATTCGCCCGCGCCAAGGTACAGGGCTTTACGGCATTGCCAAACGCCGCCAAGAACGCTTTGAGAAAAAACCGCTAAAAGCGCGCCGCGGCGGTCATCACTTACGCCGCGATAAAGAAAAAAGAAGTAGCTAACCGCTATAAAATTTACAAAAAAAGCGTATCCATTTGATACGCTTTTTTTATGTTAATGTACCAATGTTAATCTACCATTGACTACGTGCGATTTTTGACATAGCGGTAAGTTGACGCAAATTGCTGGCTGACTTCATGAAACATCTCATTGAGCAATTCATCTAATTGCAGATTGACCCGAGCCAATACCTCAATGAGCATCTCGCCTGCGGTCATCTCACCTTGAATTTTTTGATTGAGCTGACTGGGATGATATTTGGCAATTTGGTCATACTGGTGTACTGCTTCAGGAATCGTCTGCTCAATCAAGCGGTTGACCACAAACTTATTTTCAGTCAACCATTGGGTTTGCGGATGGTCTGGTTGATTGGCTGACTGATTTTGGTCGCGTTGCCACGCTTGATAACGAATGAGTTTGTCATGGATGGTATCAAGCAGCATTACGGCAGCTGTTGGCATACGTTCAATTGACGCGCCATCAATACCTAAAATCGAAGGTGAGGATAATCGCGATTGTTGAGTTTTTACTTTGAACCATTTTTTGTCGCGCGCATGTTTGCTAGCACGTGGCATCAACTCAAAACGGCTATCACTACCAAAGGTATTGGGAATTGGCAGGGTTGATTGGTACGCCAAGCGCATGGTTTCTGGTTTTGCCAGTGATGCTGTGGGCGGCACAGAATATTGAGACAGACCGACCTCAATACCTGCCATGTCATGTAGTTTATACCAAGCCAGCCTTATCCATCGATACACCAAAAAGCTTATCAACATAGCCAGCAATATACCGAGCAAAATATTCATCTATACGCCCTAACAGCTTGTCTATCAATAACAGCCTGCCTATAAAAAGAAAAAGCAAATATAGCATTACTGTGAATGCAACTGTTTAAAAATTCAAGCATGTTAGCGTTGGCTAAGCCTAAAAATTCATCGGTCAAAAAAAAGTATTGCCCAAAACTTTTAGCTATTAACTGTGTTACCCTAAATCGTCATGTTTACATGGTATGCCAATAGCGAAGTTTATTAATTTCAAATAAAAATGCCACAAACATGCCAAGATAATACGCCAATTTAAGCTCAAAACTGTCATCCCGTAACTTAAAAGGTAATGCGCAAAGTGTGACGGCAAGCGGAATCCACAATAGCATAAACACCCAATTTTCGATGACATTGAGCCAGCCTTGCATTCCCTTGCTACTGCGTAAAGCCGCCAACCCTAACAGCAAGCAAGCAACTATCAGTGTGTTGATTAAGCCTTTTGGAAGATTGCTGGGATAAATCGATAATTCTTGCTTAGTATAATGTGGCAATGCCATTCAATAAATTCCTAAATAATTATTGGGTACTAACGTTATGTGTAGCATCAATCTCTTGATGGGTGCCGACTCGCCGAACAAACTTCTACGAATATGCCGCCATCATCCATAGCATCGCCACACAGCTAAATAACAAACCCAAGGTTAATGCATTGCGATTTTGAATCGGTGCACGCCCTGAGTAGCGATTTAACACCTTTGAGCCCACGACAAAAGCCAGTGGAATACCTAGCCAAAAAATCGCAATGGTACTTACCAGTGAGGGCAGCATTGATGATAAACTATCGCCAAACATCAACCTAAACCCAAAACCTGCCAACCCTAGCAACACCGCAAATATTGCCAGCCCAATTGTCAGACCTTTGGGTACTAAAGACGGGGATTGAACGTCCATACCAATTTCCTTGTGTATCATTGCTTGTGGCGCATTTACGCTGGCACGCTACCGACCAAAGCCAGTTCGGCACGCATCGCGTCAATCGCTTGGCGATAATCAGGTTGATTAAATATCGCTGAACCTGCGACAAACATATCAGCCCCTGCTTCGGCAACCGCACGAATATTACTGGCTTTGATACCGCCATCGACTTCAAGGCGAATATTGCGACCCGATAGCCTAATCATTTCGCGCACTGCTTCAATTTTTTTGAGGGTGCCATCAATAAATGCTTGCCCACCAAACCCTGGGTTGACACTCATCAATAAAATCTGGTCAACTTTATCCATCACATAGTCTAGATAGTGGAGCGGCGTGGCAGGATTGAGCACCAATCCACAGTCAGCGCCGCCATCTTTGATGAGTTGTAAAGAGCGATCGACATGTTGCGTGGCTTCTGGGTGAAAGGTAATGATGCTAGCGCCGGCTTTTAAGAACTGCTCAATCATACTATCAACCGGTGACACCATCAAATGCACATCTATCGGCGCAGTTACCCCATAATCACGCAGCGCCTGACAAATCATGCTACCAAAGGTCAAATTTGGGACATAATGATTATCCATCACGTCAAAATGCACCACGTCTGCACCTGCGGCGATAACCTTCTCGACCTCCTCGCCCAGACGGGCAAAATCTGCCGACAAAATCGAAGGGGCAATCAAAAATTGGCTATCATTATTTGGATGGGCAAATTTATTAGGGGCTTGTTTAGGTGAGTCTTCAAGAATTTCAGACTGGTTCATCATCATTGTCCGTCAGCTTTGATTAAAAAGTGCGGATATTTTAGCAAAGATTATTTTAAAAAACTTCGACTATTTGGTGACTATTACTTGGTGGCTATTATTTGGTGGCTAATATTTGGTGACTAGGACTATTGACAGCGATTATTTGCGGCCCATGAAAATAAACACCGCCACGAGCCTTGCAGCATTTGTATTTAAGTAGCCAAAACAAGGTAGCTAGACTATACTAGATTATAATTGATAAGTACCAAAAAAGATAAAACCCAAGTCTTAGGGCAATAGACTTGGGTTTTAGGGCACTTCATGTCAACTATGTTATTATTATTGGCTTTCCATGATATTACTCATCCTGAGCGTCTCAACACTACCATTCCTTGGTATCATCCTTGTGTTGATGAGTTCATTGTAGTTTGTTGCACGGTTGGTTACTAGCCGCAAAAGGCGGAATCTGTTGTAAGCAAATGCTTACATGGGGTTTTAACTTGCCCGCTGCTAGCTTTCTAATGCGCCTTTCAATAATTTGCTAGCATCACTAGCGCTATCACTCTGAGCTTCCGATAGTTTTTCGCCTTCTTTGATCCCTTCTTTAATGGTTTCTTTTGCCTCTTGGTGATCGGCGATGCTTGGCAAAGGTTCAGGCTGCTCATCCATGACTTCAGGCTCATATTGTAAAGTAGTGAGCACGGGAAAATGGTCGGAGCCAATGTTCGGCATACGCGCCATCGATACCAGTGTGAAGTGATTGCTGTGAAAAACATGGTCAAGCGCCCAGCGCAAAAATGGGTAACTGGCATGAAAGGTATTGATGAATTTACGCCCAATGCGAGGGTCTAGTAGGCCTGAGATACGCTGGAACATGCGTGTGGTATGCGACCACGCCACATCGTTGAGATCACCTGCAACAATCACCGTCAAATCGTTGGCGTTGATGTGTTTGCCTACCATTAATAGCTCAGCATCCCGTGTCACCGATTTATCCGCTTCGGTTGGACTCGGTGGCATGGGGTGCAAGCAGTATAGCCAAACAACTTTTCCCATGGCTAGGCGAACTTGGGTATGAATCGATGGAATATCATCAACCACCAGATATCTTACTTGGGGATTGATAAGCTCAAGCTTTGAGTACAAATGCATACCATACAAGTTATCGAGTGGCACTTTGACGTTAAATGGATAGTCAGCTTCGATTGGGCTTAAAGCGTCTTGCCAAGCTTGGTCAGTTTCGAGCGTCAATACAATATCAGGTTGATGGGTATGGATAAGGTCAATTAAAGCTTGTTTATTTGGATTGGTCGTCAACACATTGGCAACCAACAATTTCACTTGATAATCGCGTGACTTTGGCTTTGCCGTTTGCACTTGTTTCTTCCACAAAAACGTATATGGCAACACCATGTACGCTTGCATAGCCAGCGCAATAAGCAGCAGTAAAATCAATCCCATCTGCCAACGACTGTCAAAAGCGCCCAGGCAAAGTAAGCCAATGAGCGCCACCACCCCCAAAAAAATCAATTGATTTCTGGGAAAATCAGCAACCCTAAACCACCATTCAAACCTAGGGATGGTTGCCCAAAAAGTTGCAAAAACCACAAAACCTGCTAGCAACTGTAACAACAGCGTCATTGTCTATCCTTTCATGTTATATTGCGGTTCACGTTGGTCAATATTAGCTTGTTATCATTAGCATGGCGATATAGTAGCCGCAAAAATACAGCTGATAAATTGCAGTTGTGTTGCCAAACGCTATTTTTCACCCTGACATCGCTATCAGCCTACCATCTATAGCTAAATAGATGCCCCATGTAAAAAAAAATTCACTTGCAAAACATGACAAATACAGGCAAGGTAACAGGTTACTAATTGAAAAATCAATGTGGATTTTCTGCACTATTTATTTTATTTTGTTTACAGTAAGGAAGGGTTATCATGAGTCAGCTACGCGTAGGTTTGGTCGGATGGCGTGGAATGGTCGGTTCGGTATTAATGCAACGTATGATGGATGAAAACGACTTTGAAGGGATTACCCCCGTGTTTTTCTCTACCAGTAATGCCGGTGGCGATGCTCCTACCCCAAATGGCATTGCCCCTAGCAAGCTTGAAGATGCGCATGACTTAGCGGCTTTAGCGGCTTGTGATGCCATTATTACCTGTCAAGGCGGCGACTATACCAAAGAAGTCCATCAACCGCTACGTGATAAAGGGTGGACCGGTTACTGGATTGATGCAGCAAGCACCCTACGTATGACTGACAATAGCATCATCGTCCTAGACCCAGTCAACCGCAATGTCATTGATGACGCTATCAAAAATGGTCAAAAAGACTTTATCGGTGGTAACTGTACGGTATCTTTGATGTTGATGGCGATTGGCGAGCTGTTCAAACGTGATTGGGTTGAATGGGTATCTGCGATGACTTACCAAGCGGCAAGTGGTGCGGGCGCCAATAATATGCGTGAGCTTATCAAAGGCATGGGCTACATCCATGATGGCGTTGCAGACGAACTCAATAACCCGGCAGGCGCAATTTTAGAGATTGACCGTAAAGTAGCCGAATTACAACGTAGCAGCGACTTCCCAAAACAATACTTTGGTGCACCGCTTGCTGGTAGCTTAATTCCTTACATTGATGTACAACTAGAAAACGGTCAATCAAAAGAAGAATGGAAAGGCTGTGTTGAAACCAACAAAATCTTAGGCAATGATGCAGACAAAAATAATGCCAACATTGTGCCGATTGATGGTATCTGCGTGCGTATCGGTGCCATGCGTTGTCACTCACAAGGCTTGACCATCAAACTAAAAAAAGACATCCCTCTAGAAGAAATTGAAGCTGCGCTTCGTGACAGTGGCAATGAGTGGCTAGATGTGGTAGAAAATGACAAAGCAGCAAGCGTTGAGCGTTTGACCCCAGTGGCGGTCACTGGCACCCTTAAAGTTGCCGTAGGTCGTCTTCGTAAGATGAATCTAGGTGGCGAATATTTATCCGCCTTTACCGTGGGCGATCAGTTGTTATGGGGCGCGGCAGAGCCATTACGCCGCACACTTGCGATTATCCGCAATCAATTATAAACCCAAGGTTTTATTTTATAAAAAGCACGCTGACTAGGGCGTGTTTTTTTATGCCTGAGTAGATAAACCTGATAGTGTTAATCCGTTATTTACCCCTAAAAAACGCCATGACCAGTAGACAGGGATTGCCTTTATCAGGGTATTCATAGTATAGCATCATTATCCAAGCATCAATCCACGTATCAATCCGCGCGTAAATTGCTATCAGCAGCGGGCTTTATCCCAAGCTTTATGCCAATAATAAGCGAGTCAGACTATTGAGAGTTTTGGACAAAAAGTGTAAAGTTGAGCAGATAATTTGACTGAAACTTTTGTCAAGTTGTTGGACTATCGATTAATTCGATGTTTGAATATTGCCTGTCGGTATATTGACTACCATGCGACCACACAAGTAGGCATTTTTTAACACCCCTAACTAGGCTATGATACCTTCAGCAAGGATTTTTTATGTCTTGGCAAAAATACTCTGTACACTTGGTATTGGGTTTTCCCTTATCGCTTCCCATTGTCGCTTATGCCGTCAATATTGGCGATACTTATGTACAAACCCAACAAAATCAGCCACTAAACGCCAGTATTAATGTCAGTGATATCAATCCAAGAACTTTTTCTGTCACAGCCGCCCAAGCTGATGTGTATCGCCAGCTAGGCTTGTCAAAAGATGCCGATATTCAAATCAAATTTGTCCCAACCAGTAGCAATGGCGGTCAGATTGTATTGACCAGCAAACGGCCGATTAATGCCCCATTTACCGATGTGGTGCTCAATATCACGGAAAATGGCGTGACCAAAACGTTGCCAAAAACCTTGTTGATGCCCATCGACAGCGCACAAAAAATCACCACGCAAGCCAATACCACGGCTTTGCAATCACCGGCGCAAAACATCGTCATAGGTTCGGCCAATCCTGTGCAGTTGCCTGTTATGTCGCCCGACCCTATGCCCATGCAGCCGATAACGTTGCCATCAACCACCATCAACCAGCTGCCTAATTTACCTACGACTGGTATGCCCGCCGGTGCCGCCCCAATGACCCTGGCTAGCGAAAACAGTGACTACTTGCGTATTCAAGAGACGCGAACGGTTCGAGCTATTCGGCCAAATGGCGCGGTCTATACGCCAGCCGTGCCACAAACACAAAACCCCATCCAAACAAACGCCGCAGACACTCAATTACCTAGCCCAGCAGCTAATTATGGCAATCAACCTTCAGACAAGTCCAAATTTAAGTATAGCGCCAAGAACCCGCAAATCATTGGCGAGACAACCACTTATACACTACAGCGCAATGACAACCTTTGGACCATCGCCAGTAATATCGCAGCAGCAAACCGCAAAGATGTCGATCAAGTGATGACAGATATCATGGCAGCCAACCCGACCGCGTTCCCAGATAATGACCCAACCAAACTTGTCGCCAATACCCAATTACAAATACCAAAATACAAAGTAGTGCCTTCACAAATTGGGATAAAATCGGCCAATAAAGCGCGACAACAATATCGTCAAAATAAAAGACGTGTCGTAAGCAAAAAATCTGTCATCGCACCAAAATCTGCTACTAGACAACCAGCCACCCCAAAAACGACAAAAAAGACACTTAAAGCACAAAAAACACCGCGGCCATACGCAGCAACTAAAAAATCTGAAATGACCATCATCGCACCTAATCATAGCAGTGGTTCAGTACAAGGTCAGAGTACCAAGAACAAGGCAGGCAAAGGGATGTCATCCCAAGTGGCGGCGCAAGTGCAGCAAAAACGCCAAGCCACCGCCCAGCAAGCCACTAAAGTTAACAAACTCAATCAAGACTTAGTGGGCGCTGAAAATCGCTTGAAAATACAAGATACCAAGCTTGCCCAATTAGAAAAACGCTTAAAAGAGTTAAACAAAAAATAATACAGCGCGTGGATGATATTGCCTGTGTGCTGTGTCATTTCATACCGTACAACAAATTTGTGGTGATTCATTAGTCGCATAAAGCGGTAGCTTATATCTTGCTATGCCCTAATGATCACTATCTACCGTAACGATGAGGTGAAAGATGGATCCGATAATGATAGGTATCGCAGCAGTAGTGATTTTGGTAATTGTTGCTGGCGTTTTTTTGATGAAAAAAGGTAAGAGCCAGACAACGGTTGATACTCAGACCCAAGTCAAACGTCCAAAAACCTTGGCTGAACAGCAACGCGAACTAGAACTGCAACGTCAATCACAGCAACCAAGCCCCTATGCTGCGCCTGACCTACCGCAAACGACTTTGCAGGCTGCTCAAACCCTCAATCTCAACGCCCAAGCCAATAACCTAAAAACGCTGGTAGATGAAGAACAAAGGATAACTGCACGCAGCGCAGCGATGACCCATACCGCTGAAGCCGTTGAATCAGATGGACTTGATTTTGATTTGCCAGGTTTTAAACAAGACAGTGATAAGCCAGCCATCAACAGCACCTCACAGGTTGCCATGCCGAGCGTCACTGAAGCGGCACAGCCAGCAACCCTAGCTAATGGTGCTAACAGCAATGCCGATAATGAATTAGATTTTGACTTTGCACTCGATGTGCCTGAAACCAAAATCGCCCCTGTTACACCTGTCCCGCCTGAAACTGACCCTACTACTGAAACCACAGCGGCGCAATCACAATCAAATGAGTTAACTTTTGACGATTTTGATTTTGATCTACCTAGCAAACAGCCCGCGACCGCTGAGACTGTCGCTGCCCCTGTCTTAGAATCACCTACCGAAATTGTTGCCCCAGTGACAGAGGAACCTGTAACCACCACTTCGGCAAGTAACGTCAATAACAATAACAATGCTATTAGCGACAGCGATTTTGATTTTGATTTTGACTTTAGTTTACCAGATAATCCGTCAACGAATGCCGCAACTGCTGCAGCGCCAATGCTAACGCCCCCAACGGCTGCACCGAGCGCTGACAACAATATCGCAGATGATTTTGATTTCGACTTTGATTTGAAAGCGGAGCCAGCGGTTACTCCAACCAATGACGCTACTACAGAAGCAGCCTTAAGCTTTGACACGTCAGATACCAAAGCATCTAGCAATCTACCTTCCGATGCAGCAACTTCTGTACCGGTTGCCAGTGATGAAGCCACAGATATTGCATCGTTTGCTTTGGATGATGAATTACTACGCCAAGCAGAAGCGGCTTCACTAGCCAAGCCTGCTACCCCATCGGTCGCTGAGCCTGTCGTTGACTTGGCAGAAGTCAACGCCCCTAAACCATCTGATTCGCTACTTATCTCAGATGACATGTTTGATTTGTCTTTTGATGACTCAACTACTCAGGCAGCCACTCCAGCAAATACACAAACAACTACGACCCCAACCGCTAGTCCTGAAACAACATCGATAGCAAATGAGGCAAGCCTAACAACTGCGCCAGTTGTTGAAGATTTATCAGCGATTCTCGATGTCATTAAGGATATCGACACGGATACGTTAAACGTAGATTTGGCAGAACAGTATGTGAATTTAGGGGAATACGACAGTGCCAAACGCTTGCTTGATGAAATCAAAGACAGCAACAACACGGCGTTGGTAGAACGTGCTACAGCGTTAAGACAACGTATTGCTTAATAGTCAAGTAACAGGAATAACAGGGCATAAAGCAACACGGCATAAAAAAGGAGCGTGCATTCACTATCCTTTTTTTGCACTAATCTGTATGCTCCAATAACTGCTATCAAACTTAATACACTATCGCTAGAGGCTTAAGTCCTGCTTTAAAAGCATGGGCTTTATCAACATAATGTAATGCGGATAGTTGAAGCATCACTTCGCGCCCCTGCGGCAAGGTTTTGACAACTTTCGCAGGGCTTCCCATCACGATGGAATTATCTGGGATTTGCATATTTTCGGTGACAAGCGCATTGGCACCGATGATGCAATTTTTGCCGATTTGGGCATTATTGAGCACAATCGCACCGATACCAATCAAGCTATTATCACCAACAGTGCAGCCGTGTAGCATCGCCAAATGCCCAATCGTCACGCCTTCGCCAATGGTGACGGCGATACCTTCATCGGTGTGTATCACACTGTTTTCTTGCACATTACTATTTTTGCCCAAATAAATCGGTGCATTGTCCGCGCGTATCACCGCGCCAAACCACACACTGACGTTATCAGCTAGATGTACATCGCCGATGATTTCAGCCGAGTCTGCGACCCAGCCTGTGAAGGGTGCTTGATAGGTGGGTTTTTTGTCTTGCCATTGGTACAGCATATCAAATCCTTATGAAAAAAAAGCGCGTCAACTAAAAAATTGACCCTCTAATTTTAGCAAGTGCGGATAAATTAGCAATGGGTTATTGTAGGCAGCGCAGTTAAATCAAAGCCCTGCTTTTAGGCTCGCTTCGATAAATTTATCCAAATCACCATCTAGCACCGCTTGGGTATTGGAAGTTTCCACCCCTGTACGCAAATCCTTAATCCGCGAGTCATCGAGCACATACGAGCGAATTTGACTACCCCAACCGATATCCGACTTGGTTTCTTCTAGCGCTTGTTGCTTTTCCATACGCTGCATCATTTCACGTTCGTACAGTTTGGCGCGTAGCATTTTCATTGCCGTGTCTTTGTTGGCATGTTGGCTACGTTCATTTTGACACGCAACCACAATACCTGTCGGTTGGTGGGTGATACGCACCGCAGAGTCTGTGGTATTAACGTGCTGACCGCCTGCACCGCTTGAGCGATAAGTATCGATGCGTAAATCGGCAGGGTTGATATCAATCTCAATATTATCATCGATTTCAGGCGATACAAACACCGCCGCAAAAGACGTGTGGCGACCGTTGTTGCTATCAAACGGTGATTTTCTTACCAAACGATGCACGCCGATTTCGGTACGTAACCAACCAAACGCATAGTCACCTTTGACATGAATCGATGCGCTTTTAATCCCTGCGACCCCACCTGCTGATAGTTCCATAATTTCAGCTTTAAATCCATGTGACTCACACCAACGCAAATACATCCGCAGCAGCATCTCTGCCCAATCCTGTGCTTCGGTACCGCCTGAGCCTGACTGGATATCAACATAACAGTTGTTGCCATCCATCTCGCCGCTAAACATACGCTTAAACTCTAAATCTGCGACTTTGGCTTCGGCCTCATCGAGTTCCGCTTGTACGTCTGCCAATAGCGTTGCATCATCGGCTTCCACCGCTAAGTCAATCATGGCTTTGGCGTCTTCCAACTTATCATCTAAAGCGGTAATCACGCCAATGACATTATCAAGCTGCGATTTTTCTTTACTGATTTTGGTGGCACGCTCTGGGTCGTTCCACAATTCTGGGTTTTCAAGCTCTAAATTGACTTCTTCCAAACGCTCTTGCTTGGCTTCGATGTCAAAGATACCCCCGAAGCTGGTTGCCACGGTCAGTTAAGTCTTTGATATGCTCTAAATACGGGTTGATTTCCATGTGAGGTTACCTTAACGTGTTACTATGAAAAATGCGCCATTATACCTGAATCTGTCACTGGATTCATCTTAGCTGTTGCCTATTCCGCCTGCGCTTTCATCGACCAATCTTCCACTGCCCAATGATGCGCTAAGGCATGCGCGTGTAGGGTATCATCGGGGCATACCGCAATCGCTACATCCGCCCATTCTAATAGCGGCAAATCATTTTTTGAATCCGAATAGGCGTAGGTTTTGGTATAAGTAATACCTTGCGCATTTTTTTGAGCAATCCAATTTTTTAAATGAATGATTTTGCCTTCTTTAAAGTTTGGCTGCCCTGCGACCTTACCTGTGTAGCCCTGCTCGGTGACTTCAAGCTCAGTGGCTAAAATATTATCTTCCGCTACCAAAAATAATTTGTTAGCAATCGCTTTGACCACAAAGGCATTGGTGGCAGAAATCACCACCACATCGTGCCCTGCTTGTAAATGCGATTGGATAGCGTTAACCGCTTTTGGACGCACTTTTGGCGCGATTTCATCTTGCAAATATTGCTCACGCCATTCATGTAACTGGGCTAAAGTATGCTGTTTTAAAAAGCCTGCCACAAACTCATTATAGACGACCGCATCGAGCGTTCCTGCGATATAGTGCTCATAAAACTCCCGATTTTTAGCACGATACAGCGCTTCTTCTACCAGATGATGTTTGACCAAAAACTCGCCCCACATATAGTCACTATCGGTATCAATGAGGGTGTTATCGAGGTCAAATAGCGCCAATTCTTTGTGTAGTACGGTTGACATAGGACAGCCTTTATCATAGTTATTAAAAAGTTAAATTGCGGGGTTTTGGTCATCAACGGTTAAGGTATCACCAAATCGCCAAGTACGGATAATGCGCAGCTCCAAATAATCTTGCATTTCCTTTGAGAACTTACCAAATGGCGCGGCTTTACGCACCGAATTTTTTGCTGCTTCATCCAAGATGGTAGCGCCTGATGACTGTAACACTTTGATAGATTTGACTTGCCCGTTAGGCTCGATAATCACCATCAGCATGACATCACCTTTGATGCCTTTGGCGCGGGCTTCTTGGGGATATTGCTGGTTGCCAATATGATAGGCTTGTTGGCGAAAATTCTCGATATAGCGCGCGGCTTCACCCGTGGTGGTGGAGTTACTACTGATAGTCTTGACCGCAGATTTTTTGGCTAGTAATTGGCGGTTACTGCTGATTTTGGTTTCAAGGGTGGCAATTTGTGCCTGTACCCGTTGTTCTTGCGCGGCTAGATTTTCGCTATCATCTTGTTTTTTATTATTATTTTCTCTGCGGATTTTTTCAAAGCTTAACGTGGTACGTAGATAACTTTCTTGAAACGCTTCTTGGCGCGTTTGGCGTTCTTGACTCACGATATCATCGGTTTCATTGATTGCTTCGTCTTGTAAGGGGCTTATGGTATTATTTTCAAGCCGTAGCTTTTCGTTGGACTCACCGCCACCTTGCTGGCCTGCATTGGCGATAAAATCGGCTTTTTCATTCTTTTGCAGATTTTCGGTCAACACCGTGGTGACTTCTTGCACCGCTGCGGTTGGTGAGCTTTTATCTTCAAATTGTATACCAAAAATAACAGCCGCATGAATTGCCACCGCCATAATGGTAGCAAATAGCATGGCGCTGTCTTTGCAAGCCGTAGTATGTGGCATTAACTTTTGAAAAACATAACTGTGGCTGTCTTTGCTATACAACAAAATATAACCCTTTGAACGATGACGACGCTATCTCCACAACCTTGCTAAAAAAATACAAATCACTCATGTATTATAACGCGCAGATATTATAGATTAAATCAAACCTTGGCTGAAGCTAAATTCATACGCCATTAGCAATCAGTGGTGAGCAATTAATAAGTAGCAATCAATGTTTACCAATTACTGGTACAAGATTTTTTGTAGACGGGTCAGCGACTTTATGATTAATGACTTTATGATTAGCAACTTTACAATGCCCAAAAACTGACTACAATAATAGCTTTCAATACAAATATAAAAAATGAGAAACGATCGTGATAACGAGCAAAACGCAACTGGATGAATTTTTTGCCACCCATTCTGAAGAAATCGCACGTGAACTGATGCAAAAATCGCAAACGTGGTATGAGAAAATCGAAGATTTTGCCGGTCAAGAGTTTATCGTGCCCGCCACCGAAAAACAGCTAAACGAGGCCATTCAAAAATTTGTGGTTGAAAAAGTCAAAGCGATATTGAGTATGCATCTGGAGATTCATGAAGGCTGGCTTCGACTGTATGCAACGATTAACTATAAAGGCATTTTCGCTGACCTTGCTGTCAATTTAGGTGTGGTACATGCCCAATTTGACCGTTATCGCCAGCGCTTGGTATTTCAGCAATTGACTGACACCGATGTCATTGCCTTGTATTCAGATTCCTATGTGAAATCAAAAGCGATTCATGCGGCGCTTTGGTTTTTTAAACGGGTGTTAAAGAAAGACCCGCTCGGCATGATTTTGGAGAAAATCAATTTGGTGCACCAAAAAGATGATATCTTGTATCTCGATATTGGTCGCTGGCTGAAGAAAAACGAAAAAATCATGGCAACGCTGCGCAAGGTGCAGGTAAATCACGGTTATCTTGCTGAACAGCAACTACTGCTGAGAGCCAATGCCAACGTCGGTGAAATTCTCAACATAGGTAGTAATGACCAATTGATTACTGAAGCGGATAATCCTGCAATAACAGCAAACGCAACTAAAGCGGCTTAGAATTTTTTCATCGGTATCAAACCTCATCCTTTACCGCTTTTGCTCTACTGATTTTTTACCGATTGTGCTTTGCCAATTAACGAGGTGCTTACCAATAGTTTTCAACGGCGATATTGCCTTCGCCGCGGCGATTCATGGTCAATCCAAGCGATTTTAAGGCTTCTTTGGTATCTTCGACCATTTGTGGATTACCACACAACATCACATGACTGCGCTCTTTATCCAGTTTTTGCCCTACCAACTGGGTTAACTTGCCCGACAATATCAGATTGGGAACCCGAGCTTTTTCCCCCGTATAATCCGCTTCTCGCGTGACAATGGGCAAAAATACAAACGCTGCCCCATTGTCGCCATAGATTGACTTAATCGAGCCAATTTCCGCTTGATAAGCAAGCTCTTGCGAGGTGCGTGCGCTGTACACCAAAATAATGCGCTGATATTGCTGCCATACCTCGATGGTCTTTAAAATCGATAAAAATGGGGCTAAACCCGTGCCTGTTGCCAGCAACCATAAATCATTGGGTAGGGGTAACTGGTAGCGGGCTAAGGTCAAGTAGCCAAATGGCGTGGTATTAAGCAATAAACTATCGCCCACTTGGATATGATTAACCTTACTGGTGAATTCCCCGTGAGGAATGACCACCGAGAAAAATTCAATAAATTCATCATAGGGCGAAGATGCGACGGAATACGCGCGAAACACATAGCCATCAAGGTCAATGGGCTTATCTTGCGTCTCAGAAGTTATTAATTTGGTCTCATGGTTTTGTGCAAAATATTGTAAATCTTTGCCATGGATACCGAGCCTAACAAATTGCCCTGCGGTAAATTTAAAGCCATCGGGGCGCGTGACTTTAAAACTTAGCAAGGTGGGCGCCCAACGGGTCACTTCAATCACTTTAACGCGAATACTTTTATCATCTGACATATTATCTTGACCATTTTTTTGCATCATTATAAACAAAAAAGCGTACCTTAATGAACTAAGATACGCTTTTTTATGTCGCAGTACTAAAATTGGATTAATATATGCGAACTAGCGTGATAATTTTTGATAATGTTTCGGGGAAAATACCGAAGTATAATACCGCTAACGTCACCAACAACACCATGATGCCGCCTGCTTGAATACCCCAATGATTGACCGCATCGTGCGGCTGTACTTCTTGGGGACGTCTAAACAAGGTGACCATAAGATTTAGATAGTAATACAAGCTAATTGCACTACCCACGATAATCATGGCAGTGAGCCACCAACTTTGCGCTGAAACCGTAGCAAAAATCGCAAAGAATTTGCTGATAAACCCGGCGGTCAATGGAATACCTGCCAATGATAATAGCATCACAGTCAATACGGCAGTTAGCACAGGACGTTGCCAAAAAATCCCTTGGAAGTTTTCAACCAACTCTGCTTCACCTTGACGTTTGTACGGGCTTGACATGATAGTCACGACACCGAACGCACCAATGGTGGTAAACGCATACACTGCCATGTAAAGGCTGACAAAACCTGCTGATTCAACTTTCACTGCGCTGATAATCGCTAACACATAGCCGATGTGCGCAATAGATGAATAGGCTAACAGACGTTTTATATTGTGCTGACGAAGCGCTAGTACGTTACCGATAATCATCGATAAGCTGGCAATCACCACAATCAGGGTATTGATTGCTGGCAAGGCTAAGGTCGCCGTAGACAATAAGAAACGTAATCCTAGCGCCATCATAGCTACTTTGGAAACACTGCCTAAGAAAGTCGCCACAGGCGCAGGCGCACCTTGGTAAACGTCTGGCGTCCAAGTATGGAATGGTACTGCTGAGAGTTTAAAGGCAATACCAAATAACATTAATGCAGTCCCCACCACCAAAATCGGCATAACGATACCATTTTGAAACATGGGTACGATTGCCATACCAATTTGACGGAAGGATAAAGTACCTGTGTTTGAGTAGATTAATGCCATACCCATCAACATGGTAGCAGAGGCTGTCGCCGATAAAATGAGGTATTTAAAACCCGCTTCTAACGATTTACCACGCGCATAAGTATAAGCCAACATACCATATAGCGGTACCGACAATAACTCTAAGCTGACAAAGAAAGAAGCTAAGTTATCAGCGCATACCATAAACAGCGCGCCCAATGTTGAGATAAGCAGTAGCAAATACAACTCTTCTTTATTATCGCGATAGCCTCCAATGTAACCATACGCCAAGGTAAAGCACGCAAGCGAGCTGATTAAAATAATCACCATATTGAACTGGGCAAAGCTATCCACTACAAATAAGGGAGCAATCAAGCCTTGCGATGGTGTAAATAATTCATACAGACCATGCAACATGCTATCAGGATTGCCACCCAATAATTGTATAAGGACAACAAACAAGGCGGCATTAAGGCCAATCACACTGATGGTACCTGCCACAAAATTTGAACGCTTCATGGCGATGGCAATCATCACCACCACCGTGGTGATTGAAATTAAAATCATTGGAAACAATGGCATGAGCACATTGCTAGCAAATGGAATAATAGGATTCATCTATTTTACCTCCATATGAGCAAATGGCTCTTGAGCAGTAGGTGCAACTTGCTGGACATGATATGCCTGACTAATCCAGTGCATACTGTGATCAGAGGTATCTAAGAATGATTGGGGATATAGACCTAACCATAATAAACCAAACCCAAGCACCAACAAGATTGCCGCTTCACGCGCATTGATATCACGCATCGGTGACATTTTCTCAATCGTCGCTGTTGGCGTACCAAATAATGCTTTATAAATCATAATTAATGCGTATAAACCGGCAACGACTAAGCTAAAGGTAGCAAACACCACTGCCACAGGATGCGAGGCGAAAGAACCTAACAGAATTAAGAACTCCCCAATAAAGTTACCGGTACCTGGAATACCTAATAATGCCGCGGCAAAGAACATAAGTAACGGTGGGTAATAACGCATTTGACCCCACATACCCCCCATTTGGCTCAAATCACGGGTATGTAGACGCTCATAAAGCTGACCACTCATGATAAATAATGCCGCTGAGCTAAGACCATGTGCCAACATTTGAATCATCAAGCCTTGGAAACTAATTAACGTACCGGCATACAACGCAAGTACCACAAAACCCATATGTGAAATACTGGTATAAGCCAGTAACCGCTTGATATCTTGCTGCATAAACGCAAGCCAAGCCCCGTAGAAAATACCAATACCCCCCAAAGTAATCGCAATCGGTGCAAACTGAGCACTGGCTTCTGGGAATAGTGGTAGGACAAACCGCAATAAACCATACGCCGCAGTTTTAATCAAAATACCAGCCAAATCCACCGAGCCTGCAGTCGGTGCTTGTGCGTGCGCATCGGGTAACCAGCCATGCAGTGGGAAAATTGGTAATTTAACCGCAAAGCCAATAAAGAACATCAGCATGATTGGGTATTGCCATTTGCCAAGATCTGTACCTAGCAAGTCCATATAGTTAAAAGTTATTTGACCTGTGGTTGATGCATGAATCATCACCAAAATCAAAATACCAATCAACATAATCAGACCCGATGCTTGGGTATAAATAAAGAATTTGGTTGCGGCATATTCTTTGGTTTTACCGCCAATCGCATTGTGTCCCCAGATTGCAATCAAGAAATAAATAGGAACTAACATCATCTCCCAAAAGAAGAAGAACAAGAACATATCGATTGCTAGGAAAACACCAATAACACCGCCCAAGCTCCAAAGTAGATTAAGATGGAAGAAGCCCACACGGCGAGTAATCTCACCCCATGAACACGCCACCGCCATCATACCTAAGAAGGCTGTTAGGCTCACCATCAACAGCGATAACCCATCAATGGCTAGATGGAAACTGACCCCCAATGAGGGCATCCAAGGTAATTGAAACTCTGCCAACCAAGTCGGTTTAGCAGTCACCTCAGCAATGGTTTGTGCTGAACCAATAAAGTTACCGTTTTGCCAAATAGCTACCGTAATCAAAAACGTTAATAGCATGCCAAGGAACGCAATCCAACGAGGTAAACGTTCATCAACTTTTTCAACCAACCAGCACAGAAAACCTGCAATGATTGGAATAAATATCAAGGCGGGTAATAAGAGATTATTTTGCATAACTGTTACTTCCCTATCATCATCATTACCAACACCAACAATACTGCCATGCCAAGACCGAAGCTTGCAGCATACCCACGAATCGAGCCTGATTGGAACCATGTCGCCACTCGGTTACCTGCCAACGATAGGGCTGGTAAAATATTCCAAGTGCGGTCAATCGGGTCAATTTTAATCAACTTACCAATCAATAAGAATGGTTTAACAAATACAATGTCATACAAAGCATCAAAACCTAAACCATGATAGCACCAGTAATTAAGCGCACGGCCCAAACCTGTTTGGTTAAACTTACTCACGATGCGACCTTTATCTAGGGCAAACAAGAAAGCACCCACAATCAACCCCGCCAACATCGCAGCCATCACAATCATTTCTGCCGTGTGCTTACCATGTTCTACCTCAGGATGAATCACGCTAAAACTTTGTGGCAATACGCCTGCTAATGGTGGATGAATCATCGCCCCCACCGCAGTTGATAACACTAGCAATACCGCGAGCGGCAGCCAGTATGTCCAACCTTTAAGATCGTGAATAGGCGTTTTTTCTTCACCAAAGAACACAATCCAAATCATACGAAACGTATAAATCGAGGTTAAAAACGCACCCACCACTGCCATCCAAAATAAATTCATATGACCTGATGCGAAGGCTTCCCAAATAATTTCATCTTTTGAGTAATAACCCACCGTAATCCAAGGAATCGCAGCAAGTGCCCCACCCCCGATCGCAAACACCGCAAATAGGAATTTATTTTTATAAAACAACCCACCCATTTTAAAGATGTTTTGCTCATGATGGTAAGCCAAGATAACAGCGCCCGACCCTAGAAATAATAAAGCTTTAAAGAACGCATGGGTCATCAAGTGGAAAATTGCAACTTGCCAAGCGCCTACCCCTAATGCCAAGAACATATAGCCGATTTGACTCATGGTTGAATAAGCTAAGATACGTTTGATATCGGTTTGTGCAAGCGCACAGAAACCAGCAACCAACAATGTTGTTGCCCCAACGATACCCACCCAACTTGCCAACACATCAGGGGTCAATAAGAACACAGGATGTAAACGGGCAATTAAATACACACCTGCGGTAACCATCGTTGCCGCATGAATCAAGGCTGAAACAGGCGTAGGACCTGCCATCGCATCAGCAAGCCAAGAATGTAGCGGAATTTGTGCAGATTTACCCATCGCACCAAGCACTAGCATCACAGCCGCAACTTTGATAGTAGGATAGCTATGACCAAAAATCGTCACCGTTGACCCTGCCGACGTTAGCATTTGCAATACATTGGCATTGATATCTGAGATATTTAACGTACCCAATTCACGGAACAACAAAAATAAGCCAAACGCTAAGAACACATCACCCACACGGGTTACGGTAAAGGCTTTCATCGCAGCACGGCCATTGGCGCGCTCGTGATAATAAAAACCAATCAATAAGTAAGAACAGATACCAACGCCTTCCCAACCTAAGTACAACAGCACTAAATTGTCAGCAAGCACAAGTAACAACATACTTGCGACAAACAGGTTCATATAGCTAAAAAATCTTGCGTAGCCTGTTTCACCGCGCATATACCATGACGCGAAAATATGAATTAAAAAACCGACACCGGTAATCACGCCCATCATGGTCACGCCCAAACCATCCAGCATGAGACCAAATTTCGGGGCAAAACTACCGACTTGCATCCACGTCCACAACGGCTGATTAATGACAGCGCCTTGTGGATGGTTCATTAAAAAATCACTGCCTGCCATCAAGGCACACAAAGCAGCCAAACCCATACTGCCGACACCGACCACTGCGGCTGCGTTTTCGCTTAAGCGGTCACGCATGGTCGCTAGAATCAGAAAGCCAATCAGCGGCAGCATAAAGGTTAAAGGTAACATACTCATTTTGATTTCACCCTTTCATCTCATTTGCCGTATCGACATCTAAATGACCACGCTTATGATAAAACTGTAAAAGAATAGCCAACCCAATTGCAACTTCAGCGGCTGCCAAAGTCAGCACCAAAATAAACATAATTTGTCCGTCAGGACTGACCCAGCGACTACCTGCCACTACAAATGCTAAGGCAGCAGCATTCATCATAATCTCAAGACTCATCAACATAAACAAAAAATTACGTCGTACCATCACACCACAAAAACCAATGGCAAACAAAATCGCTGACAAGATTAGACCGTGCTCTAATGGCACATGCTCTAATGGAAAGTGTCCCATTATGCCTTCTCCTCCTGAACTTCGCGTAACACAGCCGGTTGGCTGGGCTCTTTATCAATAAAATTCGTTAAGGCAGGTTGTACGGTATTACCAAGCTCACTGTTATGACTTTCGTTTTCATCATCCAAGGCAGATTTTGCCAAATGATAAGCCGCCACCAAACCCGCTAGTAATAAAAATCCTGCAATTTCGACCAACAATAAATATTCGGTAAATAATTTGGCACCGATCATTTTTGCCGTGACTGGCTCTACCCCGATAAACGCTGGCATTATTCCTTCAAACCCATGTTTCATGCCAATCAGACTAAACAGAGTCAAACCCACAATAAATGCAAGTCCTGCCGGCACTGCCCAAGCTGAGGATGATAACCAGCTTTCTTCTTCTAAGGTGCTTTGGGTGCCTAAGTTTAGCATCATCACCACAAAGACGAACAATACCATAATCGCCCCGGCATAAACGATGATTTCAAGCGCACCGGCAAATGGCGCACCTAAGGCAAAGAAAATACCTGATAACGCCAGCAGCGTGACAATCATGTTTAATAACGCATGCACAGGATTGGTACGAGTAATCACGCGCAAACTAGCCAAAATAGCGACAATCGCTAATAAATAAAACCCTATTGTTGCTCCGGTTATCATGGCAATAAACTCCGTAAATCAATCGGTGCAGACTCATTTTGGTGTGCCCCTTTAGGTTTATCTTTGGTCGCCATCCCAGTCACACGGTAATAATTGTAGTCAGGGAATTTACCCGGACCTGAAATTAACAAATGCTCTTTTTCATACACCAAGTTTTGACGGTTATACTCACCGAGCTCAAAATCTGGCGTCATCTGAATAGCCGTTGTCGGGCACGCTTCTTCACACATACCACAAAAGATACAACGCGAAAAATTAATACGGAAAAACTCTGGATACCAGCGTCCGTCTTCACGTTCCGCTTTTTGCAGTGAAATACAGCCCACCGGGCAAGCGACAGCACATAAATTACAGGCCACACAGCGCTCATCCCCATCCGGGTCACGTGTCAGTACAATACGCCCCCGAAAACGCGGCGGTACAGGAACAGGTTGTTCTGGGTATAAAATCGTATCACGTTTACGGGTCGCATGGCTTGCGACCATGATTAGGGTGCGCAGAATTGAGCCAAAACCCGTAATCGTGTTTTTTACCATAGTCAAATACATACGTTAATCTCCACCTTACCCTACACCATGGGTGCGCCATAATACATAGGCCGCCGTCGCGAGTAAATTAATCAAGGTAATGGGTAGACAAATTTTCCAGCCAAAGTTCATTACTTGGTCATAACGTGGACGCATCAGCGCCCCACGCGCCAATACAAACATGGTCATAAAAAATAGCGTTTTTAACATGAACCAAATAATCGGCGGGATAAAACTCAGTCCATCAAATAATGGCAACCAACCACCAAAGAATAAAATAGTAATCAGCGATGATACCAACACGATATTCACATACTCACCGACAAAGAACATACCAAATTTCATACCTGAGTATTCAACATGGTAACCTTCTGCCAATTCTTGCTCTGCTTCTGGCTGGTCAAATGGGAAACGGTGGGTAACTGCCACACCTGCGACCATAAAGGTTAAAAACCCTAAAATTTGACCAAATACATTCCAGTGCCAAAAACCACCGGCTTGTGAGTATACGATATCGCGTAAGTTAAATGACCCTGCCAACGCCACCACACCCATTAGCGATAATCCGAGAAAGACTTCATAACTAATGGTTTGGGCAGCAGAGCGTAGACCACCGAGCAAGGCATATTTATTGGCTGATGCCCAGCCACCAAACATCACGGCATAAACCGCCAACCCTGCCATCGCAAAAAAGAACAAAATACCGATGCTCCAGTCTGCGCCACCGAGTGATGGCGTAACTGGTACAATGATATAAGCGGCTAAAGCGGTAAACAATGAAATCGCAGGCGCCAAGACAAAGATAAATTTATCGGCAAATTTGGGCGTCCAGTCTTCTTTAAAGAAGATTTTGAGCATATCCGCGGCAACTTGTAGCGAACCTTGCCAACCCACACGGTTTGGACCATAACGGTCTTGCCACAGTGCCAACATGCGACGTTCATAAGGAATCATCAACGCAGCAAAAATCACCACCGCCAAGAAAATAACAATTGATTGCACTGCCAAAAATACAATTGACCAAGCTTCAGGGGACATTACCCCAGCCAGCCATGCAGGTAAATCGGGCATCTGTCTAACAGAATAATCCATTATACCCCCTCCCCTGGAGTTACTTGAGCTGTCATGCCGCCATTATTAGCTGCTGGGGGTACGACAGTGTTGGTAGTTGCTGATTTTACGATACTGATGTCCGTATAGGGCTGCGCTAGCAGGGCTTCTAATTCACCCGCCTGACCCACAGGATAGCCCACACAGCTTTCGGCTAAGTAATCGACAAGCTGCACAGGTAATGTAGTTGCTACACCCTTCACTGTGACCGTTAACATATCACCTGATTGCAACTGCCATTTATCGGCATCATCCGTTGATACACTAAAAGCAGCTGGCAGTAATTGTGAGGCAACCACTTCACTACGGGCAGTTAATTCATCACTAGCAAAAATATTATACACAGGGACTAGCTGGGTGGAACCTTGTTGGCTAGCTGCAGCAGGCGCAATATACTCACGTTTTGGCAATGCGGTTAACGCATCAAAAATACGCACCCCTGGATCGCCATGTTTTAGATGACCACCCACTTTATCTTGGTATTTATTCCAAGCTTGCGGTGAGTTCCAACCTGCTGACCAAGCAAATGGAATCATTGATGAATCCGTTTGGGTGCCCACATAACCTTCTTGTGAGAAGGTCAAGCCCGTATCGATATCTTTTGGCTGCTCTGGCTCATGCACAGAAATCGGCGCACGCATCGCTGTACGACCGGAATAACGGCGTGGCTCACGCGCGACTTTTAGACCGGTAATACGGTAATCGGCTGATGGCGCTGCTTGTCTGATTGCCGCTAGTTGTGGATTGGTGTCTGCGACCGCAGTAATCACATCATCAAGCTGCGTCCAGTCAATCGCACGGCCATTGAGCTCAGACTCTACCGCATGCAACCAACGCCAGCTTTCTTTTACCATGCTTTGCGGGCGATAGTAAACAGGATCATAAACTTGGAAGAAACGCTGTGCACGACCTTCTGCTGAGATTAGTGTACCGTCCGCTTCTGCAAAGGTTGCTACAGGTACCATCACATCAGCCTGGTTATGCCATTGATAAGCTTCATGGTCGAGTACAATCAGTGATTTGTTGGCTACCAGTTGGTTCATTTGCTCCGCGGTTAGGCGGCGGCTGATGTCATTTTCCATGACAATCACCACATCGGCATCATCATCTAATTCATCAATCGCTTTACCACCGAGTAAGTTGACACCTATGCTATTGGCAGCAGGTACTGACAAGTACAGACCCGCTTTTTCTTGGTAGCCTTTGGTTGGGTTCATACGGCTTGGACGTTTAACTTGCTTGGCTTGTTCAGCAAATGCCGCTTCATCCATCTCTTGTTTGAGTTTGGCTTGCTCTGCATCGATTTTGGCAATCTCTGCATCCACTTGCACATTGTGGGTGTCAACCACGCCTTTTTCATATACTACCACTTCACCGCGTTTTTGCTCAGCGATATTGGCAATTTGTGCCGCCGCTTCTATGATAGCAGTGTGGTACAGTGATGAGCCTGAGATTATAAGGGGTTTGGTTGCTTTAAGTAGCGTCTGCGCGATATGTTTAGCAAATGCCTGCATATCAGCATTATCGCCTTCATCGATGACCAAATCTTTTGGTAGTTGCGAGGTGGCCAACGTTTTCATTTGCTCAGCGATGCTAAAGCCTAATTCAGCGATATCGCTTGGGGTGGCTACGCAGCTTACTTTGGCGATATCATCAAGGCGTGTATCTTTGACATCCACAATAAAGATTGGGCTGTAGTCTTTTTGACCGATACGAGCCACAGGCTCTGCCAAGAAATCTGGTGTTTTTAGCGCATCTGCCATTTGTTTGGCGCGATTTTTTGCCGCTTGGCGTACTGCCAGTGCAATACGTGGACTGGTTTGGGTAATATCTTCACCTAAAATCAATACCGCATCATAATCCTCAATCTCACGCATACTTGGATTATGGATATTTTCTGTGGTCAATACATCGATACATTTTTGTACCACAGTTTTTTCTTGATTGGTAATACCAATGCTAAAATTTTCGGCACCGACTAAGCGTTTTAGGGCATAGTTTGATTCAAGGCTGGCAACGGGTGAACCAATACCGATGGCTTTTTTACCTTGCAACCGGTTTTTGATGGCATCGATAGTATGGTCAATGCTCAAATTGGTTTGTTTACCGCTTAGTGTTTCAATCGCTTGAATTGGGCGGTCTTGGCGGTTGACATAGCCATAGCCGAAACGACCACGGTCACACAGGAAGTAAGCGTTGACTTCACCGTTAAAACGGTTTTCGATACGGCGCAATTCACCATAGCGCTCACCCGCTGAGATATTACAACCTGCCGAACAGCCATGACAAATGCTTGGTGCATATTGCATGTCCCATTTGCGATTGTAGCGCTCTGAGTGAGTTTTGTCGGTAAATACCCCAGTTGGACAAACTTCGGTAAGGTTACCTGAGAATTCACTTTCAAACTGACCGTCTTTATCCCGACCAAAGTACACACGACTTGCTGATGCGTAAACGCCCAAATCTTCACCACCCGCATAGTCTTTGTAATAACGCACGCAGCGATAACACGCGATACAGCGGTTCATCTCATGATTGATAAATGGACCCAAGTCTTGGTTTTGGTGGGTACGTTTAGTAAAGCGGTATTTACGATGATTGTGACCTGACATGTAGGTCATATCTTGCAAGTGACAATGACCGCCCTCTTCACAGGTTGGACAGTCATGGGGGTGGTTAGTCATTAAGAACTCAACCAAGCTTTTACGGAAGTTTTTCACTTCTGCATCAGTCACTGAGATCCACATGTCTGGGGTCGGGTTGACCATACAGGACATGACCAAACGACCACGACCCGCTTCATAATCTTCTTTGTTATTATATTGCTTGACGGCACATTGGCGGCAAGAACCCACCGAGCCCAATGCTGGATGATAACAAAAATAAGGGATATCGATGCCAAGCGATAAACAAGCTTGTAGCAAGTTATCGGCACCATCAACTTCGACGTCTTGACCGTCTATATGAATAATTGCCATGCTAATTCCTTACACTGATTGCCCATTGGTGGCCTTAACCGGTTGATACACTTCAACTTTTTCGCTGTTTGCGAATGAAGGCACGCCCGTTGGGGACAATTGTTCTTCAGGCACCACATTGTTACCAATTTTAGCTTCAAATTCTGGTAAAAAGTATTTTAACGCACTTTGTAATGGCTCAACCGCACCCGGTGCGTGGGCGCAAAAGGTTTTACCTAACCACAAATCTTTGGTCAATTGGCGCAATACGTCAATATCGACAGGTTGACCATTGCCTGTATCGATGGCATGCAAGGTTTTGACTCCCCATGGCAACCCGTCACGGCAAGGCGTACACCAACCGCAGGATTCACGGGCAAAGAATTTTTGCAAATTGAGCGATAGTGACACCATATCTTGCGCTTCATCTACGACCATAATCAAGCAGGTACCTAAACGGCTACCGGCTTTCATGATGGGTTCAAAGTCCATTGGCAGGTCTAAATGCTCATCACTGGCGGTTAAGAAGTCAGTTGACGCACCGCCTGGCAACCAAGCTTTTAGTTTACGGCCGTCTTTCATGCCTTTGGCATAATCAAAAATAATTTCGCGAGCGGTAGTACCAAATGGCAGTTCCCATAGACCGGGCTCATTGACTAGACCTGAACAACCCATGATTTTGGTGCCGGGGTTTTCTGATTTGCCTTGTGCAAGGCCTTTATACCATTCTACGCCATGCAGCATGATGCCCGGCATGTTGTTTAAAGACTCGACGTTATTGACCACAGTGGGACGACCCCATGCCCCTGATACTTGTGGGAAGGGTGGCTTAGTACGTGGATTGGCACGGCGACCTTCAAGCGAGTTAATAAGCGCAGTTTCTTCGCCACAGATATAACGACCTGCACCGGTATGCACATGTATATCAAAGCTATAGCCTGAACCTAAGATGTTATCACCTAAATACCCTTTGGCACGGCATTCATCCAATGCATTATTTAGACGTTTAGCGGCTTCAATGTACTCACCACGGATAAAAATATACCCTGCGGTTGCGCCAATGGCATAGCCTGAGATAATCATCCCTTCAATCAACTGAAATGGTAGGCGCTCCATCAATAGACGGTCTTTAAATGTACCTGGCTCCATCTCATCTGCATTACAAATCAAGTAACGAGGTCCGCCATCGGGTGGCGTCATAAAGGTCCATTTAAGACCTGCATTGAAGCCTGCACCACCACGTCCACGCACGTTGGCATCTTTAATCATGTTGCCCACTTCTTTGGCAGATTTAGCCAAGGCATTTTTTAGACCTTCAAACCCTTTTAGGCTTTCATAGGTTGCCAAATCTAGCACTGAGTCATAATGCGCCAAACGCCAAGTCAGGGGCTTGGTCTCACTGGTGGCTGTCGCTTTATCACCATAAATAGGAATGCTTTGCTCGCCCAATTGACTGGGTGATTTGCCAATTTTTCGATTATTAATTTGACGGGTTATATTCATGCGTATTGCTCCAGCAATTCAGCAATCTCTTCAATTTGGACAGGACCGTAGGTATCTTCATCAATCAAAACCGCTGGACCCTTATCACAGTTGCCTAAACAACAAATAGGTAACAAGGTAAAACGATTGTCTGGGGTGGTTTGACCAAAACTAATGCCTAAAGTGCGCTCAAAAGCTTGACCTAAACTCTCTGCACCTACCAAATAACAACCAATTGAGTCACAGACCAAAATCACATGACGACCAACCGGTGAGCGGTAGATACGGTTATAAAACGTTGCAACCCCTTCCACATCGGTGACTGGGATTTTTAAGATATTAGCAATCGCGTTGACTTGTGCATCATCCACCCAGCCATTACGGCGTTGGACAATTTTTAGCGCATCAAGTGATGCCGCGCGGCTTTGTGGGTAATGATGCATAAATTCATGAATGTCGTGAATTTCTGCTTCGGTTAGAATGCTTGCGACATCCACCTTTGGGGTTTTATCAGTTACAATCTTCATCGGTGGTTTTCTCCTAACGGTCAACGTCTGCCATAACAACGTCAATTGACGCTAGATAAATAATTAAGTCAGAAACCAAGCTACCATTAATGACTGACGGCATTTGCTGTAAGTGCGCAAAGGTCGGTGTACGAATACGGGTACGGTAACTCATGGTTGAGCGATCAGACGTAATATAATAGTTGGTAATACCTTTCACTGCTTCCACCATAAAGGAGGACTCGCCTTCTGGCATGACTGGACCCCAAGATACTGAGATAAAGTGGTTAATCAAGGTCTCAATGTCATTTAAGGTGCGGTCTTTGGGTGGTGGGACAGCCAGTGGGTGATCGGCTTTGTATGCCCCCATTGGCATGTTGTTGAGACATTGCTCAATGATACGCAGTGACTGACGAATCTCTTCAATTTTGACCAAACAGCGGTCATACGCATCGCCATTAAACTCAATTGGCACTTCAAAATCAAAATTTTCATAGCCAAGATAAGGGCGCGCTTTACGCACATCGTAAGGGATACCTGTGGCACGAAGTCCATGACCTGATACGCCCCAAGCAAGGGCAGATTTAGCATCGTATTGGGCAACGTTTTGGGTACGCAGTTGTAGTACTTTGTTTTTCATGGTAGCTTTGACGTATTCATCGATACGTTTTGGCATCCAATCTAAGAATTCACGAACCAGTTTGTGCCAGCCGTTTGGCAGGTCCATTGCGGTACCACCGATACGAAACCACGCTGGGTGCATACGATAACCGGTTACCGCTTCAATCACATCATACGCTTTTTGACGATCGGCGAACATATAAAATACTGGCGTCATACCGCCTGCATCCTGAATGAAGGTGCCCCAGTACAGCAAATTATTGGTGATACGGAAGAACTCACTCATCATGATACGAATGGTATTCGCGCGATCCGGTACCGTAATGCCTGCCAGTTTTTCCACTGACATGATGTAGGGTAATTCATTCATCACCCCACCAAGATAATCGATACGGTCAGTGTAAGGAATAAATGAATGCCAAGTTTGGCGTTCAGCGATTTTTTCAGCGCCGCGATGGTGATAACCAATATCTGGGATACAGTCGATGACCTCTTCACCGTCTAACTGAAGCACAACGCGAAAGGCACCGTGCGCAGAAGGGTGGTTAGGACCCAAATTTAGGAACATAAAGTCTTCGTCACGGCCACTACGTTTCATGCCCCACTCTTCTGGGATAAATCGTAGGTTCTCCTGCTCAAACATCTGCTTGCCTTTATCAAGATAATAAGGCGGTACTTCAGTCGCACGAGAGGCGTATTCTTTACGCAGTGGATGACCTTCCCAGTATTTTGGCAATAAAATACGGGTTAAGTGAGGGTGACCATCAAAGGTAATACCAAACATATCCCACGCTTCGCGCTCATACCAGTTGGCATTCGGCCAAATACGGGTTGCCGTTGGGATGTGTAAATCAGATTCTTTGAGCGCCACTTTGATACGGATGTCTGTGTTGCGCTCTAGCGACATTAGATGATAAAACACGGTGAAATCACTGTCAGGTAAGGCATTGCCATCCCTGTCTTTACGATGTTGGCGTAAGCGCTCATCAATCGCTGAAATATCCAGTAACATCACGTAAGGCTGTGGCAAGGTGCGAAGGTACAGGAGTACTTCGATGACCTGTTCACGGCTGACCCAAATAGTGGGAAAAGCGTCAAAGGTTTTTTGTACAACAAACTGCCCCTCAAACTTGCGATTTAATTCTGCAATCACTGCTGGGACATCAGTTTGTGCTTGATTATCAGTTACCGTTACCATGAGTGGCACTTTCCTCATTCACAATTATTAAGAAGGTAGTTGAATACCTTTTTTGTTTTGAACGCAATTCGCTAAGCTTTTACTTAGCGAAAATTCATCCTAAGTCTATCTAGAGATTGACTCTAGCATTAATCAATGTTATCTGGGCTGCGTAGATTTTTGACCGCGATGCGCTCGGCTTGTTTACGGTCACGTTCTGGCTGCATGACAGGTTGATAGATACCTTGGTCATTGACATGAATACCGAGTGGACGACGTTCTTTGGTAATCGATTCTTGCAACAGCATGATAGCTTGAATCAAAGCTTCTGGACGGGGTGGGCAACCAGGGATATACACATCGACGGGAATGATTTTATCAACGCCTTGCACCACTGAATACACATCGTACATGCCGCCTGAATTGGCACAGGCACCCATTGAGATGACCCATTTAGGCTCAAGCATTTGCTCATAGAGACGCTGGATAACAGGCGCCATCTTCATAAAGCAAGTACCTGCCACAATCATCACGTCAGCTTGGCGTGGTGACGCACGAATAACCTCAGCGCCAAAGCGAGACAAGTCATGCACGCCTGTTAATGTCGTTGCGTATTCTACATAGCAGCACGAGGTACCAAAGTTAAATGGCCACAATGAATGCTTACGACCCCAGTTTGCAAGGCTATGGGTCAAATCTTCTAATCGCGTCATGACGACGTTTTTATTGACTTCCTCTTCGTCAATAATTTGACGAGTTTGGTCTGGAAATCTGTCGGCCTCTGGATTGGCTTTGGTTAATGTATATTTCATAATGCTCGATCACCTTGATTCTTAAAGCAGGATTTCGCTCTATGTCACTACAAATGCAAAAGACCTTGCAACATAGATTGCAAAGTCGGGTTATTATTTTACCGCGTTATTGTTTGGGTTTTGGTTCATTGCGCCAGACAACTGTGCAGGGATTTTACCAGTAGGGTCTACTTCTAACTCTTCAATACCATTAAAGCGGGTAATGTCCGCCAGATTAAAGCCCGCAGGCGCCGCAGCCAAACGTTTTGGTTTTGGCTTTTTGTCTGCAGGTGACCAGTTAAGCGCCCCTAGTTTAAGCAGATAATATAGACCGATTAATAGCTCTACCACAAACAGCACAACGGTCCAAAATCCTAACCAACCTGCTTCTTTGACTGATACTGCATAGGTATATAGGTATAATGCTTCTAAGTCAAAGATAACAAAGAAGATAGCGACGATATAGAATTTTGCAGATAAACGGATTCTGGCAGAACCAGCACTGACCACACCCGACTCGAAATTTTCTTGCTTTTGAAAGCCTTTAGAAGTACCACCTAACAATCTTGGTACAACAAGCATGAAAATACAAAGTCCTATGGCTGCCAAAATAAATACAATTGCAGACCAATCAATGACTGGAATCATGAGGATACTCCTGGGCAATACGACTAACCGGTACGTAGGTTAAGCAATTCAAGTTGGGACGATATTTTTGATATTTCCACCAAGCCCGTCTGGCTCAAGCGTAATATCACAAAGACGATGGCAGATAACGTCTTAAGAACTATTTTCCTTAAGATTACCTCGTACCAGCTAACAAGCTGCCCCGCTGCACATCCATTGACCATTATTGTAATCGGTGAGTGATTGGCTAGTTACTAAACAGGCTAGTCAAATATATTGCTAAAACCACGATGAAAACCTAATATAAAGTAGCATTACATCACTTTATAAAAATGCGTATTTTAACAAAAGTAACTATATATTGCTGTTAACTGGCTAAAACACGGATAGTTTACTCATTTTATGTAAAAAATGCTAGTAGCAGGCTTCAATCTTCCGGTAATTAACCGTTAATTAAATAGCAACACTCTAGCAAAAAAACCCTGCAGTAAGCAGGGTTTATCAGCCAAAAAGCATTTAAATAAGGTATTTAATGAAATAGTTAAATACTTATTGGTTAATCACATCAACGCCTTTAGGTGGTGTGAAGCTAAATTGATTACTGGAAATTGACGTATTGCGTTTCACATTAGAGAATCGAATACTGGTAGTTTGTCCCAAATTATCATTTAATACCATCATGACAGGATTACCGCTGTTAAAAGCGATACCTAAACTTTTAAAGTTGGCATTGCCACTTTTTGGATACAGCACATAATAGTTTTTTGAGGCAATCGGCTGGGTCACATTAAAACTATTGGCGATTTTGCTGGGATCACCTGACAAAATCAGTGCTGGGGTATCCCCTACTTGATTGCTCACGCTTTGCTTGGTCGCTTGATTTAAGTCTTTATCGTATACCCAAAGCGTATTGCCATTGGCAACAATCAGTTGCGATGCCGTACCATCAATCTGCCAACGAAACTGGTTTGGACGTTGCACAGCCATAGTACCTGAGAAATTCTTTGATGCTTTACTTAAGCCCTTGCCACCTGCCCCAGAGGTGGTTTGACTAAAATTGGCGGTCATGCTTTTGACATTTTTAAGTAGGTTGTTTAAGTTTTTTGCCGCAGTTGCTGAGTTGGCGGCAGCGGCATTGGCTGATTGCATGGCGACGGTCATCAGCATGCTAGTAATCAATAATGCTGATAATGTACCTGTGACTAACTTTGTGGCTAATTTACTGATAATTTTATTGGTAGATGTTGTCATAGTAGGTTCCTCATTCAATAAAAATTGTTAAAAGTTTAGAAAAAGTATTCAAAAATATAGTAGCCCAACAGGCTAATCAATAAATTATGAATTAACAAGTTAAGCTAAATTCGATGACAGGTATTGTCGCTAAATTTTTCTTACCCTACTAGACGCCCCATGCAATGATTGTTGTTGAAGTTGTAACAAATGTAACAATAGCTGAGTGATAAGAAAGTTTTGACTAAGCACTGGCTTGGCACTGACTTGGTAATACCAAACCATTGAAAACCATCCAAAGCCCGTTAAGACACTTGACTATAAGCAATAAAAAACCCAATAAGTGCGACTTATTGGGTTGATTTGTTTAACAACAAGCTGAGTGATTATTCAGCTGCGCCTTCAACAAATACGTAGCGACGATTGAATTTACCTTTAACGGCAAATTTTACGACGCCGTCAGTTAAAGCAAATAATGTATGGTCACGACCCATACCTACACCTTCACCTGCGTGAAATTCTGTACCACGTTGACGTACAATGATGTTACCAGCAACAACTTGTTGACCGCCAAAGATTTTTACGCCAAGCATTTTTGGGTTTGAATCACGACCGTTACGGGTAGAACCTGCGGCTTTTTTATGTGCCATGTCGATGTCTCCTAGAGATTAATGTGTTTGAAATAGTCAATTAAGCAGTGATTGCTTTGATTTTTAACAAAGTATACCATTGACGGTGACCTTGTTCTTTATGGTAATGTTTACGACGTTTGTGTTTTACAATACGTACTTTCTCGCCACGACCATGTTCTACTACTTCAGCTTCGACCACTGCACCGGCAACCACAGGTTGACCAATTTTGATATCGCTGCCATCAACGACCATTAAAACGTCTTCAATTTTGATGGTATCGCCTTTTTCAGCTTTTAGTAATTCAACTTTTAAATATTCATCTTGAACGACGCGATGTTGTTTACCACCACTTTTGATTACTGCATACATCTTGGTTGCTCCAATAAACCCGTACACCGTGGCTACCAAGGGCGATAACACTTCTACGACGGATACACAGGGAAATATAAGGTCGCGATTTTAACGTTTTTATTGTTTAAAATCAAGTAAAACTTCGCGGATGCGGGTGCGATTTTGGCTGATAAATTATTGCGCGTTTCTCAACGTAATACCTGCTCAGTAATACAAGTCGCCAATAAAAATACACAGCTATAACTTACACAAAAAACGGCAGTATGGTATGATTTTGCCGACTTTCACCACAAGCCAAATTTCACAAATTTTCACTCCAAGCTTTGAGCCTACCTATGTTAGACAATGAACAATCAAATCCTACATCCACTGCTATCAATGTGAATGTTACTAAAGACAGTAACAGCACGCCTGTCACCTATCAGCAGATTCAATCTATTATCGCTGACGATTTCGAGATTATGGATAAGCAGGTGTATGGCAGTCTAAGCTCCAAAGTAAAATTGGTCATGTCGGTGAGTCAGCATGTCATTAACGCAGGCGGTAAACGTATGCGCCCGCTGATTTCGCTGCTTTGCTCACGTATTTGTAACGACCAACCATCACAAGCTGCGATGCATTTGGGCGCAATCACTGAAATGCTGCATACCGCAACGTTAGTACACGACGATGTGATTGATGAGTCAGGTATGCGCCGCGGTAAGCCGACCGCGAATGCAACGTGGGATAATGCAACGGCTGTACTGGTCGGTGACTATCTGATTGCTCGTTCATTCAATCTTTTAGTAGGTTTTGGCTCGTTGCCGTTATTGCAGTTATTCTCAGATGGCACCTGTGATATCGCTGAAGGGGAAGTATTGCAGCTACAACATCAGCATGACCCCAAAGCCACCGAAGCTGATTATATGAAAATCATCGACGGTAAAACCTCTCGCCTATTTATGATGGCAAGTCAAGGCGTGGCTATTTTGGAAAATCGCCCTGAATACAATGATGCCTTCGCCAAATTTGGTCAGCACTTTGGTAATGCCTTTCAAATCATTGATGACGTGCTCGATTTTGTCGGTGATAGTGAGGTGCTCGGCAAAAACGTGGGTGATGATATCGCTGAGGGCAAGCCAACCTTGCCGCTGATTAAAGCGCTTGAAATGACCACGGGTGATACGCATGAAAAATTACGGATTGCCATTCAGACAGGGCAAGTGCAAGATACGGGCGAAATTATTGGGATTGTCAAAAACAGCGGCGCACTGGCGTATTGCCGCGACAAAGCGATGCAAGAAAGCGAGATTGCTAGACAAGCCGTGCTGACCTTACCAGATTCAAAATACCGTCAAGGTTTACTCGATTTGATGACGCTTGCCAGCCAACGGCTTTATTAATTATTAATAAAGGCTGGGTGGTGATTAGTTTGATTTCCAATTCGAGGCGCGGTAAATCATACGTCATTAAATCGTCATACAAGTTTGCTAATTTTTTGATAGCTTTTTGATGGTTAGCTTTTTAATTATGGATGCTGTATGTCTGATGTTATACCCACTTTATTACCAGATATCAAACAACAAGTTATCGAAGATAAAGCCAAAAAAATTCAAGCGCAATCGGCATTAGACACTATTCAATCACTTGCCACCATCGACCCTGCTAACCCTGCCACCATCGACATTAAATTTCGACCTTCCAAACACGCGGATTTTATGCAAGCCGCCAAGGTGCGCACCCCAAAATATAAATTCTACGTTGAAGTCGGTGGCGACCCTACCCACCCTACCATCGTACTGATTATGGGGCTAGGGGCGCAAAGCTTGGTATGGCCCAATGAATTCTGCTATGCATTAATCACTGCTGGATTTCGGGTCGTGCGATTTGACAATCGCGACATAGGCAAATCCAGTAAGCTTAAGCACAAAAAACTGACCCCCGCTCATGATTCGCCCATTTATAAAGCCAAATTACTGGGCAGATTTGGACTGGGTTTACCGCTTAAAAACCTGCAAACGCCGTATGATTTGTACGACATGGCAGAAGATGCCTATCAACTGCTCAAAATGTTGGGCATCAAAAAATACTTTGTGATTGGTCAATCGATGGGCGGTATGATTGCGCAAATCATGGCGGTGCGTTATCCACACCAAGTAGAAAAATTGGGACTATTATCCACCAGTAACAATCGACCCTTTTCGCGCCCACCCGCTATTGAAGCCATCAAAGCCTTTACCCAGCCACTACCCAAAAGCCAAGATGCTGACGCATTGACCCAGCAGTTCGTGCAGACCATCAAGACTATCGCTAGCCCCGATTACTTTGATGAACAAGCGGCGCTGAGCAAAGCTAAAAAACTGTTTAAACGGCGTTTTTATCCGAAAGGCACGCAGCGGCAGTTACTGGCAATTTTGGCGACGGGGTCACTGGTCGATATTGACAAACAAATCCACCAACCCACCCTCATCATTCATGGCAAACAAGACAAACTCATTCCATTTAGTCATGCCTATTCGCTTGTCAAGCATATTGCGCACAGTCAATTGATACTCATTGATGAGCTCGGTCACGACATGCCCGTGGCACTGGTCGAGGTATTAGCAAGTTATTTTATTAATCATTTTCGTTATGATAGCCAACTGGGCTAGCTTTTTATGATGTCTAGCATTTGTTGCCAATCCACTGGCAAGTTCTTCGGTAATGGCAACTCCCTTTCATAAAAGTATTTCAAACTTGCCATAAAAACAGTTGCCATCATGGTGGCTTGGTAATCAATCGCCTCCGCCGTTAAATAATCTGTCGCCTTTTGTTTCTTAGCCAGTTCAATAAAGTTTTGTTTACCCATCAAAAATATATCATGATAAAGATTGTGGTGTTGGGTACGGATTTTCCACAGGGCGAGCATCTGTTGGCGGCGTTCAAACAGCTTTTGTGAATGATTTTCCATAATTATTTGTAGCATTTGACTATCGGCATTGAGCCTGTCTTGAAATAGCTGGCTGATTTCCTGCTTGAAATCATCAATCATTTGACCTGCCAAATCACCCTTGCTGCTGTAGTATTTATAAAAAGTAGCACGATTAACTTTAGCGCAATCCAAAATTGCTTGGATAGCGATATCATTGTACTCCTGCTCGGACAACAACATAATAAAGGCTTCACGAATGGCTTTATGAGTTTTGACAACACGTAAATCAGGTGACTTATTATGACTTAAAATCATGCGCAAATGCTTCCTTATTAAAAAAATCTATCAATGGCTTTGACATTTTAAAATTTTTATCCATACAAATAAGTGAGAATTGTTGCTTAAACACTTACTTTGTTTAATATTGTCGGTTTCCCAATTGCAGATTTTTTTTTAAAATAACCGCTGCCGATAACTGGTAGTAATTTAGCTATCCTTTAGTTATCCTAAAGTTTTGTATCTTATCGTAAATATTGCGACAACAATGTCGCATTTATTTTATAATATTTTTTTTAAAATTCCCTATTTTTTATGAGGTTGGTATGAGATACCCAGTGTTGTTCATGGTGTCATTAGCGAGTTGTAGCTTATTAATCGGGTGTAATAAGTCAGACACAGCAGCCCAGCAACAAAGTGGCGGCGGTGCAGGAGCACAGGCGCAAATGCCACCCACAATAGTCAATGTACAGCCTGTAACATTCCAGACGATTCCACTTACCAAAGAGTTATCAGGTAAAGTTGTCGCCTATCAACAAGCCACCGTTACGCCGCAAGTGTCAGGTATTATTGACCGCCAGTTGTTTCGCGAAGGCACTTTTGTCAAACAAAATCAGCCGTTATATCAAATCAATACCGATAGCTACACCAGTGTACTTGCCGGTAGTCGCGCAAGCCTTGACCAAAGCCTTGCCAGTGTCAATACCGCAAAAGCCAACTATAATAATGCCTTAGCGGTGCTAGAAACCCGCCAAGCCGAACTTGCGCTGGCTCAAACCAATTTAAACCGTCTAAAACAGCTACGTGGTACTGAGGCTATCTCAAGTCAAGAATATGACCAAGGGGCAACCGCCGTGCGTACCGCTCAAGCAGCGGTTAAAAATGCGCAGGCGCAAGTCGGGGTGGCACAAGCCAATATTGATGCTGCCCAAGCAGCGGCTCGCGGCGCACAACAATCAGTGAATAGCAACCAGCTCACCATGAGCCGTACTGTGGTTAAAGCGCCTATTAGTGGTATCACCAGTCGCTCAAATGTCAATGTCGGTGCGCTTGCCACCGCGGGCACGACGCAGATGGTAACCGTCTCGCAGCTTAATCCAATTTATGTCGATATCAGTCAGTCAGCCGCCGAGTTATTGGCGCTTCGTCAGCAATTTGCGGCTGGTAAACTTAGCACACCGCGTACCGCACAGGTTCAGTTAAAGCTCGCTGATGGCTCAACCTACCCGATGGTGGGGCAACTTCGCTTCGAAGAAGCTAAAGTGGATAGTACCACAGGCACGGTTAATCTGCGTGCGGTATTTAGCAATGATAACTTTGTGTTGTTGCCCGGGATGATGGTGAATGCCCAGTTGATTCAAGGTATTATCAATAATGCGGTATTATTGCCACAAAGTGCCATTAATCGTACAGCCAAAGGTGAATCAACCGTGTATGTGGTTGACGCCAATAATAAAATCCAAGTACGCCCAGTTACGGTTCAAGGTACCCACCAAGGTCAATGGATTGTCACTAGCGGTCTAAAACAAGGTGAGCAAGTGGTGATGGTTGGTGGCGCCAAAGTCAAACCAGATCAGCAAGTCAAAGCCATGCCTTATGTGGCATCGCAGCCAGCCTCAACCGCGGTACCGACCAATGCTTCTACCACGACGACGACCAAAACGACCGTAACAAATAGCTCAACTACCGCCAAAACTGCGCAACCATAAGCACGGGAGATATCATGTCACGCTTTTTTATTGATAGACCCATCTTTGCTTGGGTGATTGCCATGCTCATCATGCTGATGGGTATCTTAGCAATTTTTAAATTACCGATTGAGCAGTATCCACGTATTGCCCCACCTACCATTAGTATCTCAGCAACTTATCCAGGTGCCGCTGCCCAAACCATTGAAGACTCCGTCACTCAGGTGATTGAGCAAAAAATGAAAGGGCTTGATGGATTGATGTATATGTCCTCAAGTTCATCATCAAGTGGCGCTGCGCAAATTACCTTGACCTTTGAGAACGGGACAGATCCCGATACGGCACAAGTCCAAGTCCAAAACAAACTGCAATCTGCCATGAGTTCGCTGCCAGAGATGGTGCAGCGCATGGGGGTCAACGTCAATAAGTCCACGAGTGGCTTCTTGATGGTACTGGCGATGACATCTGAAGATGGCAGTATGGATCGTGCCGATATTGCCGATTATCTCAACTCCAACGTGGTTGACCAGATCAGCCGTGTCGAGGGTGTGGGTAACGTCAACGTGTTTGGCTCTGCGTATGCCATGCGTATTTGGTTAGACCCTGAAAAACTGCGTACCTATGGTTTAATACCCTCGGATATCACCAGCGCAATTCAAGCGCAAAACGCGCAAGTATCAGCCGGTCAGCTAGGACAAACGCCGACTGACGAAGCCCGTCAAGCCATTAATGCCACAGTGACCGTGCAAAGTTACTTACAAACCCCAGAGCAATTTCGTAATATTTTGCTTAAAAGTAACACAAATGGCGCGCAAATTCGCTTGGGCGATGTCGCCAAAGTGGAAATTGGTAGTGAAAGCTACAGCGAGATTGCCCGCTACAATGGCAAAGATGCGGCAGGTATCGGTATCTCACTGTCATCTGGCGCCAATGCTTTAAGCACACGTGATGCCGTAGAAGCCAAACTCAAAGAGCTTGAACCTAATTTTCCTGCGGGCTTAAAAGCCTCAGTTGCCTATGACACCACGCCATTTGTACGTTTGTCGATTGAGGAAGTGGTCAGAACACTTGCTGAAGCGATTGCACTGGTATTCTTAGTGATGTTCTTGTTTTTACAAAGCTGGCGCGCAACGATTATTCCTACGTTGGCAGTACCTGTGGTAATACTGGGTACGTTTGGTATTTTGTACGCATTTGGCTATACCATCAATGTGTTGACGCTGTTTGCCATGGTGTTATCCATCGGTCTATTAGTCGATGACGCGATTGTCGTGGTCGAAAACGTTGAGCGTTTGCTGGAAGAAAATCCAGACATGACGCCACTGGAAGCCACCCGTGAATCGATGCGCGAAATCAGTAAAGTGGTGATTGGTATTGCCTTGATTTTGTCGGCGGTATTTTTACCGATGGCATTCTTTGGCGGCTCAACTGGGGTGATTTATCGACAGTTCTCAGTGACGCTTATCAGCAGCATGGTACTATCTGCCCTAGTTGCCTTGATTTTCACCCCTGCCCTATGTGTGACTATCCTCAAACGCACTAAAGCCCATGACAAACACAGCGGGCATCAGACCGGTTTCTTTGGCGCATTTAATCGCATGTTTATGCGTCTTAGTGAAGGCTATGAAAAATTTGTGGGTCGCAGTATCAAAATGCGCTGGCTATATATGATTCCTTATGCCTTGGTGATTGCGGCATTGGTGTTCTTATTTACCCGTATTCCAAGTTCATTTATTCCCGAAGAAGACCAAGGTGTGCTGTTGACATTGGTGCAACTGCCTGCCGGTAGTACCCAAAATCAAACGCAAGCGGTTATCGAAAAGGTCAACGCCTATTATAAAACCCAAGAAAAAGACCTTGTGCAGTCTGTATTTACGGTCAATGGCTTTAGTTTTGCCGGTCAAGGGCAAAATATGGGATTGGCATTTGTACGCTTAAAAGATTGGGATGAGCGCCCTGGTAAAGAAAATACCGCGCAATCGATTGCCAAACGTGCCATGGGTTATTTTATGACCCAAGTGAATGAAGCCCAAGTATATGCCATTTCACCGCCTGCTATTCAAGGTTTGGGTACGGCAACGGGTTTTGATCTGCAGCTACAAGACTCAGGCAACTTAGGTCACGAAGGCTTATTGCAAGCCCGTAACATGCTACTGGGCATGGCGGCGCAAAATAAACAAGTCAGTGGCGTGCGTCCAAATGGACAAGAAGATTCACCCCAATATAAAGTCAACGTCAATTATGATGCTGCTGCTGCGATGGGTGTCGCGCCGAGCCTGATTAACAGTGTTCTTAGTACCGCTTGGGGTAGTAGCTACGTCAATGACTTTATGGATCGTGGTCGTATCAAAAAAGTGTATATGCAAGGTGAAGCTGAGAGCCGTACCACCCCCGAGGACATCAACAAGTGGTATGTACGCAACAGTGATAATCAGATGATTCCGTTTAGCTCATTTGCTACCGGTGAATGGCAGTATGGTTCACCTACGCTAACGCGTTATAACAGCTTGTCATCGATGAACTTGCAAGGCAACGCAGCGCCAGGACTTAGTACCGGTCAAGCGATGACTGCGATGGAACAAATGATTGCCAAACTGCCAAAAGGCATCAGTTATGAATGGACAGGTTTATCATTAGAAGAGAAAAAATCTGGCGCCCAAGCACCTATGCTGTACGCGATTTCGATTTTCGTGGTGTTCTTATGTTTAGCTGCGCTGTATGAAAGCTGGTCAATTCCCTTTGCAGTGCTGCTTGTTGTGCCACTTGGGGTATTAGGTGCTGCGCTGTTTACCGGTTTACGTGGGCTTTCAAACGATATTTATCTGCAAGTGGGTCTGCTGACCGTTGTAGGTTTATCAGCTAAAAATGCCATTTTGATTATTGAATTTGCCAAAGAACGACAAGATTTGGGACATAGTCTATATGATTCGGTTACTGTCGCTGCTCGCCAACGCTTACGTCCGATTATCATGACATCATTGGCGTTTGGTATTGGTGTGGTACCATTATTTTTGGCAACAGGCGCAGGCTCAGGTAGCCAAAATGCGATTGGTACAAGTGTGTTAGGCGGCGTGGTCAGTGCAACTATCTTGGGGGTGTTCTTTATCCCAATGTTCTATGTGTGGATACGATCACTGATTAAAGGTAACAAACCGCACCACCCCAATGATGGCAATGACGGCAACGTTGGTGACTTACAACCGGTATCACCCTACTCGCCTAATCCTGCTGAACCTGTCGCTGTCACACAGCCCACACAGGTGAGTATCTATAAGCCTGATGATAGTTCACAATCCAACCATCAATAAGACATAAATGGGTAAACATTTTACCCATTTAATCTTTTACAATAACAAACACATTATGTTTATACAGGTAAGTTATATGAATTCTACCTTTCGCCTAGTACCTCTGACTGCTGTAGTAGCTACCCTACTATCGCTCAGCGCTTGTCAAACCATTCCAAAAGCCAAAACTGAACCTGTCGTGGCGCAGCCGCATATCGCAATTAATCAGCCTTATGAGACTTACGACAGTCAGACCGTCAGCGGTACCAATCAGCCGAGCATCGCGTCTCAGCGTTGGCAGGACTTTTATAGCGATGCCAAGCTAAAACAACTGATTCAGTTGGGGTTAGACAACAACAAAGACATCAGTGCCACGATTTTGGCGATTCAAAAAGCCCGCGCACAGTACCAAATCCAAGACATCGCAGATGTGCCTACTATCAATAGTTCTGGCTCATATTCTTACGGTGCAACAAATTCAAGAGATGCGAATCCTAGTAGTACTTACAATGTCGGTCTGGCAATGTCAAGTTACGAGTTTGACTTTTGGGGACGTATTGCGAGCCTCAAAGATGCCGCTTTACAAAATTATCTTGCCACCACTGCTGCCAAAGATGCCGCGCAAATTAGCTTGATTAGTAACATTGCGCAAAGCTATGTGGCATACAGCTATAATCTGGCACAACTGCAACTTGCCAAACAAACCTTAGCCACGCGCCAAGATTCACTTCGCATTAACCAGCTGCGTTTTAAAGCAGGTCTTGATTCACAGCTAACTAGCGTACAAGCCCAAGCGGCGGTTGAAGCCGCCAAAGTGTCTATCGCCCAAGCACAAACCAATTTGTTGACCAACCAAAATGCCCTGCGCTATCTAGTAGGCGCCCCTGTGGATAATAGCCTACTACCCGCAGCGGGCATTAGTAGCATCACTAATAATCGTATTTTTGGCACGGGCTTACCCAGTGATTTATTATTGTATCGTCCTGATTTGCGTCAAGCGGAATATAACTTAAAAGCTGCGGGCGCAAATATTAACGCCGCGCGCGCTGCGTTTTATCCAACGATTAGCCTATCGGGCAATGTGGGTGCGGCCAGTTCAAGCTTAGGCGATTTGTTTAAAACAGGCGCATTTAGCTGGGGTTTTGGACCGAGTGTGAGCTTGCCGATTTTTGATGCAGGTCTACGTAAAGCCAATTACCAAGTGAGTGAAATCGAGCAACAACAAGCGCTAAATACTTATGAAAAAGCGATTCAAACCGCTTTTAAAGAAGTCAATGACGTATTTGCCAATCGCGCAACGTTAAATCAGCAGTTGACCGCGTACAACCAGTCGCTTGCTGCCAACCAAAAATACTATCAAATTGTTCAAGCGCGCTTCAAAGCAGGTTTAGACAATTATTTGGGCGTATTAGATGCACAGCGTTCGATTTATAGCAGCCAACAAAGTATTCTAAATACCAAGCAGTCGCAATTGCTCAGTCAAATTCAGCTATACCAAGTTTTAGGTGGCGGGGTGAGTCGCGATGTACCGCTCGAAACACCCACAGAAAAACATACGAATTTCAGCACCAAGTTGTCACAGGTTGCCAACAATGCCCAGCAAAAAATTACTGATGCAGCCCATCAGCCTGCCCAAGTGACTACTAAAACAACCTCAACAACGACCACCACAACCACAGTCCAACCCTAATACATTAGACCTAGCTCATTAGAGCTAGTGCATTAGATTAGCCGTAAGCTGTTATAGTAAAAAACCCACATCACTGTGGGTTTTTTATGGGTTTTTTACTATAAATGGCTGTTTTAAAATGCATAACTGGCGATGCCATGCGCGATGAGCTTTCCTTCATCATTGACCAACATCATCCGCGTGGTACAGCCTTTGCGTCCCATACGAATTACTTCGGCTGTGACCATAAACTCATGACCGCGCCCAGGGGCTAGATAATCGACGCGCAAATCGACGGTTGCCATGCGTTTGATTTTTTTGGTCTGCTCTTCAAACGTGCCTTGGTCACGACGATAGATTTCCAGCATGCCCTCAAGCCCGCCTATGGTATCTAATAGCGTCGCCGTCATACCGCCATGCAAAATCTCAAAATTTGGATTACCGATGAGGGCAGGATTGGACTTGACCTTACCATATACTCTGCCATCTTCATAATGATAGGTAGTAAAGGTATGCGCCACAAATGGGCTTTGGGACATGATGTTGGCGAGCTGCTGCCCTAGCACATCAATACTAGGTTTGCTGATAGCGTGATGCTCACTGTCTTCATTGAGCTGCAGTTGCGACTCGTTTGCCAAATCAGAATGCTCATCATTTTCTTTAGACGTCGTGTCAGTCATGTTAGTGCTATCAGTCGATGACTGAGCGGCTAATTGATTGGCATTTACAGGGTTTAAACTCACGGCGCCCTCCATGCGTAAGTAGATTGTGGTAAGATAGCTTTTTAAAAAATTATCATTCTAGCAAATTTTGCTTATTTAGCCTTATACAATTTCTGCGTTACTTGATAACGTTACTTAATAATAAGTATCACTCGATAATAAGAGGTTTTTATGAGTTATATTTTTAACCGTTCATTCCCCAATACTCGCTTACGTCGACTACGTTACAACGACAATATCCGCGCCATGGTGCAAGAAACCAGCATTGAACCCAAGCATCTGATTGCGCCCGTGTTTGTCATTGAGGGTAAACAGCAGCGCCAAGCTGTGGCAAGCATGCCAGGCGTTGAGCGTTTGAGCGTGGACTTGCTAATTGAGTATGCCAAGCAACTACTCAGTCTAGGCGTCACCACCATTGATTTGTTCCCTGTCATTAGCCCAAGCCTCAAATCGCTACATGCTGAACACGCCTATGATGAGAACGGTCTTGCCTGCACTGCTATCAAAGCAATTAAAGATGCCTTACCTGAGATGGTGGTGATGACTGATGTGGCGCTTGACCCGTATACCACCCATGGTCAAGACGGTATTGTCGACGACAATGGCTACGTGCTTAATGACATCACCGTTGACATACTCGCCAAACAAGCCCTGAGCCACGCCCGTGCAGGGGCGGATATCATCTCACCAAGCGATATGATGGATGGTCGTATTGCCGCGCTACGCCAAGCATTGGATGGAGAAAATTTTATTAATACCGCCATTATGGCGTATTCTGCCAAATACGCGTCTGCCTATTATGGACCGTTTCGTGATGCCGTCGGCAGCGCAGGCAACCTTAAAGGCGGACACAAAAAACAATACCAAATGGATTTTGGTAATCGCGCTGAAGCCCTGCATGAAGTCGCCCTCGACATCCAAGAAGGCGCTGACATGGTAATGGTAAAACCAGGTCAGCCTTATCTTGATTTGGTACGTGAGGTCAAAGATACGTTCGGCGTGCCGACTTATGCGTATCAAGTATCAGGTGAATATGCCATGCACATGGCGGCGATACAAAACGGCTGGTTAAGCGAGGACGTTATTTTGGAATCGCTGTTAGGGTTTCGCCGTGCAGGTGCTGATGGTATCTTAACTTATTTTGCAATGACAGCTGCCAAGCAGCTCAATCAATAAATATTTTAAAACTTGATTAAAACTAAAGGCGACACTGGTTTATCAATCAGTGTCGCCTTTTTTTGATGTTACATTTATTAACTTAAAAGCATCGAGCGCTATAACGAGTCCTATAAAAACTTACTTAATGTCATAGAGAATAACAAATCTGTTAACTTTAATTATTTTTTTACCCATTTATTTACTAAATATAAACTTAGTTAATCAATCAAATTCATGCACAATAAGTTAAAGTAAAACTACAAACCCTTAATTTTTTATTAGCTTATTAGGGTTGGATTTGCTTTTTGGCATCACTTTTAGCGTTTTGCAATAATTGATTACCTTTGGAAATTATATTTTTGAAAAAAATAAGCAGATAATGGGGTTAATAACAAATAAAAGACGAGCGTGGTATCTGCTAGCTGATTAATCGAGGATAAGATGATGAGTAATGAACCAATTGCTAATAGTTCGATTGCTAATAGCCCAATCAAAAACGCCATGATGGCAGTGGCTATGATGTCATTTTTGGCACTCAGCTTTAAACTTTCCGCTGATTTGACAACGGATACTCAGCCAGCGATAAGTCCGACTGATGCGGTTGTCAGTACCTTAAATCAGCCGAGCCAACAGGTGGTATTGTCTACTCATAATTAATATATTGTTATTAGTTCAATCAATAGAAGATGCGATGCCGCATCTTTTTTTATGCCACTCATTGACAACCACTGGCTTAGCTATTTTTGCACGGATTATTTCTCAAAATTTTACCGCCAACTATGTCCTCATCTTTTGCGCTTTAGACTATAATAGTCGATTGTCCATTTTTTACTGAGCAACTTTTATTAACGGTGGAAGCGACTATGAGCCAATTAAACCCTCGCCAACAAGAAGCCATGCAATATGTCTCTGGACCCTTGCTGGTACTGGCAGGTGCAGGTTCGGGTAAAACATCTGTGATTACCCGTAAAATCGCTTATCTGATTGAAGAATGTCAAATGCCAGCCGAGCGTATCACCGCGGTCACCTTTACCAACAAAGCGGCTCGCGAGATGAAAGCCCGTGTGCAAAAATTATTACCGAGTGACAAAACCAAAGGCTTAACTGTCTCGACTTTTCACCAATTTGGCTTGCAGTTTTTACGTTACGAGTTATTGCATACGCCGCTTAAAGGCAATTTTTCCATCATGGATGCCGAAGATAGCAAGCGGCTGTTGATGGATTTGATGGTGCGAGACAACATGAGCGGTGCTGAGAGCCGCGAATTGGTTGGTAAAGCTATCAAAATGATATCCGATTGGAAAAACGATCTCATCCCCCCTGAAAAGGCAGCGGATACGTTGACTGACCCTGAAGATATGCTATTTGCAACGCTGTATCAACTCTACGAGCGTAACCTACGTGCCTACAATGCGGTGGATTTTGATGACTTAATTGTTATGCCGACACGGCTGTTGCAAGAAAATACCCAAGTACGTGACAAATGGCAAAATCGCATACGCTATCTATTAGTAGATGAATATCAAGACACCAATACCGCGCAATATGAATTGATTAAACTGCTAGTGGGCGTGCAGCCGCGTTTTACGGTGGTGGGTGATGATGACCAATCCATCTATGCATGGCGTGGGGCAAAACCTGAAAATATGGCACTGCTGCAAGAGGATTTTCCCAAATTAAAGGTAGTTAAGCTTGAGCAAAACTATCGCTCTACGTCGCGTATTTTGCACGCTGCTAACTCAGTGATCACCAATAATGAGCATTTATTTGAAAAAAAATTATGGTCAGATAAAGGGCATGGCGAGCTGATTCGCATCATCAATTGTCGTAACGATGATGATGAAGCAGAGCGCGTTGCCAAAGAAATCATCACCCACAAACTTCGCAATGCCAACGAATGGCAAGATTATGCGGTACTGTATCGTAGTAACTTTCAGGCGCGTATGTTGGAAGCACAGCTACGTCAGCTGCAAATTCCTTATAAGTTATCGGGCGGCACGTCGTTCTTTGCCCGTAGTGAAATCAAAGACATCATGAGCTATTTGCGCTTGATTCTAAATCCTGAAGATGACAGTGCCTTTTTACGCATTATCAATACCCCAAAACGTGGGCTTGGACCTGCCAGCCTTGAAAAGCTAGGTTTATTTGCCCAAGAACACCAAGTCTCACTATTGATGGCTAGTGGTCATAGTGGACTGACGCATGTGTTACCCAAAAAAGCCAGTGGCGAGCTTAAAGAATTTGCTGATTTTATTGAGCGTTACACCCAAGAGCTATACCAGCATCCCGACCCTGTGCCGCTCGTCAAACAAATGATTGATGAAACTGGCTATATCGATTTGGTACGAAGCGAAGCAAAAACCCCGCAGCAAGAAAAAATTCGTATTGATAATATCGAAACCCTATACGCCAGTATCCAAAACCTGATTAACCGGGCGGATGATGACGATGATCGCACCATTGATGCAGTCATTCGTAAGCTTGTGTTACTTGATATGCTAGAGCAGCAGCAGGAAGAGGAAAATACCAACAAAGTCAATCTGATGACGCTACACGCCGCTAAAGGGCTTGAGTTTGATTATGTCTATATTATGGGGCTTGAAGAAGAATTATTACCGCATAAAAATTCCATTATTGCTGAATCCATCGAAGAAGAACGACGTTTGATGTACGTGGGGATTACCCGTGCCCGTAAAGAGCTGACCATGACGATGGCTGCACAGCGCCGTGCAGGCGGGCAAATGAAAACCACCACCCCTAGCCGATTTATCGACGAGTTGCCGACAGAACATATCGATGCCCCTGGCATGAAAAAATCAGCGGCAGCGCATCAACCCAAGAAAACCGCAGAGGATTATTTGGCCAATATTCAGGCGTTACTCAAAAGCAAAGCCGCCAAATAATTACTGAATAAAAAAAACGACATAGCAGAAAGGGCGTAAAAAAAGGGCAAAAAAGGTAACTTTAAGCCCTTTTTTTATTGAAAAACAGCCTGTATGACAAAGATTTGACCCAATCACCCAAGTAAATGTAACTAAATATTTCTTGGAAAACAGGTGTTTGATAGGAGATGTAACAAAAAATTTCAAATAGGTAGCTTAGTTACCTTTTTGGCAAATTTCATTTCATAATTTAACGTCCGACCTGTTAAACACCGACAGTAATCTAAATTTATTTTGCTATGATGGCTTTAACAAAACAAGCAGGGCAATATTTGAATTTCACAGATTCAAATTAACTTAACTAATAATTTTACATGGCTTGTTGTGATACTTTTCAAAAAACTTCTAAAGGAGAAGATGATGAAAACTTTAAATAAAACCCTTTTAGCTTTAGTGGCAGGTACTGTCGTGACTGCAGGTGCAAACGCTGCCTTATACCAAACCAATACCACTGGCTATACCGGTCAACCTTATGTCGGTGTCAAAGCGGGTCAATTTAATACTGATGTTGATAGTCTTGATGCTGACAACCAAACGGCTTATGGTGTATATGCAGGCTATAACTTTACCCCTAACTTTGGTGCAGAAGTTGAATATGTGGATTCTTCAAAAGAAGACCTAAAATATAGCGGTACGAAAGTTGGTGAAATTAGCACTAACACGGCTGGTTTATATGGTACTTATAAGTACCAATTCCCAGCATCGAATGTTTACGCCAAAGGTAAACTAGGTATTGCGCAAACACAAGTTGATGATGGTGATGATAAATATGATGAGTCAGGTCTTGCAGGTGGTGTCGGTTTAGGTTATAACCTTTCGCCAAATGCATCTGTAGAAGCTGAATATACGCGTTTGCCTTCAGTTGACGTAACAAATAATGTTTCAGTGGATTCAGACCTAGTCACTGTCGGTGCTCACTATAAATTCTAATTGAATTGATAGATCAATAGTGAATAAAAAAGAGTAGCCTATGGCTGCTCTTTTTTTTGGTTTCTTTTTTGGGTTAAGAAAACTTACCTTGGTATTCGCTTAGTATTTACTCAGTATCGTGCCATTTAGGTTTATAATATAGTGGTTTTTATACATTTTTTTATAAATTTAAGAAAAGTTGGTAAGCATGAAGCAAGTACAAGTCAAGATTTTAAACCCCAAAATTGGGAATGATGATAAATTTCCCCTACCTCATCGCGCGACAGACGGCTCGGCGGGCATAGATTTGCGTGCTTGTATCGATGAGCCTATCAGCATAAAAGCTGGTGAAAGCCAGTTGATTGGTACAGGACTCGCCATTTATATTCAAGACCCTGATTATGTGGGTTTTATCATGCCGCGCTCAGGGCTTGGGCATAAGCATGGTATCGTACTAGGTAATCTGACGGGTGTGATTGATGCTGATTACCAAGGCGAATTAATGGTCTCCATTTGGAACCGTAGTCAAACCGATTATGTCTTACAACCTGGTGAAAAAATGGCGCAGTACTTGGTCGTGCCGATTGCACGTCCAACCTTTGAAATTGTCGGCGAATTTTCTGATATCAGCGTACGCGGTGAAGGCGGTTTTGGTTCCACAGGCACCCATTAATTGTTACTGTTTTCTCATTTTTTTTTAACAATTTATAACAGAGTATTTAATTATTTTGCCAAATTTCAATGCTATGATTTTGGTAGTATAAAATCAGTTAGATGTTTTTTTTATGGATACTCTGTTTATTCATCCTTTTTTTCCGCAAAAATCTCTCTTTAAAGCTTATGATATTCGTGGTGATGTCACCTTATTTACCGATGATTTTGTGTGGTCATTGGCAAGGGCGTTTGCCGAGCTCTTTGTCTATGCTCACCAAACGACAGCAACAACGCCAACGTTAGCGGTGAACAAGCCTACGGTTGTCATCGGGTACGATGCTCGCCACCAAAGCCAAGAAATTGCCAAATGTATCGCCTATGCTTGCCAGCAAGCCGGTCTAGTGGTGCAGTGGTTGGGACTGACAACCACACCGATGATGGCATTTATGGCACAGCAATTTTCCGGTAATGGGCTGATGGTCACCGCCAGTCATTCGCAAAAGCATATCAATGGCATTAAATGGCTCATCAATCATGAGTCGCCGAGCGGTGATGATGTGCAGCAGCTTTATGAGGCTTTAATTGGCTACAAAGCCATGGTACCTGATGACAGGCTTATTGATGCCATCAGGCAAACTACTTATACAACGCCCAAGGATTTTTTTGCAACTTATATCCAGGCTATCGAGCAGGCTTTTACTCACATCAATCAAGCTAAACTCACTCAAACTACCTATTTTCATGCACCTCAGCAAATTGTCATCGACTGTATGCATGGTGCGACCAGTGACTTTGCCCAAACTTTATTTAGCCAGCTTGGCTATCGTTGCATCATGCTAAACGCCTCCCCCGATGGCAATTTTCCCCAAGGCAACCCAGACCCAACGCAATCCAATCGCTTGACGCAGTTAGCTCAAACAGTCAAAGCTACAGGCTCAGATATCGGCTTGGCGTTTGATGGTGATGGCGATCGGGTGATGGTAATTGATGCACAGGGTCAGATGATTAGCCCTGACAATTTGCTTTATCTACTCTCTCGCATTGCCATTGAAGAATTGCCCAGTGTGGACACATCAATTGCTAAAAAAGTCATTTTTGATGTCAAATGCTCGCATCATGTACCCAATCTCATCGCTTCGCATGGCGCCGCCCCGATGATGACCAAAACTGGCAGTAGCTTGATGCGAAAGTCGCTACAAAACAAATCAGACAACGCGATTTTTGCAGGTGAATTATCAGGTCATTTTATTTTTAACGATGGTTATTTTGTGCTGCATGACGATGCCATGTATGCGGCTGCCCGCTTGCTCAATTGGCTGAGCCATCAACCTATCAGCCTTAACGATATCCTAGCGAGTTTGCCCACTTGCATTAGTACGGCGGATATGTACCTACCTATTGCGGATAACCATTATGGTCAAACCGTTATTGCCCGTATCACGGCACTGGGGAAAAAGCCGTTTAAACGATTAAAATCCTCATTTGCGGTCAAAAATGTCAATACGATTGATGGGTTACGCTTGGATTTTGCGGAGGGATTTGGTATTTTACGCAAGTCAAATACGGGCAGTTTTTTGACCGTGCGTTTTTCTGCCAATGACGTCGCTGAGCTGCGGCATATTCAATCTATTTTTGTTGACTTATGTCGTACGATTGATGACAATCTTGCCGAACAAGTCGCACAAATTCAGCCTGTATAAACACCGCTTGTAAAATCGCATTTTAAAAAACGTCTCTAGCAAAATTATATAAGGATTTGAAATGGCATTAGATCTTGAGCAAGCCATGCATACCGCTGACGTATTGACTGAAGCACTACCCTACATCCAACGTTTTGAAGGTAAAGTAATGGTAGTCAAATACGGCGGCAATGCCATGACTGATCCGATATTAGAAAGTTCTTTTGCCAGAGATATCGTCATGTTAAAAACCGTAGGCATTCATCCTGTGGTCGTCCATGGCGGCGGTCCACAAGTCGATAACTTGCTTAGAGAATTGGGGCGCAGCTCTGACCGTATTGATGGCATGCGAGTGACCGACAAAGCCACCATGGATGTAGTGGAAATGGTACTTGGTGGTAGCGTCAATAAATCTATCGTCAATCTCATCAACAAACACGGTGGTCGTGCTATTGGCTTAACGGGTAAAGATGCCAGTCTCATTCGCGCTAAAAAATTACCCATGACCAAAACGGACGAACAAGGCAACCAACAACAAATTGACTTGGGATTTGTAGGTGATGTGGTCAGCATCAATCGTGATGTGATTGATTTGATGATTGCCTCTAACTTTATTCCTGTCATCGCACCGCTTGGCGTGGATGATGAAGGCAATACTTACAATATCAATGCCGATGTGGTGGCGGGGAAAGTCGCTGAGTTCATGCTCGCGGAAAAACTGATTTTACTCACCAACATCAAAGGGGTGCTTGATAAAGAAGGCAATGTTGCCACTGGACTTACCCCTAGCAAGGTGGATGAGATGATTGCCGATGGCACTATCTCTGGCGGTATGATTCCAAAAATCAGCTATGCGCTAGAAGCGGTAAAAAACGGGGTAAAAAGTGCGGTGATTGTCGATGGTCGTGTCCCGCATGCGACCTTGCTAGAGGTCTTTACCGATAAAGGCGTTGGTACTCTCATCAGCCGCCATCCTTGAAGTAACTTTTGCGTTACTTATGTTTTTGGGTTGCTTTTGGGTTAATAAGCCGCTGATTGAGGCGGTTTTTTTTCGCTCACAATATGGGTCAAATATAGGATAGATTTTAGAATTACAACACAAATGTAATTGGTATTTTTTCTAATATTGACTATCATGACTATTTTAATTTGCAAATTTATATAATGTTGCAAGCGGCTGTAGCAGATAATAGCAATTATTTGGAATTCATATTTACGTACCACTTACCAAGGACTGTTGGGATGTCACAAAAATATTTTATGGCTTATTGTAGTGAGATAACGCTGACTGCGGCGTTGAATCAACATACGTTTACCCAAATTCTGAACCAATCTATCAAAAACAATACCAGCTCTGGTATCACTGGTTTTTTGCTGTACGATGCGGGTAAATTTTTTCAGTATTATGAAGGCGATGAGTTAGCGTGTGCAAACTTACTTCATGCGTTAAAACAAGATGATCGCCACACCCATATCAAACTCATTGGTCAAGGCTATATTTCAAATACCATATTTGACAACTGGTTTATGGGTTGTTTTGATTTATCCAAGCATTCCTATGCATTTAAACACCATGCTTTTATAGAATCATTTGATGTGTATAGTTGGGACATGCAAGAAGTCGTTAAGCTGATTGATATCATGTCAGAGCAAAGAATCACTTACATCACGCCGCAAAAACCTATCAAATCACTGTTTAGTAAACGCTTTATGCGTATCCGAAATTTCACCCTGCCGTTTCAAGGTTAGTGGCTAATCTCAAATCTACTAAATCGGGAGATTAAGTTAGCTATCACGCTTTATGATAATCAGGAAGTTAAAACGGTATTATTGTCATCCACAAAAATAAAAAACCTATTGATAACAATAGGTTGATTAAAATAAGCATGGCAAACCGATAAGCCGGGTTCTGTCTAGGACGAACATTCATCTAGGCGTATCGTTACCAATACGCTCAAGCAACCTACCCGTGTCCAACGCGGGCAACGCCATACGGACACCTATTTGGTCTTGCTACGAGTGGAGTTTACCTTGCCATGAACTGTTACCAGTCATGCGGTGGGCTCTTACCCCACCCTTTCACCCTTACCTTATTGCTAAGGCGGTCTACTCTCTGCTGCACTTGTCGTAGGCTTACGCCCCCCAGCCGTTAGCTGGCACTCTGCCCTGTGTAGCCCGGACTTTCCTCCCCTTACCCACTGTAAACAGGGGTAAGCAGCGTTCGTCTGGTCTGCCAAGGCAAGCATTATAACAGGCTTTATCTATTTAGTCACGGTCAGCAGGCAACGCATACGTACCTACTGCATGCGCCACAGGTCTGTCATCACCTTCTGAGTAAATCAATACATCGCCTACTGCAAGCGTGCGCCCAACTTTGATAAGCTGGCATTTGGCGATAAGGTTGGCTTGTGCAGAGGGTTTTCGCAGAAAAGACACGTTAAGATTGGTAGTCACTGCCAATGGGACGATACCGATTTCGCCCAAAATAGCCACATATAGCGCAACATCAGCCACTTTCATCATCACAGGCCCTGATACCGTGCCACCCGGTCGTAACTCATCATCACCGATAGGATGGGATACAATGGCTTGACCGTTACCCACCGATTCGATGTGGCAGTTGGCTTGGGGGAAAGATTGCTTCAGAAAAGCACTCAGTTCTGCTTTATTGGCGGGCATAGACATTCCTTATCTACAATAGCTTTGTTAAAAATCGACGTGGTGAAAAATAGCGGTTATAAAAATTTATTGGCTGGTTTTAGTTTGGGTGATGCGCTCAAATTTAAGCATCAACTGCGCTGGCGTCTCCAAATAGTTGGGATCTTTGGGGATACAATCAGGTACGGGACAAAATAGCGAACACTGCGGCTCATCAAAATGACCGACACACTCGGTACACAGCGCAGGGTCAATTTCATAAATCAGCTCGCCCACATAAATTGCATCGTTGGGGCAAAGTGGCTCGCAGACATCGCAGTTGATACATTCATCAGTGATTATTAATGCCATAGCTTTTAAAACGTTTACTAAGAAACGTTTATTTTACCACGACTTACCAACCCTGTTGTTTTTTTCGTTCAAATGCCTCTTCGACACACGGCGGTACAAATTTACTCACATCACCCTCTAATTTGCCAATTTCGCGCACCAGCGTTGAGGAGATAAAAGAATATTGCTGCGATGGGGTCAAAAACACCGCTTCAAAGTTTGGGTCTAATTCACGATTGAGATTGGCAAGCTGAAATTCATACTCAAAATCTGACATCGCCCGCAATCCACGCAGTACACCTGTGGCTTGTTGATTTTTTGCCAAATCCACCAATAACCCATCAAAGCCAATCACGGATATATTGCTCAAATCTTTATCATGACAGGCTTTTTCTACCAATCCAATCCGTTCCTCTAAAGTAAATAGCGGTTTTTTATGATGACCAATCGCCACCGCGACAATCACCTCATCAAACAGGCGGCAAGCGCGCTTAATCAAATCAAGGTGCCCTTTGGTAATCGGGTCAAATGTACCCGGATAGATAATTTTAGTATAAGGGTTTGCAATTGGCTGGCTGGCTGCTGACATGGCTGTCTCTTTATGATAAATAATGCGCTATTTGGTGCTAACAATATGATTAAAACAAAGATTGCTAGTTTGTTGCTAATCCTAGCAAAATTTGCCCCCAATTAACAATCAAATCTCACTATCAATTTGTGTTTAGCGTGTTATCATGACAGCTTTGCAGCCTTTTACCCAAAGCTGAATGAAAACTTAGGGTAAAGCCTAGCAATAAAAAACTTAGTAATCCAAAGCCCAATAATCAAAAACTTAAACTTAGTAATCAAAACCCAAGAATTGATTTATCGGGATTTATCGCCATATTAAACGGCTTATCATACTGATTTATGGCAACACGATTCTTGTAATAAGATTATGGCAACAAAATTATTAACACACGCTGTGCAGCATTGGGTATGTCCGCGATGTTGCAGCAAGGAAACCTAAATGACTAAAAAACCAAAAATGCCTAGCCTGATTGCTAGCAACAAAAAAGCGCGTCACGAGTATTTTATTGAAGAAAGCTTTGAAGCGGGGCTTGAGCTACTCGGCTGGGAAGTCAAATCCATCCGTGCGGGTAAAATGCGTATCACCGAAAGCTATGTGATTTTTAGAGATGGTGAAGCCTTTTTGTTTGGCGCGCACATTCAGCCGCTGTTATCGGCATCGACTCACATTGTCGCTGACCCCCTTCGCACCCGTAAGCTACTGCTGCACCGCCGCGAGATTGATAAGCTCTTTGGCATGGTCAACCAAAAAGGTCATACCTGTGTGGCGCTTAAAGTGTACTGGAGTCATGGCCGCGTCAAATGCGAAATTGCCCTTGCTAAGGGTAAAAAACTACACGATAAACGCGCCACCTTAAAAGAGCGTGATTATCAACGCGAAAAACAACGCGGACTGAAAAATCTTGTATGACGAACCAAGACCGCAATTTTGATGACATCAGCGCGCATTTTGAGAAAAAAATATACGGCGGCTTAAAAGGTGAAATTCGCCTTGCCGTGCTGCGCCATGATATCTTTGGCTGGGTAAAGTCATGGCAACAGACACAAACCCGACCGCTTCGCGTATTGGATGTTGGTGCAGGCTTGGCGCAAATCAGTATCGAACTTGCCAAAGACGGGCATGACGTCACCATCAATGACATCTCTGCCAATATGCTTGAGATTGCCAAACAAAACGCAGGCGAGGCGGCACAAAATATCACCTGGCATACCTGCCCTTATCAGCAATTGGATGATAAATTAACCGGCAAATATGATTTAATCCTGTGTCATGCGGTGCTTGAGTGGTTGGCTGAGCCAAAACTGATTATGGATTTTTTTGATCGGTGGCTTGTCGATGATGGCGCTGAAAAAGGGGTGCTATCGCTGTGTTTTTATAACCCTGCCAGCTTTGTGTACCGTAACTTGGTGATGGGCAATTTTAATCTACTAAATAACAAAGATTTTAAAGCCGATAATGGCAGTTTGACGCCCAATCACCCGGTGGCAAAAGATGAGGTGATTGCTTGGATTGGTGACCATCATTACCAAATCTTGCATACGTCAGGGTTACGGGTGTTTCATGATTATTCACCGCTCAAGCGTGGTGGACATACCAATCCACAAGCGGTAATTGATATGGAAGTCGCCTATAGCGGACAAGACCCTTATAAATGGCTAGGGCGTTATTTGCATTTTTTGGTGAGCAAAGCTAATTAGTAATAACCCGCTTGCTGCATTGAATCGACTGCCAGCGCTTGTCTTTCGCCATAAAACCTCACAGGTATCGGGCTGACTTCAATATCCCCCCAAGATTTGAGTAATACCGAGGCTTCGGCATTGGGGTCAATCGGAAAAGTGTTACTTAAACTGGCATACAGCGATTGCTGATCTTTGGCAGCCAGCCATTCAATCAGCCCTAAAGCTAGCTCGGTATGCTTGGCAGCATGCGCAATGGCAACCCCTGTGATGTTGGTACTGACGCCGCCGTAGCCCTTATTGATCCATTTGATTTTAATCGGGGTATCGGGATGCGCTTGCAGATAGCGTCCGTAGTGGTTGCTGTTGACCAGACCGATTTGGCATTTACCGCTTTCTATGGCCTTTAGCACTTCACTGTCATCCAGCAGCACAGGGACACTTAGATTGGCAAGCCAACCTTGCATCACTTCTTGGGTGCGTTTATCGCCTAGATTATTGATGAGATTGACCACCAGTGACTGATTAGGGATATATTTGCCTTGGCTTAGGCACAGTTTTTGTGACCATTTTAGTTTAGACAAGTCGGCATAGCTTGAGATATCATTGGTATGGAGTACACGACTATCATACACTGCGGTACGCGCGTAGCTAGATAACGCAATCCAATTGCCATCAGGATCACGGTAACGCTCTGGGACATGCGCCACTGCTTTTTCGGCATTAAAGGGTTGTAACAACCCTTCTTCGACTGCGGTACTAAAAACACCCGCATCTTCAGTCAAAATCACATCCGCAGGGCTATTGGCACCCTCTGCTTTTAACCGTGCCAAAATTGACATTGGTTCATCTTGCACGATATGAATCGGCACATTGATTTGCCTAGCATAGCTAGTTAATAACGGCTCAAGCGCCGCTTTGTCAATGGAGGTGTAAATCGTGAGTTGATTGGGCACTGCTGCAGTGGTACTCGCAATACTTGCATTTGGCGTCGCACTGGTATTACTAGCATTATTGCCATTAGTGGTCGAAGCCGATTGTGACGTTGTGGATGGCGGCGCCGATGACGGGCTACAGGCACTTAACGCACCCGATATACTCACCAAGGCAATTAACAAAGCGCTGATGGCTGATGATTGCGCATTGACATTGGTACGCACCTTATGACCCATCATACAATCCATCACATCACTTGCTTTCAACACAGCTTAACCTTCTTCAACAGCTTTGCCTGACCATCGCTCAATGGATGATGGCTAAATACATCATCGCTCAATAGAGCGCCTAAAAAACTTTGGATGATTATAGCATTTTGCCCCAAGATAATTCTTAAAAAAACTTTGAATTGACGGGTTTTTAACCCTAGTTTGTCTCAACAATTTTTTGTATGCAAAAAATGCCCTTGTTGCAAAAAGTGATGGATTTGCATCGCTACTTCATCATTTATCAGTAATCCCGTATGAGACGCATTGACGGTGATATGGTCTTTGGCAGCAGCAAGCTGGGTTTCATGCACAAATACCGTGCCGTCATTGGGCTGCAGATGCGGCTCAAGCTTGGTAAGCTCACGGTTACGGGGTAATACCACTTTGCCAAGCCCCACCGAACGAACCCCCGCAATACTACCTAGCTGTACTTCATCGTTGAGTGCAGGCGCATTGCCATCAAGCCCCTGCAGATACGAGCGACCGACGAATTTTGGCAGGATTTTGACGATGTTATTGGCACTGATGCTGCCATTATGCGGCGTCCCAAGTGTCACACAGCGAGTAATCTGCCACTGTGGATAGCGCTGCAAAAAGTCTCGAATGACCAACCCACCCAGACTATGACCGACCAAATAAATTGGCACATCCGCTTTTTCATGTTTGGTCAGCCAGCGGTGCAAACGGCGGCTATGGTTGGCAAGATTATGCGCGACGCTAAAATACCCAAACCTATGACACTCGTAGCCGAGTTTGGTGAGTTTTTTGGCAAGCGGTCGCATCGCCCAGGCATGCATGTGTAAACCATGAATGAGGATGACAAGCGGTTTGGGTTGGCGTTTTATCATAAAGCCTTTTGTATCTATAATTTTTATCTATGATGCTAAAAATTTGGCGAAAATACCTCTCGCTTAGCTTATCATTTTCTGGATTACCCCGACGGATTTGCAAAACATTGTTACCATTTCACACTATAATTGCGATTTGTGAATTGATGATAATGATTTTATACAGGCTTTTTTCTTTTGAAATTTTGGCTTAAATTGGCTTACACTTAAATTGGTTTACATAAGGCGCGCTATGGCATTTGAATCCCCAATCCAACAAGCTTTACAACACTACCCTATCACGTTGGCGTTGGTGGTAATTTGTGTTGGAGTGTTTGCCTTACAGCTATTGTTTGGCGTCAATCCGACCAACCCCACTAACCAATCGTTGATTGCTTGGGGTGCCAATTTTTTACCCTTTTCACTGGGTGAAGCGCCGTGGCGATTGGTGACCAGCCTGTTTTTGCATATTGGTTTTATGCATTTGCTGTTTAATATGTTTGCTTTATATTATTTTGGACAAGTGGCTGAGCGGATGTTTGGCGCTGTCAATTTTTTAGCGTTATTTTTGTTATCAGGGGTTGGCGGCAATTTGCTCAATAACTTTTTGGGCTTGCATAGCGTGATGGCAGGTGAGCCGCCGATTATTAGTGCCGGTGCGTCAGGTGGTATCATGGGTATTGGGATGGCGCTATTGGTGACAGCGCTAACCAAAACATCATTCAATAATTTTGCGTTAAATTTTCGCTCGTTACTGATAGTCATGGCGATTAATTTAGGCTATGGTTTTTTGGTGGGCGGTATCGATAATGCCAGTCATGTGGGCGGTGCAATTATAGGTGGCTTGCTGGGTATGGTGTATGTCATGCAGTATCGCGTTATCCGCCAGCAGCAGCTATTCGCCCATAAAGCTAGTAGCACACCTTGGCCACCCAATCATCTTGGCGATGGACCAATCTCTGGCAGCACTGCCCCATTCATCCCGCCTTCTTTAGTGGTGTTAAAGGGTAAAATCATCACCGCAAGCTATGTAGTGTTGATAGCGGGATTTATGGCGATGTATGGCTGGCTACATACCAGTTTTATGCAATTACTCAATCATGCATTGCCAAGTATTATCCACTAACTGTTAATAATTCTTTAACGGGATAAAAATTTTAGCGGTTGACCGTTTAAAACGCTTATTCCTGCGCCCTTTTGCCAATCTTGTTTGCCAATCTAGCAAGTGACAATGCTATAATAGCGCCACTATTTAGCCAGTGAAAAGGACTAGCCAATGACCGTCATCAAGAAAGACGACTTTATCAATTCTATCGCCAACGCCTTTCAATACATCAGTTATTATCACCCAAAAGACTTCGTTGATGCTGTATATGAAGCATGGCAAAAAGAAACCAACCAATCTGCCAAAAACGCCATGGGGCAAATCCTCACCAATAGCCGTATGTCAGCGATGGGTCATCGTCCGATTTGCCAAGATACCGGTAGTGCGGTGGTGTTCCTTGATATCGGTATGAATGTGCAATGGGACTTAGGGGATGACGCGAATATGAGCGTTGAAGATATGGTTAACGAAGGGGTACGCCGTGCTTACAACAATCCAGACAACCCATTACGGGCATCCATCCTAGTAGACCCAATTAGTAAACGTCAAAACACCAAAGACAACACGCCAGCAGTGGTTCACATGAGCGTGGTACCGGGTGACAAAGTTGATGTGATTTGTGCCGCAAAAGGTGGCGGTTCAGAAAACAAAGCAAAATTTGCGATGCTAAACCCATCAGACTCGATTGAAGAATGGGTGTTAAAAACCGTCCCACAAATGGGGGCAGGTTGGTGTCCACCCGGTATTTTAGGTATCGGTGTCGGCGGCACGCCAGAAAAAGCCATGATGCTTGCCAAACGCTCACTCATGGAACACATCGATATCCATGACTTACAAGCCAAAGCCCAAAGCGGTGCCGAGCTTGATAGCGTTGAACGCTTACGTCTCAATATGTACGACAAAGTGAATGAACTTGGCGTTGGCGCTCAAGGTCTTGGCGGCTTGACTACGGTACTGGATGTAAAAGTACTAGATTTTCCTACCCATGCCGCAAGCAAAGCGGTTGCCATGATTCCAAACTGTGCGGCGACTCGTCATATTCACTTTACCCTAGACGGTCAAGGTGAAGCAGCCTTGCCGGTACCTTCCCTATCAGATTGGCCAGAAGTGTCCTTTGGCTCCGATGATGTGATTAAAGTCAATGTTAATGACTTAAACAAAGAAACCTTAGGTCAGTTTAACATCGGTGATACCTTACTACTTAGTGGTAAAATCTTGACGGGTCGTGATGCCGCACATAAACGTATGGTAGATATGCTTGCCAAAGGCGAAGCGCTACCCGTGGATTTACAAAATCGCTTTATTTATTATGTCGGTCCTGTCGATGCAGTGGGCGATGAAGTGGTCGGTCCTGCAGGTCCCACTACCTCAACGCGTATGGATAAATTCACCGACACAATCTTGGATCAAGGCTTGATTGGAATGATTGGTAAATCCGAGCGTAGCCCTGCGACTTGTGAAGTCATCGCCAAACATGGCGCAATTTATCTGATTGCAGTGGGCGGTGCCGCTTATCTGGTATCAAAAGCTATCAAAGGCGCTAAAGTGCTTGCCTTCCCAGAGCTAGGTATGGAAGCCATTTATGAGTTTGAAGTAGAAGATATGCCGGTGACGGTCGCTGTGGACAACCAAGGTAACAGCATCCACCGTTTTGATAAAGTCGCAGAACGCGCCCAGCAAGTGATTGCCGAGCCTGTACGTTTTGTGCCTTAGTCAATTTTTTCCAGATTTATGATATTAGCAAAAGCCTTAAGCATTCCCTTAAGGCTTTTTTAGGTTAAAAAAATACCCAGATAATGTAGTATCTGGGCAGGAGGAAAAGTGGAGAAGTTTATAGTTATTGTTATAGCTAGTTGTTATTATTCATAGTATTTCTTTTTTTAACTGTTTAGCTGTGCTACAAATAAACCTATACACCCATCAAACCGTACGATAGGAACTTTGGGTAGCATTTGGCATGACAATCCATAACACGATGTATATCAAAATGCCTGGTACTGCGACACTTGCCGTTGAGATAATCACAAACAACAAACGCACCAATGTTGCATTCCAGCCTAAATACTCTGCAATACCCCCCATCACGCCTGCAATCATACGATGATTCTGAGAGCGATGAAGTTTTACCAGTTTATTTGCCATTCAATTTTTTACCTGTTAAAAATAAAGAAAACCACTTAGGACTTATTTAAAACCTAACATCTTTAAAACTTAATGCCATCAGCTAAAATTATTGGTTAAAGATACTATGTTTTGGTTACGATTTATTATAAGCAAATGCAGAGGTGTGTTGGGTGACAAAACGTAGAATGATGTTTCTTTTAGTAACTTTTTCTACAGCATTATTATCATGAGCGATTATGAGGAGCGCTGTTATCGTGGCTATGCTGTTATCGCGGCTATATAGCGTGTGTGCACCAATTCTTACAAATTGTGATACTAGCGTTACAAACGATTGTAACTTCATCCGGGCTAATCGATTATCATAGCGTTACTTTATATCCTTATTAGGGATATCTATCCAAGCAATCAAAAAATCAAGTGCATAAAAAATAGTTAAAAAAACCATGATGAAGTGTTGAGGAAAGCATGATGCAAGATGTGGGTATCATTATTGGACATTTTGAGCCGCTGCATTTGGGGCATGTAAGAACGATTTTACATGCGTCTGGGCAAGTCAAAGATTTATATATTTTTATTACCGCTCACCCTGCGCCAAATCCGAATTTTTCCATTGATTTGAAAGATAAAGCGCGCTGGATGACCATGGCATTTGCTGATTTGCCATTTGTACATATAGAGATTTTACCTGATTTGGTAACCCCCTCGTATGAAGATAATTATCAAGATTTAAGCGTTGATCAGGTCAATGCGGTATTAGCGGATTTGCAACAACGTTATCCCAAGTTGAGCGCGTCTAGCGATGCGGCAGGGACAGTAACGCCTGTGGTGTTTATGGATGAAACCCAGCCGTTTGTCGATTATGATTTACATTTACCGGTGGTGACGACGCCACGCCAACATGGTTTTGATAGCCGCAAGATTCACAATAACCCCGCGCTGTATTGGTCAGCCATTCACCCGCAAGCGCGAGGTGACTACACCAAAACTGTGGCATTGGTGGGTGGTGAAAGCTCAGGTAAAACCACACTACTGCATAAGTTAGCCAACTATTATGGTGCAAGCTATGGCTTAGAAATGGGACGCCTATTTGTGCAAACCGATTTGGGCGGTACTGAGCTTGGTATGCAATACGATGACTATCCTCTCATGGCAACTGACCATGAACAAGCGATACGCGCTGCCAAACGCTTTGCCCCTGCCCCAATCACCTTGGTGGATACAGATTTTGTGACCACCCAAGCATTCTGTGAAGAATATGAAGGGCGTACCCACCCGTTTTTGACCGCCTGTATCGATGAGTTTCGCTTAGATTATACCCTGATGCTTGCCAATAACACCCCTTGGGTCGCTGATGGGATGCGCTCTCTAGGCAGCGAGTCCCAGCGTGAGCGTTTTGAAAATCGTTTAAAACAAATCTTTGCCCGTCATCATATTGCGCCGCTGTTTATTAATAGTCCAAACTATCATCAGCGCTTCTTGGATGCCATTGCGCTCATTGATGCACACGTTTTTCACCACTACCAAGATATCGAGGCATAAAATAATTTTCTAGACATGCTTGTTAAACATGCTTGGTAAATATGCTAAAAATTTTTGGTTTTATTTTTTAAAACTTAATTAAAAAAATGTTGTTATGGTTGTAATGACTGTTGGAGGCGAAATGCGAATTGCAATTTTGGATAAAATTACCGGTGAATGGGCACAGGAATGGACGGTGGCATGGTTCTTTTTTGGGATAATTGCACTGGGTACCGGTTTTTGGTTGACCACAGAACATCGAGCGTTAGACTGGTTTTATTTGGGGGTGTCTTTTATCGGGCTATTGTGTGTGGTATCGCTGAGTTTTCGCCGCAATATCGCGGGTAATGGCTTTGGTATGTTGGCAACGGCGGGCGAAACCATTGTACAGGGAACCGCAGGTGCGGTGGGTTTGATGCTCGCGCCGCTGTTTAACTTTTTTACCCATTTATATGGCATTTTTTATTGGTCAAAAAATACCGATGGCGATGGCAATATGATTCCCAAATCAGCCAATAAAATTGTGTGGTTGGTAACCATTGCCTTTATCGCGATTGGCTTGGCATTATTTCCAACTGTCAATAATTGGCTAGCGTCGATGGGTTATGGCGTGGTCGCCAACGATGGCAGTAAATTTTTGGGCGTAATTGATTTTTTTTGGATTAATGTGTTGGCATTTGTGCTATCTATCACAGCGCAAGCCACGATGATTTTACGCTATTCATTTAACTGGTGGTTATGGATTGTGGTGAATTTTGTCTGGCTGATTGTCAACTTGATGTCGCAAAATTATATTTTTGCCATTCAAACCATGGTGTACCAAATCAATGCGTTTGTGGGGCTGTATGAATGGTATCGCAGTGAGCAAAAAGCCAAAGGCTTGGCCTAGTAGCCACTGATATCAAAAGCCCCTGATATCAAAAGCCACTGATATCAAAACCTATTAGGGTAAATTCACTGGTTTGACAAACGACTAGGGTGTGATACGATTCAGTGGTAACTGATGGGATTCACACCCATTTTTTATCAGCAATTTTTTTTATTGTCTTTATTATCTTTAAGGAAGAAGATTATGGCAAGCGTGACCCTGCTTCATTCAAAAAAATCCCTACAAAGCTGGCTGGCTGACTACGCCGTGAGCCACCAACATCCTATCAATAAAAAAATTCATTGGCTGTGCGTGCCGACGATTTTTGCCAGTATCTTAGGCATGGGAATGTCATGGCAGGCGGCGTTTACGTTGGTATTGATTGCTTTGGTAATGCTGTTTTATCTACGCTTGTCTACGCAATTATTTATTGCTATGGGCATGTTTGTGCTGTTTTGCTTGGCAGCGATTGCTATCTTGCCATTTGGGTTTAAGTTTTATTTTGGCGTATTTGTGGTAGCGTGGATTGGGCAATTTGTCGGTCACAAAATTGAAGGCAAAAAACCGTCATTTTTTGAAGACTTACAATTTTTGTTGATTGGTCCTGCCTGGGTCGCGAATTCGTTGAGTGAAAAATTGGCAAAACCTAAAACGTCATAAAAAACTTCATATTCACTAAGAAAACCCAACATATTACAGCGGCTATTTCCTGGATAATTGCAATGGCTTTGACTATCGCTAGGCTTTTTGGCGATGTTTGGTCGACCTACTCATTTTGAGTACCATATCACTTGTTAGCTTGCTGTTATTATGATTAAAAAAGTATCCAACCGTTGGCAACGTATTGACGTGCCGCAAACCTTCCCGACTATTCACGCGGCTTTGGCTTATTGTAAAAGCCAATTAAATAATTTGGGTGATAAAGGCTTTATCCAAATCAAAATTGCCGATGGCGAGTATTATTTAAGCCAAGTTGAAATTGATTTTTTTAGTGATCGGGTAGAGATTATTGGCAATTTGGACAATCCTGATAAGGTGCAGTTACATTTTGATGATGCCCATAACCGCTGTGGCTTTTTGATGCAGCGAGGCAACGGTATTTTTAAAATCGATGGCATGACTATCAATGGTACTAAGGCGTTTTTGGGCTATGGACAGTGGCAAGATGAAGGCTATGGTGCCGGTATCATGTGCAATTACAATAGCCAAGTGCTGGTCGGGTCAAAGGTTCGTATCAATAAGTTTTATTATGGGGTTGCTGCCCGCTTTGGCTCAAGTATCCGCTGTGAGCCTGGGGTGATTGTGCAGTTTGCGGGGGATGTCGGATTTTTCGCGTATGGGGGCTCGATAGATGCCCAGCAATGCGAGGCATATCACTGTGCGCATTTGGATGAAGAGTTGGGTTTTGGATTTTGCGCGGAATCCAGCGGCTTTATCAATGCCGACAACAGCGTGTCTGCCCACAACCATATCGCAGGGTTTTATGCACTCACCAATGGCTCGATGTGGTGCCATGATACCAGTGCCAGCGAAAACAAACATGGCTTCTTGGCGCTGCACAATGGCATGCTAAGCTGCAATAGCATCAACCGACGTACCAATGCCTTTCGCAATTATGGCTATGGCTATTTTGCTGACAATGGCGGGCGTATTTTAGCCAATCGCAGTCTTGGCAATGAAAACGTGGTCGGTGGCTATTTTGCCCGTCATCATGCCAGTATCGATATCACCCACGCCAATGCCAACCACAATCAAGGTCATGGCTATACTGCAATCAATGCCACCTTGCTCGGTAACGGCGCTGAAGCGCGATTTAATCAAGGTAATGGCTTTGTCATAGGACAGTCAGGCTTTTTGGATGGCAGTTTTTTGATGGCGTATGGCAATGCAGGCTATGGCTATCACTTAGATCATTGCCAAGCATTTATGCCCTATGCCCGTGGCTGGAAAAACGCACTGGGTCGTATGTACAAAGTCCATAGTCACGTCGCTATCAAATAAATTTTCCACACCTTGCTGTGGGTTTTTGCTTACTGTTGTTTCGCCTTTTAATCTTTTAGCCTATCAATCCATCATTAGTAAAAGCCAATCTTTCATCAAATCACAACCTATTTTATTTAGATTTGTCAGGCTCTCACCCGTTTTTCCCGCATTTTTGGTACTATGGCTTACTCTCAAAAATTGTCAACATCGATTGATCGATTGGTTAAAAGCGTTCCAGCCAATGTTAAGCATTGTGATTAAGCCCTATAATCGATTTTTTTCTCGCATTCTTACCTAAAATTACAATAAGTAATGAATAAGTAATATCATTTGGTAGGGATTCGTTTTAAGGTATTGAAGTTAAAATAACAATCAAATACTTGATTTTATTATAAATACAAAAATTTTTAGTTTAAGTCTATCACTGCAATATTAGGAACATAATAACAATGAAGCGGCTAATCTTTGACCTAGATGATACCCTATGCACCACCCAAAACGGCGACTATGCCAATGCCCAACCCATTACCGAAGTTGTCGAAAAACTTAGAGAATACCACCGACAAGGGTTTACGATTATCATCAATACCAGTCGCAATATGCGCACCTATCAAGGCAATATTGGCGCTATTAATAAAAACACCTTGCCAATTATCATCGATTGGCTGGCACGACATGATATCCCGTATGATGAATTATATGTGGGTAAGCCTTGGTGCGGCTTTGAAGGGTTCTATGTGGATGACAAAGCTATTCGACCCGACGAATTGGTCAAGTTAAGCTATGCAGAGATTTGCCTGCTGCTTGATTTAACACCTTAATAAAAAATAAAAATAATAACAACGTTTAAGGTAATTTAACGCCATGATACTCATTAATGCCTCTTCCTATGTCAATGCTGAATTTGAAGCAGAAATTGGGCGCATTCCACCTTGCATGCTGCCCATCGGCAATAAAAAACTGTTACAGCTGCAAGTCGATGTGGTACGCCAACACTTTCCCAAGGAAAAAATTCTATTATCACTACCCGAAGCTTATACCTTGACCCTCAATGAAAAAGCAGTGATTGAGTCACTTCCCATTGAAGTGGTGACAATCCCTGAAAATTTGGCATTGTCCGAGACGATTTTATATGTGCTTAATCTAGCCATTGATAAATCATACCATCATATTCGTATCATCCAAGGGGATGTATTTTTACCCCAGTTAGTTGATTGCTCAGATTGTATTGGCGTGTCGGATAAAACGCGCCAATACGATTGGCAACAAACCAAAAAAATGAAAGAAAACCCCACCGATTGGATTGGCTATTTTGCCTTTTCCTCACGATTGGAGTTGATTAAAGCCTTAGCGATTAGTAAGAAAAATTTTGTGCGGGCGATTTATTTGTACCAACAGACGATGCCAATGAAATCGGTCAACATTGAGTCGTATTATGACTGCAGTAATTTTGTCCATTATATTCATGCCCGCGCCAATATGACCACCGAACGCGCCTTTAATTCACTGCAGATTCGTGAAGGCATTGTCACCAAAAGCAGTGACGACAACAACAAAATTGAAGCGGAAATTTATTGGTACACCCATATTCCTGCGCCACTCAGACGTTTTACCCCGCAATTGATTGATTATCAGCAAGTGGAAGGACAGTTTAGTTATAGCTTAGAATTCTTGCCGTTATTACCGCTCAATGAGTTGTATGTGCATGGGTTAAATACTACTGAATTTTGGCAACATATTTTTCAGCTATTAAAAGAATTTTTTAGTATGGCCAATCAGTCCGACGTGCATCGTCATATCGAGACAGGGTTTGCCAAATCATATGCCGAAGATTTATACCATAAAAAAACCTTAAAGCGGCTGTATGCGTATGCCGATGATGCCGATGTCGATTTGAACAAACCTGTGATATATGATGAAACGATGCTTGGCAGTACGCTAGAGATTGCGCAGGACTGCATCGACAAAGCCTTGGCACTGCCAAACACCGTGAGTGTCATGCATGGCGATTTATGTTTTAGCAACATCATGTATGACATGCGCGGTCGCCGGGTAAAAGTTTTTGACCCACGCGGCACGGATTCTAATGGCAATTTTAGTATTTTTGGTAACGCAAGCTATGATTTAGCAAAGCTCACCCATTCTGTGATTGGTATGTATGATTTTATCATCGCAGGGCGTTATGAAATTATCGACAGCCCTAGTGGTAGCGATATACGCTTTGATATTGATAAGCGTTTGGAGCAAATCCAGCAAGAATTTTTTGCCGGCACCTGGGTCAATGGCATGACCACAGAATCTATCATGCCAGCGGTGGTGTTATTGTTTTTATCCATGTTACCCTTGCACGCGGATAGACCCGATCGCCAGCGCGCCATGCTGCTCAATGCGTATCGTTTATACAAAATGTATGTGATGGAGGCAGTGACATGTTCGTAATTCCGATGGCAGGGCTAAGCAGTCGTTTTTTTAAGGCGGGCTTTGAGGTGCCGAAATACCAATTGTCGATTGCCGATACCATTGTATTTGATTTGGCAATCAAGTCGTTTGAGCGCTATTTTAGCACCGATCTATTTTTGCTTATCGTGCGCGATGTGTATGATACCCCGCAATTTGTTGCTGAGCGATTAACGCGCTTGGGTGTGCGCAATTTTATGATTCATACCCTTGATGGCGAGACAGCGGGGCAAGCTGAAACAGTAGCGCTGGGACTGGGGCTTGAACTGGGACTAGGACTCGGTAATACTAGCATTGATGACGATGAGCCGATTTATATTTTTAACATCGATACCTTTCGCTATGGGTTTGAAAAACCTGACTGGGTAGAGTCTGTTGACGGCTATTTAGAAGTATTTGAAGGCGAAGGCGACCATTGGTCATTTATCGCCGTCGATGACGATGATAAGGTGATTAAAACCACCGAAAAACAGCGTATCTCCAATCTTTGCAGTGATGGCTTATATTATTTTAAATCCAAGCAGCAGTATCTATCGTTGTTTCAACAAGCGATTGCTCAACAGTTGACGGTTAACAACGAATATTATATCGCCCCAATGTATAATTTATTAATCGCACAAGGCGGCCGGGTTGGCTATGTCAAAATCACGGAGGACGACATTGATTTTTGCGGTACGCCGGATGAATACCAAGCGCTTAAAGCCCACGGTTTAAAGGTTGATGTTTAAAGGCTCATGTTTAAAGATTGATGTTTAAAAATTAGCGTTTAATTGTTTAACTGTTGAAAAAAAGCTTACCATCTGTTGGGTAAGCTTTTTTATTTAGCGGATTTAGGAATGATTTAGGGATAAAGACGGGAGAAAATCTGCTGTTGATCGACTGGGCTGTTTTGATAAAACTCTGCCGCGGCAATACTTTTCATCACCGCCCGTTCATCCGCATGCGCCAAGCGGGTTTCGTCAACTTGGTTGGGATACCAATATTGATAAAATAACTGATACCAGTCATCATGGCTGATGCAGTTCATCGCCATAAAAGCATCGGTCAATGTCCACTCGTATTTGGGTAACCGTAGTCCGTAGTCTGTCATATCAAGCACAATCACTTCACTCGCCAAAAATGCCTTATGCGCGTCTAGAATCTGCTCGTTGAGTTCATTGTAGTAGCTTGGTGTGGCGGCGTAGCCGATTTGATTGGCATAATGACTGGCAATATGCTGCTCGACAGCCAACCGCGTGCGAAAGGTATTGTCCGCAAATTTGGCATCGATATCTTGTGAATGCGACTCAAAATAAGTGGCATTCTCTCTACTCATCAAGGGTGCGGACCAAAACGCCTGCAGTCGCTCGGTCTTGCCAAACTGCGCCCAATCGCTGATATGAAACGCCATATGCTCAAACATGCTGGGGTCGATGGTAAAAAATGACGGCACTACAATCGGCGAGTAGTCGGTTCCTTTACTTTTTGAGGATAAATGGCTCTGGGAATGTAACGTTACTTGCTGGGTATAATAGCGATAAAATTGTAGTAGATTGTCATTAAGCAAGTAGCTATCGGTGCGTAGTTTGAGCGCATATTCGGTGCTGACTTGGCTTAGACCCGCTTGCGTTGAGATGATTTGTCGATTGACGTTGTTAGGGGCATCGTAGCCAAATTTGATATTGGGCAGACCACCAGGATCTGGGTTTAAAATCAGCTGATCGATACCCAATTTGTCGGCGCTGTCAAACTCGGTAGGCAACACAAGCGTATCCCACGTCGATAATACAATGGTCGCATGGGGCAATGCTGCTCGGGTTTTGGCGACGTTGGCGATAAAATCACTGCCGTCATCACCGCCCTGCCCTAGCTGATGAACGTTGATACTACCTTGAAAAATAACTGTCACTGACTGACTGGGGAGAGTATTTGCTTGCATAGGTTTCCATGATGCTGGTTATCAGTTAAATTGTTATCATAAATTATTGTTATCTGCTAACCCGTCATCATAGCGCAATTTTGCTCAATTATCGGTCAGTGATTTGTTATCTGACTTTGATGCGCCAAACTGTTAGACAGTGGCTTTTAGACCTTGGCGGTTAAACCTTAGCTTTTAGACCTTAGCTTTTAGACATTGGCACGGAGCATCACACTGGTCGCCCACGCGCGATGCGTGGCTGGCTCAAGCATACTGTTGTCTTGCTTGAACACCGCCTTGGCATCGGCGGCAAGAATCGCTGTGGCTTGACTGCGCTCTATGTCGTTGACATAAAAAGCTTGTTTGACTGCAGCAATTTGGTCAGGGTGAATGATGGTCTTTCCCACCAGTCCCAAGGCGACATCTTGACACAATTCTTCAGCAAACAAGGCAGGTTTATCCAAATACTCAAACACGGGCGCAGTCAAATAAAAACCCTGCGGCACAAAACACGCAATTAACTGATAGATAAGTATGCCGACTGGGGTTTGATAGATTGTCACATCGGACGGGCGACGCAAGCGCAGCGAGGCAAATAAATCATTGCCGCCAATACGCAGTGCCAAAATCGACTGGCTAAACCCTTCACTAAACGCTAGCGCCAGTTCTTGGTTGTGTATCGGGTTAAAGATGAGCCGAGTCTCAAGGGTCGGCATCAATAACTGTGTCGATGGCAATGCCTGACAAGCCAATCGCCAATCGGCAAGGCTTTGCATATCGATTTTTGGTAACACAAAGCCATCCACTAAGGCAATCGTCTGCCAACTGGCAAGCTCGCTGAGCATCAAAGCGTTGCGCGGTCGGATAAACACCATCGGGCGTGAGGCTCGCGGTGAAATTGGGCGCGATTCATCACCAAAACCATGCCTCTGGGCGTGCTGAGCCCATGTTGCAAGCAGCTGCTTTAAGTTTGCGAGCGCGGCAGGAATCTCGCTTTCACTTACCGCATCTTCCAAACAAATCACGATACTATCAATCTCAGCCAATTTTTGCTGGCTAATAATTTGCCAAATATCTTGGCGCGTGGCTGGCATATAAAGCGTCGCACCTAGCTGGTAGGGATTGATAGTCGGCGCAACGGGTTCAGCCAAAAAATGATTTACAGGGTGTAATAGTGTCATAAAAAGTACAATGTGCGTAAAAGAGCTAGGATAAATGGGCGATTAACAAGGTCGATGAGCGCAAAGACACGGTTATCATTGGCTTCTGTTCTTAATAATGGTGACAGCTTGGTAAGGTGCAATGCTGGCATCGGCAATTAATTGAATATTTTTTTCCTCACAAAGATGGCGCAGTAATGCTGTATCTTGTCCGTCTGCCATCTCATTGACCAATACACACTCAGGGTCGCGCCGTAATATCGCGCGGGTCGCCTCGGCAATGGTGGGTTTGATACGGTTGCGATTGCTGATGGCAAAGCGCGCGGCTAAATCATCTATCACAGACTGGGTGGCAAAAGTCGGCAATAACTTGCCCGTTAGCGGCGTTAGTGAGGGCGTTTGCTTCCGCAGCGCATCAATGGTTTGGATAAACTCGCCACTGCGATCCCAAGGCTGTAACTTGTCATAATACACTGCTTGGTGCAGTCCATCACTGGGCTCACGATACAGGGTACGCGATATCAGCCCAGAGACAGTGCTATTGAGCAAACTTGCCGGCATCAGCCAATCATCATTACTTGCCGATAGCCAAGCCACCCCGGCAGGATCTGCCAACGTCACCAGTGGAATCACTCCCTCACCTTGGTGAAACAGTTGCGCTTGTTGCCGCTTATCAGTGATTTGGGCTAAACTTCGTTGCAATTCACCATAGATAGCCCCTTTACCCGTCCAACCATCGACAAACACAATCGGGCTATGGGGATGCTGCTGCAAAATATATTGCAAGGCAACAGGGTCAAGCCCGCGGTCACGGATGATACTCACCCCATAATGCTGGCTAGCTAACGCATAGCTGGCAGAGGCATCACTAAGCGCTTTTTGTAGCAAGACCCCAATCGGCAATCCTGCCCGCACGAGACTGACCAATATCAGCGGCTGCGAGGCACTCACACAAGCATGAAATAGCTGATGTAAGCTAAAGGCAAGGCTTGTGACATCATTTGCCATGCGCTGTTTGCCTGCCATCAATGCTTGATTGTACAAGGCTTCATGCGTGGCGCTGGGCGGTTTTTCAAGCGTCAGCATATCTGAATAATGGCGCTGACCTGATTGGATTAACGCTTCTTTTTGGGTTGGGCTGATATCATTGACGCTATCAGCACTGACGATATCGAGCAGCAAGGTAACCTCAGAAGATAAATAACTACCCGAAAAATTCGCCTGAATTGTCATGATTATAAACACCCTTGACTGATAGCATCATGCAGTTGCCCTCGATTGGGCGTGCCATACCAGTCCAATAATTGTAAAAACGGCAAATCCGCCAAGCTATCACCAAAACCAAAACAAGGGCGGTTTTTATCCAAATGATAATCGAGCAAAAAACGCATCGCGTGATGCTTGTTGACGACGTGCGGCAAGAGTGCCAAGTTATTGGCATTGACATGGATATAAAACTCATCGCCCAAATCAGGCACTTTATTGAGCACACTCGGCAGCTGTGCCGCAAACTGCAGCAAAGCATCGTGGTCTTTATACCGATGTTTGATGGCGACATATACCATCAAATCCGTCGCGTTATTGTCTACTATAAAGTGTTCATAATGTGGAGTTATACGCAGTGCTTCAAACCCTGCCAATCGCGCCATAAGCTGGGTCAGTTTGGGTTGTAGCGCCACCAATTGCCCTGCCATTAGCCGCTGCCAACGCGCACAAATCTGCCCCGACGGTGTTACAATCACTGCACCATGGGTCAAGACTTGCCAACTATCAAACGGCAGTTTGACGCGCATAATCTCAGTGGTATCTCTTGCGGTGACGGGGATAAGCTCCGTTGATTGGGATAACCAATTAAAAAAATGGCGCTGCTTTGGGGTCAAAAAGCTCAATGGCGCATTCTGCTTATCGACGGTCGCCGCCACCAACCCATCCATTGGCAATTGCCAAGCTGCAATTTTTCGCTGGGTTTGAAACAAGGTATCGTCCAAATCCATCAACGCATACGGTTTGACTAGCGCGACTTTTGATTCAAAAAAACGGGCTTCGGGTTTAAAAAAATCGGTCATTCACACTCACTTTTATCAAAATTAACTTTTATCGATTTTGTGACTGATTGGGTTTTGGTTGTCGGACTTCAGATATCGCACTTCGTTTGTCGGGTTTAGAATGTCAGATTTCGGGTCTCGGTGAAATTACCATGACATTATCAAAGCGCTGCCAAATCTCATCCACGCTATCTTGGGGGGTTTCCACGCACAACAGCACCCAATCCCACGCCTCAGGCGTCACGTTGTAAACAAAATTGGTCATGCCCAAGCCATAATGGTCAAAGAACTTGATGACGCTAGTCACGGCGCTATTAGCATGGATGGCGATGGGTGAACGCGTCAAGGCAGAAAATTTGACATCCGCCTGATACTGCGCCAATTGTTCGGCAAGCAACAACGGCAACCAAACAAACTCATTACTGCCCAGTACCAAGATTTTTTGATGGGCGAATGACGCTAGGGTCAATTGTCTTTGGCTCAGCGTATGATGCAAACCTTGCAGCAAAAAATCCAATCCCGATGTACTATCGCGTGCCGGTTGTCTACCCCAATTGCCGGTAGGCAGCAGTGGCTGACTGCCTGCCTTTGTGGTTGACACATTTGGCATGGTAACCGCAGGCGCATTCACCCTATCTGTCCACGTCCAATCTCCTGCGAGCAGATGATGGCGAAAAAAGGCGATGTCATTAAAAATATTATTATCCGTTTTGCCCAGTTTCTTACTAAGTTTTTTGCCCAGTGACCAATCAACCAGCGTCGCCAAATGCACTTGCTCAAGCTTACTCATTCCTGCTTGACGCAGGGCGTTGACCACATTTTGGCAGGTATTACCTGTGGAGGCTTCATCATCGACCATAATCAAGGTTTTGGCGTTTTCAACGTTCGCTTGTAGCGCGCTGTCATCACTTTGGTAAATCAAATGCACGCTGGCATGACTATGATCTTCGCTAAACGTAGCAAGCAGCTCTGCTGCCTGTGCATGCCGCGTCGAGTTGAGCAAAATAGCTTGCGGATAACGCGCCTGCAGCACTTGATGCACCCCTGCCGACAGTCCGACTGCGGTCTCCGCCATACCAATCACCACAATCGGTTCGGGCAAATCATCGGGTATGAGAGTCGCCAACTGGGTGAAGGCTTGTCGCATTTTATCGGGAGATACCGGAATATGTCGCCCCAATACTTTGGATACAAACAAAAACGCGCGCTTGGGATTGATACGCTCAGCAAACCCCAACAAATCATCAAGCTGATAATCAGCCGTGGTTTGATAGCGTAAAGTAAGCTCGCCACGCGATAACGAAATGGTTTTTTGCTCGGTCATGCCGTCTGTTGTCCTGTTATTTTATCCGTTAGCCGATTTTGACACTGGTCATGAGCGGGCGCACGATGCAAGGGGTGATGGTATCACGTACCGTTGGCAGATGCGGTTTAGCAATACAGCCTGACCAATAGCCAAAAGCTAATTGGGTTAAATTCATCGTGCCGTTGTCAAAGGCGTGATCGGTGTAACCAATCCCACCTGACGCGCGGCTATTGATTTCCAGTACCTTGTGCGTCCCATTTTCATCAGCCTTGGTTTGGATGCTCACAATACCATCGGCTTTTAGGGCTGCCACCAGGCGCTTGACAAGTGCCATCACTGCTTCGTCATAGCCCACATGCTGCTCACTGCCGTCTTTATAGCGCGTCACTGCGGCTAACACTTCCCCTGTCTCACATACCACATCAATCGAATATTCTTTGCCTGCTAGATATGGCATCAGCAGCATGCCAATGGGTTTGTCAGTTACCATTTGGCTATGGTTATAGGCGTGTAAAAATTGTGCAAGATGAATTTTTTTAGCATCGGTAAAGTATAAATGCTCAAAACTATCCCACGCATCGACCGCTCCCGTATCGAGTCGCCAAAACCCTTGCGCAAATATGCCTTTAACGGGTTTTACACATAACGGCTGCTCACCATGCAACGCGAGCAGTGCCATTAACTCATCTGTATTAGCAAACTGCCAGCCACTTGCCACAGGGATGTCATGTTGCTGGCAAAAGGCGGTAAAAGCGGCTTTATCATCCATTAATTCAAGCGTGGCTGTGTCAGTTGCGCCTGTCAACAATCGAATACCGGCTGCTTTGAAGTCTTGACGTCTGGCTTCGTAATCTTGGCTATTTCGCCCTGTCAATATCACTTTGCTATTGTGCTTTTTGGCCTGTTCAAGTACAAACTCAACCCGCTCACTTGGCTCGGATGGCTCTTGGTACGCTATATCGGCACAGTTTAAGATTTCTGGTCGTGGTTGTCGATGGGATGCCACGATGGTCATGGGTAAGTTATATTGGCATTTCATGGCTTGCATGGCAAGTAGCATCTCACGCTGGCTTGACTGCCCTTCTGCCAACCAAATTGAAAACGGGGTATTACTGGGGTTTAAAATCATTCAACTTCCATTAGCAAATCTTCATACAACTGTAATCGATTGTCATTGAGATATAACATGCTGAGTGTGTAGCAAGAATTATATAGCAGGTGGTGCAAAATTTTAATCTATCTTGCTAAATAAATCGTGGCTGCCACTGCAGGATATGCTTGACTACTTGTCTTTGCTTAACTTGTCTTTGCTTAGTAGGTAAGACTTATTATTTTACTAATCACATAAGTATCTTATATCTATATGCATGCAGCGCAACTATTATTGGCGTGCTTTGCCAAACAATATTTGCCAAACAACGTTTGCTACACAATGATAGCCCTATTCAGACCCGTAGTGTTTCGATGTTTCAAGGGTTAGGGTTCTAGATAAAAGTTATTGTTTTAGCCATAAAACGCAGTATAATCCATAAGCTTTTTTTTACTCACCATTAACCTTTGCTTTTACATGGAGATTTGCCCATGCAAGTTCAGCCTATCGGTGATATGTATGCCAATCACAAAGAATTGACGCTAAGGGGCATTATTCTTGGGGCATTAATCACTGTCATCTTTACCGCGTCCAATGTATATCTTGGACTTAAAGTCGGTTTAACGTTTGCCTCGTCTATTCCGGCAGCGGTGATATCAATGGCGGTTTTAAAATTTGCCAAAGATAGCAATATTCTTGAAAATAATATTGTACAAACCCAAGCTTCGGCGGCAGGTACTTTATCGTCTATTATCTTTGTGTTGCCAGCGTTATTAATGCTCGGTTATTGGACAGGGTTTCCATTTTGGCAAACCACTATTTTATGTATCGCTGGCGGTATCTTAGGGGTGATTTTTACTATTCCACTTCGCTATGCGATGGTCGTTAACAGTGATTTGCCCTACCCTGAAGGCGTTGCCGCTGCTGAAATTTTGCGGGCAGGCGAACAGGACACCGCAGATGATACCCCCGCTCAGTCAGATGCCTCAACAGGTGCCAAGGATATTGTGATTGGTGGCGCGTTATCAGGCATTGTAGCGTTTTTGACCGGTGGACTTAGGGTATTGGCAGATTCGGCAGGCTACTGGTTTAAAGCAGGGTCGGCAATTACCCAATTACCCATGGGGTTTTCCTTGGCGCTACTTGGCGCAGGCTACCTAGTTGGCGTAGCAGGCGGTATTGCTATTTTGCTGGGTATCTTTATTGCTTGGGGTACAGCGGTGCCGATATTGACGAGCATGACGCCTCAGCCTAGCGACATGGAAATGTCTGCATTTGCCATGAAAATCTGGAAGGAAAATGTCCGTTTTATTGGTGCAGGTACCATTGGTGTTGCCGCAATTTGGACGCTACTGACGCTCATGAAGCCAATGATTGAGGGATTAAAAATTTCCATGCAGGCGCTCAAAGGTGGCAATTCATCAAACCTCAGTCGTATGGAGCAGGATTTATCGCCCAAGGTTATGATCGGTTGGACGGTGGTAATGACGTTGTTATTGGCGGTTAGTTTCTATCAGTTTGTGGAAGATGCAAGCTTGCCAACGGGTCTGGCATGGTTGCTAGTATTGGTTTGTACCGCGGTCACCTTTATCATTGGTTTCTTGGTAGCGGCAGCGTGTGGATATATGGCGGGTTTGGTTGGATCGTCGTCTAGCCCAATTTCAGGTATTGGTATTATCTCGATTGTGGTGATTTCGCTCATTTTATTGCTGGTTGGCAATGCCTATCCGCAATTGTTAACCACGGGCGATGGCAAATTTGTCACCGCGTTGGCGTTGTTCTGTGGTTCAGCGGTATTATGTGTGGCGACGATTTCAAATGACAATTTGCAAGACTTAAAAACGGGTTACTTGGTAAAAGCCACACCTTGGCGTCAGCAAGTTGCCTTAATGATTGGTGTGGTGGTAGGTGCATTGGTAATCTCCCCTATCTTAGAACTACTGTACAAAGCTTACGGCTTTACTGGGGCATTGCCTCGCCCTGATATGGATGCCTCGCAAGCCTTGGGCGCACCGCAAGCAACCTTGATGACCACGATTGCCAAGGGGATTTTTGCGCATAATTTGAACTGGGACTTTATCCTTATCGGTGTGCTGATTGGTGCTGTACTGATTGTCGCTGATACCTTATTACGCAAAACTTCAGCGGGTAAATACAGCTTGCCAGTATTGGCAGTGGGTATGGGTATTTATTTGCCACCTACCATTAATATGCCGATTTTTATAGGCTCGGTGTTGGCATGGTGGATTAAAAACCGTATCACCAAAAACAGTGCGGCGGCGCAACGTGAGCGCAACTTAAAGCTTGCAGAGCGCAAAGGCACGTTATTTGCTGCAGGGTTAATTGTGGGCGAAAGCTTGATTGGTGTTATTATGGCGTTTATTATTGCCGCGTCAGTCACGACGGGCGGCTCAGATGCACCGTTGGCGCTTAAACTTGCCAATTGGGACAATATTGCCCAATGGCTAGGGTTATTGGCATTTGTATTGGCTATCGTGATACTAGCCAGACGCGTGTTGAGCAGTGCCAAAACATCGGCATAATAGGCATTAAAATCTAATATCCCTATAAACTAAACCCTTGGAAATCAGTAAACCCTTGAAAATATTAATTTTCAAGGGTTTTTTATGTATCGCGGCTTGAGAAAATAGGTTCAACACCATAGATTCAAAACCTTAGCAACGACATTTTTTCACAACTGTGATAGCAGCATAAGCAATCATTAGCCATTACAAGACTTTTAATAAGTCTAATAATACCTGCCAAGTTTTTGCCACGCTGGCGATTTCTACGCGCTCTTTGGGTGAGTGTGCCGCACGGATATTTGGACCAAAAGAAATCATGTCCATGTTTGGCGCTTTACCTTTAAATATGCCGCATTCCAGACCGGCATGAATCACCTGTAGCTTTGGCTCGCCTGCAAAATGACTCGCCATCACAGATTTTGCCACTGCCAATAGCTTAGAATCTGGGTCAGGTTGCCAGCCTGGATAATCATCGCTTAGCTCTAGCGCTGCCCCTGCCAAATCTGCTAAAGCTTGTAGCCGCTGGGCGATGTCATCTTTTGGGGTTTCACCCAAAGATCGCATCAGACAACGTATCTCAAGGGTGGCGGTTTGATTATTGTCATGAGTTTGGCCAAGCTTAACCACGCCCGTGCTAATTGATGTATCTACCACGCCGGCAAAACTATCGCTCATGCGTATCACGCCATTGGGTAGGTTACGCAGCAAGTTAAGCACACGCTGACTGTCGGCTATACTAAGGGCGGACAGGTTGGTAGCTGCAGGTGACAACGCGTCCGTGGCGACTAGTTTTTCAACAGTGACGGTCAGGTTGGGTTCCGTGATTTTATATTCAGCTTGTAGCGTTTGCAAGATAGTAGGAAGCAACTGGCTAATACGCTCAAAATCACCCAACACCGCCGCAGTGGCTTCGCGTGTAATCACATTTCGCAGTACGCCACCTGCCCAGTGTTGTAGATAAAAAGGCGATGAGCCAAACAGGCTTGCCAGCACGCGCGCCAGTAACAAGTTAGCATTGGCTAAGCCTTTATGAATATCAATGCCAGAGTGCCCACCTTGTAAACCGCTCACCTTAATCACCATCGGCGTGACATCTTCGGTTACGGTAATTAGCGAGGAAGTTAACTGGAATGTGGCATCACGCCCGCCAGCACAGCCAATAAACAGTTCACCTTCATCTTCTGAGTCAAGGTTAATCATTGCAGGTGCGGTCAGCCACTCAGGGTGGATGGCTTGGACGCCGCCCATGCCGATTTCTTCTTCACAAGTCAAAATCAATTCAAGCGGTGGATGGACAATATCATCACTAAACGCCACCGCCAATGCCATAGCAAGTCCAATACCATTATCTGCCCCAAGCGTCGTATCGCTTGCCCAGACCCAATCGTCTTTAATCACCGGCTTGATAGGGTCGGTGATGAAATCATGGTTGGTGGTTTCCCCTTTTTGTGCCACCATGTCAAAATGCGCTTGGATAGCCACCGCAGGATGGTTTGCCATATTGCTATCAAGCTGTACGCTTGCTGGTTTATAGATAAAAATATTGCCTTTTTCATCTTTTTTGACCGTTAACCCGTATTGCTGTCCGCGGGTTTGGACTGCTTGAACAATAAAGTCACCCAAAGCGTGTTCATGAAAAGTAGGATGTGGAATAGCACAAATTTGATCAAACCATTGCCAAACAGCAGTGGGTGACAGTTGAGAGAGATTGGTTGTCATGGTATTGCCCGGTTTTTAGTGTATTAACTATCAAAAGCAATATTGTAGCGAATTTTACATACAAATGGTCAGCTTATTTCTGGTTAGCTTAGTTATAGGGCGATTGGCAAACGCACAGTATTATTCCATTTCAGAAAATATAATATTGTTAATATTATTTTACAGAATATACAGGTTTTTACATAATAATTCACATACAGAATATCTATGACGAATTAAGGGGTAAAAATGACTAAGCAAAATAAATTATTCGCCGAAGGATTGACGGCAACGCACAATATTATTCAATCCTTTGCGCAACAGCGATTTGGCAATATCACCGAGGGCTTTGCCCAGTGGCAACAAGCCCAAATTGACAACCCGCCTGTGAATACCGTGTTTATTTATAGCCGGCTTTTTTCATTAGCATAATCGCATGGCGTTGGTTTTTACCAGCCACGGATACATTGATAATATCCTGCTTAAAGCTGCCCCATCTGGCGACTTTTGGATCTGGTGCGACGCGTGGGTTGGCTGGGTATTCACTGTTCAAGTCAGCAAATAAATTCTGTGCCTCTGCGCCACTGAGCCATTCCATAAATTTTTGTGCTTGTGCCGCGTTTTTGCTGTATTTAACTATGCCAATACCCGATACATTGACATGGGTGCCTTGCCATTTTTGGTTGGCAAAATAGGGTTTGACCTTAATGTTTGGCTTGGTATCAAGCAGCCGACCATAGTAGTAAGTATTGGCGATACCGACATCACAGCGACCTGCGTCAATTGCTTCAAGCAGCGCTGTGTCATTGGCAAATGGCGCGGTGGCTAGATTACTGACCCAACCTTTTAAAATACGCTCCATTTGTGGTAAGCCGTTGTGCTGAATCATAGTGGCAACCAAAGATTGGTTATAGACATTGTCCGACGTTCTTAAACACAGCTTGCCTTTCCACTTGGGGGTAGATAAATCTGCGTAAGTTGATAGCTGGCTTGGATTGATTTTGGTTGGGTTGTAAAAAATGGTACGGGCGCGCACTGACATACCAAACCAACGATTTTGTGGGTCTTGGAATTGCGGCGGGATATTGGTTTCGAGTACTTTTGAATTGACAGGTCTTAAGATGTTTTCTTGCGCCGCTTGCCATAAGTTACCGCCATCGACGGTGATGAGTAAGTCAGCCGGGGTATTAGCACCTTCTGCTTTAATTTTTTCGATCAGTACGCCTGCTTTATCGTTGACCAGCTTGATTTTTACGCCTGTTTGCTGCTCGTATTTTGCCACAATCGGCTTCAGCAAATTATCAGCACGCGCTGAATAAATCACCAGATCACTTGCTAGCGCAGGTGTTACCGCACCCATCAACATACCAAAAGTCATCAAGCGTTTCATAATTTACCCTTTTATTCGTCCTAAAAAATTATACCGAACACCCTACTAAAAAGCAGACCTTAACGATGCGACGGTGCAAGTTAAAATCGCCGCCAAACGTAGTGGTTTCGTAGTATAATATAGAATATTTATTTAAACAATAATAATTATTATTTACATTAAGGTTAACGATTTGGGTGCACATGAATAAGGGTATTGGTTTGGCTCGGTTTTGGCTGGTGCTATGTTCGACTCTAGTATTGCTGCCGCTTTTGGTGGTACTTACTAGCTTTGGTGAGATTGACCAAGAGATTTGGCAGTTTTTGCTTGATTATCAGTTGGGGTTACTACTTAAAAACACCCTGATATTGCTAATCACGACGTCCGTTGGAATTTTGCTGCTTGGCGTGACCACTGCATGGCTGACGGCGATGTACCAGTTTCCAGGACGTAAGCTATTTTTTTGGGCGATGATGCTGCCACTTACTGTACCTGCCTATGTATTGGCGTTTGTGCAATTGGGTATGTTTGACTATACAAGTGCGATTAGTACCTATTTGCGAGAGCAGCAGGGGTTTGCACAAGGTCTGCCCGATATCCGCAATATTTGGGGATTATCGATTGTGCTGATACTAGCTTTTTATCCCTATGTGTATCTTCTCGCTCGCAACGCCTTTACCAGTATGGGGCAACAGGCGCTGGAGATGGGCGCATCGCTTGGCTTGACGCCGCGCGAATCGTTGCTCAAAATTGCCCTACCGATGGCGCGTCCATGGCTCATGGGTGGCTTGTTGCTGGCGATGATGGAAGTCCTCGCAGATTTTGGTGCGGTATCTGTCTTTGGGGTAGAAACCTTTACTACTGCTATTTATCAAGCTTGGTTTGGCTTTTTTTCCATTGATACTGCCAAACAACTGGCTTCTTTACTGGTGCTATTTGTATTTGTCATGATTGTGCTAGAGCAGCTGAGTCGCGGCCGCCGTCAATTTGCCACCAAAAAATCAACGGCAATTCAGCCAAAGCCGCTACCTAGTGGTTTGGGTTGGCTGACAACGGTCTATTGCGGTGTGATTTTGCTGGTCAGCTTTGTGCTACCTGTCATCCAGTTGATTGTTTGGGTGGTCGCGCATTGGCAGCAGGGCGATGTGAGCGCGTTGCTCCAGCCGATGGGCAATTCATTAGTGATTGGGCTTGTTGGTGCGGTATTGGTTATGGTTGTGGCATTGCTACTTGTGATTGCCAAGCGCAGTGATAAGTCATTGTTTGCCACGATTTTGATGCGTATTACCACGCTCGGCTATGCCATCCCTGGTTCGGTATTGGCGATTGGTATTTTTATCCCAATTGCAGCGATGGACAATCTGTTATTACAATTTTTGCCCGTCAGTGATGGTACGACCGCTGTCATTAAAGGCTCGTTAATTGTGATGCTTTTAGCCTATATTATTCGCTTTTTGGCGCTGGCAGTGTCGAGCATTGAGGCAGGTTTTGAGCGTGTCCGCCCAAGTCTTGTGGAGTCGGCAGTCATCCTCAATGTGCGCGGTGTTGCGTTGATTCGCCGTTTGTATATCCCTTTGGTCAAAAGCTCGCTAGGCGTTGCCGTACTCATGGTGTTTGTCGATTTGATGAAAGAGATGCCCATCACGCTGATGACCCGACCTAGTGATTGGGACACTCTCGCGGTGCGAATTTATGCCTTTACCATGGAAGGGCAGTTTCAGCAAGCCGCATTGCCTGCACTGGTCATTATACTAGCGGGACTGTTGCCCGTGATTTTGTTTTCCAAGGAAAGTAACGTAACATGAACTTCAATGATTTATCGCAGAACGCGGTATCGGATGCGCATTTGACTGTGAATGAGTTATCGCTCAGTTATCACCCGTCTAGCAAAACCGTCCTCGATCAGATTAGTTTTGAGTTGCCGCAAGGGCAAATTGCGTGTTTGGTCGGTCAATCTGGCTGTGGTAAAACCAGCCTGCTACGCTGCATTGCAGGTTTTGAAACCCCGACAGCAGGCTCAATTCAATTTGGCAAGCGGACGCTATTTGATAGCCGCACCCATATCAATATCCCTGCTTATCAGCGCCAGATTGGCATTGTGTTTCAGGATTATGCGCTGTTTCCGCATTTGACGGTGGCAGACAACATTGGTTTTGGGCTTCAACACTTGTCGAAAACTGATAGACAGAGCAGCATTGATGCTTTACTTACCTTGATAAGACTGGAACAGTTAGCATGTCGCTACCCGCATGAATTATCTGGCGGGCAGCAGCAGCGGGTGGCATTGGCACGGGCGATTGCCCCCAATCCGCAGCTGATTTTGTTTGATGAGCCATTCTCAAGTCTCGATGCCGATATGCGAGAAGCGTTGGCGATGAGCATTCAGCAGCTACTTAAAGCCAAACAAATCAGCGCCATTGTGGTGACCCATGACCAGCAAGAAGCCTTTATGATAGCCGATAAAATCGGTATGTTGGCAGATGGTCGATTGCAGCAATGGGACACGCCAATTCAATTGTATCAAGCCCCCAGCACCGCCACGGTGGCAAAATTTGTCGGCAAAGGCAGCTTTCTACAGGCGCAGCAACATGGCAATGAGTTGGTGACTGCAATCGGTGCGTTGCCAATGAGCAATTATCCTTATTTTGCAGACAGTCACCAAGTGCTGATTCGACCAGAATGGCTATCGGTGGTACCCCAAACAAACAGCGCGGTTAATGGGTTGATTACCGCCAAGCAGTTTAAAGGCAGTCATGTGGTTTATGAAGTGCAGCTTGCTAGTCAAGAGCGTGTGTTGGTCTACTCACCCACAGATGTTGCCATATTGGGCGAAACTGTGGGGCTGCTGATCGCTCACCTGCCTGAAAGCCGTCAATAAAGGCTAAGAGCCTTGTCAAATAATTTTACAGGGCTAGCGAGTAAAATTAAGTGTTTTATAGTCTATTTTGATATTCTGAACTGCCCCGGAATTGTCGGAGACCTAAAACTCTGAAACAATACCCTTATGAAAACTAAAAAACACTCAACAGAAGTTAAAAATAGAGCCGTCGAGTTGCTGATCGAATTGCAAAAGACTATCCTTCTCTATGGGCAGTCATAAAAGCAATTGCATTCTACCAATGGATATATATCGCCTATTATATACCCATAAAAACATGAATAAATCAGAATCCTCATGAAATCAATAATTTAGGCATTAAGAATGGTGCGCTCGGCGGGACTCGAACCCACGCCACAGGCTTCGGAGACCTGTACTCTATCCAGTTGAGCTACGAACGCTTTGATTGGCATTGAAAAAAAGCAGTGGGCTATTCTAGCAAACTTTTCGTGCAATAAGCAAATCATCAAAATTCCTGCCGAAAACTGCTCGGCAAAGTTGATAGCACATATCAAATAAGCATAGCTTTTTCAGATAATTTTCCCTTATAATAGTATGGAAAATAAATCTATGTAACATTTATCGCATCAACGGATACAATCGAGCAATCTAATGGCTAATGTTGTCCGTTTTAAAAGTATTACGATAATTTAATTCACCTGTTTGAGAGAACGTGACGAATGAAAAAAGTAGTGATGTTATCAGCGGTTACTATGCTAAGTCTTGCGGGTATCGCTGTCAGCCAAGCTGAGGATAAAGCCAGTGCCCCCGCAGCGGCATCAGCTACCGCTAGCGCTTCAAGTACCGCGACTGCCTCAAGTACGGCAACTGCTTCAGCCCCTGCATCCTCTGCCGCTCCCGCAAAAAAGGAAGCAGAAAAAGCACCTGAAGACCCACCTCAAGTTGCAAAATTGGTTGCGTTATACCCAAATCTAATCGCACGTATTGCCCCGCAAGGTAAAGTTTGTTTTGAAGGTAAAGAATGTGATATCACTATTGCCGCTGCATTAGGTGCCGCTGATCCAAATAAACCACGTGAAGGCAAAGTAATTTATGAAGGTGTTTGCCATACTTGCCATACTGCAGGTCTGTTAGGTGCACCAAAATTTGGTGATAAAGGCGCTTGGGGTCCCCGTATCGCTAAAGGTACCGCTACCCTTCACCAACACGCGCTACAAGGCTTTAATGCCATGCCAGCTAAAGGCGGTAACGCTGATTTGCTAGATGTGGAAGTGACCAATGCGGTTGATTATATGGTGTCTCAATCCAAATAGTCATTTTTAGTCCAGATGAAGCCTATCAACTGATAGGCTTTTTTAATTGTATCATTGATATAATTTAACTTAACTTAGTGCATTCAAATCTTTAAACTGTCCAACCCATCCCCATTAAGGTCTCACCTTTAACCAGAACCTGCATTGCTATGGCAAATTTTGACACTACCATCCCTGCTCTAAAAATCTCCCAGCTTACCAAAACCTACCCAAATGGTTTTGCTGCACTCAAAGGCATTGATTTGACCGTACCCCAAGGTGGATTTTTTGCCCTACTTGGTCCCAATGGTGCGGGTAAATCCACCACCATTGGTATTATCAGCTCGCTATTTAAACCCAGCTCAGGCTCGGTAGAAATTTTTGGGGTAGATTTGCTTAAACAGCCTGCCAAAGCCAAGCAGTTCTTAGGCGTGGTGCCGCAAGAATTTAACTTTATGCAGTTTGAAAAAATCGAAGATATTTTGATTGCCCAAGCAGGTTATTTTGGTATACCTACCAAGGAATCTCGCCCGCGTGCCGAAAAACTCCTTAAAGCATTGGGTCTTTGGGAAAAACGCGATGACAAAGCGCGTATGCTCTCTGGCGGTATGAAACGCCGTTTGATGATTGCGCGTGCTTTAATGCACCGTCCCAAACTGCTGATTTTGGATGAGCCGACTGCGGGGGTCGATATTGAACTGCGCCGCTCGATGTGGGATTTTATGCAGCAAATTAACACCGAAGAAGGCACGACCATTATTTTAACCACCCATTATTTAGAAGAAGCTGAGCAGCTGTGTAAAAACATTGCTATCCTTGACCAGGGTGAAATTCGTATCAATACTGATATGAAAAGTTTGCTTACCAGCCTTGATGTGGAAAGCTTTGTGTTTGATTTGGCGCAACCTTATCTGTCCTCAATTGCTTTAACCAATGTGGTAAAAACCAAGCAGCCAGACCCGTTGACCCTTGAAGTCACACTCAAAAAAGGCGACAGTCTAAATGACGTCTTTGCCCAGTTAACTGCTCAAAATATTCAGGTAGCGAGTATGCGTAATAAAGCCAATCGCCTTGAAGAGTTGTTTTTAGGGATTGTTGAAAATAATTTGACTGAAAAATTGGAGAATTAACATGGATTTTCAGCACCAGTTGGTTGCATTTAACACCTTGTTAGTCAAAGAAATCCGCCGAATTCTTCGCATTTGGCCGCAAACGCTGTTGCCCCCTGCCATCACCATGAGTTTGTATTTTATCATCTTTGGTAAAATGATTGGCGCGCGGGTTGGCGATATGGGCGGTGTCTCCTACATGCAGTTTATCGTGCCTGGCTTGATTATGATGTCAGTGATTACCAATAGCTACTCCAATGTGGTATCGAGTTTTTTTGCCACCAAGTTTCATGGTAATATCGAAGAAATTCTGGTCAGTCCGATTTCTAAACATACCATTTTACTGGGTTTTATCGCGGGCGGTTTGTTTCGGGGGTTGACCATTGGCGCGATTGTGACGATGCTCGCGTTGTTTTTTACTCAGTTATCACTGGTACACGCGTTTGTCACGATTTTTACTGTGGTGATGACCTCGGCATTGTTTTCGCTGGGCGGTATGATTAATGCGGTATTTGCGCGCTCGTTTGATGATATTTCCATCGTACCCAGTTTTGTGTTGACACCCTTGACGTATTTGGGCGGCGTGTTTTATTCACTTAAAGATTTATCAGGATTTTGGCAAAACATATCGCTACTAAACCCCATTGTTTATATGGTCAATGCTTTTCGCTATGGTATTTTGGGTCATTCAGATGTCAATGTATGGTCATCTTTGGTGGCGATTGGGATTTTTACCGCGATATTTTATGGCATTGCCTACTATTTACTCAAAGATGGCTCACGCGTTCGTTTATAACTTAGATAACTTAGATAACTTAGTTAAATTAAAAAAATATGAAACCACTTGAAACTCACGGTATTTTGGGTCAATCCACCCACTATCCAAAAACCTACGCCCCCGATATGCTCTACCCCATTCCCCGCGCATTAGGACGAGCGAAGCTAGCGCTGCCTACTGACGCCTTGAGTATCGGCATGGACTGGTGGCAGGTTTTTGAAATGTCTTGGCTTAACTTACACGGCATATCACAGGTGGCAATGGCGCGCCTTGCCATCCCTGCCACCTCAGACTACATTGTCGAATCAAAATCGCTCAAACTTTATTTTAATAGCCTAAATTTCACTGAATTTGACAATCAACAAGCTGTTAAAGCAGCGGTGGAAAAAGACTTATCCGCTTGTCTAAAAACCGATGTGACGCTTGAGATTTTTGAGGTAAACATCGCAAATAGCTTACCTATCAGCGCGCCACAGGGTGATTGCATTGATAACGCGTTGGATAATAGCGATAAAAAAATCGCCATTGTCAGTGATGTCGATCCTTCAAGCTTGACCGTTGCCCATCACGGCGCCTCTGATAGCCAGTTACAAATCTTGCATTCGCATCTGCTGCGTTCAAACTGCCCTGTCACCAATCAACCAGATTGGGGAACACTGGAAATTCAGATAGATAGCCAACCGATTGACCGAGCAGGACTGCTTGAGTATATTTTGAGCTTTCGTCAGCATAATGGCTTTCATGAACAATGCGTTGAGCAGATTTTTAGTGATTTAACCCAAGCCTTTGCGCCAAAAACGCTCATGGTACGCGCATGGTACACACGCCGCGGCGGGATTGATATCAATCCTTGTCGGGTGAGTGATATCAGTTTGTTGCCGCCACCGTCACGGCTTAACCGTCAGTAATAATCGCTAATAATAATCGCCAGTAAGCTAGTCGCATTTTTATCAAAAAAAGCGTATGCTATGTTTTTTCAAAATTTTTCTGCCGCCAACTATATCTAACAGTTGACGGCAAGCAATACCCAGAAGGATTACCGCATGCAAGCAGTCGGTCAACTCATGCTCGATATTGAAGGCACAGCGCTTAGCCTAGCAGATGAAGCACTGCTACGCCAACCGGAAGTTGGCGGCGTGATTTTGTTTGGGCGCAATGTAGAAAGCCCTGAGCAAGTACGCGAACTGACCAATAGTATTCGTGCCATCAAGCCCAATATTCTAATTGCCGTTGACCAAGAAGGTGGACGTGTCGCTCGCTTGCGAGCGGGTTTTTCGCCGATACCTGCGATGGGTAAACTCGGTGAAAAGTTTGAGCATGACCCTATCACTGCGCTTGATCTTGCTTATTGCGCGGGCTATTTGATGGCAAGCGAAGTCCTAGCAGTTGGGATTGATTTTAGTTTTGCGCCTGTACTTGATATCAATGGGGTGAGCCGCGTCATTGGTGATCGCGCGTTTCACGCCCATCCGATTGCAATCACCGCTTTATCGGCTGAATTCATGCGTGGCATGAAGCTTGCCGGAATGGCAACCACGGGTAAGCATTTTCCTGGTCACGGCTCAGTTGCACCAGATTCTCATGTGGATGATGCCACCGATGAGCGCAGTTATGATGAGATTCGCCAATACGATATGCAGCCATTTATTCGCAATAAGCCGCTACTGGATGCACTCATGCCCGCTCATGTGGTATTTAGCACAGTTGATAACAAACCTGCAGGGTTTTCATCGATTTGGCTACAACAGATTATTCGTGGCAAACTAGGGTTTAATGGGGTATTGTTCTCCGATGACCTATCGATGAAAGCGGCACATGTTGCAGGTGATGCAGGTGACCGTATTGCGGCTGCCTTAACGGCAGGTTGCGATATGGGATTATTGTGTAATGACCGCCCTGCTGCCTTGGTCGCGCTTGAGCGTTTGCAAAAACAGCCGACACTGCTCAATACCACCAGCCAACATCGGTTATCTACCATGAAAGGTAATATCAAAGGCTGGCGGGGCTCACTAGCGGACTCAGCCAAAGACTGGTCACATTGGCAAAGCAGTCAGCGTAAGGTGCTAGAAAATTTCTTTGCATGACTTTTCTTGAAACAAGAAAATTTAAAACGAGCAACTTTAAAAAAAAATTCGAAAAAAAGCAACTTTAAAAAAAAGCAACGCAGTAACGTTGCTTTTTTTGTGGCTACTTTTTCATAGCTATTTTTTTAGCTACTTTTTGATTCATCAATTGACATAGCGTAGTTGACCAATCATTTTTTGCAGATGCTCACTACTTAACTGACTCCAAATGTTATAAAAACAGCCATTGTCAAGCACGAGGTAAGCCAGCATTTTACCCTGTGGGTTATTGCCCTCTCGCCCAAGCGTCACATAACTGCCATCAGCATAGTTTTTATGATAGGCCCAGCCCCCATACAAGTCACGCTTAGACGTCATACCGGCATTGGCTACGCCGTAAGCATTGCGCAAAGGCTTGCCCTTATAGTTCTTCAAATCATATGCCACCGCAAAGCCACCTGAAAAATTGGCAGCGCGTGATTGCGCAGTTTTGATATTGACTGATGAATGATTAGCAATGGCTAAAATTGGGCAATATTTATAATCAGATTGTCGCCATTGCTGGTGGTAAATTGGGCTAACTTGATTACTTTTGAGTGATGCATGCGATTGCCAAGGGGATTTTGGCAGCCTAGTAGCCGCTTGGGCAGTATTGACAACTATGCAGCCACTTATCGCAACACTGGTCATAGCAAGTTGATAAAACATCGTTGTACTTCGTATCATATTCAGGGTCTCACGCCATTTTATTTGAGGTTTTCCATCAGGTAAAGTTACGCTATTGGCAATTTACCTTTACGAGCTTATCTTCTAGTACACTATATGACCCTAGTATATAAAATAGATAATAATTCATCCTAAAAAAGTGTAGCACAACCATTGTTTTTTATAACAAATTTGCAAACGTGATAAATAGATAAGGGAAAAGACAAGGCATAAAAAAAGCCCCTAATTCAATGAATTAGGGGCTTTTTTAAAATATGGGGCGAATGATGGGACTCGAACCCACGACAACCGAGATCACAACCCGGGGCTCTACCAACTGAGCTACATCCGCCATAAGGTAGGTTTTACAGACTAGCAAAATGCGCGCCTGACAGGATTCGAACCTGTGACCACCCACTTAGAAGGCGGGTGCTCTATCCAACTGAGCTACAGGCGCATAAAAAAAGCCTGCTCGGCTCTTGATTCATCTTTTCAACTTGGGTAAGTTTAAAGAATGAATGGTCGGAGTGAAAGGATTCGAACCTTCGACCCCCTGGTCCCAAACCAGGTGCACTACCAAGCTGTGCTACACTCCGATTGCCTAACTAGGCTTTAATTGTTACTTCAAAACCTTAGCAATGGTAAGCTTAAAGGCTATCATCGCTAAGTGGTGCGTATATTAAAGCAAGTTAGTTAGGCTGTCAACGACTTTTTTCAATATTTTAAAAACAGACGATGGTTGTTAATGCCTATCTTTTGAGCGTGGCACCAAACGCCAACATTCGATCTAGGGGTTTTTTAGCTTGTTCGATTAGCTGCGCATCAACAAAAATCTCGTGCGGTACGGCGTCAGGCGTGCCTACTTTCTCCAGTGCATGGATGATTTGGTCTAAATCACTCATCGCCATCCACGGGCAGTGCGCACATGAACGACAGGTTGCACCTTCCCCACGCGTCGGCGCTTCGATAAACACCTTATCTGGCGCTGCTTGCTGCATTTTATAAAAAATACCGCGATCCGTGGCGACGATGAACATCTTGTGCGGTAGGGTTTGCGCCGCTTTAATCAGCTGACTGGTGCTACCCACAGCATCTGCCATCTGGGTCATCTCAATCGGTGATTCTGGGTGCACTAGCACCGCCGCATCGGGGTACATCTCTTTCATGGTTTTTAGGCTGCGGCTACGGAACTCTTCATGCACGATACAAGCGCCATCCCACAGTAGCATATCTGCGCCCACTTTTTGCTGGATATAACGCCCCAAATGCTGGTCAGGTGCCCAAATGATTTTTTCACCTTGGCTGTCTAGATGGTCAATGAGCTCAACCGCGATACTCGATGTCACCACCCAATCTGCCCGCGCTTTAACAGCCGCTGAGGTGTTGGCATACACGACCACAGTACGGTCAGGATGCTGGTCACAAAACGCGCTAAAATCTTCAATCGGACAACCCAAATCTAGTGAGCAAGTGGCTTCTAGCGTTGGCATTAATACCGTTTTTGCAGGACTTAGGATTTTAGCGGTCTCACCCATGAATTTGACGCCTGCAACAATCAGCACATCGGCATCACTATCACGCCCAAACCGCGCCATCTCTAAACTATCCGATACGATACCGCCTGTGGCTTCGGCAATTGCTTGGATTTTTGGGTCGGTGTAATAGTGAGCAATTAACGTGGCATTATGCTGTTCTAACAAATCGGCAATGCGCTGTTTTTTTTCTGCAAATTCGGCATCATCAATCTCAATATCTTGGGGTATACCGAGCTTATCGAGATGTTGTTTAACAATATCTTTGGCAGACACTGCTATCAGTTGCTCATTATTCGCTAATAGAGGATTGGATGGCTGGGTAGTTGCTTGCGGTGTACTTGATTGTTGCATGAAAAACTCCTTCTCATGAGATGACTTACCCATGTCTATCACAGGTAAGTAGCAATTCATTGATTCTCCTGCTGTTACTATAGCAAACTTTTTTGCGCAAGGTGAATCAATTGCGACTAGTAACTGATATAAGGGTAATTTGGCTAAATTAAATACTGGGACCCATTAAAATATTATTGAGCCTCAATCATGACGCTTTTGCCTTTACCAAACCTTTTAACAGCGCGCGCTCGCTATAGCCGATTAAGCCAATATAGACCAGTAATAAGGTATTGGATAACCAAAAATTCATTTGAAAAGCACTGACGATTATCACACTAAACAGCATTAGCGTGCCCAAAAAGAAAACGATTTTTTTGGTTTGGTAAGGTATTGGATAAAAATGCTGTCCAAGCGCGTACGATACTATCATCATGAGGAAATAAACAAAAAGCGTCACCCACGCCGACACCATAAAGCCGTATTGTTTTAAAAACAGCATATGGAGCAAAATAGTCAATCCTGCCCCAAGCCACGAGATGGCTGAGCCAATCCCAGTACGGTCAGTTACCTTATACCAAGTTGATAGGTTGTAATAAATCCCAAAACATAGGTTTGCAATGACGATAATCGGTACGATATTAATCGCTGTCCAATAACTGGGGTCGGTGATAAATAACCGTTTGAGCCATGAAATATTGGCAATAATCCCAAGCGCCACCACCGATGCAAATAAAGCAAAGTACTCCGTCATCATGGCATAAGTATGTTTGGCATTGGCGTGGTGCATTTGTTTGAATAAAAACGGCTCAATCCCCATCCGATACGCGGTCACAAACAAAGTCATTAATACCGCCAATTTATAGCAGCCACCGTATGCCCCTGCATCGCCTTTATCAATCATATAATATTGAATGATTTTATCGAAGTTTTCATTCACCATAAACGCCAACCCTGCCAGCATGACCGGATAGGAATAACGAATCATACGTTTGAACAAGGCTTTATCAAAATGCCAGCGTACTTTCTTGATAATCGGGAACAGCATCATAAAAGTGGCGAGACTGGCAACTAAATTGGCAAAAAACGGATACGCTACTTGCTCGCTCAAACCGAAACTTTTGGCAGCCTCGATAGGCACAAATCGAAATAGCGCAATAACCACCACAGTTTGTATCAAAATCGACACTACCCGCACCACCGAATACTTCACAGGCTGGTTGTGATAACGTAGCCAAGCAAACGGAATGGTACAAATCGCATCAAAAAACGCAATCCAAGCAAACCAGCGCAAAAATTCAGGATGATTGCCATAATCCATCAGGAGTGATAACGGATTGCTAAATAGCAACACCATGACCAAAAAACCGCCTGCTAACATGGCAATAAACCAAAACGCCGTGCTAAACACATTTTTTTCGGCGGCGCCTGTTTTATCTTCTCCTGAAAAGCGAAAATAAGATGTTTCAAAACCAAAAGTGAGCACAATATTGATAAAAGCAATCCAGGCATATAGGCTGGTAAAAATAGCAAAGGCTTCTTTATCAATGTAATTGATATACAACGGATTGAGTAAAAAGGTAATGACACGGGGTAAAATCGCACCGATACCATAGATAATGGTTTCACCTAACAGTCGTTTGATATTCACAGGCTATCCAAAGTTAATGTCGCTTGATGGGTGTTAAGGTTGGCTAATAATAGGCTTTTGGCGTTGTAGTGCTAACAAAGCGTGTTGCACTTCTTGCACTTTTTTTTCGGTCAATAAATTGCTGATATTAATCCAAATCCAGTGAAAGCCATACCCGCCGTCCTGCATTTCAATTTTGGCATGTTCAATCGTCCAGTTTTGTACCAAAATGCGATACATAGCAATAGTAATACCCGTACGATCTGAGCCATGATAACAATGCACGAGCACCTTGTCGCCACGCGCTTGGTGCCACAAAATATCATACAAAATTTCAGCAAGTTGCTGCGGCTTAATCGCCCAAGTCATCAATGGGTGATTGATAAAGGTCAGCGGTAAATTGGCTAAATTTTCTTCGTTATCATCGCGATCAAAAAATCGTAAATTGATAAGGGTATTGATGCCGTATTGCTGAATAATACCGATATCATCGGGCGTCAGCTGCTCACTACGAAACAGCTGCTCATCGATTTGATAAAGATTGGCATGTTGACACCGTAATTTTGCCCAAGTAGCGGGACGAAAATGCTGCGTAAATGGCATGTCATTGACCTAGTAGTATGATGAATTTATGCGACATAATAGCCCAAAGTGGACAAAAACGCACCGAAATTTACCTGTAAAAAAACCCAATCAATATTGGGTTTTTTGGTGTAATTAACAGCAATTCTTAGCTAAAGAAAGTTTACGCTTAAACATCTAGGTAATCTAGGATACCTTTAGCAGCCTCGCGACCTTCCCAAATCGCGGTTACCACCAAGTCTGAACCCCGCACCATATCGCCACCTGCGAAGATTTTTGGATTCTTAGTTTGGTACTTATAGGTTTGTAACTCAGGCGCAATCACCCGTCCGCTATTATCCATCTCAATGCCTTGGGTGGTAAACCAATCAGCAGGGCTAGTACGGAAACCAAATGCCATAATCACCGCATCGGCTGGCAAGATTTCTTCTGAATTGGGAATAGGCTCTGGGCTACGACGACCACGGTTGTCGGGTTCGCCAAGTTTAGTGGTCACTACTTTTACGCCCGTTACTTTACCGTTTAAACCGATAATTTCAATCGGCTGACGGTTAAATAAAAACTGTACGCCTTCTTCACGCGCATTACGCACTTCACGGCGTGAACCTGGCATATTCTCTTCATCACGGCGATAGGCACAAGTCACAGAATTTGCACCTTGGCGGATACTGGTACGGTTACAGTCCATCGCGGTATCACCACCGCCAAGGACGACCACCTTTTTGCCTTGTAAGTCGATGTACTCTTGTGGGTTCGTTTCCCAACCTTGGCAGCGGTTGACGTTTGCGATTAAAAAATCAAGCGCATCATACACACCAGATAACTCTTCACCGGCATAACCGCCACGCATATAGGTATAGGTACCCATACCCATAAACACCGCGTCATAGTCAGAGAGTAATTCATCAATGGTGACATCTTTACCGATCTCGGTATTTAAACGAAATTCAATGCCCATGCTCTCAAACACTTCGCGGCGGCGACGCATGACATTTTTTTCCATTTTAAATTCTGGAATACCAAAGGTCAGTAGTCCACCAATTTCAGGGCGTTTGTCAAATACCACAGGTTTGACACCATTACGAACCAATATGTCAGCACAGCCAAGACCCGCAGGACCTGCGCCAATCACCGCAACTTTTTTATCCGTCCAAGTCACACCGCTCATATCTGGGCGCCAGCCTAGCGCAAACGCAGTATCAGTGATGTATTTTTCCACGTTACCAATGGTGACCGCTCCAAAGCCGTCATTGAGGGTACAAGCTCCTTCACACAGACGGTCTTGGGGACATACTCGCCCACAGACTTCTGGCAATGTGTTGGTTTGGTGGCATAAATCTGCCGCTTGGAAAATATGACCTTCGGTGGCCAGTTTTAACCAGTTTGGAATGTAGTTGTGAACGGGACATTTCCATTCACAGTAAGGGTTGCCACATTCAAGACAGCGGTGCGCTTGGTCAGTTACCTTTTCTTGCTCAAATGGATAGTAAATCTCAACAAACTCGTGAGTACGGGTATTAATGTCTTTTTTTGAAGGGTCGACACGTGCGACGTCTAAAAACTGAAAATCGTTGTGTAATCGTTTTGCCATGCCACAATGCTCCTAAGTGAGTGGTATCCAGCGATTCACTGTATACCGACCTGCTTGACAGCGAACTTTTAAAATTTAAGTTAAAGGTAGAGCGCTGGTCACGCGCTACCTTTAGCAATCCAATATCATCAAATTATGCTACACAATCGCTTATTGTGGGTCTGCCATGGTCGTTTTTAGTAACGAAGTAATGTTCGCGGCTTTTGGTTTGACCAAATAGAACTTACGAACATAATGCTCAAAGTCGTCAAGGATGGTTTGACCCCATTGGCTACCTGTTTTTGCCACGTGAGTTTTGATAATCGACATCAAGTTGATACGGTGATTCTCTGTTTGCTCACTTGAGATACGATGCATATCGATAAGCTCATGGTTACAACGGTCAAAGAAATCGCCATCTAAGTCAAGCACATAAGCAAAACCGCCTGTCATACCAGCACCGAAGTTTAGCCCTGTTTTACCCAACACTGTCACCACACCGCCCGTCATGTATTCACAGCAGTGGTCACCGGTACCTTCAACAACCGCAAAACAACCTGAATTACGAACCGCAAAACGTTCACCTGCAGTACCTGCTGCATATAGATGACCGCTTGTGGCACCATACAAGCAGGTGTTACCGATGATAGCGGTTTGCTGGCTAGCAAACGTCGAACCTTTTGGTGGGTAAATCACGATTTCACCCCCTGCCATGCCTTTACCTACGTAGTCGTTGGCATCACCTTCAAGCTTAATGTTTAAGCCGCCTGCATTCCATACCCCTAAACTCTGACCCGCAGTGCCGGTTAAGTGCAAGTTGATTGGCGCGCTTGCCATACCATTGTTGCCATGCAGCGCAGCAATTTCACCTGAGATACGCGCACCGATGGAACGGTCACAGTTGCCAATACGATAGCTAAAGTCACCGCCTTTGGCTGATTTGATGGTCTCCATCATATCGATAACCATTTGTTCAGCGAGCAAGCCTTTGTCAAATGGCTCATTGCGCTCAACTTGGCAAGTTTGTGGTTTGCCATCGCCTTTGCTATGGGTAAATAGTAACGGCGCTAAGTTTAGGTGTTGTTGCTTGTTGGTGCTGCCTGACATGACTGATAGCAAGTCAGTGCGACCCACAAGCTCTTCCATTGAGCGCATGCCCAATGCCGCCAACCATTCACGGGTTTCTTGTGCCACAAATCTAAAGAAATTAATCAGCATTTCGGCTTCACCGATGAAATGCTCATCGCGCAGTTCTGATTTTTGCGTTGCCACGCCCGTTGGGCAGTTGTTTAAGTGACAGATACGCAGGTATTTACAGCCCACTGCAATCATTGGCGTGGTACCAAAACCAAAGCTTTCCGCTCCCAGTATTGCTGCTTTTACTACGTCTAAACCCGTTTTTAAACCACCATCTGTCTGCACCCGTACTTTATGACGTAACCCGTTGACACGAAGCGATTGGTGTGCTTCAGATAAACCTAGTTCCCAAGGCGAACCTGCATAGTGAATTGATGACAAAGGAGACGCTGCGGTACCACCATCATACCCTGAAATGGTAATCAAATCGGCATACGCTTTTGCCACACCCGTTGCAATGGTACCTACACCTGGGCGTGATACCAATTTGACTGACACAAGCGCGTTTGGATTGACTTGCTTTAAGTCAAAAATTAGCTGCGCCAAGTCTTCAATCGAATAAATATCATGATGTGGGGGTGGTGAAATCAAGGTCACACCTGGCACTGAGTAACGCAAACGCGCAATTAAGCTATTTACTTTACCACCGGGTAACTGACCGCCTTCACCGGGTTTTGCCCCCTGCGCGATTTTAATCTGCATCACTTCTGCAGAACGCAAGTAAGCCGGTGTGACCCCGAAACGACCTGAGGCGACTTGTTTGATTTTTGAGTTACGAATCGTGCCATAACGTGTGGGATCTTCACCGCCCTCACCCGAGTTTGAACGTCCGCCAATCGTGTTCATCGCGGTTGCAATCGCCTCGTGTGCTTCTGGCGACAAGGCGCCTAATGACATACCTGCTGAGTCAAAGCGTTTTAAGATTTGTTCAATAGGCTCAACGTCATCAACACTGATGGATTTGCTGGTATCTAACTGCAACAAATCACGTAACGTCGCTACGGGGCGGCTGTTGACAATCGACGCATATTCTTTGTAGTTGTCGTAGTCGCCCGTGCGTACCGCTTTATGTAGCGCTTGAATCACATCTGGGTTGAAGGCGTGGTATTCTTTGTTAAAGACAAATTTTAACAAGCCGCCTTGGTCAAGCGGTACACGTTTGGTAAAGGCATTGTTTGCCAAGATTTGTTGGTCAATCGCCAAGTCTTCAAACGTGGCGCCTGAGATACGGCTTTCAACCCCAGTAAAGCAAAGCTCAACCACTTCTTCTGATAAACCCACGGCTTCAAACAATTGCGCGCCGCGGTAAGAAGAGACGGTCGAAATACCCATTTTTGATAGGATTTTTAATAAGCCTTTATCCAAGCTTTTTCGGAAGTTATTTTTGGCGTACAACGGGTCACCAAGCAAGTCGCCTTTATCGACCAAGTCTGCAATCACATTGTAAGCCAAGTAGGGATAAACCGCGGTAGCACCAAACCCTAACAAGACCGCTAATTGGTGCGAATCACGTACCAAACCTGTTTCGATGATTAAGTTGGCATCTGCGCGTAAACCCACATTAATCAAGTGATGATGCACCGCACCTGTCACCATAATGGCATTGGCAGGTACTTTACCTTTTTCAATATTGCGGTCAGATAATACAATCAATACTTTACCTGCGCGCACTGCTTGGGCAGCTTGCTCACAGATGTGTTTGATGGCATCGTCTAATGCCATTGATTCATCATAATTCAAATCAATGGTTTCGATTTCAAAACCTGGTTTTGTGACGCTGCGTAGTTGCATCATTTTACTCGATGACAACACAGGCGATGACAACACGATACGGTTGGCGTGGTCTGGCGTGGGTTCAAAAATATTTTTTTCGCTACCCAAACAAGTTTCCAATGACATGACAATCGCTTCGCGCAGAGGATCGATTGGTGGGTTGGTAACCTGAGCGAATTGTTGACGGAAGAAATCAGCCACGTGACGAACTTGTTTTGACAGTACCGCCATCGGGGTATCATCCCCCATCGAACCAACGGCTTCTTGACCGTTTTCGGCTGAAGGACGGATGATTTCTGTGCGTTCTTCATTGGTGATATGAAACATTTTTTGCAGCGCTAACAGATTCTCCCCTGTTTCACGTTGCTCGTAAGCTTTTTCTTCTAGCTGTTCATCATCCCTTAGACGTACCGCATTTTCACGTAACCATAGGCGATATGGGTGGGCTTTTTTCAGCTGACGACCCACTGCTTTGGTGTCCATTATGTTACCAGTTTCGGTATCAATCACTAGCATTTGACCCGGTCCGACGCGACCTTTAGCAATCACGTCTTCCGGCTGATAGTCCCAAGTACCGATTTCTGAAGCCACGGTGATATAGCCATTTTTGGTCGTCACCCAACGTGATGGACGTAAACCATTGCGGTCAAGCATACAAACCGCATAGCGACCATCTTGGATCACTAAACCGGCTGGACCATCCCACGCTTCCATATGCTGCGAGTAAAACTCATAAAACGCGCGTAAATCCATGTCCATCGTGTCAACATTTTGCCAAGCAGGTGGCACGAGGATAGAAAGCGCACGGAATAAATCCATGCCCCCTGACACCAGTACTTCAAGCATATTGTCTAAGCTTGATGAGTCAGAGCCCACACGGTTGACGAGTGGCTGTAATTGTTGCAGCTCTGGAATCAAATCGGTGACAAATTTTGGTGTACGAGCGACTGCCCAGTCACGGTTACCGTCAATCGTGTTTAATTCACCATTGTGGGCTAGATAGCGAAAAGGCTGTGCGAGTGGCCATCTTGGCAGGGTATTGGTTGAGAAACGTTGGTGAAATACCACAATGTGTGACGCCAAACGTTCGTCTTGCAAATCCAAGAAGAACGCGGGTAAATCAGCAGGCATGACCAAGCCTTTATAAATAACCACTTGTGATGTCAATGACGTCACATAAAATAATGGGTCATCTTTCAGTTCGATTTCTGCTTTGCGGCGTGCAACGAATAATTTACGGTTAAACGTTGCCTCGTCCATATTGATTGGGCAATTAACTAAAATTTGTTTAAAGCCTGGGAGTGATTCACGGGCAATGTCACCGACGATACTTAAATCAACCGGCACATCACGCCAGCCAGCGACTAGCAAACCTTGTGCTTCAATCGCTTCGCTTAGTGTATCTTGGCTTTGCTGTGCTAATGCTTTATCAAGGTTAACAAATACCGTGCCGACGGCAAAAATTTCGTTTAGAGTAAAGCCATTGTCTGAAGCGATTTTTTTAAAAAATACTTTGGGCGTCGCAATCAATAAACCACAACCATCACCTGTCTTACCATCGGCTGCTACGCCACCGCGGTGGGTCATACAGCTTAAACTATGAATCGCTGTTTGCACTAAGTCATGACTAGCTTCACCATGGGTATGCGCAATCAAACCAAACCCACAGTTGTCTTTGAACACATCGGGTTGGTAAAGATTGTGCTGATCTGAATACTGATTTGAAGACATAAGCGTGTTCCCTTAACAAGCTGGTAGCAAAGAAATGGGCATACTATAAATATGTGCAATGTTTGCTATTGAATCATAAAAGATTGGAATAGATAACCGTCATGTTTGTTATCTATATGTACCATAATAAATCAAAATGATACCCTTCGTTATATTAACGAAAAAGGGTGAAAAAATCCACTGTTATTTGAATCCCAAAACTAACCAACCCGTCTAAAGTCACTAGTTGGTTTGGGACTTCTGCTTGATCAACTCGCCCATGCTATCCTTTGAGGCCTCTTTGGATTTTGGCTTTTCTTCAGCCGGCTTGCTATGGGTTTGTTTGGGTTTAACGTCAGCATTATCATTCTTGCTATTGATAACTTTTGGTTCTGAACGAGGCGCGTTTGAAGCGTTATGATTGTCGCTTTCAGCAATCACTTTACCTTCTTGGATAGAAAGGGTCTCTTGCGGATTGGCTGACTTTTCAATGCTGGCTTTTGGTGCTACGCGTTTGGGTTCTACTGCTGTGGAAGTCGCAGCTTGTGGCTGCCGTTCAACTTTGGCTTTTGGCGCAGGCAACAATTTTGGTGTGGAGGTGAGTTTGACTTCTCGCGCAGCTGTCTTACCGACATCACGAAGGGGCGGCGCGACTTCATACTCATCCATTTGTGGGGCATACATTTTAAATTCTTCAGGAAATGCCTTGACCTCTTTTGGTAAATTAAAATTCACTACTTTAGCCGCGCCAACCGCTTCTTGTACTGAGCCAAATACGCCATAGGTGACAACAAAGCGCTTTTGGTTATGCGCATCGACGATACGAAAATAATTAAATTTATCACGATCGTCACGGCTATTTAGGTAATCGGTGACCACTTCGTGCTCCACCACGTTCATGACTTGAACTGTCCATTTACCGTTATTGGCCTTGATAAAGCGACTGTCCTTAAATTCTTTGGGATAGTTGCGCATATCACGAATTACCGCATCAAATTTGATGGGTCTAACTTCAGTATTAAGCTCTTCAGGTGTTTTGGCCAATAGTAGCGCGGTGGGATCTTGATTTTGATTGGCATTACTCGCCGCTTTCACCGCACTTTTGGCAGGCTTTACCGCAGAGGCAATCCACACCGTGACTGTCAAACCCCCTGCAATCGCCGCTAAAATCAGCCAAGTGGTCACTTTAAATGCCCATGAACGATACAGCGTAGATAAAGAATGCACCATAAAACAACCTTCTGTCTGAGGTAAGGTTAACGCCCGATATGACGCTTTAACCCATCTATAAAATTTATATCAATTAGGTTTGTCAGTCAAAGCCAGCACGTCTGTCAGTAACGCTGGATCATACGCTGACGTCAATACCGCTTGTCCCAATTGTTCTAGTAATACGAGACGAATTTTGCCAGATTTGACTTTTTTATCATGACCCATCAAATCCAGTGCTGTATCCACCTCAATGACTGGCGGATGGGTGGGTAAATCAGCACAGGCGATTAAAGAGCTGGCCCTGTCAACATCATCCGCGCTAAGCCACCCTTGTTTTTGTGACAACTGCATCGCTTGAATCATACCTACCGCGACTGCTTCACCGTGCAGCCAATTGCCATAACCTTCATGCGTTTCAATCACATGCCCAAAGGTATGACCAAAATTAAGTAGCGCACGCGTATTGGCTTCAAACTCATCTTGCGCCACAATATCCGCTTTATGCTGGCAAGAAATCAGTACAGCTTGGGCTAACAAATTCAAATCGAGCGTGCGTAACGACGTCATATGGGTTTCAAGCCATGCCAAAAACGCCACATCGCCGATTAACGCGTATTTAATGACTTCTGCTAACCCTGCTGATAATTCACGCGGTGGCAAGGTTTTTAAGGTGGTCATATCTGCCAAAACAAGACGCGGCTGCCAAAACGCGCCAATCATATTCTTGCCCAAGCGATGATTGATGCCTGTTTTGCCGCCCACGCTAGAATCCACTTGCGATAACAACGTTGTGGGAATTTGGATAAAATTCACACCGCGCATAAAACTTGCTGCCGCAAAACCCACCATATCACCAATGACACCACCACCAAGGGCAATCAGCGTACAGTCACGGTTAAAGTGATTTTCCATCAACTGATCATAGATACTATCAATGCTTTGCTGGGTTTTATACTGCTCACCATCAGGTAAAATACAAGTCTTAATGAGTTTATCGGCAGGCAAACGTGCGACGAGTTTATCAAGATATAGGGGTGCAACTGTCTCATTGGTGACAACCAATACTTGTTTGCCGCTAATATAGTCAGCAAAATCAAAGGTTTCGATGAGATTTTCCCCAATAAAAATGGGATAGTCGTGTGAACGTGTATGGACAATTAACTCACGGCGCATGGCGGTACTCATATCAATGTTATCTTTTTGGCATCTAGCAGGTTGTCATCAATTAGCTTGTCATATCGAGAGTGCTACATTTAGACGGTTATATTGGCATCTTGCAATTGCAGCAAAATGTCATGCACCATTTTTTTTGGGGAACTGTGACCCGTAATAATGGTGATGTCGGCAAGCTGCTGATAAATTGGGTCACGTTTACAAAACAGTTCGGTTAGCTTTTGCTTAGGATTGTCTATTTGTAATAACGGTCGGTTGCGGTCACGACAAGTGCGTTCATACTGAATGTCAACTTCTGCCCGCAAATAAATGATTATACCACGTTTTAAAAAATGGTGATTTTCAGCGATGGTAACTGCCCCACCGCCTGTGGCTAGTACGATATGATCGAGCTGGGTTAGTTTATCAAGCACACGTGTTTCGCGTTGACGAAATCCTACTTCACCCTCTTTTTCAAAAATCCAGCTAATACTCGCGCCCGAGACGCGTTCTATTTCCTGATCACTGTCATAAAACGTAAACCCAAGTTGCTGTGCCAACAGTTTACCAATTGTGGTCTTACCCGCACCCATCGGACCAATCAAAATAATTAACGGCTTAGGTTGATTACACTCCATAAAAAAACCACAAATCACTCTATAATATATTGAAAAACATTATACTGTGATTTGTGGCAATGTGCTATAAGACTATTTTGTTATACAAAACGTCTGTTGGGTGGTCAATTAATTGATACGACCTGTGTCATTCACCAATTTTGGGGTCACAAAAATCAATAACTCTTGCTTGTTATTTAATTTCACATCTCTTTTGAAAAAGCGATCAACATACGGTAAATCGCCTAAGAATGGAACTTTAGTAACCCCATTCGATGCAGTATTTTTAAATACACCGCCCAGTACGACTGTCTGACCATCATCCACTACAACATCAGTTTTAATAGAATCTAAATTTACAGCTAATTCACCCGTTGGGCTGGATGTAGGACTACCATTTTCAATATTTAGCGCCATCCCTATACGACCTTCAGGAGTAATATTTGGTGTAACTTCTAAAACGAGTGCAGCATCAATCCATTCAATAGCTGTTGCCCCACTAGAAGTATCCTTTTTGAAGGGTATTTTCGTCCCTGATAAAACTTTTGCAGTTTGTTTATCAGAGGTCAAAATTTTTGGACTGGAGATGACTTCACCCTTGTTATCCGCTTGCATGGCTGACAACTCTAAATCTAATAGTAAATCTGAAATACTCAACAAGCCAAAGGCAATCGAACCTGCGGCGTTGGTTGCCCCCAAATTGACACTGAGGTTATTAGCGGCAGTGATACCGCTATAGACTGGATAGGTAGTACCGTCTGAATTTGTAGCTGTGGTATAAGTCTTAAGGCTATCAATGGTACTTAAATTACCGCCCACCAGCAGGTTACGATTACTTGCCGCGCCTTGTGATAAAATGCCCCATTTTACCCCAAGTTCTTTACTAAAGGTGTCTGTCGCACTCACAATACGGGCTTCAATCATCACTTGTTTGACAGCGATATCGATTTTACTAATCAAATCACGGATGTTGCTGATGGTTTCAGCGGTATCTTTAACAATCAAGGTATTGGTTCTGGCATCGATTGTAACTGTACCTCTGTCTGTTAACAGTGAGGTATTGCTGCTCGAACGATCGGATGTTGCTCTGCCTGCTTCAATCAATGTTCGTACATTTTCTGCTTTCGCGTAGTTAAGTCGGATATATTCGGTACGCAGTGGGTCTAATACTTTTTTCTCTTGTTGCGCTTTTAACTCATCGGCTTCTTGTTTGGCAAGTTCTGCCGCGGGTGCCACCCAAATTACATTACCATTAACCCGTTTATCCAAATTTTTACTTTTTAGGATAATATCTAGGGCTTGATCCCAAGGCACGTTAATCAGACGCAAGGTAATATTACCACTGACGCTGTCACTGGCAACAATATTGGTATTGGTATGTTGTGCCAACACTTCTAAAATCGTACGCACGCTGACATCTTGAAACTCTAGTGATAAAGGCGCCCCGCTATAGGTACGCTCCTCAAGGGTCGGCTCGCGCAGACGTTTGGGGGGATCGATATTGATATTTAGCTGATTACCTGTTTGAAAGGCTCTATAGTCATAATCGCCTGTCATGGTAATACGAATCACGCCATTGCGTCCTTGGTTGGTTGCGATAACATCACGCACCAAGCCGTTACCTACGGTCATTTGTTTTTGCAGGCGACTGGGAATGGTAGCGCCTGTCAGACGAATGACTAACTCATCACCCATGCGCTGTACATCCACAGGGATGCTGTCATTCACCAAATTAATGCTAACATTACCGCCGCCGTTCGAGGTGCCATTAAAATTAATCGCCGCTAGGCCATCATAGTTGTATTGTTGAACAACGGCGGCAGCAGGATTTAATAAAGGATTGACTTTGACTACCATGGTATTGGCGGGTGGGGCGACTTTTGGTGTTTGGGTCACGACGGCAACAGGTGGCGGCGTTTGCACGACCACAGGTGGCGGCGTGACAACCACAGGCGCAGCTTCAGTCACTACGGCAGCAGGCGTTACCACCGCGGGCTGACTCACAACGGCCGCTGTAGTCACCACAGGTTTAACGATAGCTGGATTGGTAGCTGCTGTGGTTTTCGGCTGCATTGATACTACCAGGCGATTATTAATCACACGTGTACTAAAGGTCGCTTGATTTGACAACTCAATAATCATACGTGTCATACTGTCATTGGTCAGCGTGGTGATATTTTTGACATAGCCTTGGTTATAAGTTTGCATCCGTGATGCAATTTGATTATTCACATTGGGGAAATCCAACACCAATCGTGTGGGTGAGGCAAGTTCATAAGCCGTCGGCGTCACAGCACTGTTAGCGAAGTCGATATTGAGTTCTGTTAGCACAGCGCTCGGCGTGGTAACCGAGATATTTCTAATGGTATCAGCTGCAAACACACTGCTAGATACTAACATCGCACTCATCGCTACCGCAAGCTTAGACGTTGAAGTTCGAAATGGATAGGCATTAAAATTCATTGAATTATCCCTTTGTTTTATTGACTAACTGCGGCAACAATTGAGTTTGCTTTTTCGACATAGCCGACACGACTGTCTGGTATGATTTCAATTAAGTTAATTTGGGTTGGGGTAATCTCTGCAATACGCCCCTCATTTTTACCCATATAATTACCCACTTTGACACTGGCAATCCCCCCATCTGGGCGTTGCACAAGACCATACACCTCGCCAGATGATGACACCATCGTACCTTTGTAGGTAAGCTCATTCAACTCAAATTGTTCAAGTGGCTCTTTGAGTCGGGACACATCCGGTCTCACCCCTTTCATTTGCTGTACTTGATTGGCTTGCAGCATTAAACTGGGCGGCATAAATGGACTACGCAGCGGTGAAGCGCTGTAATTAAACTCTTGTACCACTTCGGGTGTCGGCGGTGGCTTTACCGGTTGCGCAGGCTGGTTACGGATGTCCTGCATTTGTTGCTCTGCCAAACCGACACGGTCGGTACAGCCAGATAACAGGGCTAATAGGGCTAAGCAAATAGTGAGCGGTTTTTTATTAATTGCCATTATTCGCTTCCTTATTGTCAGACCCAGCTGGATTTTTTTGATTATCTTTTTGTGCCTTCTTTAATTCTTCTTCAGTTAACTCTTTTGAACGATAAGTTTTAACGTTCAAAACAAGATTGGTTTCTGGTAGCTTGTCTAGGCTAGGACTAGGGTTGGCAACTTCAAAGTCATGGAGGGTAATAATCCGAGGTAATTTAGCAAGCCCACTAATGAATGAGCCAAATTGGTGATAATCTCCTAAAGCGGCAATACGAATTGGCTGCTCAATAAAGAATTCTTGGGAGACTTCGGGTTCAACTTTAATATCCTGAAATTTGACATTACTGCCCACACCAACCATATTAATTCCATCCACCAAGTCAGAAATACGGGTGTCTTTGGGTAATTGATTGAGCAGTTCTTTAAAATCAGACTGCATTTTTGATACTTGCGCCTGATATTCTTTTAGATGACGTGCTTTGGATTCTTTTTGGCGATATTCATCTAACAAGGTTTGCTGCTCGGCTTCGGCAGCGGCAATCTCATCACGTTTGGTACTAATCGGCAAAAACCAAGTTAAAAAGGCGATAACAGCAACCATAAATAGCAATACGGTAACCTTAACAGGCACAGGCCAGCTACCATAATTATTTTGGTCCAGGGATTTAAAGCTTTCGGTAAAGGCTTTAACATCAAACGATTTTTTTGCGGTAATGTGAACGGGTTTTTTGACGAGTTTCGGTCTTTTTAGCGGATTGGTTAATTTCACCGTTATTTCTCCTTACTCGCACTTGCCGCAACGCCACTTGCAGCGGTAGCACTGGCGATGTCGGTTTGCTTAACCATGGTTGTTACCACAAAAGTCACGTAATTGGCTTCTGGTAATGTTGCGCTGGTACTGCTAGCACTGATGTTACCAGCAGCAGGTGCGGGTGTGGGGGCTTGATAAGCCACCGCATTGGGCTGCTGTATACTGACCACAGCCGATTTTTCTAACCACTGCGTCCCATCAAGACTGCGCATAAATGTCGAAATCACATTCGGGTTGTCGGCTTGACCGGTAAAGGTGATGGTATCAGCTTCACGCTTCATACTGGTCAAATACATTTGTGCGGGGATAATTCTGGCAATATCTTCCCAAATACGAACAGGGACAGGGCGACGACCTTGCAAGTCTTGAATCACTTTCATACGCGCGATGATATCATCACGCTGCTGCTCAAGGGTTTGGATTTCTTTTAACGCCTTGTCTAAATTAGCGTTTTCTTGTTTGATGCGTTCATTAGCAAGCTGCTGGTTTTCTAGGGTGTTTTTATAGTAACTCCATGCCGCAAAGGCACCAAGTAGTGATAATAATAATACCGCAACCACTAAAGTCATAAACTCACGGTTTCTTTGTTCACGAAGTTCTTGACGCCAAGGAAGTAAGTTAATCTTTGCCATTAATCAAAACTCCGTAACGCCAAGCCACAAGCCGCCATCAAGCTTGGCGCGTCCATAATCAGTAATTCAGTGTTGATATGGTTATTAATCGTCATATTTGAAAATGCATTGGCAATACCTGTGCGAGTACCAAGTTTTTGTTCAACCATGCTCGCTAGACCCGCAATGCTGGCACTACCACCGCCCAACGAGATATAGTCTACTTGGCTATTTTGGCTTGATGAAAAATAAAACTGCAGCGAGCGGGTGATTTGCTGCACAATAGCATCTAAAAATGGCAATAACACATCCGTATAGTAATCATCTGGCAATGACAGGGTGCGCTTATTAATCATCGCCTCCTCGAACGTCAAACCATAACGATTTTGAATACTTTCAGTTAACTGGACACCGCCAAAAAGTTGTTCACGGCTGTATACAAACTCCCCGTCCTTTGCAATATAAAGCGTGGTTTGGCTGTGCCCGATATCAATGAGGGCTACATGCTGAGGTTGACCTGGCAAGCTATCGACCATCAATTGAAAAGCGCGTTCAACTGCGTAAGACTCCACATCCACAATTTTAGTATCCAGCCCCGCCAAAGCACCCGCGTCGACACGTTGGTCAACGTTTTCAGTGCGAGAGGCAACTAATAATACCTTACACATATCAGGCGTAGCTGAAGGGCCAATCACTTCAAAATCTAAATTAACTTCTGATAAAGGATAGGGAATATATTGGTCAGCATCTAGACGTATAAGGGATTCTCGTTCAAGCTCTGTGAGATCCGCTTCCATCTCAATGATTTTGCTAATAACCGAAGAGCTTGCTACGGCTGTCGCGATATGTTTACTGGAAAAACCTCTGCTACGAGATAATCTTGCGAGGGCGTCACTGACCGCTTCAATATCTACAATATTTTTATCAACAACAGCACCGCGAGGTAACGGTTCAATGCCGTAATTTCTTAAATGAAATAGACCTTGCTGCCGTGTTATTTCAACCATTTTGATCGCAGTGGTGGTGATATCTACCCCAACGACTAGCTTGTTGTTTTTTGTAAATAACCTCACAAGTTTGTTCCTTGTATACTAAGTTCAGTAACATGATTTTTACTACGTTACAATACTTTAGAAATTTATTTGATTCAACCATTAGTTGTCACTAATTTATTGGGTGGTTTAAAAACAAGCGAAAAGCAAAATAGATTTTTCACAGAACTCAAATTTTTTTAGGTATAATAAAGCTTTATTTTGCTTTGAGCTAATGACTTTATGACCCAGTCGACTGCTGCTACCTTTACTTGGATGAAATTTTTACTCAATCTCTTGGTTGCAATTTTAGCGTTTCTTTTTATTTTGGTATTAGCTTTCCCCATCGGTTTTTATGGTATGGCGATGTATATATCACCTAGCCTACCAAGCTTAGATGATCTTAAAAAAGCCAAGCTGTCAATGCCACTACAAATCTATACCGAGGACAACCAATTAATTGGTCAATACGGTAATGATATGTCTTTGCCAGTGAGTTATGAGCAAATTCCCAAAAATATGGTGAATGCTTTTTTAGCAGCCGAAGATTCGTCATTTTTTCAGCACAGTGGTATCAGTATTAAGGGCATTGGGCGCGCACTGACCGAAGCGGTTAGCGACGACGATAGCCAAACAGGTGGGTCGACGATTACCCAACAGGTTGCCAAAAATTATTTTTTATCCTCCGAACGTACCCTTAATCGTAAATTAACGGAGTTATTTTTAGCCCGTAAAATTGAAGAAAAGCTGTCTAAACAAGACATCATGACCTTATATGTTAATAAAATCTATCTAGGTCAAGGTGCCTATGGGATTAAAGCTGCCGCTAAGCAATACTATAGTAAATCATTGAATAACCTAACCATTGCAGAAATGGCAATGATTGCAGGTCTGCCAAAAGCGCCATCTAAATACAATCCTGTTGCCAACCCTGAGCGCGCGTTAGAGCGGCGCAACTGGATTTTGGGTCAGATGCTTAAAAATGGCGCGATTAGCCAAGCGCAACACGACGAAGCGGTTGCCGCACCCATTGGACTGCGCCTATACCAAGCAAAGCTTGATAAAAACTTACCGTATTTGGCAGAAATGACCCGTGCCTCATTGGTAGAGCAATATGGCGAAGCTGTCATTAATTCGGGCTGGCGTGTGAAACTTACCATTAATAGTGAAGCACAAGAAATTGCAGAAAACGCCATTAAACGCGGTCTATTTGCCTATGATCGCCGCCACGGTTGGCGTGGCGCCCCTGCTAATACAAAAGATAAAGAAAAACTTGGTAAGCTTGCCAATTTCCCGGTTATCCATTCTTTTTATCCGGTTGAAGTCACCAAAGTCTATCCTGGCAATGGCTTTGATGCGGTTATGAAAAACGGTACCCAGATTAAAGTGCCTTGGTCAAACATGCGCTGGGCGACGCTGCACTATCGCAATCCCAACTCAGCATTTATCTCCAACAACATCGTCAACCTGCATGATATTGTGTATGTCACATCAAATGCTGACAACAGCAGTTGGAGTTTGGTGCAAATTCCAGCCGTTGAAGGTAGCCTGGTATCTGTCAATCCAGAAACTGGCGCGTTACTTGCGGTCGTTGGTGGCTTTGATTTTAATAAGAGTAAATTTAACCGCGCCATTCAAGGCTATCGTCAGCCAGGATCAACCATCAAGCCATTAGTTTACGCCACTGCCCTAGAAAAAGGCTTTAGCCCAGATACCATGATATCTGATGATCCATTAACCGTCGGTTCTTGGAAACCCAAGAACTCAGATGGGCGCAATTTGGGGATGATTCCACTGCGTAAAGGTTTATACCTATCACGTAACCTAGTATCAATTCGGGTACTACGTTCAGCGGGTATCTCTGATACGCGTGAGCTACTCAATGAATTTGGGTTGGAAAAAGAACGCATGCCAAACACGTTGTCATTGGCACTCGGTTCTGGTGAAGCGACCCCATTACAGATGGCTACGGGCTATGCGACCTTTGCCAACGGCGGTCACCGTATTCAACCTTATTTTATTCAGCAAATTTTTGACTACAACGGTAAGCTGCAATACCAAGCCAATCCAAAACAAGCCTGTGCAGTATGTTTTAACAATGATTTACAGCAAACCAATGAAGATAACTTAACCGCCTTCCAAGAACAACAAACTGCTTTGTTAAGTGGCCAAAGTAAAGACACGCAAGCAGGCGATAAAGCGACTGAAAAATCTGATTTATTCAACGCAAACCCACTGGCTAAAACCAACGAAAAAGACAGTTTAAACAAACAAGATAAGAAAAAACTTAGCAAAGAAGAAGCGGCATTAGAAGCCAGCACTCAGCAAATGCTAGCACGCCAAGCGTCCCTTGAAGCGCAACTATATGATGCCGGTCCCGACACTGATAAGCTAAAACCCATGCCTATTCAGTATATTCCAGCGCAGCAAGCGCCCCGTATTCTTTCTTCTAATGTGGCATTCCAAATGGCCAATATCTTACGTGATGTCATCCAGCGCGGTACCGCGGTTAAGGCACGGGCGTTAGGTCGCTCAGATTTGGGTGGCAAAACAGGTACTACCAATGATGCCAAAGATGCGTGGTTTGCCGGTATCAACCCCAGAATGGTGACGACAGTTTGGGTCGGTTTTGACCAACCCATCGGTATGGGTAAAAAAGAATTTGGTGGCGTGGCGGCGCTACCTATTTGGATGGATTTCACCTCTAAAATGCTCAAAGGTCAACCTGTAGAATGGGTATCAGTGAATAATCGCGCCAAATCCAAAAAACAAGAGCAGGAAACCATTGAGCTCACTGACAATGGGACTAGACGCGTCGATAGCAAGGGCAATGAAATCACCCGTGATGACAGTAAACCCCCGCAAGCGGTTACCCGAAAACGCCCTGAGGAACAAGCATCCGTGCCGATGCCCACGACGGGTAACAATATCAACTACGCTCAGTTAAATAGCAATAAACCACTAAACGAATGAGTCGTTAATAAAAAAGCTCAATTAATTATCGAGCTTTTTTATGGTCTTTGATAAGTATTAATGAGATAAGTAACAAGGTGATAAATACCAAAATTGATTAAACGATTAAAACTCAATCATCCCTTCTCGCAAACTATCAATGGTATCTACCAAATCGCCACGCCATTGGCGAATCATATCGACTGAAATATTGGTACTTGATGGACTTGCCATAACATCAATCACTGGCAGTTTAGCATTTTTGTTGCTTTCATCACTCTCATTGCCGAGGTTTTGGGGCACAGGTTTATAGATAATCTGCTGCCATGCTTTTTCGATATCACCCAAATAATCATTAGCTAATAGTTGCTTTAACCGCATCACTTCAGGTGATACTTGGGTTTTAGCCTCCAATGCATCACTAATTGATTGCAGACTCGGGTTTGGCATAGTTAAATTATAATAGCGCGCTACTTCTTGTAAAAATGCCAAATAGCCGCCGTACAAATGCATGAGCGCACTTTCAATATGTGCTTCCTGTAATTGCCCTTTTGGCGTCTGTTCAGCTTGCTGACAATAAATTCGGCAAAAATACATTTTTTGATTAGTTCTATCTGCTTGATAACGTGCAACACGACCTGCCATATTGTTTCCTTAGACATTTGATACGGCTATTTTGATGAAAAAAAAGGCCAGTTGCAAGCACCGGCCTTTTTATGACTAATTAACGATTATTTTGCATCTTGGCTATTAAACTCTTCAGCAAATTTGTCTTCAAATGACATTGACGCAGGCTCCATGTTTTCGGGAAACAAGGTGTCTAGTGCTTCTAGCTGCTGATTTTCAGTAGCTTCTGTGGCGGTGGTTTTACCGCTCTCTAGACGCTGGGCATGGTAAGCTAAACCAGTACCTGATGGTACCAAGCGACCGACAACCACGTTTTCTTTTAGACCACGTAAGTCATCAATCTTGCCAGTAACTGCTGCCGCCGTCAATACGCGCGTTGTCTCTTGGAATGACGCCGCAGAAATAAAGCTTTCAGTTGCCAATGACGCCTTGGTGATACCGAGCAATAAACGGTCAAACTTGACTGGGAATTTGTTTTCTTCGTCGAGTTTTTTGTTCATGGCGACGATATCAGCGTATTCAGCTTGGTCACCTTTGAAGTAGCTTGAGTCACCGCCATCGGTAACTTCAACTTTACGTAGCATCTGACGAATAATCACTTCAATATGCTTGTCGTTGATTTTTACCCCTTGTAAGCGGTAAACGTCTTGTACTTCATTGACGATGTAGTTGGCAAGCTCAGTTTCACCTTTTAAGCGTAAAATATCGTGTGGGTTTTGCGGACCATCGGCAATCACCTCGCCACGCTCAACACGTTCACCCTCAAACACGTTGATTTGACGCCATTTTGGAATCAACTCTTCATGCACTTCGCCATCATCATTGGTAATGATAAAGCGGTTTTTACCTTTGGTGTCTTTACCAAAGCTTACTGTACCACTCATTTCTGCCATAATCGCATGATCTTTTGGACGACGCGCTTCAAATAAGTCAGCAACACGTGGTAGACCACCGGTAATATCTTTGGTACCTGATGATTCTTGTGGTACACGACCTAAAATCGAACCTGTTGTTACCTCATCGCCTTCACGCACACGAATGATCGTTTGCTGTGGTAAGAAATACACCACTTCTTTACCCTCTTTGGTATCAAGGATAATCGCAGGACGTAAATCTTTACCCGAGCTTGGGCGGTCTTTGGTCGCCAAGATTTCGTATGAGCTCATACCTGTTGCTTCATCGATTTTCATGGTGGCGGTTAAGCCATCGGTGATTTCGCTAAAGCGTGCGGTACCTGATACCTCGGTAATGATTGGATGGGTATGTGGATCCCATTTACCAATGGTTTGACCTGGGGTAACTTCGGTACCATCAGCCACTAAAATTGAAGAACCATACGGTGCTTTATAGCGCTCACGCTCACGGCCTAATTCATCAGTAATACTAATTTCTGCAGAGCGAGAAACTACCACCAAATGACCATCGGCATGGCTTACAGATTTCAAGTTTTGGAAGCGAACCGTACCGCCTTTATTAACCTGAATGCTGTTTTCCACGGCTGCGGCACTCGCGGCACCACCCACGTGGAAGGTACGCATGGTAAGCTGAGTACCTGGCTCACCGATTGATTGCGCTGCCATGACACCCACAGACTCACCAATATTGACGCGGTGACCACGTGCTAAGTCACGACCATAACATTGTGAACAGACGCCATGTGGCACTTCACAAGTAATCACTGAACGTACCCAAACTTCGTCAATACCATGTTCATCAAGAACTTTTACCCAATGCTCATCAAGCAAGGTACCTAATGGAATGGCTAGTTCGCCTGTTTTATTTGACATCACATCTTTAGCAGTGACTCGGCCCAGCACTCGGTCAGCCAATTGCTCAATGATTTCACCACCCTCAATGTGTGGCTTCATCAAGATACCTTTATCAGTACCACAATCAGGCTGGGTGATAACCAAATCTTGCGCAACGTCAACCAAGCGACGGGTTAAGTAACCTGAGTTTGCGGTTTTGAGTGCCGTATCTGCTAGACCTTTACGGGCACCGTGCGTCGAGATAAAGTACTGTAAAACGCTTAAGCCTTCACGGAAGTTGGCTTTAATTGGGGTTTCAATAATCGAGCCGTCTGGTTTTGCCATCAGACCACGCATACCTGCCAATTGACGAATCTGTGCGGCACTACCACGCGCCCCTGAATCCGACATGATATAAATCGAGTTAAACGATTTTTCTTTTTCCGTTTCACCTTGGCTGTTGACAACGGTATCTTGTGACAAGTTATCCATCATCGCTTTGGCGATTTGGTCATTGGTACGTGACCAAATATCAATGACTTTGTTATAGCGTTCACCCGCGGTCACAAAGCCTTGTTCAAACTGGCTTTCAATCTCACGAACTTCTGCATCAGCCGCTTCGATGATTTTGTTTTTGGTAGGTGGAATTAGCATATCTTCCATACCAATGGATACACCTGACAACGTCGCTTGGGCAAAACCCAAATACATCAATTGGTCAGCAAACATGACGCTGTCTTTCACGCCCATTTTGCGGTAGCAAGAATTGATAAGGCGAGCGATGTTTTTCTTAGTCATCTCTTTGTTGACTTCGTCAAAGCTCATACCTTTTGGGGTGATATTCCAAATCAAACAGCGACCCGCAACGGTATCAACCATTTTGGTAACGGTATTGGCATTGCCTTCTTCGTCATACGTGGTTTCTTCAATACGTACTTTAATTTTGGCATTGACGCTTAAATCACCGGTGCCTAGCGCGCGATACACTTCTTTCACGTTTGAGAAAGTCATGTTTTCGCCTTTGGCATTAATGTGTGAACGGCTGATGTAGTACAACCCCAATACAACGTCTTGTGATGGCGTGATGATTGGCTCACCATTGGCAGGTGACAAGATGTTGTTGGTTGACATCATCAAGGCACGCGCTTCAAGCTGGGCCTCCAAAGTTAACGGTACGTGTACCGCCATTTGGTCACCATCAAAGTCGGCGTTGAACGCGCTACAAACTAGGGGATGTAGCTGAATCGCTTTACCTTCAATCAGTACAGGCTCAAATGCTTGTAAGCCCAAACGATGGAGGGTCGGTGCACGGTTTAGTAGCACTGGGTGTTCACGAATCACGCTGGCAAGCATATCCCACACTGCCGGTTCTTCACGTTCAACCATTTTCTTAGCGGCTTTGATAGTGGTCGCGATGCCATTTTGCAAAAGCTTGGCATAAGTAAATGGTTTGAACAGCTCAAGTGCCATTTTTTTAGGCAAGCCACATTGGTGTAGACGCAGGTATGGACCCACGGTAATGACCGAACGACCTGAATAGTCGACACGTTTACCCAGTAAGTTTTGACGGAAACGACCTTGTTTACCTTTAATCATGTCAGCTAAAGATTTCAATGGACGTTTGTTGCTACCGGTAATCGCACGACCGCGGCGACCGTTGTCAAGCAGCGCATCCACTGACTCTTGCAACATACGTTTTTCATTACGCACAATAATGTCAGGCGCATTGAGCTCCAACAAGCGTTTTAAACGGTTGTTACGGTTAATGACGCGGCGATATAAGTCATTTAAGTCTGAAGTGGCAAAACGACCCCCTTCAAGCGGTACCAATGGACGCAAATCGGGTGGTAATACAGGTAATACGGTCATTACCATCCACTCAGGCTTATTGTTTGAATCACGGAATGACTCAAGCAATTTTAGGCGTTTTGACATTTTTTTAAGTTTGGTTTCTGAACCCGTGTTAGGAATTTCTTCACGTAACTGGTCGATTTCCAAATCCACGTCAATATCGCGCAGCAAGTCTTGAACCGCTTCAGCACCCATTTTTGCGGTGAATTCATCACCAAACTCTTCAAGTGCTTTGAAGTAATCTTCATCATCGAGCAACTGATATTTTTCAAGGGTAGTTAACCCTGGGTCAGTCACGACATAGCTTTCAAAATACAATACGCGCTCGATATCACGCAAAGTCATATCAAGTAGTAGACCAATACGGCTTGGTAATGATTTTAAGAACCAAATATGCGCGACTGGGCTTGCCAGCTCAATGTGACCCATACGCTCGCGGCGTACTTTGGCGGCGGTCACTTCAACGCCACATTTTTCACAGATCACGCCTTGGAATTTACGGCGTTTGTATTTACCACACAAGCATTCGTAGTCTTTAACAGGTCCAAAAATTTTGGCACAAAAAAGACCATCACGTTCTGGTTTGAAAGTACGATAGTTGATGGTTTCAGGCTTTTTAACTTCCCCATGCGACCAAGATTTGATGGTGTCAGGTGAGGCAAGAGAAATTTGAATGCTGTCGAACTCTTGGTTACCAGAGTCGGCAGGGCTTTTCATGATGTCTAATAAGTCTTTCAAACTGCTTCTCCATCGATTAAATTGAAAGCCGATACAGATTGACTTTCAATTTAAGGTTAATTTTTATTCGTTTGTCATTAACAAGGTAAACTATTGAGTTTGAGTATGGTGACGTTTAAAGCCGCCATACTCACCATCATGGCTTAGTTTTTACTTTTGCTATGATCTTTTAACTCAATGTTAATACCCAATGACTTAATCTCTTTGGTCAATACGTTGAACGATTCTGGCATACCGGCTGACATGCTTTGTTCACCATCGACGATGTTTTTGTACATGCGGGTACGACCTTCCACGTCATCGGATTTCACCGTCAACATCTCTTGCAATGTATAAGCAGCACCGTAAGCTTCAAGTGCCCACACTTCCATCTCACCGAAGCGCTGACCACCAAACTGGGCTTTACCACCCAATGGCTGCTGGGTAACCAGTGAGTAAGAACCTGTTGAACGTGCGTGCATTTTGTCGTCAACCAAGTGGTTGAGTTTGAGCATGTACATATAACCTACGGTCACCGGACGATCAAACTGTTGACCGGTACGACCATCAAACAATACTTGCTGACCTGAGGTTGGCATACCCGCTAATTCTAGCAAGCCTTTGATTTGCTGTTCTTTAGCGCCATCAAATACTGCGGTACCCATTGGTACGCCCGCACGTAGATTTTTTGACATGGCAATGATTTCGTCATCACTGATGCTACCTAAGTCCACTTGCTCGCCGCCAATTTGGTTATAGATTTTGTCTAAGAAATCACGTAACTCAGCAACTGCCGCTTGTTGTTTGATCATCTCGTCAATTTTGATACCCAAACCACGTGCTGCACCGCCTAAGTGAGTTTCTAGAATCTGACCGACATTCATACGCGATGGTACGCCTAGTGGGTTTAGTACTATATCCACTGGGTTGCCGTTTTCATCGTATGGCATATCTTCAATCGGCATGATACGTGATACCACCCCTTTGTTACCATGACGACCTGCCATTTTATCACCGGGCTGAATACGACGTTTCACGGCCAAGTACACTTTGACGATTTTTTGCACGCCATGCGTTAAGTCATCACCTGCCGTTAATTTGCGTTTTTTCTCAGTGAATTTTTCATCGATTTCTTTTTGTTTATCGGTTAAGAAATCACCAATTTGTGATAAACGCTCTGCGGTATCTTCTTGGGTTGGCTGAATATCAAGCAATGTTTCAAGCGACATATCTTGCATTGAGTCTTCACTCAACACCGTACCTGATTTTAAGCCCGCGCCACCACTGACAGTTTGACCGTCAAGCAATGAAATAATGCGACCACGTGCCGCGTTTTCAAAGATACGCAATTCTTCTTTTAAGTCTTTACGATAGCTATCAAGCTGGGCTTTTTCGATAGCTTGCGCACGGCTGTCTTTTTCTACGCCATCACGGGTAAAGACTTGGACGTCAATTACCGTACCTTTGGTAGAAGAAGGAACGCGTAACGACGTATCTTTAACGTCAGCGGCTTTTTCGCCGAAAATTGCACGAAGTAGTTTTTCTTCAGGAGTGAGCTGGGTTTCACCTTTTGGTGTCACTTTACCCACTAAGATATCGCCACCTTGCACTTCCGCACCAATATAGACAATACCTGCTTCATCCAAATTAGCTAGGGCTGCTTCACCCACGTTTGGAATATCGGCAGTGATTTCTTCTGTACCCAATTTGGTATCACGCGCCACACAGGTTAATTCTTGGATGTGAATGGTGGTAAAACGATCTTCTTTAACCACACGCTCAGATAACAAAATCGAGTCTTCGAAGTTGTAACCGTTCCAAGGCATGAACGCCACACGCATGTTTTGACCCAATGCCAACTCACCCAAATCGGTTGATGGACCATCAGCCAAGATATCCCCACGCGCAATGACATCACCTTGATTAACGATAATGCGTTGGTTGATACAGGTATTTTGGTTTGAACGGGTGTATTTGATTAAGTTGTAGATATCAATGCCCGCTTCGCCCGCTTGCATTTCATCTTCATTCACTTTTACAACGACACGGCTCGCATCCACGTCCATAATGACGCCGCCACGTTTGGCAGTCACACACACACCTGAATCACGGGCAACGTGACGCTCCATACCAGTACCAACCAGTGGTTTGTCAGAACGTAAAGTAGGTACCGCTTGGCGCTGCATGTTTGAACCCATCAAAGCACGGTTGGCATCGTCATGTTCCAAGAATGGAATCAAACTTGCTGCCACAGACACAACCTGACGCGGTGACACGTCCATATGGGTCACTTTCTCTGGTGCCATACGTACAAATTCACCATAGTTACGCACAGAGACATAATCTTCTGTCAACTGACCGTTTTCATCAATCGGCGAATCCGCTTGTGCAATCACAGTGCCTACTTCTTCAATCGCTGATAGATATTCGATTTCATCCGTCACTTTACCGTCAACTACTTTACGATACGGAGTCTCTAAAAAACCAAATTCATTGGTTTTAGCGTAGACGGCTAGAGAATTAATCAGACCGATGTTTGGACCCTCAGGGGTTTCAATCGGACACACACGACCGTAATGGGTTTGGTGTACGTCACGGACTTCAAAGCCTGCACGTTCACGTGTTAAACCACCTGGACCTAAGGCAGAAACACGACGCTTATGGGTGATTTCTGACAATGGGTTGTTTTGGTCCATGAACTGTGACAATTGTGATGAACCAAAGAACTCTTTAATGGCGGCTGCCACAGGTTTTGAGTTGATTAAATCTTGTGGCGATAAGTTATCTGTTTCAGCTGAGCTTAAACGCTCTTTAACAGCACGCTCGACACGGACTAGACCCACGCGAAATTGATTTTCTGTCATCTCACCGACTGAACGGACACGGCGGTTACCTAAATGGTCAATATCGTCCACTACCCCACGACCATCACGAATTTCAATCAACATTTTTAATACGTCAATAATATCGTCGTTGGTCAATACACTGCGTTCACGCTGCACATCAGGGTCATTGGTTGGCTCATAGACACGGCCCAAACGACGGTTGAACTTCATGCGACCGACATTTGATAAATCATAGCGGTCCGCGTTAAAAAACATTGATTCAAACAGTTTTTCAGCCGTATCGAGTGTTGGTGGCTCACCTGGACGCATCACTTTGTAGATTTCGATCAACGCTTCTTCACGGCTCATCGCGGTATCCGCGCGCAGTGTATCGGCAATATATGAACCATGATCGATATCGTTAGTGAATAAAATATCAAATTCTTTAATGTCGTTATTGCTGATTTTAACCAAGGTCTCGTGATCGAGCAATTGGTTAGCACGTGCAATGACTTCATCATCCACAATAATATCTTGTGCCAAAATACGCTCATACAAGTATTCATCAGGCACAGGCAGTTTAGTCATACCGGCTTGTTCGATTTTACGAATCGCGCGCGCGTTGATACGTTTGCCTTGTTCGACAATCACTTCGCCATCCGGTGAAACGATTTCAAACTGCGCCATTTCACCGCGTAAACGGTCAGTGACAAGATCGATTTCAAATTGCTCATCACCTTTATAAACGTGGGTTTTTTCATAAAACGCATCTAAAATTTGTTGCGTATTCATCCCAATGGCATGCAAAATCACCGTTGCCAATAATTTACGGCGGCGGTCAATACGAGCAAACACCAAGTCTTTGGCATCAAATTCAAAGTCTAACCATGAACCACGGTAAGGAATAATACGGGCGTTATACAGCACTTTACCACTTGAATGTGATTTGCCTTTGTCATGGTCAAAGAATACGCCTGGTGAACGGTGTAATTGCGATACGATGACACGCTCAGTACCATTAATCACAAAAGTACCGTTTTCAGTCATCAATGGGATTTCACCCATATAGACGCTTTGCTCACGGATATCTTTAATTGCCGCTTTAGCATCTTTGTCTTTAACATCTTTGTCTTTGATAACCAAACGGATTTTGACACGTAATGGTGCGGCATAGGTTGAACCACGTAAAATACATTCGCGCACATCAAACTCTGGTGTACCTAGATAGTATTCGACAAATTGTAGCTCGGCATTGCCAGTATGGCTTTCAATAGGGAAAATAGAATTAAAAGCGGCTTGTAAACCAATGTTTTCCCGACCTTTTGGCTTTTTATTTTCTTGCAAAAATTGCTCATATGAGTCAACTTGGATGGCCAATAAGTATGGCACGTCCATGACGGTGGGCAACTTTGCAAAACTTTTACGAATGCGTTTTTTTTCAGTATACGAGTATGCCATTAAAAGTCCTTAAACATTCAAAGCGTTAATGCCTACCCATCTATCAATACTTCAGTGCACTGATATCGCTGTGCACTGATAAAGCCGCAAATCACCACATTTCCTGTTAGGAAATTAAATTTTTTGCGCATTTATCAACGATGGAATCTATTTTTAAAAGATTTTATGACCCAATCCCTACAGTCTTAAGTCACCAACTTAAATCCAACTTCCTAACGGAAATCTTAAAACCTTGCTCAATCAGCGGATAAGTTAATCATCACAGGATGGAGAACCTAATCGGCGATATAATATAAAATCGATACAAACAAAAACTGTAGAGACGACAAAAAGCCAAACACCTTTGGGGTATTTAGCTAAAGTTTTTTACGCATTACCAGACTTTCTAACTTGCATGGAACAATTCTGTCCTTGGTGCGTGTGCCATCTTATGTTCAATCAGACACGAAAGGTCAAGAGAATGATTATAATAAAAAAAAGCCATTATTGCAAGTGCAATAATGGCTTTTTGAAGGTTAGAGAACTTAAGTGCGAGAATTATTTCAATTCTACTGATGCGCCCGCTTCTTCTAATTTTTTCTTCAATTCTTCAGCTTCAGCTTTCGCTACGCCTTCTTTAACTGTTTGTGGTGCGCCTTCAACTAGGTCTTTAGCTTCTTTTAAGCCCAAGCCAGTGATTTCGCGAACTGCTTTAATAACAGCTACTTTCTTGTCGCCAGCACCAGTTAATACAACGGTAAAGTCGTCTTTTTCTTCTGCTGCAGGCGCGTCACCGGCAGCTGCAGGTGCTGCTGCTAGTGCAGCGGCTGATACGCCAAATTTTTCTTCCATTGCAGAGATAAGATCTACAATTTCCATTACTGATTTTTCAGCGATTGCATCAAGAATTTCTTGGTTAGTTAATGCCATGATGTGTGTTCCTAAATAAGTGAATTTGGTTTAAAAAATGCTAAGCGTAGTTAAGTTTACTTAAATAAATTAAGCGGCTTCGCCTTGCATTTTGTCGCGTAATGCTGCCAAAGTACGAACAAATTTGCCTGCAGCGGCTTCTTTCATCGTACCCATTAAGCGCGCAATCGCTTCGTCGTAAGTTGGTAAGCTTGCTAAACGATCGATATCTTTAGCAGCGATAAACTCGCCTTCAAAAGCTGCACCTTTAATTTCAAACTTATCGTTTGTTTTAGCAAATTCTTTGAACAAACGTGCCGCAGCACCCGGATGTTCAGTTGAGAATGCGATAAGTGTTGGACCTACAAATACGTCATTTAACACAGTGTAGTTAGTGTCTTCTAACGCACGACGTAATAAAGTATTACGCACGATACGCATATCAACACCCGCTGCACGAGCTTCTTTACGCAGTTGGGTCATTTTACCTACTGTTACGCCACGAGCATCGGCAACAACAGCAGAAAGGGCACCTTTGGCAGATTCACTTACTTCAGCAACAATCGCTTGTTTGTCTTGAAGATTTAATGCCATGGGTTGTCTCCATATTATCAGTTACCTAGTTATGATTAACTTAGGGCACCAATAAACCTAGTTAATATAATAAGTCAAAGAACAACTTATTATCACTCCGATACGGTGGCAGTCAATGGTAAATTAAACTGCCATCCCGTCTGCGTAGGCTGTGAAAAACTTTCACAATTAAACTATTTATGATTAAACCAATAGAACCTACGGTCTTAGACAGCACAACCCGTTTGTGCTGAACTAAATTTAAAATATATTAAAAATCTACCATCAAGCGTGATAGCTTAGGCATTACGATAAGGTACTGGATCTAAATTGATACCAGGGCCCATCGTGCTTGATAGAGTGATTTTCTTGATATAAATACCTTTTGAGGTCGCAGGTTTTGCTTTTTTCAAATCAGCGATTAATGCAGACGCATTTTGCTCGATTTGTTCAGCACTAAAACCTACTTGACCAATCGTGGTATGGATAATACCCGCTTTATCAACACGGTAAGTTGCCTGACCCGCTTTGGTATTTTTAACCGCTTCAGCAACATTAGGGGTAACTGTACCTACTTTAGGGTTTGGCATTAAGCCACGTGGACCTAAAATTGTACCTAATTGACCAACAACGCGCATTGCATCAGGAGACGCAATCACAACATCAAAGTCCATGTTGCCCGCTTTGATGCTTTCTGCTAGGTCTTCAAAACCTACGATATCAGCACCCGCTTCTTTTGCTGCATCCGCTGCTGCACCTTGTGCAAACACGGCAACGCGTTTGGTTTTACCGGTACCTGCAGGCAGGTTAGTAGCACCACGAACCACTTGGTCAGATTTACGTGGGTCAACGCCTAGATTGATAGCAATATCGATTGACTCTTTGAATTTTGCTGGTGGTAATTTGTTTAGGATTTCCACCGCTTCAGCCAATGTGTATTGTTTGTTCGCATCATAGCTTTCAGCGATTGCTTTTTGACGTTTAGTTAGTTTAGCCATTTACACGCCCTCCACGTCAATACCCATTGAGCGAGCAGTACCCGCCAATGTGCGAACCGCAGATTCTAAGTCAGCAGCAGTTAAGTCAGCATTTTTAGTGTTAGCAATTTCTTCTAACTGTGCGCGGTTGACTTTACCTACTTTAGTTTTGTTCGGTACGCCTGAACCTTTAGCAGCACCTGCAGCTTTGCGAATTAAGAACGCCGCTGGTGGTGACTTCATGATGAAGGTGAACGATTTGTCGTTGTAAACAGTGATTTCAACAGGAACAGGTAGACCTGGTTCCATGCTAGAAGTAGCTGCGTTGAACTCTTTACAGAATGCCATGATGTTCACACCTTTTTGACCCAATGCTGGACCGATAGGTGGTGATGGATTAGCTTTACCAGCTGGCACTTGTAGTTTGATGTAACCATCAATCTTTTTAGCCATGATAGACTCCTGTTATGGGTAATAGCGCTAGACTCCCATTCATCGAATGGCTATCTGGCTCCCCGGGTGATATTGTCAATCTTGCAGACAACAGAAAAAAATAAAGTGCCATATTATAAGCGAATTTTTACTTAGGTAAAGCAAAAATTGCTAAATTTGGCACTTAGTTACAATTTTAGGGCTAAAAACCCATGAAAAAGACAAACTATCAAATACTAGTTAATTTTTTCTACTTGTTTAAACTCTAGCTCAACCGGGGTTGGACGGTTAAAGACATTGACGGTCAACTGTAAGCGTGATTTTTCGTAATCCACTTTTTCCACCAAGCCTCTAAACTCGGTAAACGGCCCATCGATGACCAATACTTCTTCACCTGGCTCAAACAAGGTTTTTGGACGCGGTTTGTTTTCGTTGGTATTTAAACGATTTAAAATGGTATCGGCTTCTTTTGGGGTAATCGGCGCAGGATTTTCTGGCGTACCGCCAATAAAGCCCATCACACGTGGACAGTCTTTAACTAAGTGCCATGTATTGTCGTTCATATCCATTTCAATCAATACGTAACCTGGGAAGAATTTACGCTCAGATTTGCGTTTTTTGCCATCCCGCATTTCGATAACTTCTTCGGTTGGGACGAGTACTTGACCAAACGATTCTTTATATTCGCTGCGATTGATACGTTCAATCAATGAACGCTGCACTTGTTTTTCAAAGCCTGAAAATGCTTGTACGATATACCAACGCATGGATAATCTTCCTCTAATTCATTGCTAAACACATCGCCTACTATACCAAATATGAGCAATGCAGGTAAAATATTGATATTGCTAGATAGATAAAAACCCACAGATGTGGGTCAAATAAAAGGGTTTGGCTAAATTTTTGCTATTGACCAATGACGTATTGAATCAATTGGCTAAATACGGTATCTAATAACCACACGATAAAGGCTAATATCCCAGCCACTACTGCAACTTGCCAAGTGTATTCAAGGGTTTCTTGTTTGGTCGGCCAAGTCACACGGCGCAATTCAACGCGAGAATCTTGCAACAGTGTTTTAAAAGCACTGCCTTGGTTGGTCAATGCCAGTGCCAATAATGCAGCAATGATTAGTCCAGCAATAACAGCCACGCGCGTCCATAAACTGCTAGCGGGTTGCCAATATGCGGGTAAATATTGATTAACTAAAGTTGCGCTGATTAATGCGACAAAAGCAAAAATCCACAGGGCAAAATCTTTAGGGGAGTGTCGTTTGGCAATCTCAATAGCAGCAGGTTCGTGGACAACCACTTTTTCACCAGACATCCTTTTGCCATTGAGCTCTGCTAGTTTGTTCTCTAGCATTTGTTTCATAAGGCTGCCCTGTCTATCATTAAAACGTATTTTATTATTAGAATACAGCGTACACGCTAACCTAACTAAAATGTGGCAGGCGATGAGGGACTCGAACCCCCAACATTCGGTTTTGGAGACCGACGCTCTACCAATTGAACTAATCGCCTATGTTGAGTTTGAGTATTATAGCGAGTTTTTTTTTGAATGCAACACTTTCTATAGTTTTTTGCGATTTTAATCTTACCCTATCACTGCTAAGATTTTACGGCGTAAAAGCGCAGCGTCCGGCATGGCTTCCCCATTGATTCGTAGTATCGGAATACCTGCACTCAACAGCGCTTTGTCTTTTTTTTCATCTTGCTGCTGACGGCGGCGAGTGTTATGCGTCCAGTCGTCTAATTCAATTGCCAATAGTACGGTTTGCTTGTCTTGATCAACCAGCACATAGTCAACACTCATACGACAAATACGATTAAACCAAAAGCCTTGGTCAGTATCGTCATCGTCATTTGGCATGATAATACGCGATAGCTGTACTTGCCCAAAAATAATCAGCTCAGGCACTGCTTGCTGCAAGCGATTAAAAAATATCACTTCGGTCGGCGTCATGATTGGCATCGGCTCAAACGGCCATACCGCTAATTCATCTCCCCGAACGGGCTTAATAACCTCTTGACGGCTACTACCACTACTGCGAAAGGCAAACACTAACAGGATAAACAACACAAACGCTAACACTAAAAAAATTGTCACACTAACCACACACTCATATCTATAGGATAATTACCACAAGGGAGCATTATTCCTCTATTGGGTGATTTTCACAAGCACATAGACAAACAATGCGACACAAAATGTCGCATTGTTTGGGTTGTTTGGCCTTGTTTGCATAGTTTGGCTTCAAAAGGTTAAATAGGCTTACCAGTAAAGCACCCAGCCGCTATTGACATCGACGCGGCTATCGTTATTAAGCTTGTCTTTGAGCGCCAAGGCAGCAACTTTGCCTTTTTCTGGACCTACGACGATACGTACCCCTTTACTCGTTTGGGTGGTTTTGACTTTATAGCCTGCCGCTTGTAATTTTTGGGTGATTTCACTGGCTTTTTTTTGGTCGGTTGCCAATGCAACTTGTACCCCAAATGTGCCTTTAACATCCGTTTGTTTCACCGTCTGACGCGCCTGCCTTAAATTGTCTTGTGCCGCTTGGAATGCTTGTTTTTTCTGGGCTTGTTGCTGAGCTTCTAATTTTTTTTGGGCGATTTCTTGTTGACGTTTTTGCTCTTTTAACTGCTCTCTTAACTGGGCTTCTTGCTTTTTACGAGCGATTTCTTGCTGTTTTTGCTGCTCTTTTTGCGCGGCTTCTTGTTTTTTACGGGCGACTTCTTGCTGCTGCTGCAGTAGCGCCTGTTGCTTTTTTTGTTCAGCTTCTTGCTTTTTGCGAGCAATCTCATTTTGACGTTGTTGCTCTCGCGCTTGAGTTTGTTGGGTAATACGGTTAACTTGTGCCGCAGTCGGGATGGTGATAGTTTGCCCGACACGTAAGTTGCTGGTGGTGTTGAGATTATTGACGCTTGCCAATACCTCGACTGGCACATTGTAGCGACGTGATAACCCTATCAACCCCTCGCCTGCCTTGACTTGATAGGCACCAGTATTGTTAGGGGTGGTTTTTGCCACGGGCTGTGGCTGTGCGACGACGGGTGCTGCCACTGTGGGCGTTGGCGTAGCTGCTTGTACTTTAGTTTGCGCAGCGCTTTGGCTCTGTGCAGTATTTTGTGCGCTATTGGGTACTGCAGCTTGCGTTTGTGGTGGCGCGGCGACCGTGTCAACGGGTCGGGGCTTTACCACAGGTTGGGTAATCGCGGTCACTGAGCTGGCAACCACCGAATTGGTATTGGCGGCATTTTTGTTGGCATACAGTTGATTTTCAGCACGGCTACGCGCTAAAGCTTTGGCTTCAATCCGCTGTTGCTCGGTCATGTATTGCTGGGCTTGTTGTTCTTGCGCAGCGACTCGTTGCTCCCGTTCTTTTTGTTTTTGTGCCAGCAAATTTTTTTCGGTTGCGACATCCGCAGTGAGTGGCTCGTTGCTGATTGCCGATTGTTTATCTGTCGTGGGTTTAGCGATAACTTGTTGGCTATTGGCTGCAGGTTTGGCAGGCGCGTTTAAGACTTGGTGCATAGTGGCATATAACAACACGCTACCGCCTAACAATACCGTTGTACCCAATAATGCTTGCTTAGAAAATTTCATGCCAATTACCCTAGTTTATGTGTCTTGATAAATGATTTTTTCAACCTATAAAAATCAATGAATTTTGACTAATCATAGCAAAATTCGCGTGAGCAGTTTTTACCATTGTTGAGATATTAACTGAAAATTTTGAAAAGTAAAATCATTTGACGCACAAATTCGTTATTCACTCAGTGATTGGCTGGTCAGTACACCGCTGATGGTATAAAAAGAACCACACACCAAAATTAGGTCATTATCTTGGCTTCGGTCAATCACCGATTGGGTCGCTAAACTCAAATCCTCAAAAACACATACAGAATTAAAATAGCGCGGTAACAGCTCAGTTAAGCGCTCTTGGCTACTCGCTCTAGGGTGAGATATAACGCCGCTGTGAACACTATCAATCGGCATAACCGTCTGGGAAAATTGCTGTAGACGGGCGAGTACAGGCTCGATGTCTTTATCAGCGAGCATGGATATGACCAAATGCAATTTGGCGGTTGGATGCTGGCGTTGGTAAGCATGTACATACGGCGTGAACTGCTTGAGCAAAAACTGCATCCCATGGTCATTGTGGGCAACATCAAATACCCATTGGCGAGCTGACATGCGTCTGCTGTCAAAACGCCCTGCCAATTTTACCTTCGGTAACGCAGCTTGAATGTGGTCTTGGGTTATGGTCAATGGGCTGGCTAGGAGGGCGGTGATAGCGGTTGCGGTATTATGCAAAGACAGATTGGGGATAGGCAACGATAAAGTCACCGCGCTATTGCTATATTGCCATGTCGCTGCCGCCTCAGTATGGCGGTAGCCGTAATCTTTGCCAAACTGTAGCAAATGGGCATGGTGCTGTGCAATCAAAGGCGCGATGGTCGAGGGCATATCGGTTTCGCCATACACCAATGTGAGGTTATCACGCAAAATACCGGCTTTTTCTACCGCGATTTTTTCACGGGTGTCGCCGAGCCATTCGACATGGTCGATACCCACATTGGTAATCACCGCAAGGTTTGGCTCGATGACATTGACGACATCGAGGCGGCCGCCTAACCCCACCTCCAATACCCAGACATCACAGTGGTTTTGGGCAAAAATCAAAAACGCGGCAAGCGTCGTCATTTCAAAAAATGACAGCGTCAACCCACAATCCAATCTCGCCTGCTCGATTTTGGCAAACGCATCAATCAAAGTTTGGTCATCGACCATTTCTCCGTTAATTCTGACACGCTCGTTAAACACCAGTAAATGCGGCGATTGATATAAAGCGGTTTTATAGCCTGCTTGTTGACAAATCTCGGCAATAGTGGCGGTGGTTGAGCCTTTGCCATTGGTGCCTGCCACAGTAAACACAAAGCCATCGGTTTGCTTTATACCCAATGCTTGAAATACGGGTATCACCCGCTCAAGCCCCATATCAATCGCGGACACATGGATGCCTTGCATGTAGTTTAGCCACTCGGTTAACGAGCTTGAAACGCTAGGCGGCAATGGGGATGGTGAGAGTACGGCTGGTGAGCTTGACTGTTGCATGGATGAAACCGTGATAATAATGAATTAGTGAGCCTGACGAAAATAGGTCATTTTTTTGAGTAAGCGATGAATCGTTTCTTTCATTTGTAAACGATGGACGACCTGATCGACCACACCATGCTCTACCAGAAACTCAGCGCGCTGGAAGGGCTCGCCCAGCACCTCGCGAACGGTTTGTTCAATCACCCGTTTGCCCGCAAAACCAATCATGGCTTTGGGCTCTGCCAAATGGATATCGCCTAACATCGCAAGCGATGCCGTTACACCGCCATACACAGGATTGGTCAGTACCACAATATAAGGAATATTGGCGTGTTTGAGTTTCTCAATTGCTGCGGCAGTACGCGCCATCTGCATGAGGGATAACAAGCCCTCTTGCATACGGGCGCCACCCGATGCGGCAAAACACACCAGCGGGATTTGTTCTTTGAGCGCCGTCTCGGCAGCGAGCACAAATCGATCGCCTACCACAGAGCCCATTGAGCCACCCATAAAAGCAAAATCAAACGCACAAGCCACCACGGGTAGCCGCTGAAGTTTGCCTTTCATGACGATAAGCGCTTCGGTTTCGCCCGTCTTGGCTTGCGCTTCGCTCATCCGTGCTGGGTAAGGTTTGCTATCGACAAAGTCTAAGGGATTGCCTGCTTGGTACTGCTGCCCTAGCTCGTCATCGACTTGGTCAAAAAACCAGTTCAGACGCGTGCGTGCGGTCATGCTAAGATGTTCATCACACGATGGGCACACGTAATTATTAAAAATCAGCGCCGTATTGGTGATGATTGAATTACAGTTGGGACATTGAGTCGATGGTTCGGTCTCAACCGCCGTCAGTATTTGCTTGGCACGCGGCTTGATGGTGGGCAATGGGCGTTTTAACCAAGTTTCTTCCAGTGTCTGTCCCATCGGTTGAGGCTTCATATCAGTGCTCATAATAAATCCCTATTAACAGTGCAATTTAAGAGTGCCATTGAATAGTAGTTGTTTGAGTGTACAAGTACAAACTCATTTTGTAATGCGTATGCTAACTGATTTTAGCAATAAATGAAATGATTAACCTCAAATACCTCAAACCATTCTATCACTCAAGACTATCAATCGCCTGTCTTAGCTCATCCATTTTATCTAAGATGGCTTTTTTGGCATGGGCGATTTTTTGTTCATCGTTGCCCACCTCCGCAAAGTTTTTCACTAGCTCACTACCGACAATCACGCCATCGGCATATTGTCCGACTGCTTTTGCCGATTCACCATCACGAATACCAAAACCAACACACACAGGCAAAGCAGTTTGTGCTTTAATCGCTTGGACGTGTTCGCCCACATCTTGGGCATCTAATGCTTTTGAGCCTGTTACGCCTTTGACCGATACATAATAGATAAAACCACCGCCATGTTTTAGCACTTGCTCACGGCGTTCTGGCAAGGTGGTTGGCGCAAGTAAAAAGATTTCGTTCATACTCGATGCGGCAAGTTTTTGGGTAAAATCGCCCGCTTCTTGCGGCGGTAAATCAACCATTAAAACACCGTCAATCCCTGCATCTTGACAAAGGCTGATAAACTTGTCATAACCGATGATTTCAATTGGATTCAGATAGCCCATGACTAGCACTGGCGTGGTGGTGTTGGTTTTACGAAACGCTTTTACCATCTCAATCGCTTGGCGGGTACTGGTGCCGCCTGCCAATGCGCGCTCGCCTGCGAGTGCGATAGTTTCACCGTCTGCCATGGGGTCTGAGAAGGGTAAACCTACTTCGATGACGTCTGCGCCGTGGTCAACGAGTTCATGCAGTAAGCTGACGGTAACACTTGGGTTTGGGTCGCCTGCCATCACATAAGGAATTAAAGCTTTTTTGTTTTGCGCTCGTAACGTGTTAAATGTGGTTTCAATTCGGGTCATAGGTTTTCCTGATATTAGCGTAAATTTATTGGGAAGTTTAAATAGCTTCCCATTTCATTAAAATTTCAGCTTTCGGCTTATAGAATATTTTCAAAGGATTGTCTTTTGCCATTTGCTGTTTATTATTTATCTTTTGATAAGTGCCACTATTGATTCTCACTTTATATTGATATTTGCATTTTTGTATATCACTATCGCAAGAGTTTGGATTTTCTTTATCATCAAAAAACAAATAATACTGTTTCGTCCCACGATATTCTTTTATTTGGGTTGTGTATTCATCAGCCATCGCTGTTTTGGTGGGCTCAAAAACAGCATAAAAGCTCTGTTTAAATTCAAATGAACCAAGAAATAATATAATTGCTAAAAATATGATGACCAGAATGCCACTTCTAATATCGGCTAAAACACTATCATTCCCTTGTCGCATTTTTTGAAATATAAAATAGCTAGCTGGCATTATTGAAAGAAAAACCATACTAAAACTAAGTTGGTATAAAATCTCCCAAATACCTTCGTGAAAATTGGCATAAATACCGATTAGAAAGTAAAAAGCAAAAGCCATGTACAAATAATAAATTATTTTGTAGCTATTAGTTGGCAGTTGCATTTCAGTATTATTTGTCATCATCCACATTAATTCGTTAAACTTTATCTCTCATAACTATAAATGTAAAACCGAGTGAATTTAAGCCATTCCAATTGAGCAGATTATCAATCAAATCTCAATCCCGTCACGTTTCATGACGGTATGCAAATCTTTATCCCCACGACCCGACAGATTGACAATAATCGACTGGTCTTTGCTCATGGTTTTGGCAAGTTTCAACGCATACGCAATCGCGTGTGAGCTTTCTAGTGCAGGAATAATGCCTTCTTTTTGGGTACATTCACGAAATCCCACCATCGCTTCTTCATCGGTACAAGGTACATACTGCACACGGTCGATATCCTTTAAGAAACTATGCTCAGGACCCACGCCAGGATAATCAAGCCCTGCTGAAATCGAATGGGTGCCCAAAATTTGCCCATCATCATCCGCCATCAAATACGTGCGGTTGCCGTGCAATACGCCCACTCGACCGACGGTAAGCGGTGCAGCATGGTTGCCTGTCTCGACCCCATCGCCACCGGCTTCTATACCATACATTTTGACGTCTTTATCATTTAAAAAGTCATAAAACAGTCCAATGGCATTACTACCACCACCGACACAAGCGACCAACGCATCGGGCAGTTTGCCTGTTTTTTGGTAGTGTTGTAGTTTGGCTTCTTTACCGATAATCGCTTGAAAGTCACGTACCAGCATGGGGTATGGGTGCGGACCTGCGACAGTACCAATGACATAATAAGTGCTATCAACATTGGTGACCCAGTCGCGCATGGCTTCATTCATGGCGTCTTTGAGCGTGCGAGTGCCCGAGGTGACAGGCACCACTGTTGCGCCAAGCAAACGCATGCGATACACGTTCATGGCTTGGCGTTCGACATCATCTGCGCCCATATACACCACGCACTCTAAGCCCAGACGCGCCGCGATGGTGGCAGTTGCTACGCCATGTTGCCCTGCGCCTGTCTCGGCAATGATGCGTTTTTTGCCGACCATTTTGGCAAGTAAGGCTTGACCGATGGTGTTGTTGACTTTGTGAGCGCCGGTATGGTTCAAGTCTTCACGTTTAAGATAAATCTGCGCGCCACCGATATCATCGCTTAGGCGCTTGGCATGATAAAGTGGCGTTGGTCTGCCGACATAATTAACCAAATCGTCTTGAAAAGCTTTCCAAAATTCGGGGTCAGCTTTGGCAGTGTTATAGATATGCTCAAGTTGTTCCAGTGCCGCCATCAGGGTTTCAGAGACAAAGCGCCCCCCATGAATGCCAAAATGTCCACTGGTATCTGGGTATTGATTGAAGTCTTTTACTTCAGTTGGGTTTTGAATGTTCATTGTTGTTCCTTTATTTAATATTGCAATCTATAACTAAGATTAATGTTTAAGACTCGAATTTCGGTTTGGATTCGTTGAATAGTTGTAAACCACTAATTTCTTCAAAACAACGACCATTATCCCAACGTACATCAACACAATCTATATCATCAACAGAGAAAGGCGGTTCAACTATAGTTCCAACGCCCTCACCTCTACCCCAACTATCAAAATCATTTTGTTTCCAGGTCTTAGGGTTTTTAATGACTTTATCGCCAACTTTAAACATTACAAATCCTTCACTACTTTTAAACCTGCAAAGGTTTGTGCGGTTGGCATGACTTCGATACGGTTGATATTGACGTGTTTGGGCTGTTCAATCAGCCATGCCACCATATTGGCGATATCTTGTGGGGTGACATATTGCACGCTGTCATAAACTTGGGCGGCTTTGGCATCATCGCCGTGAAAACGAATATTGCTAAACTCTGTGCCACCGCATAGTCCTGGCTCGATATTACTGACACGGATATTTTTACCGACCAAATCGGCACGCAAGTTTAGGCTAAACTGAGTCACAAAGGCTTTGGTGGCGCCATACACATTACCACCAAAATACGGATAACTGCCTGCAGTTGAGCTTAAATTAATAATGTAGCCGTCATTGTTGGCGACCATGAGAGGTAAAATTTCATGGGTTAAATGAATCAAGCCTAGAATATTGGTATTGACCATTTGTTGCCAATCGGCAAAGTCTGTTTTATCCGCGGGTTCAAGTCCCAGTGCCAATCCTGCGTTATTGACTAGCACATCTAGGTTATTGAGTACATCGCTTGGCAAAGTTTGTAAGGCGGTTTTGGTGGCGGGCAAGTCCGATATGTCAAAGTTTAGCGGGATAAAGTTGTCGCCCAGTTGTGTCTGTAGTTCGTCCAGTTTTTCTTGGCGTCTGCCAGTGCCGATGACGGTATGACCTTTTGAGATGAGTAATTCGGCAATTGCCTTGCCAAACCCTGCGGTTACGCCTGTGACCAAGATATTCATAGTAATTCGTCCATCATAAAATCTTACGTTCTATTATACTAGTACGTTAGTATATCATTTTTTATTAATTTATCAATCGTTTTGATTTTTTTGTGAAATCTGTAAGTCATACAAAACTTCAGCTCTCGGTTTATAAGTAACGGTCAAATCATATATTTGACCAGTTCTTAATTTTTGATAAGTTGATTTGTTAATCTGAACTTTGTTATGGTCAAAATATAGAAAGTAGTTGTCCACACCAACTCTTTTGGCTTGCTGATAAGATTTCACTTGATAATCACTTGTTATGATAGTTTTTTTATTTTCTAAAATCACATAAAGTGCTGGTGTTACTGCTTTTTCAACGAAAAATAATGCACTAAATATAAAGACAAGGACAAAAGCTAAAAATCCAATCATCTGTGCAAAACTTTTAAAATTCGGTATCGCTTTGAAAAAGATATAAATAAAACTAACAATGCCAAAGAGAAAAAACGCCCCGACAAACAAGGCAACCAAAACTATTTCAATACTTGCAGTTAATCCTTCATTCCAATCTAAAAAAGGGCGGATTAAAACGTATAAAAACATCACAATGCCAATTATAATAAGTAAATTCAAATGCTTGGGCTTTTCTTGAATGTCTGTGTTAAATGCCATTTAATTTCTCACTTGATTCACAAATTCACGCATTTTCTCCAAACTTTTCACCCCTTTTGCTGACTCAATCCCGCCACTCACATCCACGCCATAGACATTGGTTTTGGCAATCGCTTCGCCCACGTTATCCGCCGTTAAACCGCCAGCCAAAATAATCGGTAACGGCGAGTGTTTGGGGATTTTATCCCAATCAAAACTATCGCCCGTTCCGCCAAATTTATCGGGATGATAGGCGTCAAGTAGCACGCTACACGCGCCAAAGTCTTTAAGCTCTTTGATTTGTGCGACAATCGTCTCCGTGGTGTCATCATGGCTGATGCGTAATGCCTTTATCCAGCGTTTATTGATTCTATCCGCCATCAGCTTGCATTCTCGCGGCGATTCATCCCCGTGAAACTGCACGATATCAAACGGCACGTGATGTGATAGATAAACCAATTCTTGCTCGGGCATATTGACCACCAATGCCACCACCGTGGTAAACGCAGGCACAGCTTTAGCAAGCTCACAGGCTTGCTCGGGGGTCACTGCTCGCGGACTTGGCTCATAAAATACAAAACCCACCGCATCCACACCAAGATTGACCGCATTTGTAATATCTTCAAGTTGGGTAAAGCCACAAAATTTGACCGCTGTATTTTTCATTGAGTTGTGTTTGTCTTGAAAATGATAAAAGCTAGTATAACGAAAAAAGGCACCCAAACGGATGCCTTTTCTCAGTCTTTTATTAGGCTATAACGAATGTCACATTCGCTTAAATTAAAGCCGCCTAGATTAAGCCTCTTTTTTTTCTGATTGTTCTGACTTTTCCGCCTTGTCTGCATCGTCAGCTTTCTTGGCGTCTGCAAGTTCTTCTATTTTTTCCTGAGCAGTCTCTTTAAGCGTGGCTGCTTTTTCTTGAACTGTTTCTTTTTTTTCTTGAACTGTTTCTTTTAAGGTTTCAGCTGTTTGCATGACACTGTCAATCACTGTGCTTTTATCATCAGCGCTATCTTTCGCATGGTCTTTGGATTGCGCTTTAGAGTGCTTTTTGCTATCTGCTGCTGATTTGGCGGTGTTGATACCCAGCATGCTATAACCAGGACAATGACCTGTCGCACCCGATACCAAGGGTATTAAGCCAAGCATTTTCATCTTTTTGCTTTTCGCTGATTTTAGTAAAGCTAGACCTGCCACAACACGCACGACTCGTTCTTTGTTTCCCACGTTGGTTTTCATTTATTATTCTTCCTTATTTTATGATAATTGATTTAAGGGAATTTTAAGGTAGCGAACGCCATTGTCTTCTGGTTTTGGCAATTCACCTGCATTGATGTTAACTTGTACTGATGGCAAAATCAAACGTGGCATTGCAAGTGTTTTGTCACGTTGGTTACGCATTCGTACAAATTCTGCTTTAGGCGTGCCTTGTTTGACATGAATGTTGCGTAATTTTTGCTCACCGACATAAACCGTTGCGATATGCTCACGCCTACCCTTGGGTGGATAATCATGGCAAAGATACAGCAGGGTATCATCGGGCAAAGCTAATAAACGCTGAATCGAGTCATACAACTCCTCGGCACTACCATGGGGAAAGTCACAGCGTGCAGAGCCGACATCAGGGGCAAAGATAGTATCACCGACGAATACCGCCATTTTTTCTTTGCCTGCGCTTTTATCCGTCACTTTATAAGCCATATCGGCTGGGGTATGACCCGGTACATGCATGGCTATAATGCTCAAATCACCCAGTGTTAACTTGCTGCCTTCCTCAGTCAAAATATCAAATTGACTGGCATCGGTGTCTAGGTCGTCAAAGTTAAAAATGGTTTTAAAGGTTTTTTGCACCTTATCGATATATTTACCCATCACTATTTTACCGCCTAATTGCGCTTTGATATAAGGCGCGGACGATAAATGATCGGCATGGGCGTGGGTTTCGATGATATAGTCAAGGGTCAACCCTTGTGATTTGACAAACCCAATGACTTTATTGGCATTGTCATAGCTAATTTTGCCGGCTGCGGGGTCAAAATCCAATACTGGGTCGATGATGGCACAGTGTTTGCTAGCTGTATCGACTAGGACGTGGGTAAAAGTTTCAGTGTCTTTGTCTAAAAAAGAATGAATGTTCATAAATTTTCCTGTTATCTAAAAACGCTTTTGGCATATCTTTATGGCAATTTCAACTGAAAAAACACTTTATACTTTTGTATAATAGCCGCATTGTAAGGCGTTGCTCAATTCATTATATTATTTTATAATATGTTTTTCAATATATTGTATTGGCGCAAACGTTTATTGATTTTAAAATTATGTGATAAGTTTGATGGTAGCACCAGTTAGTATCAGCGATTGCGTATCAGCCATCAAAACACCTTGGGGGAAAAGTCATGTCTGAAATTGCCGAACCGCAGTCCGATGCGCCTGTGTCGATGGATGCAACCATGCTCGATCAAATGCACGCTGCTGCAGGAAAAGCCAGCCAGTTGTTAAAGTCGTTATCTCATCCTGACCGCTTGATGCTGCTGTGTCAATTGACGCAAGGTGAGCATTGTGTGAGTCAGCTTGAAGAGAAAGTGGGACTGGGTCAACCAAGTCTGTCGCAGCAATTGGGGATTTTGCGTAAAGATGGTTTGGTCAACACCCGCCGCGAAGGCAAACAAATCTATTATTCAGTCGCTAGTGACGATGCGTTGGCAATCCTCAATGTACTGTATGATCGCTTTTGTCAGACAAAATAATTAAATCTAAAGCTAACCAGTCTGCTAGTTTATTGGAATTTATTGGAAGCTAATTTATCGGACACTAATTTATCAGAGTAACCACTGTATCGGGATAACCACCTTGCCATTACATTTAGCCGACTTGCGACGATTACCCCACTGGGTAACGCACTATAACAAGGCAAATCTCAGTCAAGATTTGTTGGCGGGTGTTATCGTGGGTATTTTGGTAATTCCGCAAAGTTTGGGCTATGCCATGCTGTCGGGGTTGCCCCCTGTATATGGGTTATATTCAGCGATTGTGCCGGTACTGGTGTATGCGTGGATTGGCGCAAGCTCGGTCAATGCCGTCGGTCCCGTGGCGATTACTGCGATTATGACCGCACAAGCGCTGCAGCCCTATAACGAATTACCGCCCATGCATTATGCCATTATGGCGTCGTTTTTGGCGCTGATAACAGGGACACTATTGTGGCTAGCAAGCGTGTTTCGGCTCGGCTGGATTACCCAGTTTATTAGCCGTGGCGTGACGGCAGGGTTTATTAGTGGCGCGGCGATTTTGATTTTGGTCGGGCAAATCAAATATGTGACGGGTATCGCGATTAGTGGCAATTCACTGCTAGAGAATGTTGAAACTTTTTTGTTTCACCGCCGTGAGTTGCACGTGCCCACCTTGATGGTCGGTGTTGCGGCATTCACCGTACTAATTATCAACCGCTATTATCTTAAAACTTGGCTCAAGCCTTTATTGGCTGCCAAAGTCATTGAGGTCATCACGCGCATGTTACCTCTTGGGGTACTGGCAATCGGTATTATCGCCAGTCAAGTTGGCAATTTTGCCGATATCGGTATTCGCACGGTGGCGGATGTACCCAGTGGCTTGCCGCATTTTGTGCTGCCGTTTTATCAGATTTCGCCCGTTGAACTCATTAATTTATTACCTGCAGCCGGGTTGATGGCGCTGATTGCGTTTGTCTCTAGCAACTCGGTTGCCAGCTCATTTGCGCGACAACGCCATGAAGCTTACGATGCTAATCTGGAACTTAAAGGCTTGGGCGTTGCCAATATCGCAGGTGCGTTTTTTCAGTCGTTTACCATTGTTGGTGGCTTCTCACGCACCGCGGTAAATGTCGATGCGGGTGCGCAAAGTCCGCTTGCCAGTATGTTATCGGTACTGGTGATGGCATTGGTATTGCTGTTTTTTAGCCAGACTTTAGAGCCACTCCCCTATGCTATATTGGGCGCTACGATCATGTCAGTGATTATCAGCCTGATTGATGTACAAACGCTCAAGCAAGCGCTGCGCTATGACAAACTCGATGCGCTGGCATTTGGCGTGGCACTCGCGGGTGTGTTATTGTTTGGGCTAAATGTTGGCTTGGTGGCGGGGCTGTTTGCCTCCTTTGCAGGCCTGATTTGGCAAACCAGCCATCCGCATATCGCGATTGTGGGTCAAATTGGTGATACCGGGCATTTTCGTAATGTTGCACGCCATGCAGTGACCCAGTTTGATGATTTGTTGATCATTCGCATTGATGAAAGCCTGTTTTATGGTAATGCCCAGTCCGTACTACAGTTTATTGAGCAAGCGATTGCCAGTCATTCACAGACTAAAAATCTGGTGCTGATGTTATCGGCAGTCAATCACATCGATTTGACGGCACAAGATATGCTCATCAATTTAAACCAAAATTTGGCGGCTCAAGCTATCGCCCTACATTTTTCGGAAGTCAAAGGGCCTGTGATGGATGTGATTGAAAAAACCGATGTAATTCAAAAATTAACAGGCAAGGTATTTTTAAGTACGCAACAAGCGGTTAAACAATTAACCCAATAAATATACTTGTCGTAGTCAGTAAAAACATGAATAATCAACGCTAACTTTATAAGGAAACACAACATGCCAAACAATACTGTTTTTTATGGTCAAATCCAACCTGAGCAAGTTGACAAAATCGGCGCGCAGGGCTTTAAAACCATCATCAACAACCGCCCCGATGGCGAAGAACCCAACCAACCGCTGCAAACGGATATCGCTACTGAAGCACAGCAAGCAGGGCTCGCCTATCATTATCTACCGGTCGTTGGTGGTCAATTAACCCGTGAGCAAGTTGAGCAGTTTGCCGAGATTTTTAATCAAGCAGAAAAACCCGTGTTTATGTTCTGTCGTTCAGGCAACCGCTCAAACGTGTTATTCCAGTCTGCCAAACAGCTTGATTTACTAGATGACTAATCCTTTTTAGTGAAAGCCATGACAGCAAAAATTACCCTGTGGATAGACGCTGACGCAATTCCCAATATTGCCAAGCAAATCATCATCAAAACCGCGGAGCGCACGCAGACGACGACAATTTTTGTCGCCAATCGTGCCATTGCTTTGCCGCGTTTGCCAGTTTTGCAGATGACAGTGGTCGAAGGCGGTTTTGATAAAGCCGATGACTATATCGCAGCGCACTGTGTGGCGGGTGATGTGGTCATCACCAGCGATATCCCCCTCGCCAATGACTGTATTGAAAAAGGCGCCAAGGTAGTCACCTCTCGCGGTTTTGTGTATGACAAAGACAACATCAAGCAAAAGCTTAATATGCGCGATTTTATGGATACCATGCGAAGTACGGGCGTGTTAGAACCTTCACAGCAAGGTGGACAAGCGCCCTATAGCGATAAAGACAAACAAGCCTTCGCCAATATTTTAAATGCTTGGATTCGCTAGTTGATTATGCTAAACCCTATTAGTGCTATTAAGTTATTGTATCAACTGGAAAATCACCCCGAACCGCTGGGTGTCAGTCAGGCGATGATTGAGCAAAATGAGCAGGCCTTGCGCGTTCAATTACCTGCAGGTTTATATCATTATTTATTGGCTTTAGGCAATATTGCTAGTCTCAATAGTGGCTTTAATCACCTTGGCTTATTGCCGTTAGAACGCTTGGGCGACCATCTTGTCATTGGCAAAACCTGCGATAATGACGGCGTTTGGGGTATTCATGTCGATGACCTAAAACAACTCAATCCCATGGTGCAAATGAGCCGCAACTTTGATGCGATTGAACAAAGCGAGATTCATTGGTTTGATGAATTGCCACTGGCTGAGTTTTTGCTGGCGCAAGCGATTATTAATGGCGTCAATGGGGGATTGAAACACCATGCACAAATTTATGATTTTGATGGCATCACAATCCCACAGGATTTGGAACAAAAACTACAAAGTTTAGCCAGTGAAATCACCGAACTGCAACAGCCGCATGAGCGCTATTTTCAAGCTGAGGATTTTGGCGTGGTGATGTTATTGGGTATGGATGAGTCTATTCCCAATGCCTTTATGATTGGTTCGCAAAATGAACACAAATTCAATGACTACATCCATCAATTAGCGATTGGATTTGCAAATTAACCCAGCCGTAGCATTATAACGACTTAGCAAACCATTTTTGTCCAAACATAAAAAACGATACGCCCACCAGCATCAATACAATCCCTAAAAATTTACTCCAATGCAGGGTTTTAACAGGCATACCAAATAAACCCAAGCTATCCACCACCATGCCCATGACCAGCTGACCTAAGATAAACAAAAACACCGTATTGGCAACACCGATTTTTGGCGCTAAAAAAATCGACGCAAAAACAAAAAACGCGCCCAGCGCACCGCCAAGCCATTTCCACCAATCACTGATTTGCATGTCTGATAGACCCGATTGTACCGCTTGCCAATCGACAAATAGCAAAGACACCAAGAACAATAATAGCGCGCCAACTGTAAACGATACAAATGCTGCCATTAACGGTTGACCACCAAACATTGCGCCCAATCGGGTGTTAATCGCTGCTTGAATCGGGATGCCCAAGCCTGCCATCAGCCCCAAAAATAAATGCCAAATTTTCATATTAATTCCTATTTTTTTGAGTTCACTGCTGTTAGGCGTGAGGGGTGGGTAAAGCGATGACATCGCGGATATGGGTTTTGCCCGTTTTAATCATCAGCAGCCTGTCAATGCCAAGCGCAATGCCACTACAAGCTGGCAGGGCATCACAAGCTGCCAGCAGGTTCTCGTCAATTGGCATCACAGGTAGCCCGCGTTTTTTACGCGCCACATTGTCTTCATCAAAGCGCAGACGCAGCGCTTGTCCATCAGCCAGCTCATCATACGCGTTGGCGATTTCAAGACCATTGATATACAGCTCAAAGCGTCTAGCTACCCGATTGCCATCTTTGTCTGTGACCGTCTTGGCAAGCGCGGCAGTGGCGACAGGATAATCGTAGATGAGTGTCGGTAGCGCTTTTCCCAAATTAGGCTCCACCAAATGACTAAACAATAAATCTAACCAGCCTTGGTGATCCTCCCCCAAATCAATGTTAAGACCATTATCTTTGGCGATGGCTTTGAGGGTATCGCAACTGGCGTTGAAGGGATGAATTTTAACAAAATCCATAAAGGCATCCACATAGCGATAATGGTCAAAAATCACCGGATAGCCGAGTACCGCGGATACCAAGTCATTGGTCTCTTTTGCCAGTTCATCCAAGCTAAAATTGGGACGGTACCATTCAAGCATGGTAAATTCAATGTTGTGGCGGCTGCCAATTTCGTTGTCACGAAACACGGGGCAAATCTGGTACATCGGTACTTGCCAAGCTGCCAATAGACGCTTCATGGCAAATTCGGGTGAGGTGTGCAGATAATAGGTTGTTGGATGGTCACTCACAGTGACATTGCTAGAGACGGATTGCAAAAATATATCAGTGTTGCCCGCCTGTGACATCACTGGGGTTTGCACTTCTAGCACCTGTCGCTCGGCAAAAAACTGGCGAATGGTGGCATACATCGCAGCACGGGCTTGGGCGGTTTGTAGGGTGCAAGTAGGTTGATAAGTGGTTGACATAGCAGTTTGAATAGTTGGATTTGCGACAATATTAGCAGACCCAAAAAAAATAGCTAGTATTTTCCCATACTGGCTATTTTTGCTTTATCTCACGTTGAGTATTTTGATCAAATTTTAAACACGTATGATTGCCATTCACGGCGAAGCGGGTAATTCTTACGCAGGTTATCAAAGTCTTTGCCTTCAATATCACCGTTTGCATTTGCCACACTACGTAAACGCTTGTCATCGGCTTTGATATCATACATCACAGGAATTTTATTGAGCAGTTGATGGCGCTCGTGGTCTTTGAGTGGGTTATGCACTTCTTGAAACAGCGGCACTTCAGCTGGCATCAAGCTATGAAAATCAACCGTTGGGGCAACCTGTAAATATTTGCATAAGGCATTGTAGACAAACTGTGTGCCCCTAAGTTTGCCTTCTAGGGTATAACCGGCGATATGCGGGGTGACGATACTACAGGCTTTGAGCAGCTCTGCATCGATATTGGGCTCGTGTTCAAACACATCGAGTACACACACATTCGGGCTTGCGACAATATCATCACGACCGAGCACTTCACCGCGTGAGGTATTGATGATGATGGCAGTATCGGATACCGTTTGCCAGCGCGCTTGGGTCATCAGATAGTCGTGATGGGTGGGATATGAGCTGTTGTGCGCATGCGTCAGTGGCACGTGAAAGCTAATCACATTGCTTTCTTGCAGTACAGTTTCAAGTTTGGCGTTGTTCACCACCGACGGTGGTTTGAGTGGGTCATAGCCCAGCACATTCCAGCCATAGGAAATCGCATATTGCGCGAGGGTATTACCGATATTGCCCACCCCAATAATGCCAAGGTTAATGGGTTTGAATAAATAATCAGGGCGCAAATTGGCAATCGCTGCCACCACATATTGAGCAACCGAATGCTTACTACAGCCAGAGGCATTGGCAAAAATGATACCGCGCTTGGCGAGGTACTCTACGTCGACATGGTCGATGCCGATGGTGGCACTACCGACAAATTTGACGCTTTTATTGTTGTCTAATAACAGCTTGTTGACAGGCGTGACGGAACGTACTAACAAAATATCAGGCTGATGCTCATCTATCACAGCCGCGTCAATCTCACGCCCTGCCATCGCAATCAATTCGATGGGTCGCCCTAAAGTGTGTTCATTAAAAAAATCGCTTAAATGAGCAATATTGCCATCAGCAATAATTTTCATATTGTATCCCTATCTTTCTTTTTGTTGTCATAATCCAACTTACAGACCGTTAGCATAACAAATTTTTATGACCTTTTGATGCGTATGCTGACTTTTTTCAAATAAAAATTGGGGAAATTTATCGCATCAATTTGACCAGTATCATCATGATAATCAAAACAAGCACCCCACCGATAGCAATCACTAGGAGTTTTTTATCTTTGGCTGTATCTTTGGTGGATAATTGGGTTTGTAAGCGCAGCTTGTCATTCATGAGTTGCTGCGTCAATTCATTGGATAGTGAGGCTGGTGGCGGCGCTTTTGGTGTCTGGGCTACCTGTGATGTTGACTCTATCGATGGCTGTAAAGTTGGCTTCACATCAGCAAGTTTTTGCCCAGTCGTTTGTTGAATAGTGGCTTGTTGAATAGTCGCTTGTTGCATACTGCCCTGTTGCTTAGCAGTAGCTGACATGGGGTTTTCTAGCTTGTCTGACAACACGATAGCTGAACTTTGTTGTCGGCTAGGTGCTCGATTGGATGCTCGATTGGGTTTAAATTTTGGCCATAGCCGCTTTTGGGTTGCGGCATCGGTGCTATCCTGTGCGTATTTTTGCTGCCAGTGGATATAGGGAAGTAAATCATAATCTTGCCCAAATTGCTCATAAGCCAAGCTTAGCCAGTAATGATAATAGGCTTTATCCCATAATTGGCTAGGCAATACCATAATTTCGCCCTGCTCGGCTTTATTTTGGTAAGCAGTAGTATGAATGATAATGGGCACTATGCTGTTTGATAACATGCCATTGGGCAAATGACGCCGCCAAATCCAACTGGTAGTTATCCGATAGTTTGTCGCTGCGATACTGGCTGGATAAGCCAAGTTAAACACCCTAGATGTGTCGTCTTGGCAATGTAATTGATAAAACGCCACGTCGGGCGCAGCATTTGACGGCTGATTGACTGTGCCAACCGTATCCATTAATTGACTGGCCTTGGCTTGCAAATCTTCTACCCTTGCTTGCCCGCTTGCATCAAACAAAATGTCGGCACAACTCACCCGATGGTTGGCAAAAGGCGTGTCTCGTTCCTCTTCTGATATAGGCTTGGTTAACGCCGCATCAGATTTTATCACCACGCCCCACACCACTTTGCCATAACGATATAAATCCTCAGTCGCTTCTACTTGCCGATACAGTTCATCTTTAATCAAGTTATCACTGACGTATACCTGCAAATAGCCTTGCTCATGGTGGCTGGCTTGCAAAATATGTTTGGCCAAATCAAACCCGCGCCAATCAATGCTGGTATAGTCAAAAGCTGCCATATTCACAGTGGGTTGATTATCGAGTATCGGCAATAGCGCAAAATCAAAATGGGTCACTAGCTGCGTGTTTTGTTGCTGGATACGCTGATCTTTGGGTGGCAATACCCAGCTATCAAGTTGATTGACATAGGCATCTTGCCACAGCGTCTTGACCGCGGTATTTTGTGTTGAAGGTGCACTTAGCAGTGCTTGGTAAAAGTGCGTGGTTAACGCGGTTATTTGTTCCGAGGTAAGCGCTGTTTGTGCGCCGTTTTGATGACTGACTAACGGATAAATTTTTAGACTGTGCCAATCATTCGCGGGCTGATACGGCAACACAAGCTGCAACTGTAAGCGAGGGCTTTCATACACCCATATTTCAATGACCACCCCTTCGGTACGCCCCATCGGCAAATTGGTATAGCTATCAAAACAGCCAACGATTATGGGGGCTAATTGTGGATTTTGATGCAGCGTTTGGTAGAGGCTATCAATCAGCGTGTCTGTATCTGTAGCTGTAGCTGTAACCGTGTCTAAATCCGTATCGCTAGGAGATAACAACTTAATATTGGATGGATTAAATGCGGTTAATTCATCGGCTTTATTGTCGCTGCTATGGGCTTGATAGACAGAAGGTAAAATCGGCTGACCTTGTGATAACCTTGATAGCACAGATGCCACCAACGCACCCGCCGCCTGCATGGCTGACGTCCAATGCGCTGGCAAGTCAGCGGTAGCGCTCACAGCGTCTTGATAAGGATAAACCGCTAGGTGACCTGCATTTTGCCGTTGTAAAATATCGGCAAACTCAGCAGCGGTAGTCGGAAAACTGCTAGCAAGTCCAAATAACCGATTGGTCACTACCAGCATTGGCGTGCGATAGCAGTCCTCAAACAGCAGCACAAAACTATGCTCAAGGCATTCAGCAAACGCCTCGCCCAAGCTGTCATACATCTGCGCAAAAGATACCCAGCGCACGGGCGCATTGGCCAAGCGACTGCTGGTCACGCCAATATAAAACCCCAGCAAATAGCAAAATGCTTGATGTGAGGCATCTTGCAAAAAGTCCAGATAATCCGCTTGCGTAAACCCAAACGCCTGCTGAATAGCCGATAACGCCTCATCAATTTGCACCAAACTATCACGGCTATGATCAAAATTCACCGCTGCCAGATAGGTAGAAAATGCGATAGCGTCGTCTTGTAGTTTGCCTGTTTTCACTTTTGCCAAATAGCCCCGACACACCGCCTCAGGCGATTGTAATAAGTTGACTTGCGATTGCTGATACACGGTCTGCGTCATCTGGGCAATAAACTGTGGCAACACATCCTTACCCTGCAGCAAATCTGGTAATAGCTTAAGCGGTTGGCAATAGACTTTGTGCCCGATGTGCGCGGTGAGTGACGCGTAAAAATCGGCAGGTAACTGTGACTGGATGGGGTACTTATTTTGCCGTGCCAGTTGTGCTGACATCCTGTCATAGTCATACCAAGCAATCGGTTGCCCGGTGGTTTTGGCTAAATAGTCTGCAATATAGGCGGCGAGCGCTACCACAAACGCTTCCCCGCTTTGGTTTGCCAATAATTGTGGCAATTGAATGTGGCGTTTTGCCATTGCTGCAAAAAACCGACTGAGCTGTTGTAGGCTGTTGGCTGAATAATCAAAGTCAATCTTTTGCAAGTTTTCCCAAAACAGGATCTCAAACGGCGGTGTCTGCTTGGTCTGCAAATAATATAATAAGGTGTTGACTTGTTGGGCGGTGGTCGGCTTCATCGGGGGTTTTTGGCAACAATTTTTTATCATTTTGGGGTAAATTGTTGGCTTTGGCAAGTGCTAGCCGTGGGTGCTGCCGCAATAAAAAAACAAAGCCCATGTTGGGTCAATGGGCTTTTGTCATCTACTGACTTTTAGATTCTGACTTTTAAACTTTTTTGAGGCTTATTTTAAAAAATCAGGGTCTTTATAAGCCGGGTTTGGATAATCATAAAAACCTTTCCCCACTTCAAACCCTGTGCGACCTTTATCAATCAGTTCGGTTTGCAGTTTTTGGATAAATCGCTCGGCAGTTTTTGAGCCTGTTTTGGCTTTTTGCTGGCTGACATTAACAATGGTATTAACCCCTATGATATCCATGATGGCAAACGGTCCCATCGGTGCACCTGTGCCAATCATCCAGGTTTTATCGACGGTGTGGGGATCGGCAATGTCATTGGCATACAAGTGCATACCGGCATTTAAGAAAGGCACCAATAGGGTATTTAAGATATAGCCAGGTTGTTCTTTATTGAGGGGTAACGCCACCATGCCAATGGCTTTGGCATAAGCAACAATGCTGTCAAATACCGCCGGGTCGGTATGCGCTGAGCCCATGACTTCTGCGGTGTTGTTCACCCAGATATGGTTGGCAAAGTGTAACGCCAAGAATTTATCAGGGCGACCTGTGGCTTCGACCATTTGGCTAGGAATCAACGTTGAGCTGTTACTGGCAAAAATCGTGTGACTTGGGGCTACCTTTGCCAGCGCCTTATAAAATTCATTTTTGATATCGAGGACTTCTGGTAAGGCTTCGATGACCAAATCAGCCTGTGCCACCGCTTCGCCTAAGTCAGTCACATAGCGAATCGCATCGGTGATTACTTGGGCTTGTGCTGGGCTTTTGTCATAGAATTTGGCATAGATGGGCATGAGTTTTACGATGCGCTCTTTGACCTTTTCGGGTTCTTTATCAAAGATTGTGACGTTAAAGCCAAAAAAGGCATTTTGCATGGCGATTTGAGAACCCAGTACGCCGCCGCCGGCTACCGTCACCTGCTTGATGGATGAAGTATTTGCTGTTGTCATGATTTATTCCTTTAAATCGCTATGATAGTTTGCAAGTTATTGTAGCGGATTTTGGCTGGTATGCCTACCTCACCAATATAGACTGACAAGGCAACACCATATTGCCCGCCAAAAAAAGTTACTCGCCAAAAAAAATTAGCCGCCAAAAAAAAAGCCAAACTATGACGTTTGGCTTTTTTTGAAAAATAATTAAAAAATTATTGCAACATGAGGTATTCAAACGCACTGAGCGCCGCTTTACTACCTTCGCCCATCGCAATATTAATTTGCTTAAATGGCACGGTAGTGACATCACCACAGGCAAAAATTCCGGGTTTGTTGGTTTGGCATTTCTCATTGATTTCAATTTCACCAAATTTGGTCACCTGTACCAAATCTTTGACCACTTCCGAGTTTGGCACCAGTCCGATTTGCACAAAGATAGCAGATAATGGCAATTCTTTGTTTTCACCGGTGGTACGGTCTTGGTAAATTAGCGAACTGACTTTACCATCAGTTGCTTTAACCTCTTGGCTCGCTACACTTGTCATGATATCGATATTATCGCGCTCTTTGGCTTTATTAATCAATACTTGGTCTGCTTTGAGCGTGTCAGCAAATTCTAACACCGTCACGTGTTTGACAATGCCTGCTAGGTCAATTGCCGCTTCAATCCCTGAGTTACCGCCGCCCACAACAGCCACGTCTTTGCCTTTAAAGAAAGGACCATCACAGTGCGGACAATACGCAACGCCACTACCGATATTTTCATCTTCACCTTTGATATTAAGCTTACGCCATTTTGCCCCCGTCGCTACGATAATCGCACGAGTGGCAAAACTTTCACCGGTATTAAGCGTGATTTGGTAGGTTAGCTTATCCTCGCCTTGCTCATTCATTTGTGCAGAATTTTCGGTGATGGATGTCACGCTTACCATTTCTTTAACCGTGATACTATAAGCGGTAATATGTTTGACAAAATTGGCAGATAATTCATTACCATTGGTCAATGGGATTGAAATGAAGTTTTCGATATCTTGGGTATCTTTTACTTGCCCACCGATACGATCAGCCACCATGGTCACTTTTAAGCCTTTACGTGCCACATAAATGGCTGCCGCCACGCCCGCAGGTCCGCCACCGATGATGGTCACATCTTGCTGCTCAAGCTGTTCGGCTGCTGCGGCACCACTCATCAAATCTGGATATTGCTGTTGCAGTTTCTCAATGAGTTTGGCAGTGTCAATTTTACCATTGGCAAAAGGTTTGCCATTTAAATATACCGCAGGTACGCCTTGGATATTGCGCTCGTTAATCATGTCTTGGAACACACCACCATCAATCATTTCATTGCTGATGTTGTCATTCAATAACGCAAATTGGTTCAGCGCTTGCACCACGTCAGGACAGTTGTGGCAAGATAATGAGACGAAAGTTTCAAATTTTAGCGGCTGTTTAATCGCCTTAATGATATTTTGAATACCGGGGTCAAGTTTGAGTTCACTACCACCAGATTGTAAAATCGCCAAAATCAATGAGGTAAACTCGTGACCACCTGGAATACCACTAAAAATGATACCCGTATCTTTGTCTTGGCTACGGATTTTAAAACTCATCGGTGATAGATTGGCATCGAATTGTTGACTCAAACGAATCTTGTCAGTAGTGCCTGCAATTTGGGTCAAAAAATCCACCAGTTCAGCGCGCTGTTCATGCTCACCCTCACCCAACACAAACTCAATCGGGCGAGTCATACGTTCGCTATAACTTTTTACTGCATCTAATAAACCTTGATCTAACATGGTATCTTCCTTCTAGTCATTGGGTAAGTCATTGTGTTAACCTTATTATTGTGATTTTTGTGGGCTTTGACAATCTAAGAAAGTTGATAGCTATGTTTTAAAAAACAAAACGTTTATTATTTTATATAACAAAATATTAATACATAAATTACTTAAGTGCATTGATAACGTGGCTTTTCCCCCTCACCAATTGTTACCGATTAGCGTATAGTCAACCCTACAATTTTTCGTTACAATGCTAATAAGACAAATACAATATACCAACTCAATCAAATTTGTCTTATATGTTGACCCCTTTGCATTATTTTTCACATACAACCAAAAAAGGAAAGGACTATGTTTCCAGAACATCGCGAACTTATTAGCAAACTAAAAACTTCTGATAAACACTTTGAAAAATTATTTGATAAACACAACGAATTAGATGCTCAAATCATTAACCTAGAAAAAGATCCTGTTGCAGCAGGCAGCCGTGATGACGAAATTGAAGCATTAAAAAAACAAAAACTACAATTAAAAGATGAAATCTACAAAATCTTAGAAGACAATAAAAATAAATAAGTTCTAAGCTAAGTTCGATTTTATTGACTAAGCCCTGTTCGTTGTGACAGGGCTTTTGCTATTGATAGCGAGTGTAAGGCTTAAATCAACCAATTAACCCTACTTTAAGAAAATTGGACTATAAAAAAACTGTTTTAAGCGTGGCTGACGGCATTATTTTTTTGTGAATACATTAACCAAGAAGCATAATAGCATCGTCACTATAATCACCGGCAAGGTATTGCCGATATCGAGTGGATGGGCAAGCCAATAACGATACAAGCAAAAACCAATCGCCCAGACAATCAAATTTTTGACATTAAAACGCTGTTTGATACCGGTATTTTTTAAAATAAAAAAGTCCACAATTTGAATGGCTGCCATTGGCGCAAACACTGAGCCTAAAAAGTATAAAAATTCAGTGATATCATCCATGGGAAACAACATAGCTGCGATGGTACAGATGAGGGTAATGCCAATTGCCAAGCCTTTTTCTGGGAGTTTTTGCCACAGCGAGACACCCGACACGCCTGCCGAGTACGCATCCAAAAACGTGGTTGTCACCGTCGCAAGTACAATCAACAATAACCCAGTCACGCCCAATCCAAGCTGTAACAGCATTTGGGCAAAATCCGACGTTTGGGTATACAACGCCATGCCCAGTCCAATCGCATACATCCACGCACTCATCACCCCATAGCTCACGGTGCTCACAAGTGTCGCTTGCAAAGGTTTTTGCGCATGGCGAGTATAATCACTCACCAGTGGCAACCATGATAATGGCATAATGACCGCGAGCTCCACCGCTGCCCCAAAGCTCATCGCTGCTGCCACGTCTTTTGTCGCTGCCACATCCCCAGCGCCTAACTTAAATAATTTAAACGACAAAATAAGCGTTAACATAAACAACCCAGCTACGGCCAACGCATTGATTTTGCCAAAGAAGCGGTTGCCCATCCATAGCCACAGCACAATCAGCGCACCAATCACGCCACACCAGGCCGCTTGTCCGATAGCCCAAATCCCATTGACCGCCAATGCCCCATCATAAATCATGATGGCTGTCCAACCGACCAATTGCACAACATTTAGCAAAGCAAAAAGCATCCCACCTTGAAAACCAAAACTACCCTTCACTGTTTCCATGGCACTTTTGCGTTGGGTTGCCCCAATATAGCCGACTAAAAAAAATAGCATTCCACCTATCATATGCCCAATGACGATGGCTAACAAGCCACGCTCCCACCCCAACGGCGCAAGGTAGGTGCCCGTCAAAATCTCAGCGATTGACACGGCTGCCCCTGCCCAAAGCAAGGCATAATGGCTACTTGTGGTCTGACTGCCAGTTTGGTGGGTGGTTTGTGCGCTATCCATGGTTATTTTCTCAAACTTCAAAGAAGCTGATTTTATCATTGTTAACAACAGTAGTTGAATAAAAAAAACCCCAAATCTTTCAATTTGAGGTTTTTAACTTTATCTAATTGTCAGTCAATAAAACATTAGACCATCAAGATTAGATTTTACCTACTAAATCTAGGCTTGGTTTTAAGGTTTCTTTACCTTTTTCCCATGCCGCTGGACATACTTCACCGTCGTTGTCACGCACGTATTGAGCGGCTTGGATTTTACGAATTAAGTCTTTGGCAGAACGACCGATACCTAAGTCATGAATTTCTGCCACTTTGATTTTACCGTCTGGGTCTACCAAGAAAGTACCACGAAGCGCAGCGTTGTCTTCTTCAATCATCACGTTGAAGCCGCGAGTGATTTTACCAGTACCATCGCCAAGCATTGGGTATTTTACTTTAGCGATTGCAGGTGACGCATCTGCCCATGCTTTGTGTACAAAATGGGTGTCTGTCGATACCGCATAAACTTCCGCGCCTAATGCTTTGATTTCTTCGTAATGGTCTGCCATGTCTTCAAGTTCAGTTGGGCAAACAAAGGTAAAGTCATGTGGGTAGAAGAAAAACACTGCCCATTTGCCTTTAACGTCATCAGATGAGATTTCTTTGAATTCACCATTCACAAATGCTTGGGTTTTGAATTCTGGAATGGTTTGGTTGATAATTGCAGCCATGGATTTTTCCTTATATAAGCTATTGTTGTGGTTAAAAATTTAGCAACATCACCAATTGACAAAGCCAAATCAGTGAGTGCTATATTGATAACACAAATTTGATGTCATTGGCAACCTAGCTTTTTAGGCTTCTAGCTTGTTAGGCTATAGTCGGTTGCTGTTTTTTAATCATCAAACGTTGTTATCGATGGGTCTATCTTAGTACAATTTAAGATTCAGTCTAGTTTAAAGTTTTTAATTTATTGATTAATTTTTTAAATTAACCTTGCTAGTTATGTCTTATAGTTTCAATCTTTAGGCTATCTTGTAATTATTTTGAAAGGCTCGATAATGAGTTTACTGTCAAGACCAAATTAATGATAGATTAAAAAAGATTCCACTCGTAAAAGCACACAAAAATGGTAAACTAAATTTGAAATGATTCGGTTCATTGAAGTTTTTAGCATGCATCTTTTGCGTGTTGTTTGCTAGGGTAGCCGTCAGTTTTTTTACCCTTTCATCTTTTTATTTATTTTTAACTAAAACGCGTTAGCGAAAATTTTACGCTATTTTAAAGGTTAAAATTCAAACCATGATTACATTACGACAATTAGAATTTGCATTGGCAGTTGCCAAATACAAGCATTTTAAACGGGCAGCAGAAGAGTGTAATATCTCACAATCTGCGTTAAGCTTAGGGATTGCAGAGCTGGAAAAGCAGCTTGATACCCAAATTTTTGAGCGTAACAACAAACAAGTGCTAATCACCCCGATTGGGGAGGAAATTCTTGAGCGAGCCACGCGGATATTTGCCGAAGTCAATGATTTGGTGACCCGCGCCCAGACGCACCAAACCCCGCTCGCCTATCCGATGACGATTGGTATTATCCCAACCATTGCGCCGTTTTTGCTGCCCAAGGTATTGCCGCTACTGCGCCAACAATTCCCACAGTTTCAGCTCAATGTGGTAGAAGAACAAACCGAGCGACTGCTTGAAAAAGTCCGTTATGGCGCGATTGATACCGCCATTATTGCGCTGCCTTATAATACTGACGGCATGCTATCATTTGAGTTTTGGTCAGAAAAGTTTTTGGCGGTATTTGCTAAAGACAGTAAACATGCCAACTTACCCAGCATCAATGCCGATGAGTTAGCCAATAGTAACTTGATGCTGCTAGGCGAAGGACATTGTTTGACCGATCATGCGCTATCGGTATGTCACCTCGACAAAAGCCGCGTCAAACACGCCTTTAGTGAAGCAAGCCTGCATACGTTAATTCAAATGGCTATCAGCGGTATGGGCACCACACTAGTGCCGCAAATGGCAGCTGGGCAAGTGCGCCAGCAGACTGACAATGTGTCGTTAGTGCCGCTCAATGAAGCCGGTCCGCATCGCCGCTTGGCGTTTGTCACCCGTCTCAACTATGCGCGGGTCGATGATGTGAATCTATTAGGTCGCTTGTTTGCCCAAGGGTTACACGATAGCGAATCGGCGTCTGCGCCAGCCATCGCAGATTCTGAGTCCATGACTTCAGCGAAGCCCGCTACAGAGGCATAATTTTTTATGCTCACTTTATTACATACATCAGATTGGCATTTGGGGCGTAGGCTTTATGGTAAGCCACGCTACGATGAATTTAAGCAGTTTTTAGACTGGCAGTTACAGACGCTGCGTGAGCAAAAGGTCGATGTGCTATTGATTGCAGGGGATATTTTTGATACCACCGCGCCCAGTAACCAAGCGCAAAATTTATATTATGATTTTTTAAGTCAAGTTTGCCATACCGAGTGCCGCCATGTGGTTATCGTAGCGGGCAACCATGATTCAGCCAGTTTTTTGGAGGCACCCAAACAGCTACTCAAAGCCTTTAACATCCATATCATCGGTAGTATGACAGATACGCCGACTGATGAAGTGATTACCTTATCAGATAAAGCAGGGCAACCTGAGCTCATTGTCATGGCAGTGCCCTACTTACGTGACCGTGATGTGCGAACCGTCGGGCATGGCGAACGATTGGATGATAAAGAACGCAAACTTGCCCAAGGCATCAAAGCCCATTATGCACAGATTGCCGATATTGCCATTGCGCAACAAGCGCAGCTGCAAGCCAACTATAAGCGTAGCATTCCGATTGTGGCAACGGGGCATTTATTTACCGTCGGCGGGCAAACGATGGAAGGCGATGGGGTGCGTGATTTGTATGTCGGCTCACTTGGTAGTATCGGTGCTGAGATTTTTCACCCACAGATTGATTATGTGGCGCTTGGGCATTTACATATTCCGCAAGTGGTTGGCGGACAACCACACATCCGTTACGCTGGCTCACCCATTGCCATGGGTTTTGGTGAAAGTCGCCAGCAAAAACAAGTGCATTTGCTGCGATTTGATGCCGACCCTGACTTACTGTCTCAGCCATTACAGACTTTAACCATTCAAAAAAAACCGCTTGTCTCTGCGCCAACCCCTGTCAAAAAACGCAAAAGTGTGAGCCATACGTCGATGGATTTATTTGCAGATGAAGCGTTGCCTGAACCATCCATGCTTGACGCGATAAATGCAGAGGCTGATATTAACGCAGAGGTTGATGCTCAAGCGAGCCATAAAGCAGGATATGATACACCCAGTTATTATCTAAGTGGGCAACTTAGTGGACAGCCTTACAATATAGCCAAGCTTAGCGATACTACCCTCCTGCAATCACTGCCTGTTCCTGTGTTCCAACCCATACAAACGCTCAAAGGTGATTGGCAAACCATCAAAACTAGCTTACACAGCCTAAAAAATTCCCAACAATCAGTTTGGCTTGAAGTGGTGTATGATGGGCAAGAAGTCGTGGGTGATTTATCAGAAAAAATTGCAGAACTGGTTAAAGACTCTAGGCTTGAAGTACTACGCATCAAAAATCAGCAAAAACGCGATCAGGTGATGCAAAGCCAGCGCATGGATGAGTCACTTGAAGAGTTAAACCCAACACAAGTATTTGAACGCTGCCTAATTGCCCATCAAGTGCTAGAAGAACAAAAACCCATGTTATGGTCAAGATATACTGAAGTGCTTGAAAGCTTGCAAGGGGGTCAGCAATGAGAATCTTAAAGCTTCGCTTTCAAAACCTTAATTCATTGCAAGGCGAATGGGAAATTGACTTTCGCCATGCCGCGTATGCTGATGAAGGTATTTTTGCCATCACAGGCTCGACAGGGGCGGGCAAAAGCACCATTTTAGATGCCATTTGTCTTGCCTTATACGGAGCGACGCCACGCTTGGGCGAGATTACCCAAAGCAGAAATGACCTCATGTCACGCCATACCGGCGAATGTCGAAGCGAAGTAATTTTTGCCACCAAAAGTGGCAGTTATCGCTGTACCTGGCTACAAAAGCGCGCCAGAAAAAACCCCGAAGGCAACTTGCAATCGCCGATGCACGAAATCGCCCCTTTTACCGATGACGCTGCAGATTTACCACCGCTTGAAACCCAAACCAGAAAAACTAGAAAACTGGTCGCTGAATTCACCGGCATGGATTTTGACCGTTTTACCCGTGCCATGCTACTGGCGCAAGGCAGTTTTGCTGCTTTTTTGCAAGCCAATAGCGATGAGCGCTCCAATCTGCTCGAAGAAATCACCGGCACCGAAATCTATGGCGATATCTCAAGAAAAGTACACGAGTTTAAAACCCAATCAGACGCTGAACTTAAGACCCTCACGGATCGCTTATCAGGCATGACGGTGTTATCTGATGAAGAAATACAAAGCCTAACCTCACAAAAAAACGCCCTGGTGGACATCGTCAATGAAACCAAAACCGCCATGACTAAAATCGAGTCTGATAAGCTATGGCGACAAAACCTTGACGCATACACGCACCAAATTCACCAACTTGAGCATGAAGCACGCGACCTTGCCGAGCAAGAAAGCCAATTCGCCCCACAAAAAACCCGACTACAGCGCGCACTAAAAGCCCTTGAAGTGTCGGGTGATATTAAAAAACTTGATTATCAGCGCGATTTATTGACTGCACAGCTCAGTGAGCTTGCGGGTTACCAACACCAACTACCCACCGCCGAACGCAATTACCAGCTTGCTCAAAAAAACCAAGATGAGCGTCAAGCACAAGCCCAGCAAACCGAAAACGACTGGCAACAGGCCCAAATGTTATTAAACCAAGTGCGCAAGCTTGACACTACCCTTGGGCAAAAAAATCAGTACGCTCAAGAGATTGCGCAGCAGTTGTCACAGCTTAGTGAGCAATTGGCGCATAATGCCCAAAGCATTGATAGTCAGCAGCAGCAGCTTGTTAGCCAGCAAACACAGCGTGAGCAGTTCATCCAAGCGCAGCAGCAAATCCCCCAGGCAACAACCTTGCCTCAAACATTGGCCTCCCTTACCCAACTACAGGAATCTAGCCAAGCACTCAGTGAACAAGCGCAGGCTTTAGTCAACGAACAGCAGCAGCTACAGGGTGATTTTCAGCACAATGAGCAGCAAGCCAGCGCTCTGCAATCACAGCTCACGCAGTTGCAATCACAAATTTCTGAGCATCGACAAAACTTAGAGAGCCAAACCAGTCACTTACATCATCTGACACAAGGGCAGTCGGCAGCAGCATTGCGACAGCAGGTTGAAATTTATTGGCAAACCGACCAGCAGCTTGCCGCCATGCAAAGCGATGTGCAGACTTGGCAAACCAACCTACAACACTATCAACAATTTGCGCAGCAATTAGCCGATGGTCAAACTCAATTGGCTCAGATTGCTAGCCAACGACTAACTAGCGAGCAGCAGCAACAAGCCGCCGAGCAGACTGTCGAATTGTTAAACCGCAACTTGATTTTATTGGCAAAAATTCAAAATTTAACCGAGGAGCGCGATAAATTACGCCACGGCGAACCTTGCCCGCTGTGTGGGTCAACCGCGCATCCTTTCGCCACCCATCAGCCCTACACGCCCGATGATACCGAGCAACAATTAGCGATTGCCAAACAACGGCTTGATAACATCAATCGCCAATTACAGCAGTTATTACTTGAAGAGCATGCACTCACAAATAACCAGCAACAGCTCAATGAGCATTTACAGCACTTAGAGGCACACAACCAACGTTTATTAAATCAATTACAGCTTGCCAGCCAACACCTTATACATGCTAAGCCTGTACAACAGGCAATTGAAGCATTACCGCCCGTTGCAGCCCCCAGCACCGATGACGATATAGACCACCAAGCCGTTCAAACATTGGCGACGACAATCCAGACTGAAAAAACCAACAATCAGCAGGCTTTGGTAGCACTGCAAGAGTCACTGACGCAAATCGAAGCCGTACAATCCGAGCAGCAGCAAACCCAGCAGCGATTAGCCACATTAACCGAGCAATACCATGATGTTTTGCAGCAACAAACCCTGCTACACAATCAGCAGCAACATCGCCAAGACAGAATCCGCGATATTGATGCCCAGCAATTGGTTATCGCCGATAAGCAACATCAAGTAATGCAGCGCATTGACACGTTGCTGATGCCGTTTGCAACGCGCGAACGCACTTTTAGCTTTGATACCACACAGGATGCGAATGCCCAATTAAATCAGCATATCGATACCCTTGCGCAACTTTTACAGCGCTATCAAGGATTAGAAACTAAGCTTAGCCATATCAATGACACCATCACAGGAATTGAGCAAGCGCTCACCCGATTGGTGGCAGACCAGCAACATCTAACCCAAAATCAACGCCAAGTCCGTCAACGACAGCAAGCATTGGCGCAAGAAATTAGCGAGCTACAGGCGCAGCGATATGCCTTGTTTGGCGAACAAGCGGTAGACATCGTCTCTCACGCGTTAATCCAAGCAAAAAATCAGGCTTTGCAGGATTATCAAGCCAGCCAAACCGCCTTTCATGAGCAGCTAAGTCAGCTGCAGATTTTGCAACAACAGATTGCATCTTTGACCACTAGCACCACCCAACTAAAAATTGCCCAGCAAACGCTACAAGCCGATATTCAGCAGCGTTTTGCGACATTGGGTTTTGTAGATGACGCCGATTATCGCGCTGCGGTGTTGGTTGATACCGAGCGAGAACGCTTACAACAGCTTGCCAGTCAACTCCATGATAGCCAGCAGCGCAATCATAACCTACTCTCTGAAGCCAAACGCATACAGCAGCAGTTACTCGATCATCCCCAAACTGCGCTGTCACTTGAACAATTGCTCGATGCGCTTGGGCAATTGCAACAGCAATTTAGCGAGCAGCAAAAACAATTGGGCGCCGTTGAACAGCAGCTAGCAGCCAATGAAGCCCTTAAACAAAACCAACAGCAACTATTAGATGCCATCAACCAACAGCGCAACCATACCGAAGAATGGAAGGTTTTGCATCAGTTGATTGGTTCAAGCGATGGCAAAAAATTCCGTAACTTTGCCCAAGGCTTGACCTTTAATATCATGGTTGCCCATGCCAATGAGCAGCTCAAAAAAATGAGCGACCGTTATTTGCTGATAGCTGATAGCGAGCAGCCCTTGATGCTCAACGTGATGGACAATTACCAAGGCGGGCAAATCCGCACCAGTAAAAATCTATCAGGCGGTGAGAGTTTTATTATCAGCTTGTCGCTTGCATTGGGACTGTCAAATATGGCCAGTCACCGCATGCAAGTAGATTCGCTGTTTTTGGATGAAGGCTTTGGTACGCTCGATGAAGAAGCACTCGATGTAGCGCTCGACACCCTAACCAACCTACAGCAATCGGGCAAGCTAATTGGCGTGATTTCCCATATTCAGGCGCTCAAAGATAGAATCAGCAGTCAAATCCAAGTAGTGCCGCAAATAGGGGGCATCAGTAAAATTATCGGTGCCGGTATTACCAAGATTAGTTGACGCAGTCTAGGTTTGGTTAAGCTAAATTAGAAGCTAATATAGTGAAAACTAAATTATAGTTAACAAGGACGTTCGTGGTAAGCTTATTGAACCTATAAAAAATGATACCTGAAGAGATAGGCTCAGGGCGAACAACGGTTATTATAGTAAAAACTGAATTATATCGAACAGGATCGTTCGTGGTAGGCCTGTCGAACCATAACGACCGTTACCCTTAGACAAGCTCAGGGCAAATGGTGCTTGTTATAATTTAGGATTCACTATATAATGTCAGATTCACTATAAGCTAAGCGGCGCGGCAAAACCATCATAACAACCGATTCATCTTGCTGTCATGTCATGGGTTCATACTACTGTTTAGATCAATATTTACCGCTCGCTTAATCAAAACCTAAGTGCGCAGTGTTATTTATGTCAACTCATAAGGGCAACACGATGTTAACCAAACTTTCGCAGCTTTTAGCACAAGGGCGCTTTGTTTCCCCTGTCCCTGCCGTGGTGGTGCACCCTACTACCGATATCATTTTGCAATCTTGTATCCAAGCCCATCAGCACCACATCATCACCCCGATTTTGGTCGGTCCAAAACACAAAATCGAAAAAGCCGCTACTGACGCCAATTTAGATATTTCAGGCTTTATGTTAGTGGATGCTGAGCATAGCCATGACGCAGTTGAAATCGCCGCAAAAATGGTTCGTGAACAGCAAGCCGACTTTATCATCAAAGGTTCGGTGCATACCGATGAGTTAATGGGTGTCTTGGTCGATAAAACCCAAAACCTACGCACCGAGCGCCGTATGAGCCACGTGTGGTTAATGGAAAGTCCCACGTATCACAAGCTTTTGACCTTGACCGATTGCGCACTCAACGTGGTGCCAGATTTGCTGACCAAAAAAGACATTTTGCAAAATGCGATTGATTTTGCGCACGCGCTGGACATTGAGCAGCCTAAAGTAGCCATCTTGGCAGCGGTTGAAGAAGTCAAACCGCAAATGCAATCGACCATTGATGCCGCGGCGTTATGCAAAATGGCAGACCGTGGTCAAATCACCGGCGCCTTGCTTGATGGACCCCTAGCGTTTGACAATGCGATTAGCCAACAGTCTGCGGATATCAAACATATCCACTCACCTGTCACCGGCGATGTCGATATTTTACTAGTACCTGACTTAGAAGCGGGCAATATGCTAGGTAAACAGTTAATTTATTTGGGTGAAGCCAAAGCCGCTGGCATTGTCATGGGTTCAAAAGTGCCGATTGTGTTGACCAGCCGTTCGGATGACGAACTCGACCGCCTGTATTCTATTGCCCTTGGCGCCTACGTTGCGCAAAAGCGTAAACAAGCTTGATGTTAGTTCAGGTTACTTGAGATTAATTGAGGTGACTAGCATGAACGATTCTGTAATGAGGCATACTGACTCGACTCACCCGATTGTGGTGACCTTTAACGTGGGTTCAGCGACTATCAAAATGGCGGCGTATGACACGGCTAAGGCAGTCGACTCATCCCCCCTTGCGTGGTCACCCTTGTTTGATGTCAATATCAATCTAAAAACCAAAAACAAAGTCTGGCACGCCATGCCACAATCTTTGTCTGACTGGGAGCCCCAAGAGAGCCTGACAGACACCGCGGTAAGCCTGTTCACTCGTGTCAAACAGGCCTTTCCCGCGCGTAAGATTGTCTGTATCCACCGAGTGGTTCATGGTGGCAAACGCTATCATTTTCCTGTGGTGATTAACGAGACAGTGATGGCACATTTGGTGGAGTTATCACCGATTTGTCCGCTACATCAGCCCCCTGCGTTATCTGTGGTCAACGCGCTGCAAGCCATTGATAAAAAACTGGTGCACATCGCTGCCTTTGATACCGCCTTTCACTACCATCGCCCAGAGATTTGGTCTAGCTATGCGCTGCCAAAATCGCTGCGTGATCAAGGCGTGCGCTGTTATGGCTTTCATGGTTTATCGTATCAGGCGATTATGCGCAAACTTGAAACCTATCTCCCAAAGATTGCCAAAAAACGCTTAATCATCGCGCATTTGGGTAGTGGCTGTAGTATCACCGCGGTCGACAATGGCGAGTCAAAAGACAGTACCTTTGGCTTTAGTGGATTAGATGGCGTACCAATGGGTACCCGTCCGGGTCATTTGGATTCTGGGGTGATTTTATATATGGTCGAGCAAGGTTGGACGCTCGAGCAAATGAACCAATGCCTATATAAAGAGTCGGGCTTGCTCGGTTTATCTGAAATTAGCAATGACGTGCGTGATTTGCTGGCTAGCGATGACCCACGCGCCAAATTTGCACTAGCGTATTTTGCCACGCATGCCGCCAAAGAAATCGCAAGCCTGATGGTTAGTATGAAAGGCTGTGATGCGCTTATCTTTACCGCAGGTATAGGTGAACAGTCAGCGATTATCCGTCGGATGATTGTCGAACAACTCGATTTTTTAGGTTTTAGTTTGGATGCGGATAAAAATATCGATGGCCGTATTGATGTTCCGATTTTACGAATCAACTCAGACGATGACAAACAAATTTATGTCATATTGACCGATGAGCAACTTGAATTAGCTTTATCATTTGAGCAGGCAATCACGATAGAAACTGATAAGTAAAAGTGACAAACCTGTCAACTATTTTTAGGATGAAGGATAAGATATAACCGATTTTTATCGGTTACCTACTGTTACTGTCTAGTTGATTATATTATTACAAATATTAACATAAATAGCGATTGTTTTTTACTTTTAAGCTCCTCGCAAGGTTTAATTTAGCCATCTTTCATGATATTGTAATATCAAGCAAATAGACTATGCTTAAATCTTATCACATTCATTTTAGTCATATTTTTGATTAGAAAATGTATCGCAACTTGGTATTCTTCAATACCCTTCTTGTTTTTTCTGGTAGCCTAATGAGGTCAATTATGAACAACGATTTTATGGATAAAATGAAAGATGGTTCACGTCAAATGTACGCACCATGGTCTCGCTTCAACCAAGCGATGTTACGAAATGCGGAAAAAATGACTGACTTTTCTTTAGAAACAATGCGCCATTACTCAGAAATGGGTCTTGAGCAACTTCGCAATGTTTCTTCTGTTGACTCTCCAGAAGCGGCTTCAAGCTTCAACCAAAAACAAACTGAGCTGCTCAACCAATTGGGTCAAAAAATGTTGTCAGATGCACAGCGTTTGACTGAGCTTGGCAATGAAATCCGTAATGAAGTCATGTCAGCGATGAATGAAATCTATAGCCAAAATGCATCCAGTATGCAAGATGCGATGCAAAGCGCTGCTAGCAACGCATCAAAAACGGCAGAAGACTTTAACCGCAAAGTGAACGAAAACATGCATAAAGCGGCAAACCAAATGTCAGAAGCGGTTAAACAAACCACCCAAAACATGAACAAAGCTGCGACTAACGTGACTGCTGCGGCAACCCGCACCACTAATGATGCAGCACAAACACAAAATAGCGAAGCGGCAAAACCTGCAGCAAAAACAACCCCTGCAGCAAAATAATTAGTTTGATGCATCGTAGTCATTCTTAAGACTGTATCATTTATAAACAGCTATTTATGTTTTACCTGATAGATGAATGGCGGCTTATGAATCTATAAAAGTGGTGGATTAGACAGATGCCTAATCCACCATATTTTTAAGTAAGCGTGCATATTTACAGCGAATTCTTATCAAGCACATTATAATAACGGGATTTATCATGGCAGACAATAAAGACACCCAATATCAAGGAGCGAACGCCCATTCCTCAAGCGACAATGCTTCAAATAGCGATACTTCCAACACCCAAGGCGCAGAGAATAACAATACCAATGCTTTTGGCTACACGCCATTCGCCAATTTTCCCTTTGGCAATAATGCATTTGGTAATAATGCTTTTGGCATACCTCAAAATCCGCTGGATTTTTTGAGTAAAACCAATCCATTTGCTCACATGGCCTCTAGTATTCCGCCTTACAATCCTGCGGTTGGTGAATTCTATAGCGAATTTTTTGGCAATATGACCAAACTGAGCCAACAAATTGCACAGCAATCGATGCGTGCCAACCAAGCGCCGCAGTACACCAATACCTCCATCATGATGGACTTAATGGATGGCTGGCGTAAAATGGGTCAAATGGTAACCAATCACCCAGGCACGATGGTTGAAGACCAATTGCAGTTGTTTAAAGACCAAATGCACTTGTGGCAAAACACACTACAACAATTTGCCGGTAAAAAAATCGACCCAGTGGCAAGTCCTGAAAAAGGCGATAAACGGTTTAATGATGAAGAATGGGAAGACAATCCTATTTTTAACTTCCTCAAACAGTATTATTTACTAACTACCCAAGCGATGATGGATGCGATTGATGGCGTTGAAGGTATTGATGAAAAAACCCGTCAACGCTTGGCTTTTTTTACCCGCCAATGGATCAATGCAGTAGCCCCAACCAACTTCTTAATGACCAACCCAGAGGTACTACGTTTGACCATCGAAAGTCGGGGGCAAAATCTCGTTCAAGGGATGAAGCAGTTGGCTGAGGACATGGGTAACAGCGCTGATACACTCAATATCCGTATGACTGACCAAAGCGCGTTCCGGGTGGGTGACAACATCGCCACCTCAAAAGGTAAAGTGGTATTTGAAAACCACATGATGCAGCTCATCCAGTATGACCCTTCAACCGAAAAAGTAAAACAACGTCCGTTGTTGATGGTGCCGCCTTGGATCAACAAATTCTACATCATGGACTTACGTGAGAACAACTCGTTTGTGCATTGGGCAGTCAACGAAGGCCATACGGTTTATGTCATCTCTTGGGCGAACCCGACGCCTGAGTACAAAAATGTTGGCATGAGCACTTACATGAAAGACGGCGTGCTTGCAGCGATGGATCAAATTGAAGCCATCACGGGTGAAAAAACCATCAATATTACAGGTTATTGTATTGGAGGTATGTTGACCGCATTGACGTTAGGCTATCTTGCCGCGACCAAGCAAGAAAGCCGCATTGCCAGTGCGACACTTTGGGCGACTATTATTGACTTCTCAGATCCAGGTGATATCGGCGTCTTTATCGATGACAAAATCGTTGCGGCGATTGACAAGCAAAACGCTGACAAAGGCGTGTTTGATGGGCGAATGATGGGCGTGTCATTTAGCCTACTCCGTGAGAACAGCCTATACTGGAACTACTACGTACAAAACTACCTAAAAGGCGAGCGCCCTGTACCTTTTGACTTGTTATACTGGAATTCAGACTGTACCAACGTGACCGCTGCGCTGCACCATTTTCTACTGCGTGAGTTCTATATCAACAACTTGCTGCGTAAACCGGGTGGGGTTGAAATTGACGGCGTGAAAATTGACTTATCAAAAGTTAAAACCCCTGTGTTTATGGTGGCAACCTTGCAAGACCATATCGCAAAATGGAAAAGCTGTTATCCAGGTACGCAAGTATTTGGCGGTGAAAAAGTATTTGTGTTGGGAGAATCCGGTCATATTGCGGGTATCATGAACCCCCCAGGTAGTAAATATGGTTATTACACCAACGACAACTACACTGCAGACGCTGACCAATGGTACAAAGACGCCACCTATGTTAAAGACACATGGTGGACAAGATGGCATGACTGGATCAAACCATTTGAGGGCAACGAAATCAAGGCCCGTATTGTCGGTCAAAATAGCCAAGGTAAAGAAATCCCAACTTATGGCGATGCCCCAGGTAGCTATGTCACGGTCAAAGCGACTGAAGCCTTAACCGGTCATAACTTTGCAGAAGCTTACCGTTCACAATTACCACCCGTATAATATATCGTTATCACACAACATCCCGTAATTGCCTAGCCTGTCACGGGATTTTTATAAAATAGCCAAATCGCCCATCAGCTACATAGATTTGCTAGTCAAAAGTTGTGATATTGAGTAGAATTAACACCATATTCTGCGCATAATAGCGATTGGAAACACTTTGAATAGAGCGCCTATGTCGATTGAACCAGTACAAAATGACCTATCACTCAGTAAGCTAGACCGCAATATTGTCTTCTTTGATCGGGCGATTCGCTCGTTTATTCCAAACAGCAATCTTAGCACCCGTCCTTTGCCTGTCTCTACCCCCGATGTACCAAAACTATCCGTGGAAGAAGCGCGTCATGTCGCGGGTCTCATGCGTATCAATCATACTGGCGAAGTGTGCGCGCAAGGACTGTATCACGGTCAAGCATTTACCGCCAAACAAGCAACGGTCAAAAAAGCCATGCACCAATCTGCGCTAGAGGAGATTGACCACTTGGTGTGGTGTGAGACGCGGTTAAATGAATTGGGTAGCCATCCCAGTATTTTTAGTCCGCTTTGGTATGGGCTATCGTTTGGCATGGGTGCGGTAGCGGGATTGATTTCTGATGAGTTTAGTTTGGGGTTTGTTGCAGAGACGGAAACCCAAGTCAGCGAGCATTTGCACAGCCATCTTGGTAAGCTGCCTGCACAAGATAAACGCAGTGCTGAGATTTTAAGCCAAATGGATAAAGAAGAATTACATCACCGTGATAAAGCAGTTGAATCAGGCGCCAGCCCATTGCCACTACCCATCAAAACTACGATGCGTTTTTTGGCTAACTGCATGAAAACGGTGGCGTATCATATTTAACTGAGAATCTTTAACTAAGCGTGCTTAACCGAGCGTGTTTAAATGAGCGCGACTGACAGCCTCAATCGTTGGCTGGCGTGTTTATTGCTATAACCTTGCTTAATCGCGCTTTTTTCGCGTAAAAATATAACAATAACTTTATTTTTTTTTGATAGTATTTTTACATTATTGCTTTACATTGTTGCTATGGGATAAGCTGACTGATTTTTGCAATCCATCCCACCCAATTTTTTAAGGAAATTTCAATGACTCACATGGTAAAACCCCTAACATATACCTTAGCTATTTTGATGGCAACCAATGCCACTGTAGCGATGGCTGCAACGGCAACCGCAAAAACAACAACCAAGACGACCACCACCAAAACCACCACGGCAAAACCCGCTACCCAGACAACAGCCATTAAAAAAACCACGGTGACCAAAGCCAAAACTACCAACAAATCAACCGAAAAATCGGCTGATACGGTCAGTAATAGCGTGAAGAATACTACCCCGCAAACGACACCCCCGTCAGCCACCTCAAATACAGGTTCAGTGATAGTGCCTGTTTTGACCGCCCCAACGGTTGCCAACGTTATTTATCCATCTACCAACAGTGTACAATTGGTAGGCACGGATATTTCAGCGCAAAATCTTGCTAATATACCACTGCCGACTTTAACGCTTAGTAATATCTCAACGGTAAAAACCGTTTTGATTCCACGAACCGCGGATAATAGTACACAGTTAGATGTCAGCGTGTTAGACGATTTTATTACTTATGTTACCCCAATGGCGCGTCATTACCCACCTGTTTTTTCGAGCCGTACTGAGCGCTACAATACCACTGAGCGACTCAAATCATTGACCGCATGGATTGAGACCTACGCACAAAATCCAAATGCCTCTTATGAGGTGCTACTGCGTGCAGCAAAACTCAATGCCATGGGTCGCAATCTGGATTTAGGTTCTGATTATGCCGTGCGTGCAGGCAATTATATCGCCCGTGCCGTGAGGCTCAATGACACAGCAGAAGCCAACTTCTTATATGGCGCAATGCTCGCTGAGGGTGGCGGTTTTAAAGAAGGTGCCAAATACTTAGAAAAAGCCGAAAAAATGGGCTATCTAGAAGCTACGCAAAGTTTGGCGCAAGCGGATTTATTGGATGACAAAAAAGACCGCGCCATTCAACGGTTAACGGAATTTAAAGCCAAAAACCCAGACAATCCGTATATCGATGAGCAATTACGCATCGTCAATAGCGGTAAATACTATATTTGGGATATCCCTGCAAAAGTCGTTCAATAATTTTTTGCGTTCATACCCTAGCCGTGGTTTAATATCACTGCTAAGTCACCATGCTAATTCACCATGCTAATTGCGTTTTAGCATGGTGATTTTTTTCATGCTGTCATTCAACGATATGTAACTTTTTTGCGCTAACCTTTTTTGCTGTCTCCCTTTTTGCTCTTTTAGCCGAGTAAATCACCATGCCGCTAACAAACCAATCGACTAGATTTTGTCAAACGCCTCTAATCACTGCAACGACATTGGTTGCTATCATCACCCTTACTGGCTGCGCCACCACCAAAATCGGTAGCCGCGATACTGCAAGAGCCATCATAGATCAGCGCGTCAGCGTGTTATCGGGCAGCCGCTTGAGTTCTGACACCAAAAGCCGTTTAGTGCAGGCAGGTTTAGATGAAGAAAAATGCTTGGCAAATATGCCTGCCTGTGTAGTGACGCTCAAGCAAGCAGATCTTAATACCGATAAAGGGATTTATGGTGCAATTAGTGAGCTGTTTTACGCCTCTGCCCAGCAGCGCCAACAAGCCAAAACTTGTACCAATCCACCAAAAGATTTGACCACAGACTATGCCAAAAATTTGGTTGGTAAGACCGACGTTGTAGCGCCCAAACCCGATGAAATCTCTTGTACCACCGCCTTTCAAGACGATATGCTGCAATCGATTCGGTTTTCTTATATTTATTTGATGTACGATATCCTCAATCCAACCGTCGTCAATCAACAACCGTCACAATTGTATTATCTGCCAAAAGAACGCGATACCCAAATCCAGGATTTGTATTATGCTGCCATCGATGCGTTAGGTGATCGCTTGTATCATCAAAAAATGGCAGAAAATTATCAAATCACTCGCAACAACCTGCGTGTCAATATCAATGGACAGCCGTTTACTGACAAATCAGCATCGATGAAGCTGATTTCAAGCTACCAGATTGATTTATCAAAATTTAATACCATCAGTCGCCGCGATGGCTTTGGTATCAATTATGTGGCGCTGCTCAATAGGCGCATCAATACGGCGGTGATTATTGACTTGTTGCAACACTATGCCAATGACACACCGCTAGAAGAGCGTATCCACCAAACAGGGCATTTGCCTATGACCGCGGTGTTGGTGCCCAAAGGCAATACCATCGATGAGTTGCAAAAAACCACCGATTTTTCGCTCAATATTTATGATCCCTATCAGTTTAAAAGTGTCTCTATACTCAACAAAGATTTTGCACTATCGGCGAACTATACCGCAGCTTACGGTATTTGGTCTAAAGATAATCGTTTAGACAATATCAGTCTGTTAAGTTTGTTTGCCTCGCCCTATCAGCAGACCCAGCCGCATTTATTTATGCTTGAGCCTTACAATCCTAATAAGCGTGTGATTATCATGATACATGGGTTGGCATCGAGTCCTGAAACTTGGATTGGACTGACCAATGACATTTTTAATGACCCAAGACTTCGCGAAAACTTCCAAGTTTGGCAGATTTTTTATCCAACCAATATCCCGATGCTAGAAAACCGCCACCAAATTTATGACTTGATTGAACGCACTTTTAAAACTGTCGATCCTAAGCAGCAGGACGTTGCCAGTCAACATGCGGTGCTGATTGGTCATAGTATGGGTGGGGTGATTGGGCGTTTGTTGGTATCAAATGATGACTTGACGCCTAAAGTCGAATCGCTGGTTGCCAATTACTCACAGCTCAATAATTTTTCAGCGGACTACGCCGCATTTGTCCGTCATGCGCAAAACAAAACGCTCAGTGACCGCTTCAAACTGCAAGCGCTGCCGCAAGTCGACCGCGCGATTTTTATCTCTTCACCATTTCGCGGTACCGATTATGCCGATCGCTGGTTTACTCGCAGTTTGCGCCGTATCATCTCACTACCGGCAGGGTTTATCCGCACCGTGTATGGCAATTTAAATTCGCTATTTACTGAAGGCGTGGTTTCAAGCAATCCTCTGGCACAGCTATTTTTGGAAAATGGCGCGAGCCAGTTGAGCAGCCACTCTTACTTTAACCAATTGACGGCAGATGTCACAATCGCGCCCAATGTTGCAGTCAATAATATCATCGCCACTGATGATAAGGATTTGTCCAATGCGCTCAATCAGTTTAACGCTAAGGCAGCCAATAGCCCTACTGATGATGTATCGGCATCCATAACATCTTTGAAAAATGACAATACAACCGCGACCGTTAAACCAGCCACAGAGACCAAGCTGTATAACATCACGAGTCTGGAGCAAGCCAAACAAAGTCTGGATGAGAAAAAGCAACTCTTAGAATCGGTGAAATATGGCGCAACCGACCGTGTCTCCGATGGTATTGTGCCGTACAACAGCTCGCATTTAGAAGGCGTGGAATCTGAAAAAGTGCTTACCGGTCGTCACAATGTTCATACTAGCCCGCAGGCGATTTTGGAGCTACGTCGTATCCTGCATCAACAACTCGCTCGCTATGGCGTCACCCAAGCGCCACCTGACAGACAGCCTTGATAGCCACTATCAGCATCAATAAAAAAGCGAATAGCCTTCACTATTCGCTTTTTATTAAACTGTTTATTGCTACTAATTATTGGTAATACTGACAGTCCAACCGTTAAACTTTAGCAAAATACTTGGTCAATACTTCAAGACAGCGCGTCACCTTCGCAGGTTGTTGTTCATGTCTAGGTGTTACCGCATACAGCATATAACTTGGTAATTGGTAACCTGGCAATACTTCCACCAAATCGCCATTTGCCAATTCTTTTTGGATATCGAGTGACATGATACGGGCAACGCCATGCCCTTCTTTGGCAAGGGTCGTGGCAAGCATAATATTGTTGGTTTGAATACGTGTTGGCATACGCACGCGTGATTTTTTACCTGTTTCCACATTGATCATATCAACTTGATTGGGGTCTTTGACAAGACTAATGCCAATCATATTGAGTTTGGCCAAATCTTTTGGCTCGGTCAATTTTTCATTTTGACGTAAAAAATGCGGGGAAGCGACGAGCAACTGACGTATCTCGGTCAAAGGAAACGCCGATAAACTACTGTCATTAAGGTTTGGTGACATCCGAAGGGCGATATCGATACGCTCTTCAATTAAGTCAACATACTGATTGTCTGCTTCAAAATGGATGGTTAAATCATCATGCGCCGAAATCCAAGTCGACAGCGCGGGTAAAATATGATTCACACCCAATTCTGGCGTGGTCGCAATGCGCAAGTTCCCTGCTAACTCATCGCGTAATTGATTGACACGGATACGACCTTGTTCGGCTGCCGCAACCACATCTTTGGCACTTTCATAAAAACTAGTGCCTGCTTCTGTTAAGCTTAACTTACGAGTTGAGCGATGCAATAACACCACACCCATATCGTTTTCTAACGAGCGGATTTGTTGACTAACCGCACTTGTTGTTATGCCCAGTTCTTTTGCAGCACCACTAAATGAACCATGACGTACAACACTTGCAAAAACCGCCATGCCTCTTAAATTATCAAGCATATTTCACCCAATTTTATCACTTAATCAAAGTCACTTTTAAAAGCTGATGTATTATACGCCATTAGCAAGATAAATTAAACGACATCGGGATTTATTAACTAAAATTATTAATATTTTTTTCAATTATTTAATATTGTATTCTATTGATTTTCTTAACAAATATTGGTTTCCCTCAATTATTCATCCGTTAAAAAAGTAAAAATTAGAATTTATATAAATTAAATTGACTTATTGAATTAACTTAACAGAGCTAATCGAGGCGTGTTGCTGCAACAGTGCCTGCGTAACTGCTTGCTGTTCAAGCTGTTGGGTAGCTTGTTGTAACGCTAGTTTTTCGCGGGCTTCTTGTAGCGCTTCTGGTTTTAATTTCTCTAGCGCTTGAAAATTACTTGCCGAGTCCGCCAAACGAATATCAATACCCTCAAAAAGCTGTCGAAGTTTTTGGCAAAAATTATCAAAAGTTGCGGTATGGGTCAAAAAGTTTTGTTCGGTGACAAATTGGCTGACCCCATGAATCTCGCCGGTCATGACTCCACGTTTGGCAAGCACTAATTCATCCTCATCGAGCCAGCCTTGCTCACGGGCATTAAACACCCAATAATCCCATTTGGCAGGTGTCCACTCGCCTTCAAGGGTTACATGAGTGGGTTTGAGTAATGCCAGGGGCGATACATTAGCAATATCACTCCCCTCTGCCGCCATAGTGTGGTGGGAATGGTCAACATTAACATTGACATTGGTAGCTATGGCGACTGGCGCTGGCGCATTGTTTTTTATCAATGCGCTATCTTCTGTGACAATGCTAGGCGTGTTGCCAGACTCTGCAACGATGTCTGGCGCAGTAATTTCATGATGACTATCGCTTGATTGCAAATCAGATAAGCGATTGGCATCGTCTAGTCTGGTTGGAGTTTGCCCTGCGGTGGTACTTGCCGCGGTTGTATCGTTAGATATTAAATGGGTATCATCAAATGTCTGTTGTTCAATGCCTTGTTCAATGATTTGTTGAAGGCTATCAACGCTCGCAACGTTTGGCGCAGATTTGAGCAGATTGTTATCCGATAAGTTATTATCACTCTGCTCGGAGGTTACTTGTAAGCTATCTTCAGCCACCACTGAAGACTTTGCAGCTTGCATTAATTCGCTAGGCGTTGTGTCAACAAGTTGAGAATCAGGACTTTGAGAATCGGGACTTTGAGAATCAGGGTTACTAGCGATTGGATGACGAAGCGGGATTTGATTACGATGCAGCGGCTTGAACGCCATCAAGCGGAGCAAACACATCTCTAGCGCTTGCATCGGCGTATTGGCTAATGCCAAGTTTTCACGGCTTTTTACCACAATGTCATAATATAGTTGTAATAGCTCTGCGGGTAACTGCTGAGCCAGTTGTTGCAATTGCTCGCTTTGCTGGCGATTGAGTTGCAAATCAAAATTTGGCAAGGCCTGCAAAATGGCCAACTGATGCAGCGTCTCAGCCAATCTGTCAAATACGGCTTTGGCATCCACCACCTGCTCACGCAGAAGCTGAATGGCCTGCGTCAACTGTTGGGTATTTTGCTGGTAAATATTGGCAAGGATAGCGATGACATCGGCTTGGTCAATTAAACCAAGCATCTGGCGAATCACTTCATCTGTGACATTGCCATTGCCAAACGCAATGGCTTGATCTGTCAGTGACAATGCATCGCGCACGGAGCCTTTGGCACTGCTCGATAGCTGCCATAAGGCATCAGGCTCGTAGCTGATTTGCTCTTTGTTAAGAATCGTGCCAAGATATTCAGCGAGCGCCACTTGCGGCAAAGGTCTGAGTACAAATTGCAGACAGCGCGAGATGATGGTAATGGGCAATTTTTGTGGGTCTGTGGTCGCAAGCAGAAACTTGACATGCGCTGGTGGCTCTTCGAGGGTTTTTAGTAGCGCATTAAAACTATGCGTCGATAGCATATGCACTTCATCAATTAGATAGACTTTGTAGCGACCTTGCGTTGGTGCATACGGTACGTTGTCGAGTAATTCACGGGTATCTTCAACTTTGGTACGTGATGCCGCATCAATCTCAATCAAATCAATAAAGCGACCGCTATCGATAGATTGGCATACAGTACATACGCCACAAGGCTCGCTTGTCACCCCTGTCTCACAGTTAAGGCATTTTGCCAAAATACGCGCAATGGTGGTTTTGCCGACCCCTCGCGTACCCGTAAATAGATACGCATGATGCAAGCGCTGGTTATGGATGGCATTGATTAATGCTTTGGACACATGTTCTTGTCCCAGCAGCTCATGGAAGTTTTTTGGACGATATTTGCGTGCTAGGACTTGATACATGGTTATGGATACATGACAACAAAAACGTTAAAAAAGAAATAACCTTAACCCACTCGTAGTAAAACTAAACCGCTGGGCTATTGGCTTCAATTAGGGGTTGTAATTCACCGTCTTGGAACATTTGATAGATAATATCACTGCCGCCAATCAGCTCACCTGCCACCCATAATTGTGGGAAAGTTGGCCAGTTAGCAATTTGTGGCAAAGTTGCACGGATTTCTGGGTTTTCAAGAATATTGACAAACGCAAATGGGCGGCCAATTTGGGTTAGCACATCCACCGCACGCGCAGAAAAACCGCATTGTGGAAACTGTGGCGTGCCTTTCATATAAAGCAATACGCTGTGTTGAGCGATTTGGTCACGGATGGTTTGTTCGATGTCAGTTTGGTTCATATCAGTCATATGAAATTCCTTTATCAAGCCCTTTAAAGTAGAGCGCTATCTTCGCAGCTAGAATTTGACTCACTAATAATGAGTGCAGGGTTGCTATTATACGCTATAATGGTTATTGAAAGTAAACATTCAAGATGCCCACCCCAAAAAAGTCAGCAGCAAAATCACCCGCAAATTCCATTAATTTGATGAAGTCACTTGTTCAAGCAACACCACACAGCTTACCATGATCCCTTCTTGACGACCGGTAAACCCAAGCTTTTCAGTCGTGGTGGCTTTGACGCTGATTTGGTCAATCGCGCAGCCCATGACACCGGCAATACGCGATTGAATCTCGGTACGATAAGGCAATAGTTTTGGACGCTCCGCCATGATGGTGATGTCGGCATTGATAAGCGCAAAGCCTTTTGATTGGATAAACTGGTACACTTGGTTTAGCAAAATGGTCGAATCTATATTGCGAAAACGCTCATCGGTATCTGGGAAAAACTGCCCAATATCGCCAAGTGCCAATGCACCAAGCAACGCATCACACAACGCATGTAGCACCACATCGCCATCAGAATGCGCAAGCAAACTGTGGGTATGGGGAATTTCTACCCCGCCTAATGTTATAAATTGGTTTTCTGTGCCGTCATTAACAAAGGCATGGACGTCAATACCCTGACCGATTCTTATCATGGTTAATCCTATTTTTTTATCTTACTGTCGTGATTTTGGTAGGCTATTCTGTTTGGTTTAATGGTGTCTATTTTATCGGTCTCTATTTTAACGGTTAAAGCATGATTTACAAGTAGCTAGGCAGCTTAGACTAGAAAATTGGGAATAGAATAGCAAATTGGGAAAAACAACTTGTGAATAGCAACTTTTAATACCCCATTGCTGGCGCTACCGCTACATAGCATAAAAATCGGCTATTAAACAAGTTAGCCTATATTATTTAAAAAAAATTGATAAATCCTAGTAAATTGCTATGGTATTTTATTATATAACGTTATATAATATAAAAATAAACCCATCAAGTGGGGAACTTGATGGGAGTGGGTAATGCACTACTTGTTTTTATTTTTATTGTTTCTTTCTTCTTCTTTGTTTTACTGATGTTAGCCATAATGCCAAATTATGGCTTTTTTATTTTTATCGTTTTTTATTTTATTTTTTGTTTTAGTGATTCTGTCTTAGTAATATCGTAGTCAACAAAGCTTGTATTTATGTCGTGATGAATTTATTTTAGCGGATTTGCACCTACGCTCTATGTGCTCTTTGTTATGAATTGTTAAATTAAGTTTCTTTAGTTTCCTTAATAAAACTATTAATATTAATTTTGCATCCTTGTTGTTGCATTGCTACTTTTTAATGATAAACCATCTGAGTGATAGGCAATAAAAAAACGGCTTAAAATTTAAGCCGTTTTTTGTTGTGTTAAGATTAACGCGTACGTGGGCAAACTTCATTGTCATTGAAAAAATAGCTGATTTCACGGGCTGCAGATGTGGTTGAGTCTGAACCGTGAACCGCGTTCTCATCAATGCTGTTAGCAAAGTCACGACGGATAGTGCCTTCAGCGGCGTCTTTTGGGTTGGTAGCGCCCATGATTTCACGGTGGTGAGCCACTGCATTCTCGCCTTCAAGTACTGATACAACCACTGGACCTGAAGTCATGAAAGAGACTAAATCGTTGTAAAACGGACGCTCTTTGTGCTCAGCGTAGAAACCGCCCGCCTTTTCGTTGTCTAAATGCAACATTTTTGCTGCCACAATTTTTAAGCCTGCTTTTTCAAAACGACTGTAGATTTCGCCAATGTGGTTGCCTGCAACTGCGTCAGGTTTGATAATTGATAACGTACGTTCAATGGCCATGTTAAATTCCTTTAAAATTGAAGGGGATTATGATTTTAAGTGCTAGAAACTGTAAAAACAGCCCATACCCTGCCCGATGGCTCTGTCAAATCGTGATTTGAAGATTTGAATAAACGCGGGGTGCTGTTCTTAGTTGCCTATTATAATGATATTGAGGGCAAAAACTAGTTTAATTCATCACTGTTAAGTCGAAATTGCTAGAATATCAAGTTGAACGAGTTTTTTGTAATAAATGGCGGATATATTCTGTGATACGCAACTATGATATAGTAGCCAATAGCTTAAATTTTCTCTCAATGGTATGACGCTCTCAAATATCACAAAAACACAAGCGGTTGTTGTCAGCCTATGCTTGGCGCTATTATTGGTGGCAAGTATCGGTTTGGCACGTCAGTTTACTGTCAAAACCATGCCAGATTGTCAGCGAAAAAGCCAGCCGTTCGACTATAGTATCTGCGAGCTTGATGCTAAAAACGCGGCGAATTTTTCACTACAGTGGCAAAATCCCTCGTCCGCGAGCCACCCATTATTACTCACCTTTACTACCCTTCGCGATTATTTGGCAAGCCAGCAACCTGCCAAAACCTTGTTGTTTGCGATGAATGCCGGGATGTACGATGGCAATTTTGCGCCGATTGGGTATACGGTCATCAATGGCAAGCAAATCCGAGCCCTAAATCTCAAGCAGGGCGGTGGTAACTTTCACCTAATGCCCAATGGGGTATTTTGGCAAGACCGTCAAGGTTTTTATATCACTGAAAGTCAAAGCATGGCAAAAAAACTGGCAAGCGGGGCAAAACCGACCTTCGCTACCCAATCTGGACCCATGCTGGTCATCGATGGTAATATCCATCCGGCATTTGATGCCAATAGTACCTCGAGAAAATACCGCAATGGTGTTGGCGTGTGTGGTCGCAATCCTAGCCGCGTCAAATTTGTAATAAGCGACACGCCTGTCAGCTTTTATGAGTTTGCCGATTTGTTCAAATCGCAATTGGGCTGTGACAATGCATTGTTTTTGGATGGCGGTAGTGCCTCGGCATTGTATAGTCAGACGCTGTCACGCAATGACAATAAATATATGGGTGTGATGATTGCGGTAACACAAGACAAATAATGCGTATTCGGTGAGACAAGTTTATGCTGATTTAATCAGCGTTTTGCATAAAATTATCCATTTCCACATTGCAAAAATAATTTTTTAAGGTATTATAATCAGCCTAGTTTTGACAAATTTGCTTGGCAATATTTGTGATACTACCCTTTCGGGCCTATAGCTCAGTTGGTTAGAGCAGAGGACTCATAATCCTTTGGTCCACAGTTCAAGTCTGTGTGGGCCCACCATATAAAATAACCACTTAGGTACATTAAACCTCAGTGGTTTTTTATTTTTTAGATTGTAATAATCAAATAGCAATTAGCGTCAATCCCTATTTTAAAACCATACTTCTAAATCCATACTCATGTGATTGGGTTTTGACTGTTTGAATCAATCACCTAATCACTATCTAATTTTATATAAATACTTGTTTTATATTGAATTATTGATGTTAATAGTTAACACATTCAATGAAAACGTCTTTACATTCATTGTAGATAAGTTATAATAAAAACTATACGACTGGTCTATTTTTTATAATAGCGTACACAATAACTATGGAGCCTGCCCCTATCAAGAAGTCTGAAGCAAAACGCTTACACATTCTTAACACCAGTTCTGACCTGATTTTGCATAAAGGTTTTAGCGGTGTGGGATTACAAGAAATTTTACAAAGCTGCGAGATCCCTAAAGGTTCATTTTATCATTACTTCAAATCTAAAGAGTCTTTCGGCTGTGAATTGGTACAGTATTATGTAGATAATTACCAACGCCGTTTAGATGAACTATGGCGTAGCGACCAATCCGCTTATCAAAAACTAATCGGGTATTTTAACCTGTGGATTGAAGATCCTGATGCGCCATGTAGTTGGGCAGATAGCTGTTTAATTGTAAAACTTGCTGCAGAAGTCGCTGACCTATCTGAAGATATGCGCGCTATTATGTCCGATGGCGTCGATAAGTTAATTCAGCGGATTGCTGAAGTCATCGTTTTGGGCAAACAAGATGGGTCTATCCAAGCAGATACTGATGCCTTGACGGTAGCCCAAGTGACTTACCAAATGTGGATGGGTGCAGCGTTATTAAGTAAGCTGCAAAAAGATAAAACACCATTACATCAAGCGCTAAAAGCGACAGCGTTTTTATTAAAACGTGGACAGTCTTAAAAGTTAACTTTGCTGGCTCAATCCCACTAACCTAACCTCAATAATTTAGCTTCACTATCTTGGCTTCACGACAATGATAGCTGCAAAAATTGTAATGGCAGCCCAATCATTAGTATGACTGGGCTGCTATGACACCAACTTGATAGCAATGCGTATCACTCACGTACTAACTTGTAGGTTAGTACATCTGATAGCAGTGATTTTTCTTAAAGTGCTTTTTTTAAATAGCGTCTTCAACACCTTCAATGATAAAGGCACGATAATTCGCCCCTTTTAGGCGATGTTGTAATGCTTCTTGATAGACGGGACTGTTATACCAGTCTCGCGCGGCTGCCATATCAGGAAAGCGTAGAATAACAGCGCCTTCAATTTCATTGCCTTCAAGCACTTCTAATTGACCATAAAAAGCCAAGGGTGTTAGCTCACGACCTTCCCGAGCAAGCGGCGCTTTTTGTGCATATTGCGCCAGTTCCTCAGCGTCCGTAGTTTGCTCACGGGTAAATACCACATACGCAGACATGGGCTACTCCTTATTTAACAATTCAAGCAGTGCGCTGGCAGTTGCAGCAGAAGAAGCAGGATTTTGTCCAGTAATTAGTAAACCATCTACTTGGACATACACTTGCCAGTCACCCGCTTTAGAATAATGACCACCTTTTTCTTTGAGCATATCTTCGACCAAAAACGGTACAACTTCGGTCAATCCTACTGCTTCTTCTTCAGTATTGGTAAAACCCGTCACAGATTTACCGCTGACCAAAGGCTTGCCATCACTGGTTTTTACATGACGAAGAACACCTGGGGCGTGACAAACTGTAGCAACGGGTTTTCCTGACTCAATCGCTTGTTCAATCAGAGCAATTGAAATCGGATCTTCTGCCAAATCCCACAATGGACCATGCCCGCCTGGGTAAAACACGGCATCATAATCGGCGATAGAAATTTCGCTAAGTTTATGGGTCTGTGCCAATGCTTGCATAGCTACGGGATCTGCTTCAAAGCGATGCGTGGTTTCAGTTTGCGCATCGGCTAAGTTACTTTTTGGGTCTAGCGGTGGCTGCCCCCCTTGAGGTGATGCTAGGGTAACTTCAACACCCGCATCAATAAAGGTGTAATACGGCGCCGCAAGTTCTTCTAGCCAAAAACCTGTTTTCTTACCAGTATTGCCGAGTTTGTCATGTGAGGTCAGAACAAGTAAAATTTTCATGTTATTTTCTCTGATAGTTTTTAGAATTTGGGTTATTGCTACATGAGCACAGCGATAGTTCGTATGTGCAAAATGCAAAATACCGAGCAAATTAACCCGTTATTTGATAGCTGTTATCTGGTAGCCATTATTGAGTAGCTGTTATTTAATAGCCTTGCATTCTTGATAGCATTGACAAAACGTGTGAAATTAAGCCTACAGGCTGCTTGATATTGGCTAGTTTAGAAAATAGCGTTCTGACGTATATTTAGTCAGCGAGGCGTGATGATAAAAAATAGGTAAAAAACGGCATCAACGACTAGCTAGTTGACTGATTTAACTAGACTGATGCAATAAAACGCTACCTAGCGTATCATCTAGAATATCAAATGACAGGCAGCGCTTTAGAGAATTTAAGCATCAGTCTAACCTGGTAGTTTACTCGCCAACACATCTACTTTTTCAATAGAAGGCGGTTCTGAAAATAGTTCATCTGCTTGAGCCATCAAAGCGGCGGCAACCTTGCCCGATAAATGAGCCTCGCGACCTGCTTCATCAGGGAATGCATCAAAAATACCAAAGGTTGAAGGGCCAAGGCGTAGACCAAACCATGCAACTGTGGCAGGTTCTTCATTGACGATAGGCAGACCAGCTTTTAGGAAATCTTCTACTTGTTGTTCTTTACCTGGTTTAGCTTCAAGACGGACATATAAAGCGGTTTTAACCATCACTAATACTCCAATATTGACTAGCCGACATTGACTAGCATCAAAATTGAGTCTAAACCACTGTTATATTCATGTCAAACGGCTTTAGCGCATAGCTTTGTTGTATAAAGGTTACATAAACATTTATGCTTTAGGTCGTGGGGAATGTCTGTATCAGCTTAAATTTGATACTGATATTACTTCCTTTATGCTTGTGCTTTAACTATAACCTTGCTTTAACCATAACAAAGAAACAAGCATAAGTGATAAGGTGTAAATGATGTTGCACTCGCCACCTTTGATTGGGTACACTGGTACAACAATAAATGACGGCATTTTACCAACGGCTATTTTTGGCGAAAACACAGGCGCAAAAGCTATGACCTTAACTAGCGCCCTTGACCTTGCACCTTTAGCATAGACTCAGAATATCGACTATCTTTCATTAATTCTATCAGATTAGACTGACTGACCCAAGCCAGCCTATCTGCAATACACTAAAAACACTGCATTTAATTAAACTAACCCGCTATTAAATCCACTATTACAAAAGGACAAATCTATGAAAGCCGTATCGTATGTTATAAATAACCATGATGATTTTAAAAATTCATTGGTAGATATTGAAAAAGCGAAGCCTACGCTTAAGGAACGTGATGTACTGGTAAAAGTTCAGGCAATCTCTGTGAACCCCGTTGATACCAAAGTGAGAAAAAATTCGTCTGAAGCAAATAATCGTATTTTAGGTTGGGATGCCGTTGGGGAAATTATCGAAATTGGCTCAAAAGTTACCTCGTTTAAAGTAGGAGATTGTGTTTGGTATGCGGGCGATTTAACCCGAGATGGTAGTAATGCTGAGTTTCAAGCAGTCGATGAGCGCATCATCAGTCTTAAACCCATTACAGTATCTAATGCAGAAGCCGCAGCATTGCCATTAACTGCTATCACCGCATGGGAAATGTTATTTGATCGGTTTCAAATTTCAGAAACAGAAGTTGGCAGTATTTTGATTATTGGTGGTGCAGGCGGTGTAGGCTCAATCGCTATCCAACTCCTAAAAGCAAAAACCAATCTGACCGTGATAACCACAGCGTCACGTGAAGAAACGAAATCTTGGGTGGAATCACTGGGTGCCGACCATGTCATCGACCATAGCAAAGATTTAAACGAACAAATCGAAGCACTAGGCATTGAGAAACCCAAATATGTCTTCTCTACCAATCATACAGACACCTATATCAAGCAAATATTTTCTCTGATTGCACCCCAAGGTAAGCTTGGATTGATCGATGATCCACAAACCTTTGATATTATGCCGTTTAAGACTAAATCTATTTCTATCCATTGGGAGTTTATGTTCACCCGTTCAATGTTTGAAACCGATGATATCGAAAAGCAAGGTAATCTATTGCAACAGGTTGCCCAGTTAGTTGACCAGCAAAAAATTAGAAGTACGCTTAACCAAAATCTAGGCAATATTAACGCTGCAAACTTGGAGAAGGCGCATAAGCTGCTTGAATCAGGTAAGTCAAAAGGCAAAATTGTACTAGAAGGTTTTTAAAACAGCTCTTGTAAAACAAATCTTGCAAAACATATTCTGGCTAAAAACAGACTCTTAAAATAACTCACCAAACGGCTGGCAGAACGAAAACTGCCAGCCGAAATCACTCATCATCTTGGCTATGCCAATATGGCAAACTCGACAACTAAAACGACAATCAATAAATCACTGCAACTAAGATGATGATAAGCGATGCCATCAGTATAGAGATGACAGAAATCAACGCAGCTTGGGCATATTGATGGTCCATACAGTTATTCCGACACACTGAGACGCGCTATGAATCTAATAAACTTTGCGTATAATTTTCGATGCCCATCGAGGTCATTAGTTCTATCTGCGTTTCTAGCCAATCAATGTGCTCTTCACTCCCGTCTTTGAGTTTGATCAATAATTTGCGAGAGACAAAATCACGCTGCTGCTCACATAAAGCAATCGCATTTTTGATGATGTCAGTTTTTTGATACTCTAATTGCAAATCACAACGCAAAATTTCACCAACATTTTCACCGATTAAAATTTTGCCAAGCTCTTGCAAGTTTGGTAGACCATCTAGCATTAAGATACGCTCAATGAGGTCATCTGCCCATTTCATCTCATGAATCGACTGATGATACAATTTTTCGTTAAGTTCACTTAGTCCCCAGTTTTTGGCGATACGCGCGTGTAAGAAGTACTGGTTGATAGCAATTAATGCCTGACCCAAAACTTGGTTTAGCGCTCTTAGAATTTCTTTATCGACTTGCATAATGTTTACCTTAGTTGCCTTAGTGCTTGGTCGCCTTATTCAGAGATGTCACCGAGCTGAGATTGCAGATAATTGGGCAGTCCCATCATATCAATCAGTCTTAGCTGCTGCTCTAACCAATGCGCATGGTCTTCTTCGGTATCGACCAATTGGGCGACCAAAATCTCACGGGTTACATAGTCTTGCTCTTGCTCACAAAGCGCAATGCCGTCTTTGAGATGTTGACGAACCGCATATTCAAGCTGAAGATCGGCTTTTAGCATACTTGGCACATCATGACCGATGTTGATATCGGCAACTTTCATGTTGGGTGTGCCTTCTAGCATCAACACCCGATTGATTAAGGCACGCGCATGATCGCTTTCTTCTTCCATTTCATGATGCATACGCGTATGAAGTTTTAGATAATGCCATTCATGATACATTTGCGAATGAATAAAGTACTGGTCACGAGCCCCCAGTTCACCACTAATTAAGAAATTTAGATAATCAATAACAGCTTGGCTGCCTTTCATGGGTATATCCTTGAAAAATGAACAGAAACAAAGGTTGGGTATTATCTGAAATACTAAATTAAAGTGACGTTAAAAACAATTCACCGCAGCAAATAATTTACAATATTTTTCAATCGCTCATTCATTGAGATTAATGAATAAGTTTGGGTGTGTGCGCTAACAGCTCATTAGGCAACTTAATAAACTAGGCAACATTAATACACTAGGCAACTTCAATAAATAGGTGCGTATAGTTATTGATGCTTTGGGCGTACTCTTCGAGATAACCTTCAATCATTGGCTGACAGCCACCACAGCAAGTAGCCACATCAAGCTCAGCTTGTAACGCCTCTAAGCTGTCATGACCTTGTTCAATGGCTGTTTTGATTTGACTTTCTTTGACCGCATTACAGATACACACAAACATACGCACCTCGTTGATAAATTTTCTTATATAATAATGATAATTATTCTTATTATCAATAAAAATTTTATCAATCAGGTTATTCACTGACAAACGCAATTTTGGTTAGCTTGTTTTCGCTTGCTGTTGCTAGGATTTGTGCGACGGTATCATATCGGCTGTCTTTATCAACGCGTAGCTGAATGCTTGGGGTCTCGCTTAATTTGCCTTGTTCGGCAAAGCGCGTGTTTAATTGCGCCAAACTGATACTGGCATCATCCCAAAAAATCTTGCCATCTTTATCAATGCTTACTTGTATCACTTTGGGCGGGGCTTCATTGACTTGTGCCGAGGTTTTGGGCAAATTTAGCGGTACACTGGGATTGATTACCGTTGCCGTCACCAAAAAAATAATCATCAAGACCAGCATGATATCAATCAGTGGAATCAGATTGATTTCATTCATGCCCGTCGACGCGTCATCACCGAGTTGAAATGCCATAAGTTATTCCCTGTTTATCTGTTTATCTGTTTAGCTTATCTGTTTAGCGTTGGGTCAAGGTTAGGCGTTTTTCAGCATTAAGTCAGCGGCGTTAGTTTGTTGCTTGGGCTGCGAGCTAGTTTGCAAATGAGGTTGAGCGGCTAAACTAGTTTGCGTAACTTGGCTGGAAGAATTCATTAACACGTTGGCAAGCAAGGTATGCGCCGTGTCATTCGCTTGGTGCATGGCTTTGCGATTGATTCGTACTATGACATTGTACATAATGACCGCAGGAATGGCTACCGCAAGCCCAAGCCCAGTCATAATCAAAGCCTCCCCAACCGGTCCTGCGACTTGACCAAGTCCGGCTTGACCTGATTTAGCAATGCTATCTAAGGCATGAAAAATCCCCCACACGGTACCAAATAGCCCAATAAAAGGGGCAATGGCAGCGGTCGTGCCAAGGATATTTAAGCCCTGCTCACTGGCAAAACGGTAGCGATTGAGCTGTTGCAGTAACTGCTGCTCAGTGACCAATTTTTGATTGTCTAGAGATAAGGTGGCGAGTTGAGATTGCTGTTGGTAAATTTGCTGAGTCAAATCTTGCGACACTGTCTTAGCAATTTTTTGGCTATTTAAGATACGTAAAATACCTGTAATCCAAGACAGCATCGATAAAACAATTAACACAAAAAATAACGTCTTGGTCACTACATCTGTATATTGCCAGTAATTTGCAAAATCCATAATCATTCCTATAACACGATAAATATAAAAACTAACTTTAAATGTTAGTATAAATGATAATCATTATCAACAAAAATATTAAAAATTAGGCTTAATTTAACCAGCGACTTTACAATAAAATCCAACGACTTTAATTTAAGCAAATTTAAAATCTAATAATTTTAAAATCAAATGACTTTAAGATAAAGTAACTTTAAAATTAAGTAACTTTAAAACCTCATACTTTTTTATCTTCGCTTTGTGTTAGCTTTATCTTGGGCAAAATCACCACAAGGTTATTGATAGCCTACAGTGTCGACTAGGATGAACACCTTGCGCAAAATGCCGTTTTCGGTTACACCGATTAATACCTTAGGCAATTGTCTTGATACCCCGCCAAACCTTGTGGTAGTAAGACGGGTAAAAAATTGGATTTTGGACATAAGCAAAGTGTCTCTGCAATATTTTATGAAAATATTAAACCGTAATGGGCAATCCATCATGCTGATGGTTATCACCCATTGAGTTTAAAACTGATAACTTAGCGACACTTTGACATTGCGCCCCATGGCTTTATCACCGGTATTGGATACGTGCTCATAGTAGTAGGCATCTGTAAGGTTATACACGCCAGCATCCACGATTAATTGCGGTAACGCGCTTGGACGATAGCTACCAAATACATCATAGGTGGTAAAACTTGGCAAATCAGCGACGGCAGTAGCGCTGGTGCGACGCGTTAAACCTTTGACATGGCGGATGGCACTTCCAAGGCTGAATTTGTCATTGAGGTCATAATTAAAGCCAAGGTTTAACTGATCGCCTGAGTCTTTATTGAGTTGGTAACCTTGCTCGGTTTCGCTTTTGGCATGGGCGTAGCCTGCATTCAAGCGCATATTATTTAGCCGATATTTTGCGCTCAGCTCGTAGCCTTTGATGGTAGTTTCACCGGCATTGATGTAGCTAGCACATTGCCCGTCTGTCACTGAGTTACCTGTGGCACAGTCAACGCCTGTTATGCGGTCGATTTTATTGTCATACTGGGTATCAAAGACTTTCGCTGTCAGCGACATACTGTCTTGACTGTCAAACACCCCTCTAAAACGGCTACTGATACCCAGCTCTGCGTTTGCGCCTGTTTCTGCTTCGAGGTCTTTATTGACGAAGGTTTGCCCAGATTGGTGAATGGTTTCTGGCAAGGGTGGTCCATTAAACAATTGGGTATAACTGGCAAATAAGCTGTGGTTTGGCGTTAGTTTAAATTCCCCTGCTATTGCGCCCGACAGTTGATTATAGTCGTCACTGCTTAAGCGCTCTGACGGCTTATAGTGGTCAAAGCGCACGCCAGGCGTCAGCGCAAATCGTCCCAATTCGATTCGGTCTTGTAAGTACACCCCTACGCTGGTAGCGTCTTCTGTGATATCACTACTCTCTAAGGTCGCTGATTTTTTATAGCCTTCTACCCCATAGTTGAGCGTATGGGTCAAAGCATGGTCACCATGATGCTGCGTCAGTTGCTGTTTGATACTTGCCGTCATGCCATCGGTTTTGCCTGACGTGGCTATACGCATGGGGGTCGTTCCGCGTAGTCCTTGCGACAGCGCTTCATTGGTTAAATGATAAATTTTGCTGTTTAGCTCAAAATTGCTATGCGGTTTATATTCATAGCCGAGTGCATAGGTTTCATTATTGGTGTAGCCAGGATGAATATTATCGGGTAAATTGGCTTGGTAGCCGATATTGGGGCGAAACGGATAGTTGCCGTCATTGTCATAGCTTTGGTAACTGGCAGTAATTTTGTGACCTTCTGCCGGCATCACATTGACTTTGGCTAGTATACTTTTGATAGTAATATCATCACCTTGGATATGGTTGCCTTTGCCATCTTCGCCGCCATCGCTGTCACGCTCACTATAAGACACAATCATGTCCAATTGCTCATTGGGTTTGGCATAGGTCGTTAGGCTTCGCTGAAATTGCTGATCGTTACTGGCATAGCCCAGTTTAACTTTTGCCCCCATTTTTTGATCTGGTAGTAGCAAGTCCTGTGCATCCACCGTGGTAAACGCCACACCGCCACCGATGGCATTATTGCCCAAAGTCACCGAGTTATTACCCACTGACACTTCTGTTGTTTTATACAAATCTGGGTCAAGTCCACTAATTCCGGCATGGTGAAAGCCGCGCGTTTCCGGTTGGCGCACCCCATCCACGGTAATTTTTAAGGCACTGCCGGCATTGTCTGAGCCCAAACCGCGAATATAAATATGCTGATCCATCCCCGAAGTACCACCGACATTCACCCCAGCAACCGTCGGTAAATATTGATTGAGTAAATCAGCTTGCTGTACCTTGACTGAGCTCTCATGGCGGACGTTCTCAGTCTGTTTTGCTGGGGTATATTGACGGGCATTAAAAGTAATGGTCTGCAAGGTAGTGACGGGTTCTGGCTCACTCGCTGTTGCCAACGGTGAATAAAGGGTGGTTAATACACACAGACTTAAATAGCGCAAAGCACCACGCGGCGGTAAACTAGCATTGGCAGTATTCATAAAATCACTCAGATATATAAAAAAAGAGAAGCGTTACAAAGCGGTAAGAATAATAATATAAATGATAATCATTATCAATTAATTTTTCTAATTATTTCCCTTTTTTTCGAATATCTAATGCTAGTTATCAATGAGTCACCAAGTAAAATCAGGCAACATCAAGCGAAATTATAAAGTGGCTTAAATTTCGCCCAATAATCCATTCAACAAGTTATAACAATTTCACCCCGCTAAAATTTTGCTAATCTCTCCTAGACAGGAGCCACAATTGGTGCCTGCTTTGCAATGTTTGCCAACTTCAACGACGGTTTTACAGTGATATTTTTTTATTGTCTCAACAATGGTATTTTCACCCACTGACATACAAGAGCAAACAATCCGCCCTGTATCAATAAAACCCGTGGCAGGTTTGCCCATTAGTAGCCATTTACGCGTATGGCTATTGAGCGTTGTGCCAAATTGGCTATCTAGCCAGTTATGGGTGGGTAGTTTATGCTCGTGGGTGCTCAAAAATACTAGCGCATGGACTTGCCCGTTTTGCAATATCGCAAGTCGTAAATCTTGGCTGGTGTTATCGGTATCAATATGTTGATAATGGATAATATCAAAGTTGTAGGCTTGCGCTGGTTGATTGAGCCATACACTTAACTGCTGTTGCCAATATTGTTTATCAAACCAAGTGGTCATAAACGCAGACTGATTATCAATGGCAAAAAAATACTGGCTACTGTTTGACTGGCGATTACGCACCCAATAAGTCATATCTGGCGATTCGAGCCAAGTTAGCAGGTTTTCATCACAGTGTTTATCAATCAATAACCATCCAAATGCTTGCATGGTTAGCTTTTGCAGCCTGACAGGTTGGTGCTTGAGCTGCGGTTGCTGTGAAAAGGGGTCATGATGATTGCTGATAAGCTTACCGACACGCGCATTGGCGGCAAAGTGCTGATTCCAGTGCATAGGTATAAACACATCGCCTTGGCGTTGTTTTTCAGTCACATCTGCCCGCACTAAGATAGTACCATTGGGACTGTTAATTTGCACAAAATCGTTATTTTGTACACCCAAAGGTTTGGCGTCACTCGGGTGAATCGCAACCAGTGGGTGCGGTAAATGCTGATTGAGCTGTGGGGCAATCCCTGTACGGGTCATGGTATGCCATTGGTCACGCGAGCGACCTGTGTTAAGCACTAGTGGATATTGCTCATCAGGCAATGACTTGGGTACCGCAGGATTAACGGTGACAAAATGCAGTTTTTGGGTATCAGTATAAGTTGTGCCGATAGTGGTGTGTGCGTCTTGTTTTTGTAGTCCAAAATAATGCGGTTGACCCCATTGAAACGGTGCCAAATTATCATACTCGTTTTGGCTAATATTGGCTAAATGACTGATGTTAAAACTTCGGCTATCTGTATTTTTTTCACCGCCATTCTTCTCGCCACTAAGCCGAGCGTGTTCGGCAAACACTTGGTAGTCGTGGGTGTAATCAAAACCCACAAAACCCATTTTCTGTGCCACTTGGCTGACTATCCACCAGTCGGGCTTGGCATCAGCAAATGGGGTGACTAAGCGGCGCTGGCGAGAGATACGGCGTTCGCTGTTGGTGACCGTGCCTGATTTTTCACTCCAGCCTTGCGCGGGCAAAACCACATGAGCAAAGTCGAGCGTGTCGCTGTCTTTTGAGCAGTCAGACACGATGACCAGTGGGCATTGCTGTAACGCCATGGCAAATTTGTCTGCTTCTGGTAGACTGACTACAGGATTGGTCGCCATAATCCAAATCGCTTTAATTTGCCCCTCCAAAATAGCATCGGCACATTGGGTTGCCTTGATACCATCTTTACCACTAATACTAGTCGGTGCTTGCCAAAAGTTGGCTACTGTTTGACGATGGTCGCTGTTTTTGAGCTCAAAATGACTGGCAAGCAGATTGGCTAACGCCCCGACCTCTCGCCCACCCATGGCATTGGGCTGTCCTGTAATTGAGAATGCCCCTGCCCCTTGATAACCCAGTTTGCCTGTATAAAGGTGGCAATTGATAATGCTATTCACCTTATCGGTGCCATTACTGGCTTGATTGACACCCATGGAGTAAAAACTCACGGTTTTCGTGGTAGTGGCAAACAATTGGTAAAACTCGGTTAAATCACTTTCGTTGACACCGCAGATTTTGGCAACTTTTTTAATCGTCCAACTGTCACTGGCTGCAAGCGCATCAGCAAGATTGTCACAATGCCTGAGATAATCGTGATTGGCATAGCCGTTTTGGTGCAAGTAATTGAGTAGTCCGACAAATAAATGGGTATCTGTGCCGGAGCGAATCGGCAAATGCAAGTCAGCAATCGCGGTGCTGTCAGTGGCTCGCGGGTCAATTACCACGATTTTTTTGTTGGCATTGGCTTGTTTGCTGGATTTTAACCGACCAAATAAAATCGGATGACACCACGCCATATTCGAACCGATAATGATAAATAGGTCGCTGTTTTCGATGTCTTCATAATTACAAGGCACAGTGTCCGAGCCAAATGCTCGCTTGTAGCCAGCCACCGCTGATGACATACACAGTCGAGAATTGGAGTCCAAATTATTGGTACCCAAAAAACCTTTGGTAAATTTGTTTGCCACGTAATAATCTTCGGTGAGCAGTTGTCCCGATACATATAGCATAACGCTGTCGGCGCCGTATTCATCAATGGTCTGTTGCAATGATTTAGCAACAAAATCGGTGGCGGTATCCCAATCGACTGGCTCGCCATGAATCATCGGATGTGCCAAACGGCGGTCACGATCGAGCGTATCGCCCAACGCTTTGCCTTTGGAGCATAATTTGCCAAAGTTGGCAGGATGGTTTGGATCACCGTCAATGCTGACGTGTTGGGTATTCTCATCAATCGTCGCTAACACGCCACAGCCAACACCGCAATAGGCACAGGTAGTCTTGACTTGTGTCAGGGGAGATTTTTGTGGTGCTAAATGTTGTATAGTTGTTGTCACACGTTAACCTTTTACTATTTTTGATTTCTACCAGTCAGATCAGCCCGCCAGCAACTCTTCACAAAACGCTTTGCCAAACAGTAATTTATCTTTGATGGCTGAAATATCTTGTTGATTTTGAATCAGTTCAAAAAACCAACCGCCCTCTTGTACATCACCATATAGTACTGCAGATAAAATACGGTCGTCTTTTACGGTGATTTTTTGGTAGATGCTATGGCTAGGGTCTTGATAAATCAATTGCTCGCAGTCGTGACTTACATCGATATCACCTGCCGAAAATAGTGCCACGCCCGAGACCTTTAGTTTGGTTGCTGTTGGTTGTATGCTAAACACGGGCGAGGTGCTGCCTGGCTGCTCGTTTAAGGTATGTAGCAGAATATTGGCTTGCTCATACACAGGTGCGACGAGCCCAAATAGTTGGTTGTCAAACTGTACACACTCACCAATCGCATACACGTCTGGGGTATGGGTTCGCATTTGGTTATCAACCAAAATCCCCCGCTCGCAAGTGATACCGACCTGTTGCGCAAGGGCAATATTGGGTCGCACGCCGACAGTCATGATAATGCAATCGCTGTCAATGGTTTTGGCAGGGATGGATGTGTCGACATTATCCGTGTAAGTCAGTCCAGTGACCTGGTTATCCTCATCCACACAAATCGCTTGGGAGTTGGCGTTGAGCACAAACTCAATACCTTTGTTTTCAAAGTAAGTTTGCAGTAAATCGGCAGCGGTTTTATCCAGTTGGCGATTGAGTAAATAGCCTGCCCCATGCACCACAGTGACTTTCGCTCCCTGTTGTACCAAAGCATTAGCAGCCTCAAGACCGAGTAATCCACCGCCGATAACCAGACATTTTGGAGATTTTTTGCCATTATGATTGTTTTTTGCGATATCTAGCATAGCATCCACATCGGCTTTGGTACGAAAACCCATGACGCCTTTTGCGGTATGGTTGGGCAATGGCAAAATAAATGGCGTTGAACCTGTGGCAAACACCAATTTGTCATAGCCGATAGTTTCGCCACTGTCGGTGATGACCTGATGAGCAGCAAGATTGATATCGCTAACAGTGCAACCTGTCTTTACAGTGATGTTATGGTTGGCGTACTCCTCTTGAGAAAATAGATAAATCTCAGCGAAGCGTTTTTCCCCTGCCAATACAGGCGATAGCATAATACGGTTATAGCCTGCATATGGCTCGCTGTTGATAAGCGTGATGGCAAACTCATCTTGACTTTGTTCGCCTTGGCTATCAATCCCCAGTCCGCTGTGGGCACTCAGTCTGCTTTTGGCATACTGCATGGCAAAGCGTGTCCCTGCCATCCCTGCCCCTATGATAAGAATGTGTGTGTGTTGCATTATTTGGCTGACCTTGCTTATCCGACCCGATATTTAATACTTTAGAATCTAGCACTTTAAAATTTAATAATTCAAAATTTATGCCAACCGTTTTAAACCGTTGTTTTTTACTGTTTTTTATGGTGTTTTAAATTTTGGCTATTATTTGTCGGACAGTGTGGTGGATGTTGACCACTCTTTGAATTTAACCTCTTTAACTGTAGATAACTGTTTGACGGTTTTTAGCCAATTGTTTCGCTATTCATTTGCATTATTTTTTCACCTTCTCGATTACTTACCAAAATAGTGCAGTACAGCATCAAATTTTTATCATTTATGCTAATCGGTAAAAGTTTTATCACAGCAAAATAGCTAATTGATGGGTCATTCAAAAAAATTATTGTAAAAACAAAAGCTTATGATAATGGCATAAATATTGCTTTTACCTTGTTACCGTGAACCGTACAGGCTTACTTAAAGGAGAAGCAGATGCCCCAACGTTTACCGCTGTTTGCTATGAAATTACCCCGTATCAAGGTGTTACATTACACCTGGTTTGCTTTTTTCGTCACCTTTTTAATTTGGTTTGCTCATGTGGCATTGATGCCCACCATCAAACAATATTTTCATTTGAGCGATGGACAAGTCAAAGCGATCTTGATGCTCAATGTGGCTTTGACCATTCCTGCTCGTTTGCTAATCGGCGCGATGGTCGATAGATACGGCCCCAAGCGTTCATATAGTGCTGTGTTGTTGATTAGCGGTTTTTTGTGTTTTGTGTTTGCTTTTGCTCAAAGTTTCCAAATGCTGGCGATTGGGCGATTTTTGCTAGGTTTTGTCGGTGCAGGATTTGTGGTTGGGATTCGTTTGATTTCAGAATGGTTTCCTGTCAATGAAGTCGGCTCGGCAGAAGGGGTGTACGGTGGTTGGGGCAATTTTGGGGCGGCAGTAGCGTCGATGTCGATGCCGATTCTTGCCTTAATGTATGGCGGTGCAGACGGTTGGCGGTATGCGATTGCTACCACAGGCGTGATTGCGATTGTTTATTCGGTCATTTTTTATCGTGGCGTCACTGATACACCCAAAGGCGCGACTTATTTTAAACCAAAAAAATCAGGCGGCTTGGAAGTATCAAACAAGGCAGACTTTTACTTTTATGCGGTGATGATTTTACCGGTTTATGCGATTTTGTTTTTGTTGGCGTGGCGTTTGTCACCTAGCGGATTAAAATTATTAACCGCTAATCAAACCATGCTGGCATATGCGGTGGTGGCGGTGCTTGTAGTCTATCAATATATCAAAATCTGGTCAGTCAATAAGCATTTATTTGATACATCTCGCCCTGCGGTAAATCCAGAATATGGTTATCAGTTCAAACAAGTGGCGATTTTAGACATGGCGTATTTGGCATGTTTTGGCTCTGAGTTGGCAGTGGTGTCGATGTTGCCGCAATTTTTTATTACCAACTATGGTGTATCGCATACTTTAGCAGGGTTGACTGCAGGCTGTTTTGCGGTGATGAATTTATTTGCTCGTCCTGGCGGTGGTTTTATGTCCGATGCGGTCGGTCGTCGTAAAGTATTGATGATTGCATTGGCAGGGCAAACGGTGGGTTATCTGCTAATGACGCAAATGACCAAGTTACCATTGGCGGGTGCAGTGGCAATCGTGCTGCTTACTTCTGTATTTGTGCAAGCAGCATGCGGTGCAGTGTATTCAGTGGTTCCGCTCATTCAACGCCGTATGACAGGGCAAATTGCTGGTATGGCGGGTGCCTATGGTAACGTAGGTGGGGTGTTGTTTTTGACTATTTTCTCTATGGTATCGCCAACAGGATTCTTTATTACCCTCGCGATTTTTGCAGGGATTGCCTTTATTGGCGCGACCTTCCTGAGCGAGCCACAAGGACATATGGTCGAAGTGCACGAAGATGGCACGATTGAGCGAATTGCGATAGCGTAATCGCTCACTAAATCCAACCAAAAAACAGTCGACAGCGGACAAGGAAGTCTAGTTAGTAAGGCAAAAAAGGGTGTATACCCTTTTTTCATTTTTGCACAATGCGTAGCAACCGTGCTAGTAAGGAAAAACCCATGTCAAAAGCCATTCAGCAAAATCCCGCCAGTTCTCAATCCTTACCACAATCCTTGCCGCAACTGCTGACCCGTGCTGCTAGTCATGCAGGGCGCAAAGCGGAAAATCAAGATACCTTGACAATGCAAACGCTGGTACCAACAGGGGATAGCAGCGCCGCTCAGCTTGCATGGCAAGTCACTGCTTTAGCTGACGGCGTCAGCAGCTGCGGACAGCCAAAGCTCGCCAGCCAATGGGTGATTGATACGCTGATCGACCAATTAACCATGCACCAAGCTGACATGGTAACAACCACTGTTACTAGCCCTGTGACTAGCGATTCATTGAATAACAACAGTGCCGAAACGCTGGCGCAAATGCTCACCAAAAGCGTGCATATTATCAATGATTTTTTGTATTTTAGTGATCACCCTGACAGCTTTGATTCAGCCTCGCAGCGGTATTTGCCCAAATTACTTTCAACCTTATCGGGGCTGCTGTTTACCGAGCCTTTATTATCCGAGCACTCGGCAGTGTTATTTCACACGGGCGATAGCCGTATCTATCGGCTAAGGCACAACAAACTGCGCATACTCACCCAAGACCACAGACACAAACGAGGGAGAGACAAAGGCGCGTTAGCCGCTGCACTTGGCGCAGATGCCCATGTAGAATTACAACTTGCCCAAATTGATGTGTTGCCCGAAGATGTGTTTTTGATAATGACCGATGGCGTGTATGAATTTATCGGTGATGATGAATTATTGTTACTCACCCAATCGGCATTGGGCAAATTGTTGGCGCTGGATAATTCCACCACCTTCGACTTAGAAAATTTGCCAGAAACCTTGTGCCAAGTGGCATTGGAAAATGGCAGTAATGACAATGTCAGTTGCGTGATGATAGCCGTCTTACCAAAAGTTGCGAGAATTTTGGCGAATGCAGATTTTGACAAAGCTGACCTTGCTGAACATACAGACAGTCGTCATGCCGTTACCCGTTTACGCATTCCGCCTGTGCTGACTGTCGGCGACAAGCTTGATCATTTTACCATTGACAAAGTGGTGCAAAACACGCCACGCAGTAGCGTGTATTTGGCAACCGACAGCACCGCTGACACAGCCGATAATCAGCGTATTATCAAAGTGCCATCTGCTTACTATGAAGACGATAGCGGATTTTTACGGCTGTTTTTAAAAGAAGAAAAAATAGGGTTAAGCCTCAATCACCCAAGCTTACTAAAATTTTACCCCAAGCCGATGAATAGCCAGTATCTGTACCATGTCACCGAATTTTTGCAAGGCATGAGCTTGCGTGAATTTATCGACACCCAGCCGCCGTTATCGGTTGCCCAAACCTTTGCTATTGTCAATCAAATCGGCATGGCGCTGCGAGCCATGCACCGTAATTATCTTCTCCATCAAGATATCAAGCCCGAAAATATCATGCTGCTGCCATCGGGTCATATCAAGCTCATTGACTTTGGTTCGGTTGGCTCGTTACTCCTAAAAACAGCGCATACACCGCCTGTGGGCGATTTGCATTATATTGCCCCCGAATATTTTAGCGATGCACCAAAAGGGGTGTATTCCGATATTTTCTCGCTGGGTGTAGTGACTTATGAGATGCTGACGGGGCTACAACCATTCGATGTCGACACCTTGACCACTGCGATGACCGCCCAAACCAACCAAAAACTGGCGTTCAAAAACGTGCGACAAGTGCGCACGGATTTGCCATTTTGGGTCAATGACGTGCTTATTCGTGCGCTGCAAGCAGATAGCAACCGCCGTTATCAGAGCATTGGTGATTTTCTCACCGACCTTGACCCCAAAAGCCATGCCGACGATAAAGCCAAACAGCCGCTGATTGACAAACATCCTGTGCTATTTTGGCAACTGGTCAGTGGCATATTAACGGTGCTGTTGCTCATCACTTGGCTACTGGTTGCGTTAAATTACTAACAATGTAATTTAGGTTATGCTTGATAGACAATTAACCTATATTTTTTAACCCATTGAAATTTATAGTTAATTTAAATATTGGCATAAATTTTGCTTACATAGCAGTATAGAAAAACTTAGGATAATACACGCCAAAAGCCAGTCATTATCCTAGTCAAGAAGCCAATGTTTCGTTAGAAGGGATAAATACATGAAAAATCTTATCGTCATCGGTAATGGCATGGTCGGTCATCACTTTATCGAAAAAGCGATTGAAAAACGCCTACACCAAACTTACCAAATCCATGTGTTTAGTGCTGAGAGTCGCCCAGCCTATGACCGTGTCTATTTATCCAGTTACTTTGAACACAAAGACGCCAGTCAATTAAACTTGGTGGATTTGGCGCACTATAAGCAAGCTGGGATTACCTTGCATTTAGGCGAAGCGGTTAACCACATTGATGCGCAAAGTAAAATCGTCACAACAATCAAGGGTAATGCGCTTGAGTTTGACAAATTGGTACTCGCCACTGGTTCTTATCCTTTTGTCCCGCCTGTCAAAGGCAACCAACATGCACACTGTCATGTCTATCGAACTATTGAAGACTTAGATGCGATTTTAGCAACAGCGGACAATCCACGTGTTCAACGTGGTGTGGTGGTTGGCGGTGGTTTATTGGGATTAGAAGCCGCCAAAGCCTTAGTGACACTGGGTTTAACCACCTATGTAGTCGAGTTTGCACCCCAACTTATGGGCGTACAGCTAGATGCCGCAGGCGGAGAGTTGTTAAAGAAAAAAATCGAAGACTTGGGCGTTACGGTACTAACCGGTAAAAATACTCAGCAAATCATCGATAACCATGACGATGACGCCAGTTTTTTAACCATGCAATTTGCTGATGGTAGCTTGCTTGATACCGATTTGATTCTATTTAGTGCTGGGATTCGCCCTGAAGATACTATGGCACGAGATTCTGGGCTAAAACTTGGCGAACGTGGCGGTATCGTCATTGATGACAGATGTCAAACAAGCGAGCCAGATATTTATGCGATTGGAGAATGTGCATTATGGGATAACAAAATCTACGGGCTGGTTGCTCCAGGCTACACCATGGCAAGCGTATGTGCCTCACAAATAGCAGGTGAGCATGACAGCCTATTTGACGGTGCGGACATGAGTACCAAACTTAAACTCATGGGCGTCGATGTCGGCAGTATTGGCGATGCCCATGGCAAAATCAAAGACAGTTTAAGCTTTGTCTACCAAAACCCAAAAACAGGCGTGTATAAAAAGTTAGTTACCTCGGACGATGGCAAACGCTTGCTCGGTGCGGTACTTGTGGGTGATACGGAAGATTACAGCAACTTGCTCCAGTTATTTTTAAATGGTATTGATTTACCCCTACAACCTGAAAGCTTGATTTTACCAAATGTCGAAAAGCCCGTTATGGGCGTTGAAAATCTGCCTGATACCGCTACCCTATGCTCATGCTATAACGTTAATAAAGGTCAAATCTGCGCAGCAGTGGACAATGGGGCCATGACTTATGAAGACATCAAGAGCTGCACCAAGGCTAGTACAGGCTGTGGCGGCTGCGCCCAAATTGTCAAAGATACCTTAGTGTCAGAACTTAAAAAACGTGGTATCGAAGTTAAAAATCATATCTGCGAGCATTTTTCTTACTCTCGCCAAGAGTTGTATCACTTGGTGCGTGTCGGCAATATCCACACCTTTGAAGAGATGATTGAAAGACACGGACACG